>CAZUXM010000063.1:0-15165 GCA_964624635.1 uncultured Candidatus Competibacteraceae bacterium
GATGTGTCTGCTACTTTAGAAGATGGTAAGTGTAATTTAATTATCGGACGAAGTGGATCGGGTAAAACCGTATTAATGAAATGCCTGGTAGGATTATTTACTCCTGATGATGGCGAGATACTTTACGATGGGCGTCAGTTTTCAAAAGGTACTGAAGCAGAAAAGAAAAAAATTCGTCAGGATATTGGAATGGTATTTCAGGGGGGGGCGTTGTTTGATTCATTGAACTGCGAACAAAATGTAGCTTTCCCTTTAGAAATGTTTACCAAGATGAGTCGCTCTGAAATTAAAGCCAGGGTAAATTATTGTATGGACAGAGTAAATCTGGTAAATGCTAATAAACTTTTTCCATCCGAAATTTCGGGAGGGATGAAAAAAAGGGTAGCCATTGCACGAGCCATTGCTTTAAAACCAAAATATCTTTTCTTTGATGAACCTAACTCCGGGTTAGATCCACAAACCTCCATTGTAATTGATGAATTAATCTTGGAAATTACCAAAGAAATTAATGCCACCACCATCATCAACACTCACGATATGAATTCGGTATTTGATATGGGAGAAAAGATTATTTACATTTATAAAGGAGAGAAAAACTGGGAAGGCAGTGCAGAACAAATAGCAGGTTCAGGTAACAAAGAATTACTTGATTTTATTTTTGCATCTCGTTTATTAAAACGAGTACAAGGAACTTTTTAAACATCAAATCCAATATCTTTTCTGAAATACATATCATCGAAAAATATTTTTTCTATGCTTTCGTATGATTTGCCAACAGCATCTTTAATATTTACTCCATAGGAGGTAATAGCCAATACTCTTCCTCCGTTGGTTAACAGCCTGGTATCATCAAACTTGGCTCCAGCGTGAAATACAATGCTCTCCTTCACATCCTGTACGCCATGTATCACTACATCTTTACGATAATTTTCAGGATATCCACCAGAAACCATTACCACAGTAGCGGCTGCACGTTCATCAATCTCAATTTTTTTCTTATCCAAACCTTCTATTTCCAACACTTCAAAAAGTTCTATTAAGTCAGTTTTGATACGTGGCAAAACGACCTCTGTTTCCGGATCACCCATTCTGCAATTATATTCAACTACTCTTGGTTCTCCCTGACAATTCATTAAACCGAAATAAATAAATCCTTTATAAGTAAGTTTGTCCTTTTTTAATCCTTCAATAGTAGGTTGAATAATTTTTTCCTCCACTTTTTTCATAAAGGCAGCATCTACAAACGGGACCGGACTTACAGCACCCATTCCTCCTGTATTCGGACCTGTATCACCTTCCCCAATTCGTTTATAATCTTTTGCATTCGGAAGAATTTTATAGTTGGTGCCATCACTCAACACAAAAACGCTACACTCTATTCCTTTCATAAATTCTTCTATCACTACTTTGGACGCAGCGCCTCCGAATTTAGCCTCCCCCAACATCACAGATAATTCTCGTTTTGCTTCATCTACAGAATCTAAAATAAGCACTCCTTTGCCCGCAGCCAATCCATCTGCCTTTAACACATATGGCGCTTTTAAAGAATCTAAAAACTGAAATCCTTTATATAAAGTTTCTTTTACAAATGTTTCATAAGCGGCTGTTGGTATGCCATGTCGAATCATAAATTGTTTAGCAAAATCTTTGCTCCCTTCTAATTGAGCCGCATCTTTACTCGGACCAATTACTTTTACAAACTGCAATTCAGGTACTGATTTAAAATAATCGTACACTCCATGTACCAACGGATCTTCGGGTCCAACAACCACCATTGAAATCTGATTCTCCAAAACAAATTTTTGTAACGCGGGAAAATCAGTAGCTGGTATTTTTACATTCTCACCGAACTCTTGTGTACCGCTATTACCGGGGGCAATATAAAGCTTATCCACTTGTTTACTTTGTTTGATCTTCCATGCAAATGCATGTTCTCTTCCACCTAATAATAATACGTTCATTTTATTATAACTATTCTAAATTAACTCTCTACTTAATGGAACACGGATGCGGCGGATTTTAATGGATATCATCTGCGAAAATCCATCGCATCCGTGTTATCTGTGTTCTATTCATTTATAATGGAATATTACCATGTTTTTTACGGGGCAATTTGGCTACTTTGTTTTCTAACATTCCAAAAGCCTTCATTAATTTCTCCCTGGTATTTTCAGGGATTATCACTTCATCAATATATCCACGTGCTGCCGCTTCATATGGATTAGCAAACATTTCGGCATATTCCGTTTCTTTCTCTTTTAGTTTTGCTTCTTTGTTATCTGCTTTTGCAATATCTGCTTTAAAAATAATTTCCGCAGCGCCTTTAGCACCCATTACCGCAATTTCAGCTGAAGGCCAAGCATAATTTAAATCAGCTCCAATATGTTTACTGTTCATTACATCATACGCACCACCATATGCTTTACGGGTAATCACTGTAATACGTGGTACCGTTGCTTCACAAAATGCATACAATAGTTTTGCTCCGTTACTAATGATTCCATTCCACTCCTGGTCAGTTCCAGGTAAAAATCCGGGGACATCTTCTAATACTAATAAAGGGATATTGAAAGAATCACAGAAACGAACAAAACGTGCTGCTTTATTACTGCATTTAATATCCAGTACTCCGGCTAATACCGAAGGTTGATTGGCTACAATTCCTATGCTTTTTCCACCTAAACGAGCAAAACCAACAATCATATTCTCTGCATAATCTTTGTGCACCTCAAAAAAAGAATCTTTGTCAACAATCTCATCAATTACATCCTTCATATCATAAGGCTGATTAGGATTTTCGGGAACGATTCCATTTAATCTGGGTCGAATTTCATTAACGGGGTGATAAGGTAACCTGGGTGACATCTCTTCGCAATTCTGCGGGATATAACTGAGTAATTGTTTTAAATATTGTATACATTCAATTTCATTGGCACATGAAAAATGAGTTACCCCACTTTTAGTAGCATGAGTTTCAGCGCCTCCCAATTCTTCGCTGGTAACATCTTCATGGGTTACCGTTTTTACTACATTAGGTCCGGTAACAAACATGTAGGAAGTTTCTTCTACCATCATAATAAAATCAGTAATGGCAGGTGAGTATACGGCTCCTCCTGCACACGGACCCATTATAGCTGATATTTGAGGAATGACCCCACTGGCTAAAGTATTTCTGTAAAATATATCGGCATACCCTCCTAATGATACAACGCCTTCCTGAATTCTTGCCCCGCCTGAATCATTTAATCCAATAATTGGAGCTCCGTTTTGCATAGCTAAATCCATGATGCGACATATCTTCTCTGCATGAGCTTCACTTAGCGAACCACCCAATACGGTAAAATCCTGGCTATATACATATACCAATCGTCCATTGATTTTTCCATACCCTGTAACTACCCCATCTCCTAAAAATTCCTGTTTATCTAATCCAAAATTGCGACTGCGATGTTTTACCAGCATGCCTAACTCTTCAAAACTTCCTTCATCCATTAAAAGATCAATTCTTTCACGGGCAGTGAGTTTTTTCTTTTTATGTTGGTCATCAATTCTTTGCTGACCTCCTCCAAGTTTTGCTTGTTCTATCTTTTGATTAAGTATATCAATCTTATTGTTCATATCAGGTATATTGACGAGGTATCAAAGGTAAAAAAAAAGGCATAAGGGGGTAGTGATTTATTCTTCTGATTATTAGACAGATATGCCTGCCTGATGAGGAGACCCCAGCTGAAGCTGGGATCAATAGTATAGACTGAAGGAATTAATTGGAATTCTTAATTTTAAAAGACAATATGATGAGACAAATATTCTTAGAACATAAAGGTCTAATTATGTCCCTTTGCATTCTGATCATGCTAATTAGTATACTCTATCTTTTCGCCCACCTTTATGTTGGTTGGGTGTTTAGTCGTCTTTTTGAGAATGAGTTAAGGTAAACTAATTTCCTTTAGGAATAAAGCTTTTCAATTCCTTAAAATGAATAACTAATAATATAGCGCAAAAAAGAAACACTACTAATGCGTAAATAAATAATAAAGGCGAGCCTCCCTGATATATTCCCACTTTTGTTAAATGAAAAAACACAGCTCCACTCATTAATCCGATTCCCAAAAGAGTTCCCAACAACTTTGTTCTTGGAATTAATAATAAAATAGACGCAATTAACTCCATTACTCCAACCCCAATTCTACCCCAAGGCTCCATACCTATAAGGGTAAATAGCTCAACAGACTCAGATGCTCCACTAAATTTATAGTATAGTGTCTGCAACATGATAAGAGCAGATATGATTCGTAATATCCAGGAGATGATATTCATTTTAAAGTCAATAAAAAAGCCCCAACATTTCTGAAGGGGCTTCTTAAAAAATTAATTATAATTATTTATTAGGAGTAACATTGATTAAATCAAACGTAGTACCATTCTTTTTCCAAACAATAGCAACTACCTCCATTTTGGCAAGATTTAAATCAGGGATGTCAGTATAAGGATAAACGTATCCTAAATGTTTAACAGTGCCTTTAGCTGTATTACCTGTAGTAATAGCATCACCCCATACAGGAGTTACGTGGTCCATCATTACATGGTGGTGTACATAGTTTGGATCATAAGTACCATCAACATTCTGATTTTTTACAATTTCTTTATGTAAGATATATACTCCAGTAAAATATTCACCTGATACATCTTTAAAGAATTTAGTATATACATTGATGTTTAATTTACCAGCGTTGGTACCTGCACCAATTGAATAATGAATACCTACACCTGCATCAGGAGCAACTGCATTACGGGTATTGATTTCAGCCTGTGCACCTCCTACATTGGTTCCTAAGATTACATTGTTACACTGAAAATTAGGAGTTCCTGAATATGGCCATTTAGCTTCAAATGCATCAAATACTTCAGTATTACGTGCTGTACTAAAATCATCACTTGCTTGTAAAGTAAAAGCTAATATTCTTCCAGGGTTGGCATCAACCATTGCTTCAAAAGCAGGACCTCCCCAATCACCGCATGGACCACACCATGTTGCAGTGTACTTATAGAATAAAGAGTATTGTGCTTCGTTGATTACAACACAAGCTCCGTTATCTGTAGAAGCGTCTGGATCATAGTTAGCAGCGGCAGGATTGGTACAACCTTTTGTGGTACCACCAGGAACAATCTCAGCACAAGAAGCAAGCGAAAGCGCTACCACTGATGCAAGTCCGATAGATTTAAGTGTATTTGTTTTCATAAAATTGAATTTCTGTCAATAATAAATTTGGTCAACTAAGTTAATAAGATTTGAAAACAATACAAATAGTTGCTTTAATCATTATTTAACTATTCGTTGGGGTACATAGTAGGGTATATCCTTCTCTTTTTTGAGCTCTTTCATTTGACTGGCGTACCTTTCGTAAAGTTCAGAGGCTTTGTTTTTGTCCTTTTTGGCATAGTAGGCATCGGCAGAATTTAACAATAAATCGGCCGATTTAGTAAAGTATTTCCAGTACTTATCTCCTTTTTCAATCACCTTATCATACAGTTTTGCCTCCAAAAGGTTATGGGTGAATACCTCAAAATAGACCTGAAAATCGGCATAAGTAAGCCCATTGAGGTTTTTACCTATCGCTGTTTTTAAGTCTGTTTCATTTTGGGTTTCAGCAAACCACTTCCAGCCTTTAAATGCAATGATTTTTTCTGCCAAATCAGCTCTTTAAATTTTCTTTTTGAAATAAAATCATCTATGGTTTTTTTAGAAGCCAAAAGTAATTCGATGCCTACTATCTTTGCATCAAAATAAGAATCCGAAAATTGAACAGAATCATAGGTTGCTAATGCTTCTTGGGTTTTTCCGATTTTCAGAAGGGATTTTGCTCTGGATACCTGTAATTCACTCAAATCATAAACCTCTTCTTTTTCAAAAATGGCATGTTCATCATTCCAATTAAATACCCCGGTTACTACGGTTGCTTTACCTGTTATTTGTGATGCAATAAATATTTTTCCATCCTTATAATTGGATGAAATAAACTTATCAGGATAAAACCTAAATGTCCCTGAAATAACTTTTTCAAGGAAAATAATATCTGTGCCATTAGCATCCCCATATAAATAAAACTCTTTTGATTTTTTATTGTAAGCAATACAAGCTCCCTGATATTTTACTGCAAACATTTTAGAGCCTTCAGCCTTCACATCCATCAATAAGTAATCTGACCCTAATTCAGATTTTTTCATTGACTTCTGGGCATAGGCATAAAAGGTAAAAAACAAACAAGTTGCTATAAGAAAAAGGTTTTTCATTATTTTAAATTGATGATAAGGGGCTTATAATCTTTTGACAATAATTCTTTAAAAGGAGTGGTATAACTGACCGTTTTTCCATTGGTTACTGATGCATTTTTATACGATACTTTTTTTACATCTGACGGGAAAGTAATATTAGTAATGATTTGAGACGATGCCATCATCATTTCAGCTTGTGCCATCTCTTCCTTTTTTTCACCTTTTTGGTATTCATCACGTGTTTTTTTGTCTACCTCTTCCATAACAAATTTCTTTCCTTTATAAGTAATTCTGTTATGTTCTTTAGTTTTTCCTTTGTCAGTATCTGATTGTCCTCCCAACATATCCATAGAATTTCCACCGGCATTTAAAGACTTATTAAGCGCATCTACGTTGGCAAAAGAATATTTCATATTGAGTATTCCGGTTGTATCATAAGTAACATTAACATTTGTAATACCGGGAACTGCTTCAAGTGCTGCTTTTGACTGTCCGAACTGGCTCATGTCACCCATATTCCCCATTCCCCCACCGCCTTCTTCTCCTAACATTGACACTAATCCGGTCATATCTATGGTATTATCCATAGTACCTGATCGGTCTGCATTAAAAGTAATATTGCGGGTTACTGTACAAGAAGTAATCACTAAAACTGGTAATAACAATAATGCTAATTTTTTCATATGGAATTTTATCTTTACGAGACCGAAATTAAAACATTTTATTCATTACATCAAAGAATACAACCTCATCATCTGCAAAAAAAGTTAAATGAGTAAATTCAAAATATATAAAGCTTCAGCCGGATCAGGTAAAACCTATTCTCTGGTATATGAGTATTTAAAAATTTTGATTACCAACCCTAATGAGTATAAACATATCTTAGCTGTTACATTTACCAATGAAGCTACCGGGGAAATGAAAATGAGGGTGCTTAAACAACTTAAAATTCTGGCAGACACTCCTCATGAGTCAGCTTACCTGAACAGACTTATTGAAGAATGTGATGCTGATGATTTTCATGTTCAAAGAAGAGCTCAGGAATCATTGGGTAACATTTTACATGATTACTCCAATTTTAATATCTCAACTATCGATACTTTTTTTCAGCGGATTTTGCGTTCATTTGCAAAAGATCTGGGGATATCGGCTGTATATAATCTTCAACTGGATAAAGATCCTGCCATTCAGGAAGTAACTGAAAAAGTAATTGCCAATACAAACGATCAAAATAAACAATCGCGTTGGCTAATGAATGCAGCCATTGAAAAAATTGAAGCAGGAAAAAATTGGAATATCCGTCATGAACTAAAAGAGTTATTTAAACAAACTTTTAAAGAAAACTATCAGGTAAAAGAGGCACAAATAAGAGAAAGTTTTGTAAATGAAGAGAGTATTGAACAACTTAATACTCATTTAAAAGTTCAGATACGAACGTTTGAAAATACCATTGAAAAAATTTGCAACCAATGTAACATTATCATTCAACAATACGGATTAACCCGATCGTCTTTCAGTGGAAAAGACAGGTCGTTTTACGGATGGGTAAATAAATTAGCTTCGGGAGATTATAAACCCGCAGGAAGTACTTTTTTAAAAGCATTGGATCATGTAGATGGGTGGTATACTAAAACAACGGAACCCCCAGTAAAAGAATCCATCATCAATGCTTATCATACAGGATTGAATGATGAATTAAAAAAACTACATGAATATTACACCCAAAATATTTCCACTTACCAAACTAATGAGCTAATTAAACAAAATCTGGCCTATTTTGTAATGCTTGAATCGCTGGATGAAGAAATGAAAAATTATAAGGAAGAAAATGATGTAATTTTCATTTCTGACACCAATCAATTTATTAATGAAATTATTGGAAACAATGATGAATCATTCATTTTTGAAAAAGCAGGTAATCATTTTCATCATTATTTGATTGATGAATTTCAGGACACTTCACATTTGCAATGGAATAATTTTAAACCGTTAATTTCAAATGCCGTTAGCCAGAATCATACCAGTTTGGTAGTAGGTGACGTAAAACAATCCATTTATCGTTTCAGAAACGGAGATTGGAGATTATTACATGAACAAGCAGGAAAGGATATTCAAACACATGAAGTGATAATCCTCAATGAAAATTACAGGAGTTGCGAAAATGTGATTAGATTCAATAATACACTATATAAAATTGCTCCTGACATTATAGCGAAAATTTACAATAATGATGTAAAAACGCTAAATGAATGGTCGCATAAATTTAAAGAATGTTATTGGGGGCAAGAACAAATGATTCCTCAAAAAAGTGTTGGATCAGGAGGGTATGTACATTTGCATTTTTTTGAAAAAATTAAAGGAGATGACGAAAACATAACCAACGAGGAACAACAGCTGGAACAATTGGAAAAAGATATCCACGATGCTTTACATAGAGGATACAGGCCTTGTGACATTGCAGTCCTTGTTTTTACAAAAAAACAAGCATATGCCGTAGCAGCCCAACTAAGAGGATTCGTTGAAAAAAATAAATTAGGTGATCAACTCAACATTGTTACACAAAGCTCACTTACTATATCCAAAGCTCATACAGTACGGGTATTAATTGCTGCTCTTAAATATCTCATCAACAAAAAAGATGAAGTAAGTTTGGGGCAGGTCTATGCTGAATACCTACAATACCTGAAAGGGGATACAAACATAGATTTTACTAGCCGTAAAGAAGGCGAAAAAATGGAAGCATTTTCCTCTTCTGAAAAACTGATCAGATCTATGCCTTTGCAGATTCTGGTGAATCATTTGATTCATTTGTTTGAATTAGAAAAAGAAGGGAATGAGCATATTTTTTTACAACATTTTAAAGATGCTATTTTTGACTACCTGAAAAAGTATCCGGATGATTTAAAAACATTTTTAGAATGGTGGGAAGAGTCATCTGATAAATTTCAGGTACAAGTACCACAAAATGAAAAATCATTACAAATCATTACCATACACAAATCAAAAGGACTGGAGTTTGATATGGTGTTTATTCCGTTTGCCACATGGAATTTTGATGACACAGGACTCAAGGCCGATTTATTATGGTTGGATGTTGAAAAGGATAATATACAACGAACCCTTCCTGTAAAGTATGATAAAAGAATGATAGATACTCCTTTCATGGAGGATTACCTGAAAAACAAATTCTATAACTACCTGGATAAACTCAATCTATTATATGTAGCTACCACACGTGCCGTTAAGGAACTATATATTTATACTGACAAAACTGCCTCAAGTACAGAAGAAAACCCTAGGGCTAGTGTAAAAACACTATTGAATGAGATTACTTCATCGCCCATTGAATCAGGTGACCTTTATGTATCATTGAGCGATTGTATGTTAGAAAATTCTGAAATTATGGAGATAGGGGAAAAAACTATCCCGGGAGTACATGAATCAAAAAATAACACCACATCTATTGAAGTATCCGGCATTTATACCAATATATTCAATAGTTTATCAATTAAAAAAAATGCTGTTGACCTGAGAAATGAACAACTCAATAAACAGGAAGAAGCCAAACATATAGGAAATCTTTTTCATCTGATCGTTGCTCAATCTGATTCCTTAGAAACCGCTTTACATATATTGGAAAAATATAAAATAGAAAGAAAAATCAATGCCGGATTATATAGTGTATTTAAAACACAACTAGAGGCATTGTTTGATCAGGATCTTATGAAAGAGCTGTTGGCGAATTATTCCAATTATGCTGAATATAGTTTTTGTGACGGAAAAGAAATCTTAAAACCTGATAAGGTTCTTGTGAATGAAAAGGAAGTGATCGTAATCGATTTTAAAACAGGAAAACCTTCTTCAAAATATATTGATCAAGTAAAAAATTATGCCAGAGCTGCTCATCTAATATTTAATAAGCCTGTAAAAGGATATTTATATTATACCATTAATAATCAATTTGAATTTGTGAACCTGTGAAAAGTTTTTTAGCACATACTGCCGAATATCTTGGTTCCCAATTACACCCGGATTTAGAGAATGTTTTGATTCTGGTTCCTAATAAACGAACCGGTTTATTTCTTGAAAAAGAGTTGATGAGAGTGATTCCATCTCCGTTTATTATGCCTCGAATAATTCCTATTGAAGAGTTTATTCAACAATATTCGTCTTTGGTTGAAGGTGAACCTTTAGAATTAAATATCACTCTTTATAAGGTTTTTAGTAAGTACTCAGGCATGTACGAAAGTTTTGATCAGTTTTATTATTGGGGTGATATGTTAGTGAGAGATTATAATGACATTGATAAAAACATGGTGGATGCAGCTGAATTATTTCAACTGATGCAAGACATCAAAGAGATTGATCAGCAATTTCAATATTTATTACCTGAACAAATTGATGCCATTAAAAAATTCTGGAGCTCATTTAATCCACCTGATATTTCGGGAGTGCAACAAAATTTTATTGAAACATGGAAGATTTTAAACCCTGTGTTTAATGAGTTTAAAGAAATTTTGATAAAAGAGGGGAAAGGATATAGCGGGATGATGTTTAGGGAAGTATCAGAAAAGATTACTTCACTTGAATTGGACTTACCCTATAAAAATATTGCCTTTGTTGGGTTTCATATCTTATCAAGATCAGAAGAAAAGATATTTGACTTCTACAAAAAGAATAAAATGGGGGTTTTCTTCTGGGATGTAGATGAATATTACCTTGATTATGAAACCTCACGAATAAAAAATCATGAGGCAGGGGGATTTTTAAGAAAATACGTCAAAAAATATAAAAATGCCATTCTGCCAACAAAGTTCACTACTAGTCCTCCTCATTTACAATTTATTGAAGCTCCTAAAAATAACGGACAGGCAATGATTGTTCGTACCCTTTTAGACCAACATAAAATACCTTACAATGAAAAAACAGCCATTGTATTGCCTGATGAAACCATGCTGGTACCGGCACTACAATCGATATCAAAAGAAAACGAGCCCATCAATATAACACTCGGATATAATTTAAAAAACAGTACCCTTACAGGTTTAATTGATCATTGGTTGGATATTTTCAAATATAAATCAGGAGATAAATTTTATTATAAACCCATTGTAAAGCTTCTTCACAACGTATACATAAAAGCATTATACCCTTTTGAATCATCAGCATTTGAAGAAGATATTTTGAAGAACAATCTCATCTATATTCATGAGGAAGATATAGCCGGACATCCTTTTCTACAACAGTTTTTATTGATGAATATAGATACATCATCAGAAATCATCAATAGAATAAAAACACTATTGGAAAAATTGTATTACCATTATTTTGATCAAGCGGAAAATGACAATACTGGAATTTTTGAAACAGAAATTCTCTACAAAGGCTTACTTTCTATCTCACAAATGGAAGAAATATTTAAAGAGAACAACATTCAAATACATCCTGATACATTAAAAAAATTGCTACATAAATACATTGGCTCTGCATCAGTAAATTTTTCGGGAGAACCTATCTCAGGATTACAGATAATGGGATTATTGGAATCAAGAAATCTGGATTTTGAAAATGTATTTATATTAAATGCAAATGAAGGAATTTTACCTGCTTCTATATCAAGCGGTTCATTTATTCCGTACAACTTACGATGGGGTTTTGGTTTACCTACCTATAATAATAATGATAGTATGTATGCTTATTACATTTATAGATTATTACATAGGTCAAAAAACGTATATTTTATTTATAACAATGTAGCTGATGAAACGGTAAAAGCCGAACCATCAAGATATATAGTACAATTACAACTTGAATCAAGATTAGCATATACTGAATATCATCAGAAAATTGAGTTTACTACTCCGCAAACGTTGCCTATTGTTATTGAAAAAAACAAAAAGGTAATGGAACAGCTATCTACTTATTACACAGAAGGAAGCGACAATTACCTTACTCCATCAGCATTAAACACTTATCTGGATTGTACCTTTAAATTTTACCTTAAATACATTGCAGGAATCAAAGAAACGGAAGATGTTACCGAAGAAATAGATGCCAGTATTTTTGGAAATCTATTGCACAATACCATGCAGTTGGTTTATCAATTATTTAGTGAAAGAACGAAGAAAAAAACGATAGAAAAAGAAGATATAACTATTCTGGTTTCTTTTGTTGACGAAGCCATTAAACAGGCCATGATGCAGGAGTTTTCTAACCCTAAAAGGCCAAAACCAATAGATTTAGAAGGAGATTATTATTTTATATTTCATATCCTTCAAAAATATGTACTTAATATTTTACGGGCTGATGAATCTACTCTTCCGAAACCGGTTCCTGTAATAGAAGAAAAATATGTATTTGAATACTCACATCATCAAAAAATACGAATCGGCGGGAGAATAGACAGAATAGACAACCTGGGAGAATTAATTAAGGTAGTAGATTATAAAACAGGGAAAGCCGATAAAAAGAATGAATTTTTCTCGATGGATGAGCTTTTTGATGGGACTAGTAAAACCAGAAAAGATTACATTTTCCAGATATTTTTATACAGCTATTTATTACAAAAACATCAATACCCTGATAAAAAAGTGGTTCCTGAATTATTATTCATCAGGGAAACGTGGCAGAAGGATTTTGAAGCCGGGGTATTTGATAAATCAGCGGGTAAGATTAATTCTATTGAGCATTATTCTGTTGAGTTTAAACAAAAAATGGATGAATTATTAAATGAGTTTTTTGATCCCAATATCCCGTATATACAAACTAGTGTAGAAGAAAAATGCGGTTATTGTCCATATGCGTCAATATGCAATAGAGAGGAATAGAATTAATACCCTATAAATAGGTACTAAAAGTACCTGTTCATGAGTGTATATTAGTTGTATATTTAGGTATTGAATTTTTATGAAAAAACTAACCTTTATACTCCTTTTAGTACTTAATTCATTTTGTTATTCACAAAACATTGAATTAGGTGTAAATACAGGTCAAACAGAAGATATTTTTCTGGGACTATTTACAAAAGATGAAAAACAATTTATTACTTCAGGTAGCAATACCATTAGTTTATGGGATACAAAATCAGGCAAACTGATTAGAAATATCATATGTGAAGATGGGGTTAGCTCATTACATTTTACCTCTGACCAACAGGCCGTAGTAGTGGTTCCTTTGATGAATCAAATTAAATGTTATGACATTAATACCGGGAAACTAAAATATACCGTTGCTAACAGCACAAATTATTATCAATCTATTGAAAGTAAAGATGGGAAAAAGGTTGCTCTTCTTTCTGATAATTCGATTGACATTTTAAATATCGACGAGGGTAAAATTACCTACTCATTTCAACCGCCAAAAGGGATTATTATACAGTACTGCCTTGGGTCTGATAATAATACACTATACACCACATCTACAGATAGTACATTAGCTATCTATAACATTAACACCGGGAAACTCATTGCATCTACAAAAGATCCTTTGCTTATACGTAAAATGAACGTAAGTAATGATGGTAAAAAAATGGTACTGGTAGACCGGTATTTTCAGGCGACTATTTGGGCTGCTGATGGTTTAAAAAAAATGGGGGATGTACAAGGAAAAACAGATCCATGGTCAATAAAATTCATTGATTATGATCAAAGGATAATAGCCCATTGTAAAGATTCTACTATTAGAATTTGGAATGTATCAACCGGAGCTTTGGAAAAAGCCATACGTTTAAATGGTCCATACGCATTGCACATTTCCAATGATCAAACCAAAGCATTAATATCAGACATAAGTGATTATGTAAAAATCATTCAACTACCTGAAGGAAAGATAATCGATTCGTTTGAATGCCATAAAGGATATGTTAGAGATGCTATATACAATAAAAATTCAACATCAATACTCACCTTTAGCCAGGATAGATCCTGTGTTATCAGAGATGCGATTACATTAAAGTCTATCATCAGCTCTAATCCTGCTCAGATTAATATCGCGAAAGCCATATTTACCAACGATCAAAAAAACATTTTGCTGGTAGATGAAAACAATACCTATACTTTATGGGATAAAGAAAAAGGTTTGTTAAACAGTGCCCGAAAAATTGACGCCAATGCTGATTTTGCAGAACTAGTAAAATTATATTCTCCTAAAACTCTGTTTAATGGACAATATATTATCAGTAATGAAGGATGGAATATTCAATTAATTGATCCGGTAACCTTTGAAGTAGCCATGAATTTAAAAGGACACAAAGGGCTTATTAACCATCAAGAGTTTAACTCAACAGGGGATAAGGTGGTTACTTGTAGCGACGATAGTACAGCCATTGTTTGGGATGTAAATACAGGAAATAAGACAATTACCATTAATTGTAATACAATCGCCCGAGATATCGAATTTAGTAAAGATGGTTCAAAGCTCATTACCGGTGATGATTTACACAGGGGAATTATTTGGGATGTAAAAACAGGAAAACAACTATTTGTGCTTAAAGGTCATACTTCATATATTGAAAATGTTGGATTTAACTATAGTGGAACACAAGTAGCCACTCAAGGAAGTGATGGTGAAATAAAAGTGTGGGATGTAAATACCGGAGTACTTCAATATTCAATACAATATGAAAGAATATTAGAAGCATCATACGAATTTTCGCCGGACGATAAATATATTGTTACCCATACCAACTACAATACATTATCGGTATATGATGCAGGTAACGGAAAATTACTTCACGAATTAAGTTCACATAAAAGTGTAATTACAGGTTTCGATTTTAGTTTTGATTCGAAACAACTCATCACCAATTCATGGGATCGATCTTGTAAAATATGGGATATGGAAACAGGTAAAGAAAGTCTTACTTTTATGAATTTACCTAATAACGAATGGTTG
>CAZUXM010000064.1:0-15116 GCA_964624635.1 uncultured Candidatus Competibacteraceae bacterium
CATTTCCGTCAGGAGTTTGTAAACCCATGACTGCACTGTCTTTATACATGAAGATAGCTTCACCAAAAGTTTTACCGTATAATCCGGTTTCATCATTAAAATAGATCTCAGCCCCTTCAAACTCAGTTAATCCTTGATATACTACACTTAAACCTGATTGACGACAAGTTTGTACCATAATACGAGAAACTAAATCATCAGTTAATAAAAGTTCAACTCATCCCGCATTTCAGCCACGATGTGGTATTCACCTTCCTTGCGCTTTGGATTGTTGGTAATAGCCAAAATATTTTTTATAGTTTGTGCATCCGGGTCAGCGTCTTCTGTTTCCGGAGCAAGGATGATTATACTTTTTGCTTCCTGTGGGTTTACAATGGCTAAATCAACCATATCGTTAGGATTACCACTGCGGCATATTACTTTAGTGTTTTTCAGTTGAGGGCATTTGTCTTTAATTTCATCTTCCATTACGGTTTTATCCTCTGTAGCTAAAACAACTATTCGTGGTTTTTTTTGATTTTCATTGGCAATAACCAATTCGTTGATGATGGTAAATACTTTTGAATTCCACCCCAATATGAGTTGATGACCTGTTTCAACTACAAAACTTCTTCCTTTACGTAATTGTTCCAATTTATCATTAATTACGTTACTTAAAACCCCAACCAAGGTTGATACAATGAAAATACCACCCAATGTAATAGTAAGCATTAGAATTCTGTAAGGCCACCCTGTATCACCAGCAACCGTACCTGCATCCATCGATCTCATTAAGGTTTGCCATAAGGTTTCGAAAAAACCCATTTGAGAGCTGTTGCCTTCATTATCTATTGGAAATATGCTGAACACAATGATTAATGATGTTCCTATCAATATCATGATCAGAGTGATCAAAGCCAACCAACCTATTAATGCGCTGGGCCCTTTGGCCATAGAATTATCAAACTTGTATCTTAGTTTCTGTCCTAAAGATGCTTTTGCCATAATGTATCGAACTATTTTATTGGGGGTGTGAAATTAGAATTTTTTTCAATAAAATAGTTTCTTTTTTCGTAAAAGCAGAGAGTAGTAATTTATATGATAGCGAATAACTATTATTTGATAATTTTTATAAGCATAATCGTATTTATAATTAAGGAAATAGTTTAGTATACAACAACTTTTTGGGCTCTTTTAATTGTTTGAACATCATTATAAAATATAACCATATAAATTCCCGGGGCCCAGTCTGATATATCCAAAAATCCTTGTTGCAACTTATTTGAAAACATCTTTTCTCCATTATTATTGTATACGTCAAATGATTTGATACTATTATCTAAAATGGAGATTTGAAGCTTATCGTCTGTTGGATTAGGGTATAATATCACTCCTTTTATAAACTCTACTTCCTCACTATTTAATGTCATTTCGCAATTCTGGCTCACTTGTATGGAGGTGAGTGCAAAATCATAAAATTTGACATCATCTAATTTCCCATAATAATAATCCTGAATAGTGCCTCTGTTATTAAAAGCACCGATTTGAAATGGATACTGAAACGAATTAAAGCTTACTGGACTATTAGAGTGGGTCGTGGTTGTTGTCATGACATTACCATCAACATAAAGAAAACCGGAATTAGAACTAGCACTTGGTATAACTACGGTTATACAATGCCAATTGTTATCAAAGTAGGATGTAAGGTCTGAATGAAATGAAAATACCTTTCCACTTTCGTCACGAATAAAAACATTCATATATCCTGGATTATAGCCTACATTACTCGAGAAGTGGAGTGCTACTCCTAAATTTGTTGTTGTTCCGTCATTTAATACACCTGTAAAATGTTCAATTTGAGTCACATGAGTTAGATCACTCTTTATCCAAAAGCTAAATGAAAATGTTTGTAGAGATAATAATGGCAAAGTGCCAATGTCAATTCTGTCATTGCTACCATCAAATTGATAAGCCGAATTAGAAGTCATTATTCTATCTTCAGTAAGGGTAGCTCCATAAACAACACCATCATAATTATTGGAAGAGGAATCATTGGCATTACCGCTAAATGGGTAATTGGCAATATAACTTTGAGCATTTACTAAAATAGGATATAGTATAAATATAATTGTAATAGTTTTTTTCATAATTGAAAAATTATATAAGTACATCCAAATGTATCAATTTTTATAATATTTTTTATCTTTTAATAAAATTATCTTAGGCAGCAAAACAACTCTTCTTTTTTGATGTCCTAAAGTTTAATTAGGATAGAATATTTTCCAAACTATTTAGGATATAAATAGCTTCATTATAAAAAAAACAATATTTTTATGCATCAGAATTATCTATGGCCAATTATAATTCAAAAAATAAAAAAAAGAATCCACCCCCTGTAACCAAAAAAACAGGTACTGTAAACATCAAGAAACAGTCAGGTACTACTTCTGCGAATAATAAAAAGTTAGATATGATTACTGCTTTTTTTATTGCACTCATTGGCTTTTTTCTTTACATAAATACAAGTGGGCATAGTTTTGTATTAGATGATTTTTCAGTTATATCAGAAAACAAAATGACTACTGCAGGTACAGATTCTCTGGCAGCTATTTTTAAAAGTGGATACAGAGAAGGGAATTATAGTACTGAAGATAATTTATACCGACCACTAACAAAAGCCATGTTTGCCGTTGAATATCAGTTAATGGGAGGCAAAGAGTATTTTCAGCAGAAAGACGGACAACCCCTATTATTACATTGGGTAAACATATTGTTATATGGGTTTTTGTGTGGATTTATTTTTTTAACTCTCCGAAAATTTTTCCCTGATAAATATTATCTTTCTTTAATCGCTACTTTGCTGTTTGCATTTCATCCATTGCACACTGAAGTGGTGGCCAATATAAAAAGTCGTGATGAGATATTGAATCTTTTGTTTCTGGTTGCTTCACTATCTTGTGCCTGGTCATATATAAAAAACAATAAATTAACCTCTATAATAGGAGCTTCAATATTTTATTTATTGGCATTGTTTACTAAAGAGTCTGCAATTACTTATGTTGCTCTATTACCGGTATCCTTATATTTCCTGATTAAGGAAACGTCATGGCAAAAAATCTCTGTTGTTACTTTGTGTATTGTTGGGGTTACCGTATTATATCTTGTACAACATTATACCGTAATAGGTAGGTTGGGATTACCTCAGGCTTCTATTCCTGCCGCTGATAACTCAATGAATATTGATGGAGCTACCTTTTTACAAAAAAAGATGACGGCTGTATATTGTTTGGGAATTTATCTTAAACTAATGTTTGTACCTCATCCTTTATCATGTGATTATTCATACAGTACCATTCCATTGATTAAATCACCGGGAGATCCTTGGTTTGTTTTATCCTTGTTGATTCATGTTGGATTTTTGGTTGTAGCTATTTGGGGTTTCAAAAGAAAACATATAGTGAGTTATGCCATTTTATTCTATTTAATAACTATTTCAATTGTTAGTAATGTATTTACATTGATAGGGACTAATCTTGCTGAAAGGCTCGTTTTTATGCCTTCGTTAGCCTTTTGTTTGGTGATAGCATTTCTAGTTACCCGATTATTTAAGATCGAAAATATTCAACCAGGAAAACTTTCAGAGATTTTTTCAAAAAATGGTATGTTATGGTTGTTGATTATTCCTATACTATTATTGTTTGGTTTTAAAACCATTGATAGGAATAAAGATTGGAAAAATGTATCCACCTTATTTAATACAGATATAAAAACGGTGCCCAATAGTGTACATATGCTATGGTATCATGCCAATATGATTACTAATGAAGATTCTTTGGCAATACAAGACCTGAACGGACAAATGAAAACTTTACGTATTGCCGAAAAAGAGTTACTAAGAGCAGACTCTATTTTATGGCAATTCCCCAACGTCCAAAATTCATTGGGAAAAGTATACAGAAGTATGGCTGAATTATATAAAGCTCAAGGTAAATTACCCGATGCTATTAATTTATATAAGATGGGAATTAAAAGATATAAACTCAATATATCTATGAATAATTCCGATCCTACAGTATTCAATAATTTAGGAACTTGTTATTTTGGTATTGGAGTATATGACAATACAGGTTTATATTTCGATTCAGCCAGAGTAGAGTTTATAAATGCTGTGAACAAATCTCCTATTTGTTATGATGATGCATTAGCTAATCTGGGAAGTGTTTACGGAATGATGGGAGCTGCTGCTCAACAAAAAGGAGACATGCAGGGATCTGCCCTTTATTTTAATAAAGCCATTGAACAGTTTAATAAAACATTAGAATGTGATCCTGAAAATATACAAGCATATCAATTCCTAGGAGTTACTTATGCCAATTTAGGAGACACAATAAAGGCAAAACCATATACCCAAAAGTATATGGAATTACTACAACGTAAAAATGACAGGTTGAACAAGTTTAAAAAATGAAAAAACCTGTAAAGATCTTTTTGGCAGTAATTATAAGCATTTGTTTATGTTTATTGAACTATTTTTTCAATCCACTTTCTTTACCGAATGAAGCAAATTTGGTTTTATCAGTTGCCATCTTGATGTTATCACTTTGGTTTACGGAAACCTTACCTATGGGTCCAGTTGCCTTGATTCCATTAATAGCATTTCCATTATTAAATATTTTAAAAATTCACGAAGCAGCATTTAATTATGTTGACCCGGTGATATTTTTGTTTTTAGGTGGGTTTGTACTAGGACTTGCGTTAGAAAAATGGAACTTACATAAACGTATAGCCTTAGGGATAGTTCGTATAACAGGAACCTCTCCTAACAGAATCATTTTAGGGTTTATTGTTGCTACTGCATTTATTAGTATGTGGATCAGTAATACTGCAACAACCATGATGATGTATCCTATCGCCTTATCGGTAAATAGTTTAGTAGAAACTAACTACAAGGGCAAAGGAAATATTAAAAATTTCAGTTTGGTTTTAATGCTTATTACGGCTTATGCATCAAACGTTGGGGGAGTGGCGACTATAGTAGGTACACCTCCCAATATGGTGATGGTTTCACAAGTACAAAAACTGTTTGGTATAGGTATTGGTTTTTTTGAATGGTTCCTGATTTGTTTTCCAATGGTAATAGTTATACTATTATTGATGTATTGGTTGTTGGCATTCGTATTATATCCAAGTAAAACGGATAAAAACGGGATACAAAGTTCATTAATCATTGCTGAATATCATAAGTTAGGTAAAATGAGCAGACAGGAATGGATAGTAAGTATTGTATTTATTCAAACTTGTTTATTATGGATATTCAGAGAACCTATATTAAATCTTATAGGGCATCCTGTTTCATTCAAATTTAACCTTCCGGTATATGTATTTGAGACAGGTGAATGGATAAAAGAAAAATTCGTCGTCAAGTTTGATGATACGATGGTTGCATTAATGGGTGCATTTTTAATGCTTGTAATTCCATCAGGGAATAAAAATTCGTTGATGATTATGAATATAAAGGACCTCAAAAGAATCAAGTGGAATGTATTGGTATTGTTTGGAGGTGGTTTATGTTTAGCTCTAGCTATGAAACAGTCGGGACTTATGGATATTATAGCATCGGGAATTAGTGATAGATATTCATCAAGTGGACATTTGGTAATGGTTATTGTATTAACTATTGCTGCTGTATTTTTATCTGAACTGATGAGTAATGTAGCTCTGGTGACAGTTTTTGTTCCTGTAGTAGGTAAAATTGCCTTGGATATGGGAGTGAATCCTTTGTTATTCTGTATCCCGGTTACTTTAGGTGCTACTTGTGCATTTATGTTACCTATGGGTACTCCTCCCAACGCGATTGTATATGCCAGTAAAAAAATCAAACTACATCAAATGACTCTTGCTGGTTTTTTACTCAATATAATATCATCTGTATTGATTTCGGTATTTTGTTATTTATTGGTTGATGTAGTCTTTTAAGAATATTATAAAAATTACCACTTATCAAGTATTATTTGCAAGCGTCTTCAAGTGTACATGTAAAAACACCTGCAGTGGTATTAGTAAAGTCAAAAATTGCCTTTTTCTGCTCATCACTATATAAAAGAGGTGATCCAAAAGTAACCAAGCCTACTATTTTACCATCCGGACAGCACATTGGTAAAATTCCAAATGAGTTAATATTGTAGATTTTAGTAGCAGGTCCGGCTAATTTTTTTAGAATAGTACTGTCAGTATGGTCTTTTAAAATTTGAACTATAGGTTCTTTATCTTCAATGATTATATACTCTTTTTTAAAGAATTGTTTAAAGAGAAAACTATCTATTGAATATTTAGGTACAATATTTCTTGTTCTTATTCTTGAAATTGATTCTAAAGCTTGTTTTGATTTTTTATTTTGATTATCTCCTAAAATGGTTAATTCATTTTTTAAAGCGTCATATGCATAAAATCTACAAGCATTTACTTTGAAATTTTTAGTGAAATTTTCCACAAAATATTGTGCAATTTCATATATTCTGTTTCTTAAATCTACTGTAACAGGTTCGTTAGAAGAGAATATTCGTGAAACTTCCTCTGGACTTAAATGTTCATTTTCATCTATACTTTTATTTATGCTGCTCAATGAACAATATATTTCGTAACAATTTCTATCAGTATTGAGTCTGCTGGAAGCAACCTCTTCTACTGGAATAAAGTTCCCAGTTTCTTTGTTTCTTACCAAGTACACTCTTTTTTCTCTTGTCCTTTCAGATAACAAACGATGATTACTTTTGTAATAATCTTCAATGTAATCAGGATGAATTGAATCAAAAAAGCTTTGTGAATTACTTGCCAAATCAAGTTGAGTTAGCCCTGTTACATCCTTTAAATCAGGACTGCTATATAACATATTGTTCCTACCTTTATTCGAGGGTATCCCCTCTAGAATATAATAAGGCTTATTTAATAAGGTAGTAATCTCCCTATATGTTTTTAGAATTATTTCAGATTGGTTGGTCACAAAAATGCGTTCTGTTTTACAAATATATTAAGCATTTTATTAATTTCTCAATTGCCCAATAGGTGTACATTTTACTAAACCAGTTAGATTTCTTTCATTAATAGTTTTTTAATTTTCATTAGTGTTAAAGTAGCTGATTTTAAAGGCAGTTCATTTATTTTAAGGTTTATTTAAGCACAATTAAATTATGATTAATTTCTAATTCGATTTAACTGATTTACTGAAAATACATATTTAAAGAATTTTTATTCATCTGTATCTTTTTTCAGATACTCACATTATTCTATACAAAGGTTGCAACTTTTTACAGTATCAAAACAGAGGATGCCGGTATATCCGGTGAGTGTATATCGGCACAATTCCTCTTTAATGAATTGTATGTTTTATAAACCTTTAAACTAAATTACTATGGCAGGAGGAAAACTAAATGCCCGTCAAAAAATGATCAACATGATGTACTTAGTGCTAACAGCACTTTTGGCTCTCAATGTTGCTAAAGAAGTATTGAATGCTTTTGTGGTAATTAATATGGGATTATTACAACAAAAACAAAGCATAGATTCAAAAAATACAGCCATGCTTAATCAATTTAATAATCAATTGGTTTGGGATACAGCTAATCAACGATTAAAATATTTAAGCGAACAAGCTTTATATATCCAAAAGATCTCAGACGAATTTTCAAAAGAAGTAGAGCAAATGAAAGTAGATCTGGTAGTAAAAGTGGATGATGTTGATAATACCAAAGCATTAGAGGTAATTAAAGATCCTATGCAGGTACAGCATATGGATGATTATGATGGTCCTACCAGATTTTTTGGCACTGATGATGCTCCGGGAACTAATGGAAAAGCGCATGAGCTTAAAAATAAAATTTCCACTTACCGTGAGAACTGCCTTAAAGTAGTTGATATGGTATTAGAAACGAGAGGGGATAAATCAAAAAACAAGGAAGTGAAAAATGATATTACATTAAAATTGGATTTGTTATTAACCAATGATCCGAAGGATAATAAAGAATATCCAACATGGGAAATGCAATATTTTTACAGGCTTCCATTAGTGGCTGCTTTGACAGAATTAACCAAATGGGAAAATTTTGTAAAAGGAGCGGAGTTAGATATGCTTACTTTTTTGTGGGAAGACCTTAATGCTCAAATCTACAAATTTGATCAGGTGAAAGTAGCGGTTATTCCTAAATCCAACTTTGTAACCAGCGGTTCAAATTTTGAAGCAGATGTATTTTTAGCCGCCTATTCAAGTAATGGCAGTAATCCGCCAACTATTGTTTATGGAACAGGGGTAGATTCAAATACTTTAAATGTTACAGGAGGGGTTACTTTAAGCCCTGATAATATCAAAAATGGAGTAGCTAAAATTTCTGTTCCAGTTAATGGTCAGGGAGAACGAACCTTTGCCGGCACACTACAATTAAGTGATCCATCAGGCAATATTAAGAAACTACCATTTAGTACTAAATACAATGTGGCGCCCCCTACGGCAACAGTTTCACCTACCAGTATGAATGTGTTTTATTATGGTTTACCTAATCCTGTATCCATATCAGTTCCGGGAATAGCATCTAATAATATTTCAGTAAGTGGTCAAGGTTGTACAGTTACCGGATCCAATGGAAATTATATTGCGACTCCAACACAACAAAACGGTAAAGCATATATAAATGTATCTGCCCGAATGCAGGATGGTACAACTAAATCAATGGGAAGGTATGAATTCAGAGTAAAACGAGTACCTAACCCTGAGGTTAAATGGGGTAGAAGACTTGAAGGAGACCCTATGCCAAAAAATGAAACATCACAAGCATTAATCCCATACATGGATGATTTTGATTTCAACTTATATCCGGTTATTACGAAATATGATTTGCAGGTAATTGATAAAAGTGGAATAATTTTTTCAAAAAACGATAATCAGGGCAATCAAATCCCAATTGCCTACCAAAATCAACTTAAAGCTTTAAATAAAGGGGTTAGGGTCAATTTTAATAATATAAAAATTACAGTACCCGGGGGAACAAGAACCGTTAATGCTTCTTGGGTTATTATGTAGGCACCACATGTTCACAATAGAAGAGGGGATAGGCCATAGGCTTATCCCTTTTTCGTTTTCACGAATATTGGTATATTAGTTTTAGTGATGACTCAAATATTCATAAAAAAACTATCGACACTCCTGCTGATTTTATCTTGTCAGTCAATGTTTTGTTATTCTCAAATTACTAAAACAGACTTGCAGAAAATGAATTTGCAGGGAAAAGTAAAATCCATTGAATATGAAAGTTATACGGTGAATATGAAGAAGAAAAAGAAACAAAAGGAGTGGAGTCAGACATTTTTTAACGAAGCCGGGAATAAGATTTTAGAGTTTACAAGAGATGCTGAGAACCCTGAAATGGCTGCCCGACATGTGTATTCATACGATGATAAGGGTAACCTGCTTGCTATCGCCCATTTTGATATGGATAGCAATTTACAAACCCTTCATAAGTTTTCTTTTGATAGTGTTACAAAAAAAGAAACGGAGAATATTTTTGATAAAGATAGTGTTACCTTAAAACTTCAATATGTTTATCAGTATAATGATAAAGGTTTGAAAGTTACCATTGATGGTTATGATATGAAATTAAAAACCAACAATAGAATCTCTAATTATAGTTTTCAATATGATTCGTGGGGAAATAAAACTGAAGAAGTAACCACTTTATCAAGTTTGGTTACTACTTACACGTATAGATACGATTATAATGATTCTTCTCAAATAAATATCAAACACATTACCCTTATTCAGTCTGATATGGAGTCAAGCAGGAGTATTCAATATGTATATGATAAGCGAGGTAACTTAATAGAAGAGCAATGGGCCTATGGTGATGAGCCCTTTAAAGACAAGTCTGTATATACTCTAGATAAAGGTTTTAATTGGACAAAAAGGATTGATACCGTAAACGGTAAAGAATCATATTTTGCAGAAAGGAAAATTATTTACTACTGATTCTAATCTACCCCTCTACTCTTAAAATCATGATTTTTTGCCAAATTTTTCCTGATAAACTGGAGGTGAGTTCTTCAATTTCATTGATGGTGTTTAGTACCACTTCATCATCATAATCATTGGCATAAAGAGCAGATACTTTACTGGTTAATGATAACATTTCGCTGCAATAATCAAGATATCTACTCAGCTGATAATTATCCATTTCTCTTTTAGGAGAGTGCATAGTTCCTTTAGAGTTGATGCTCTTTGGGTCTTTAGTGAGTTGATGCATATCAATCACATGAGCAATGGTTCTTAGTTCATGTAAAGCTTTTAAAGCTCTTTTTCTTTTTAAAATTGTTTCTGTTCTGAATAAGAAATAGATGGCAGCACCAATAAAAATAACATCATTTACAGAGGCTTCTGCGGCTTGCACTAGGTCTACCAGTTTAATTTCTTCCATTGATATTTCTAACAAGGAAATTGAATAAATCAATGCTGCCAATCCTACAATGATTACGATCCCAAAACCTATTCGAAGCCAATAAATGGGTCGCGAAATAAAATTAATGGTAGTGGTACTTTCTTTGGCTATATCTCTTAATTCCTCACAAACTTTTGATAATCCGGATTCAGGGAAACGATCTTCTATCCTGAGTTTTAATTGCTCAATAGTTTCTAAAGTTTTATATAAATCAAGCTTACGGTATTTTCCTGACATAACTTTGTAAAGGTAATCAAAACATTATTTGATTACTACAACAGGTCGCGTAAGCCATTCTCCATTTACAAGGAGTTTTAAATAGTAAGTGCCAGATTCCAGATATGAGATATCAATAGAGGTGATATCTGAACCCTTGATTGATGAAATGGTTGGTGATACGATTGGTTGACCCATACTTGAGTAGATCATAAATACATCCAGTTGTACACCCTTACTTAGTTTTATTTGAATCAAACCATTACTAGGATTGGGATAGATATTTACCCATTGTTCTTTTGATTCACATTCTAAATATATGGGATCATATATTTTATATTGACCATCAAAGTCAACTTGTTTTAATCGAAAATAACTTTTTTCAATAGGATTAATATCTGACCAGGTATAAGATAACAATGAATTACTGTTACCACTACCTTCTTTTCTACCTATTTCTGTCCAATGAATAGCATCTGAGCTTCTTTCAATGATAAAATGACTATTGTTTATTTCGGATGCGGTTTCCCATGAAATAATTCCTAATCCGTTTTCACAAATTGCGGAAATATTTAGCATTTCTACCGGTAATGGAGTAGGTATATATGCAATGGCTAGTGGACTGAAATTTGCAATGGCTACAGGTGTAGTAACTACACCTGCAGCAGGAACTCCAACGGAAATACCATCATGATCCTGCCAAGTGGAGATTCCATCGTAACGAGCCACTTCAAAACTAGGATGGTCTGTATTATAACAAGTAGCGGCATTCCATGTGAGTCCAACGACTCTTGCTTCTGTTCCCAAATTTCTGTCCAAAATCCAATATTCACAGTCACTTAAAGCAGTAAGAGTAGGTGCTAATATATTTCCGTAAGGTACCTGTGGATTAGTAGGAAAATATTCAGCGGTAAAAATGCTGTTATTTAAACTGATTAATCGAATATCATCTATACCAGCAGATGGATCACTGCCTGCTCCATTTCCATTGTTAACCCATCTAAAACCTATTCTTACATTAGGATTGTTATTTGCAGAAGCCGGTAAGCTAACGGTAAAGTTTGTCCATACACCCTGACATAAGCCAAGCCCGCATAAAGGGCCACATAAACCTGATACTGCAGGGTCTGCTATTTGCGACCAGGTGGTTCCATCAAAATACCAAACGGTAAAGTTATCTACAGTATTTTCGCCATTTCCTATATAAAGAAAACTCATTTGAATGGATGACTGTCCTGTGCAATTGATTATGGGAGATTCCACTCTTTTATCAGTAATGTGGTTTGCATTTGTTGCGTTATATGCTGACCCGCAATCTGGGGTGCCGCATAACCCACCTATAGCAGATAAATGTAAGGTACTATTGGTAAGGGTCGGATCATTTTCACACCCATCTCCACAGCCTCCTAAACCCATATTAGCTTCGGTAGGACTTACATACCATTCATTGGCTGCTGCTCCATTGGCTCCGTTTGTTTGAGTCCATGTACCATTAGCAGAAACAAATCCGTTTGCTAAGGTTCCCCGTGCAGCGCAAGAAGCTGTACCAAAATCTTCTGTCCAAAATGGGGTACTCCCACTTCCGTTATTTAATATCAGTGGACGATATGACCCACTTTTTCCAATAGGAAATGTAATTCCGGTAGCACCTAATCTTCTCACAGGCCCATTTACAAAACTATTGTTACTAGCCCCGGAAACTGTAGTAACTGAAGGTAGAATAACCAGGTTGGTCATACTACTATTTATGATTCCACTGGTAAAAGTTGCCTGATTGTCTATGGTAATTGAACTATTAAGCGTTAAAGTATTAGCTAATTTATTCATTTGTAAATTTCTGATCTCAAAAATTCCGGTACCTCCAATTAATAAATTTTGAGCATTTCCTCCACTAAAAATTAAATTTCTATTTCCGGTACCTGCCGTATAAGTGATAGTACCATTACAAGTAATATTTCCCTGCACTTCAATACCATTTCCATAGTTACGTAAGGTACTTCCATTTCGAATAATTATATTTCCCTGAACCAGTGTTGAATTTCCACCAGTATACATGTGACCATTTAAAAAACTCACAGTACTGGTTCCGGTTCCACCAACATCTAAATTCCCTTTAATAATTGGATACGCACTGGTTGAAGCAGTAGAAAATGAAGATGCAGCGGTGGTTGTCCACAAGCCGGCAACATTATTTTCAATGATTAAATTTGGATAATAAGCCCCAACACCGGGTCCTAAAGGGGTGGTTGATACCGAAATGTTTACAGCAGAATTTCGTCGTAAAATCCAATTTGCAGTAGCAGGCATATTTACTGCACCGCCTTGATAGTTGGTTTGCCAATTATTAGAGGAAGATGCAGTAGTTTTTACCAGAGTTCCGTTTGCACCAAACGACCAGGTACCCGCCCAAGTAATAACATTAGTAGCGGCAGCATAATTGTCAATAAAAGTGCCATTGATAATCAAATCGGTGCCTGCTCCATTAGCTATTGTAGTTGGTGTGGCTCCACTAGAAGTTAATGTACCACCTACATCAATGGTAACCTGATCTATTCCGGCAAGTGGGTTTGCAGTTATGGTAACGGTATGTGTATTTCTAATTGTAATTAGTCCATCAGCTGATCCAGGAATGGATGGAGCCGGATTTACCCAGTTTGTTCCATCAAATCTCTCCCAAGTAGTGAGGGCATTCCAATTACCTGTCTGAAAGGAACGAAAATCTCCTGCCGTTTGAGAAATAATTTGAGAGAAAAATAAGGTTAAGGTTGCCAGGGTTAGTATGGCATTTTTCATCGTAAAAGCGAGCTAATAATAATATTCTGGAATAAATTTAGCAAACAGTTATCAATAAATACATGGTTAATGTGTAGGTTTTAAACAACCTATAAACATAGGCTTCGTTGGGTTTTGAAAAGATGTTGGCATTATGTAGTTTAGGTCCGTTTTTCAAAATAGCTTTAATGAATTTTTAATCAAAAACACTATGAGTACTACGGTTGCTACTGATATTATCAAACTTAAAAACTATGCCCTTGGGCAATGGATAGAAGGTGAAGGTGATGGTCAGATTTTATACAATGCTATTACAGGTCAACCAATATACAAAGCAACATCAGCAGGCCTTGATTTTAAAGCCATGATGGAATATGCACGTAATACAGGCGGAACGTCCTTGCGCAAAATGACTTTTCATGCTCGTGGAAATATGCTGAAAGCATTAGCTTTTCACCTTCAAAAACATTTAGAAACTTTTTATAAAATCAGTTATAAAACCGGAGCAACTAAAGCCGATAGTTGGGTTGATATAGAAGGAGGAATTGGTAATTTATTTGCTAATGCTTCATTGAGACGAAAATTCCCTGATGAAACTTTTTGTATTGATGGAGATAGTCACAATCTAAGTAAGAACAATACATTTATGGGAACCCATATTTTGGTTTCTAAAGAAGGAGTAGCAGTACACATTAATGCTTTTAACTTTCCTGTTTGGGGGATGTTAGAAAAAATTGCAGTGAATTTATTAGCAGGGGTTCCTTGTATTGTAAAACCTGCTACAGTTACTTCATACCTAACAGAAGCTGTGGTGAAGGAAATCATCGCTTCTAAAATTTTACCTGAAGGATCATTGCAGTTAATTTGTGGTAGTGCAGGAAATATTTTAGATCACGTAATATCACAAGACGTAGTTACCTTTACAGGATCAGCATCTACAGGACTAATGTTACGTTCCAATCCTAATATACTTGGTGAGAATGTATCTTTTAATATGGAAGCTGATAGTTTGAACTGTATTGTATTAGGAAAAGATGTTGTTCCCGGAATGCCCGAATGGGATATTTTTGTAAAAGAAATACGTAAAGAAATGACATTAAAAGCCGGACAACGTTGTACCGGTGTTCGTAGAATTTTTGTTCCGGAAGATAAAATTGAAGATATCAGTAAATCTTTATCTGCAGCATTGGCACAAACCGTAATAGGAGATCCATTAAATGAAAAGGTGAGGATGGGTAGCTTGGCAGGTGAAACTCAACGTAAAGAAGTAAAAGAACAAATCCAAAAGCTATTAGCGGTATCTCAATTGATTTATGGAAGTATGGATAGTGTTGAAGTAGTAGGTGCTGATTCAAAAACAGGAGCGTTTATGTCTCCCATACTTATGCTAAATAACAATCCTTTTGGCACTAAAGAAGTTCACGATATCGAAGCATTTGGTCCGGTAAGTACGTTAATGCCATATAAAAATATGGATGACGCCATTGCTTTAAGTAAGCTAGGTAAAGGAAGTTTGGTCTCCACCATTGTAACTGCTGATTATAAACAAGCAAAACAATATGTAATAGGAGCAGCATCACACCATGGTAGAATTTTAGTATTGAATAATGAATGTGCTAAAGAAAGTACTGGTCATGGTTCCCCATTGCCATTATTGGTTCATGGTGGACC
>CAZUXM010000065.1:0-15025 GCA_964624635.1 uncultured Candidatus Competibacteraceae bacterium
ATCATTTTATCCAGGGTTTTTTGATCTACCCATTTTGCTTTTCCGGTTTTATAATAAGTATCTATAATATGCACAAAAACTGCATCCATGCACATAATCTGAGATCTCTCAAATGAATAGGTAACATGATGACATATAAACTTAAACATTTCATCATTCGGAGAAGATTTTGATAAAATCCAATCTACTGCTGTTATACAGGAATCAGGTATCTGATATATTATTTTTTCGAAAAAATAAACCAATTTTGATTCAAGAACAGGGGTTCTGATGAGTCTGTTATCTGTTAAGTCAATATTATCCCAAAAATGTGCTTTAAAATAACCCGGTAAGGCCAGTGTGTCTTCTTTGGTTTTTGCTTCAGGAAGGTCAATATCTTTCATAGCATTAAAGATTTTAGACACCAACATATCAGGTGATTTTTTTATTTGATCATCTCTGAACTTATTAATTTCATCCGTGAGTTTTTTGATTTTGGCTTCGGCATCCTGATACTCTTTACTGGTTTTATCAGCATCTTTATTATCAGTAATGGTTCTTAAAGGTTGTATTTCTTTTTGTTTAGCAGAAATGGTTTTCATGTAATCATACCAAATCATATTTTCATTCGACTTTTTTACAGTCATATGTCCAATCATATCCAAGGTATCTGTCTCCATCTGGATTTTGGTTTCGTTGACTACAAATTCGAAGAAGTTCTTTCTGGGAGTAATGAACAGATAAATCCCTCCGGGTAATGTATCTTTTCCGGCAAACTCTACTTCTCCGTTACTATTTACATGGGCTGTATCCTTAATAAACTTCTTTTCACCATAATGGAATCCCAGATACACATCTACATCTTTTAAACCACTCACTTTAAATTTAAATGAGTAATTGCTTATAACTGGTCTTTTAGATGTATTAGACTGTGCTGAAACTGCAAATACTGTCAATATTGACAACAGGAGGATACTTAGTGATTTAATCTTCATTTCGTTTGTTGAGCTTTCTCTTATGATGACAAATAAACAACTTCCGTTCCCTAATTGAATGGAATTGACATAGCATTAACAAATTTTTGAATAAAATCTATAAATCAGCTCATTCAAAAAAATAAAACTTATCTTAGCCAAAAGAAAACTCGCTTATGAAAAAACTATACCTTCTTTTATTCTTATTGCTTGGTACAGGCAGTTTTGCCAAAGCTCAAATGCATTTACAATCAGCTCAACTTATTGAAGATTTCAGCATGGCTCAAATCGACAGTTTCCTTGCAGCACAAGGAGTTCCTTCTGATTTTTTGGTTATAAGAAATCCAATTAAAGCCTATAGAATAACCTATAGTACGGTAAGTTATGATAGCTCTGCAACAGTAGCTACTGGTGTAGTTTTTTTACCACAAGGAAATACTAATTGTAAAAGGGCCATCCTTAACTATTGCCATGGTACCATTATAAAAAAGGTAGATGCTCCTAGTTATAAAGTAGGAGAATATGTAATAGGAATATGCTTTAGTGCTAATGGATATATTACCGTTATGCCTGATTATTTAGGATTAGGGCCGGTAAGCCCGGGGTTGCATCCTTACATTCATGCTCATTCAGAAGCAACCGCTACCATTGATATGTTAAGGTCATCTAAAGAATGGATGGATAGTATTAATTATTCATACAGTGATCAATTATTCCTTACTGGTTACTCTCAAGGAGGGCATGCATCCATGGCTACCCATAAAATGATGCAGGAAACTTTACCATCAGAATTTACCGTAACTGCTGCTGCCCCATTATCGGGTCCATATGATGTTTCAGGAGTGCAGGCTGCGGTTATTACCCGCGACAGTTCTTATGGAGCTCCGGGATACCTACCTTTTGTTTTATTTTCATATAACATGGTATATGATTTATATTCCAATTTCGATAATGTATTAGATACCCCATATAATGCCATCCTTCCTCCTTTAATGGATGGATCCGTAAGTTTAGGAGTAGTCGAAAATTTCATCTCAGATACACCCAACATTATTCTAAATCCATTGGTGTTAGATACTTTTGAAACAGATACCAGCCATCGTTTTTGGGATGCTTTAAGAGCTAATAACCTTTATAAGTGGGTACCCAACTGCCCGGTTAGAATGGGATATTGCGAAGCAGACGAATTGGTAAGTTATAAAAATGCCATTGCATGTCAAGACAGCATGTTAGCTATGGGAGCTACAGATGTACTGGCATTTAGTGTAAATACTTCATTAGCCCATGGTGATTGTGCTCCTTTTGCACTATTAGCTACCAATATGTTTTTTACTCCTTTGAGGAACGATCTGGTCACTGTTAATTTAACGGTTACTGATGAATCTTCTCCGGGGGCCGGTGATGGTTCCGTAGTATCAAATGTTACCGGTGGAATACCCGGATATACTTATGAATGGAATACTACTGCTAATACCGAAGATTTAACTAATCAGGGGGCAGGTATGTATATACTTGAAGTTACTGATACCAACGGTTGTGTAGGTTTAGATACTGCACATATTGGAATAGTAGGTCTTGAAAACATTGTAAAACCATCATTAGCCTTATTCCCGAATCCGGCTACAGATCAATTTAGCATCCAGTTAGTGAACTTTAATCTTGACATTCAATTAACGGTAGCTGATCTTACCGGTAAAATTGTTATTAGCAGAATGATTGCTTCGGATGTTGAACAAGTGGTATTAAATGTGAATGATTTAAAACGAGGAGTATATCTTGTTCAGGTAAAATCAGGTGAACATAGTATAAGTAGAAGGGTTATACTTCAATAGATATATAAAAAAGGGGAATTTAATCGTTCCCCTTTTTTCTTTTATGTTTCCATCGTTTATGTGACCATAACCAATTAACAGGATGTTCCTGAATAATGGTTTCTAATCTTCGAGCATACAATTCAGTAATAGTGTTTTCAGGTAAAGAAGCTGTTTCTTCAGCTAATAATTCAACTTTCATTTTATATTTAGCTCTACTTGTTTTAACAAGATATGCCAATACAACAGGGTAATTTTTTTTGCGGGCTATTTTATCATATCCGTTAAAAAAACAAGTATCCTGATTTAAAAATGAAGTCCAATAAGCATATTCAGGCACCGGTGATTGATCAGCTATAAATGCAAATACGGTAGGCTTTTCATTTGTAAGATGAATCTCACGAGGTAGTTGTTGCATTGGAACAGGCTGTGCTCCAAAACGAGAACGGTATTTCAAAAAGAATTGGTCAAACTCTTTGCTTTTTAAAGGCCTGTACAGAGCTTTTAAATGATTCAGGTGGTAACTGCTATAGGATAAACTACACCATTCCCAGTTTCCAACATGCCCCAGTAAACAAATAAAGTCCTTTTTTTCATTATATAACTTTTCAAATACATGAATATCTTCTATTGTACAATGTTCTTGTATTTTTTTCTTATTGGCTCTTTGAGCCCAGATATTTTCTGCTACCAAATCACTGATATGTAAATAATATTTTTTTTCAATATTTTTTAATTCACTACCATGGGTATTAGGAAAAGCATTTAATAAATTAGCTCTTACTACTTTTTTTCTATATCCTATAATATAATAAACCAAAAAGTAAAGAAAATAGCTATTGAGTAATAATAACCATAAAGGAAAATACGAATACACCCTAATGAGAATTATTAATATATGCGACGACAGCTTTTTCAAGGAGATAAAAATAGCAATTATTTATGGTTAACTCATTAACTGTTTTTATAGTATAATTGCTACCTTTATTCATCAAAACTCATTAGTTATGAAAAGTTGTTTTATCCTACTTTTTGCATTATGCATCACATCACCTATCTCTGTATTTTCACAAACCACTAATGCCAATTATGATTCAACACTGGCTAAGAAACTGGGTGCCGATGAGTATGGGATGAAAACCTATATAATGGTCATCCTAAAAACAGGTCCAAATAAAACGACTGATAAAAAACTCATCGATAGTTGTTTTGCCATCCATATGAGCAATATGGATATTATGGTTAAAGCAGGAAAATTAATAGTGGCAGGTCCATTTGGTAAAAACGATGATTCATTCAGAGGAATATTTGTTTTAAATGTAAAAGACTTTGAGGAGGCTTCGGCTCTTCTTCAAAGCGATGCCGCAATCAAAGAAAAATTGCTTGAACCTGTATATTATAAATGGTATGGTTCAGCGGCTTTACCTGAATATTTACCCGCCTCGGATAAAATTTGGAAAACCGGTTTTTAAATCTATCATTTTATATTATAAGTGTCGTTTTTAAGTAAATACAAAAACCTATTATTGTTATTTACAATATTGCTAAGTTTTTGTTTGCATTACAGACATCTTAACAAGGAATTGATGAGTGTACATATATGGAGGCAAGCACAAACTCAATCAACCATCAATAGTTTTTACGAAGAAGATTTTAATATCCTCAACCCTAAAAAAAATGATCGTGGAAATACAGATGGCATATTCCGAATGGAATTTCCACTCATGCAATGGATGGTAGCTGCTACTTATAAAGTTTTGGGGAAACATTTGATCATTACCCGATTATGGATGTTTTTTATCGGATGTATATCTGTTTTGGGAATGTATTTATTAGCCAAGGAACTTTTTAATAATAAGGCCATAGGTGTTCTGGCTGCTTATACCATCACTTTTTCACCCTCATTTTTTTATTATACCATTAACCCGTTACCCGATAATATGGCTCTGGCATTTTGTATACTTGGAATAGGCTTATTTATTCGTTGGATACGTAAACCCCAACTATATTTATTGTTGATGAGCAGTTTTTGTTTAACGATAAGTACCTTATGTAAACTCCCCTTTATATTGTTTTATTCAATACCCGGTATTTTTATTATCAGAGAACTATTCATCAAAAAAAACACTGACCTAAAACAGATCCTGATACTAATTACAACCCTTATTATTCCATTCATTATTCCGGTTATCTGGTATATTAATGTAATTCCGCATTGGGGAGGAAACGGAGTAACCAGTGGGATTTTTGACAATCAGATTACATGGAACGAAACCGGGCGTATCTTGATGGATAACCTCATTAGTATATTACCTGAATTATTGCTCAATTATGGTTCAGTACTCTTTTTTGTAGCAGGGTTTGTATTCTTATTCAAACAGAAAAAATACAAACATCCATACTTCTATATGCTATTCACAATTTCAATAGCTGTAAGTATATACTTCTTCTATGAAATCAACATGATTAGCAATGTGCATGATTATTATTTATTTCCATTTTTCCCACTTTTATTTTTAATAGTGAGTTATGGTGCAGGGAAAATGTTAGGGACTCAAAACAAGGCTTTAGTTATACTTTCTTTTACGCTTCTCTTTAGTTTACCTTTTTTTACAGAGCTTAGGATGCTAAGCAGATGGAATGAATCAAAACCGGGAGTAAATAAAGACCTATTTGATTATAAAGATGAATTAAGAACTGCGGTAAAAAAAGATATTTTATGTATAGCAGGCCCTGATCTATCGCATTTTATTATGTTATATTACATTGATAAAAAAGGCTGGTGCTTTGATAAACCAAAACCACCTATCCATCAAATGATATCTGAAGGCGCTCAATATTTATACCTCGATGTATCTAAAACAGAGGATACTGAATATTTTAAACAGTATACCGATAGTCTTATTCTAAAAAAGGGATCTATTGAAGTATATCAACTTATAAAGTAAACATAATACCATGAAGTGGTTATTTCAATTACTTTAGTGCTCATGTTTTTTATTGAAGGTTTTATTATAGGATTGGGAACCGTTATTTTTTTCGGACCGGTATTTTTTACCATTCTCAATGCTACTCTTCAATATGGGCAGAAAGGTGGGCTGGTAGTAAGCGTAGGAATTGTAATAAGTGATTTGATTTGTGCTCTTTTATGTTCATTGGCCACTCCTTGGGTTACACATCCTACCACTATCTTTTGGTTAACCATTATAGGCACATTAGTATTATTAGGGATGGGGCTTAAGTACATTATTAAGCCTATTAAATATCAGGAGATGAACCTCCAACTGGATGGAAACAAATATCTTGGTTTTTTCACTAAAGGATTAATCGTGAACATTTCAAGTCCTTTTACTTTTGTATACTGGTTAGGGGCTGAAGCCAATGGAGCCAATACTTATCATGAAACATGGAAAGTGGTACTATATATTGCCGGGATTCTGGCCGGAATATTTCTCATTGATATATTAAAAGTTGTCTTATCAAAACAAATCCGAAGATTATTACAACCCAAAACATTAAAAATATTTTCTATCTGTACCGGAATAATCTTGATAGGATTTGGTATTAGTTTAATCGTTTACCAATATAAATCATAGTACAGCCGGAGTGTAGTCTGCCTTAAACGGATATCTTAATTCATATTCGCTTGGTGTTATTGTAGCAATAATAGGCGCAATTAATTTATTGGAGATTGAATTACGATGACGTAAATACAACTTCATATCCATAGGTTCGGCTCCTATACAACTTTTAATTTCTTCGGCAGTTCTACCTAAACGTAATTCTTTCCCACTGGCATTAATACCAATCTCAACAAAATCATACAACATACGTTGATATACGGCATACTGCTGATTATATTCATAATCTAACCCCACATAATTGGCATCAATGCTAGAGCCACTGATAAATGCAGAACTAAATCCCACCATTTTATCCTGGATAAAATACCCTTTAAACACAAAATTGTTTCCCAGGTTTTTTCTCAGTTGAACAAAAGCATCTCCGGTAAGAACCCCTAATTTAAAATCAGCCTTTTCAATCACATTTCTATACAAACGTTCAATATCATTTTTATAGAGCAATATATCCTCCTCCGTAAGGTCTTTGATGATTACATCTGCTGATTTTTTATATACCCCTTTCGCTTTGGTTCTAAACTTAGTAGTCATACTGGCTAAGTAATCATCCATACTTTTCCACTCCGGATGAAATTTAAGCACCATATTTACATCTACTTTAAAGTCCTTAAATCCTGCTGATTTAAGGGTATCACTATCTTCAAAATTATCAGGCCAAAACTCTTTTAATAAAACTACTGAGATGGGTTTTCCTACTTTAATAACCTGCCTTAATTCATAAAGACCATTTGAAAGATTGTTATATGCTTCTTCTGCTGTAATATCTGAAGTATACATAAAACCGTTTTCGCCGGTAGCAAATACATTACCGCAAACCATCATTTTTACCCCCAGACTTTCAAGCACTTTGTTTTTTATATGGGTGGATACACTACAGTACACCTCATTTTTTTTAAAAGCATCACTTGAAAAATCAAGAATTTGAACCGATGCCAAAGCCACCGGCTTATTCTTGTTATTATAAAAAATTATGTATCTAAATTCTACCTGGTCACTCAATGTTAATTCTAATGATCGCAGGTATGGTATTGAAAGATATACATTGGAATCGTTTAGTATGCTGTTCCAATCCTCTTTTTTTATATCTTGAGTAGTAGTAAAAAACTCAGGTTTGAGTTCGTTTTTTTTAGATCTGCACAATTGATACCAGTTCATACAGTATGGTCGAATCTTTCAATAAAAATAAAAGTACGTAAAACTATTACTCTCCTCGTGGTTTTCAAAAAGCTTTAGGATTATTTAGCAAAGGATTAAAAAGGAGTTTGCACCAAAATACAAGTCCCTTCTACAGCCGACCAGCCCACTACTCCTTTTCCGGTAATCACCAGGTTATAATAACAGTTGCCGTTTTCATCCGGACCATGAAAAGTGAGATCCGCATCATCATTCCCGGCACTTTGCAAAGTACCCGGTAAGCAGGCATACCCTGATGGTTTATTATCAGAGCTACAAAGTTCGGCAGGTAAAACACTTGAATTACAAAGTTCTAAAAGTTGACAAATCGCCTTTATTTTACTAATCGCGTCATCATTTTTAAACATAGGTGAATTATATGATCCTCTTTGAGCGGTTCCATAAACCAGTCCTTTTGATTTGCCTATTATTTGCTCTGTTTCTTCCACAGGATAAATGATTAATTAAAATAAAGGTATGGAGTAACCTTATGTATTATGATGGTTTGGAACAAAGATTATAAACAGTAAAGGGTTAACACAATCGTGCAAAATATCGTAAAAAGCAGTATTCACAACGCTTTCAAGCATTATTGAATAGGTAAAAAAGGGGAAAATAGGGTCCGTATTGTTAATATGTCAGCTATTAGTATTATATTTGCCGCAATTATTAATTAGTATTATTTAGTACAATTTCAAAATGCAAAAAGGAAAAATTAAATTTTTTAATGAAACCAAAGGTTTTGGTTTTATTGTGCCTGATGGCGGTGGTGACGAAGTATTCGTACACTCTAGCGGATTAGTTGACAAAGTTCGTGAAAACGACTCTGTAACTTACGAAGTTCAACAAGGCAAAAAAGGATTGAATGCTGTAAACGTAAAACTTGCATAATTCAAAAACTTTTAAAATTATCAGTAAAAAAAGCCATCCGCCTAAGGCGGATGGCTTTTTTGTTTTTTAAATAGTTTCAATTAAACCGGATTTTTTCCTCTGATAATTCGAATCAAAATAGCTATCAATGCCAATAAAAGTAAAAAGTGAATAAGATCACCAGCATGAAAAGCAAAAGCTCCTAATGCCCATCCAATAATTAATATGATGGCTATAACATACAATAAAGTATTCATAAGCTCTAGTTTTAATATTTGATTAGGTAATTGAAATTATTATACCTCAATAAGTAATCACTTAATAAACAGAGTAATTACAAATACGCTCAACGTGGTATTAGTTACAATTTGATAGCGAGAAATCTCAAAATGAGAATGATTAAATAAATACAGCAATCATATCAGGACTGATACTAATTGATAAAAGAATAATGGTTAAGAGGATTACAATAAAAGCATAACCTGTATTGGTTTCAATATTTGAACCATGTGCCTTACGGCCATACATGGCCATAAATATGCGGAAGTAAAAATATACAGACATTACCGTATTGATAATAGCTATGATAACTAACAACAATAATCCTTTATTGAGTGCTGCGCTTAATACATAATATTTCCCCCAGAAACCAGCCATAGGTGGGATACTAGCCATTGATAATAAAGCAATCGTTAAACAAATGGCCATCCATGGTTTTTTAAAGAAGAGTCCGTTAAACGCCGCTACGTTTTCACTGTTCATGCTTCTGAATACCGGGATAGCCACTCCAAATGCTACGAGGTTAGCTACTCCATACCCAATGGTATAATACGCCAATAAATGCCAGCTATCAGTAATATTAATTGAAATACCTCCTAATAACATAAACCCTGCATGAGAAATACCGGAGTATGCCATCATACGTTTAAAGTTGGTTTGTACGATCGCCAATATGTTACCAATACAAATAGTCGCAATACAAACTAAAATGAGTAAAATATTGTATAAATGTTCTTGTGATACAAACACCCTGTTTAATACGATAAATAAGGTTGCAACTGCAGTAATTTTGGCGATAGTTGCCATGAATGCTGTAACGATAGAAGGAGATCCCTGATAAACATCCGGACTCCAGAAATGAAATGGAGCTGCTGATATTTTGAATAAAAACCCAACCAACACCATGATAATACCACTATGTAAAAATGCCAGGTTTTTATGGATCAATTCATCCTGAAACATTACATTGGAAAGTTGAGTATAATGTAACGTTCCTGTTGCACCATACAACAATACCATTCCAAACAGTAATATACCAGAGGCAAATGCCCCCATCAGGAAGTATTTCATTCCCGCTTCGTTGCTTTCTAACTTCCTGCGATTACTACCGGCTAATACATATAATGAAACCGAAAGAATCTCTAGTCCAATAAAGGTCATTAATAAATGATTGGCCCCAATCATTAATACTGCTCCTGCTATGGCAAATACATAAATAGAAAGATAATCGCTCCAGTATTTTTTCTCATCCTTATAAAAATCACCTCCCAATAAAATGAGGAAAATACCAATGAACAATATAATGCCGGTAAATGTCATGGTCGTTTTATTTACCATGTACATATCGTTGTAGATTGGATCAAGAACAACCGTTTCGTTCCAATGCATGAAGTTAAGTACCAATGTAGCTATCAAACCTAAGATGGCTACCGGTGCTACTAATTTTCGCAGACCGATTAGCTCCACCAACATGATGAGTAATCCTAAGGATGATATGGCTATTAATGCTTCCAACTAGCGGGTAACTATAAAGGTTTGAATAAGGTTTGATACCGGTGATTGTAAAAGATCCAGTAAAGGCTGATATACTAATCCAAATACGAATACAAGAATCACAAATGGATAAATAGATATACTTTCAGTAAGTGACAAGTCTCTAAATCCAGCAGTATTGCTATTATCGGGTCCTAAAGCTGCCTGACGGAACATACGTAACATAAACACGGCTCCTAATACCAAAGAGAAAGCGGCTACTAAAGCCCATACAGCAGATGCCTGGAACACTCCAAACAAGGTCATTAATTCACCCACAAAGCTATTAGAGAATGGTATTGCGGCAGTAGCAAACATGATTACAAAAAATGCAGTAACAAACTTAGGTGCTTGTTTGCGTATACCTCCTAATTTAGAAAGTTCGGTAGTTCCTACCCTATTTTGAATTATATCAGCACAAATAAATAATGCAACCGTATTTAAACCATGAGAAAATGCCTGAATAAAAGCGCCCTGCATACCTGCAGGATTTAATGTAAATATTCCGGCTACCATTAATGAAATATGAGCCAACGATACGTAAGCAAATAGTTTCTTCATGTCTTTTTGCATGATGGCTACTATACCTGCATATATCACCCCACATATAGCACAAATCATAATATATGGAGCATAAAATACAGTAGCTTCAGGTAATACAGGCATCATCCAACGTACAATACTAAACAGAGCCATTTTTGCCAATAGTCCTGAAAGAATCATGGTCCCCTGGCTTGGTGACATATGGTAAGTATTAGCTTGCCATGTATGAAAAGGAATCAATGGAAGTTTAACAGCAAATGCCATCATAAATCCGATGAATAAATAATATTGGGCCTCCACATCTACTTCCATTCCGAATATGCTAGCTGAATCAATAGCACCTCCTTTTGAGTAGTTGGCATATAAATAAATGATAGACACCATCATTAATAAACTACCAAATACTGTATAAAGGAAAAATTTAAAGGTGATACGTTTTCTATTTCTTCCACCCCAATAAATAAACATGAAATAGGCAGGAATTATAGTTAACTCCCAGAATATATAATACAATAAAAGATCATCAGCAATGAAAACCCCTATCAATGCAAATTGCATCATAGAAATAAGGAAATGATAAATATGTGGTTTATCCAGTCCTCTTTTTAAGCCAGAAAGATGTATAAACGGAACACAAATATTAGTCATGATGATTAATAACAACGCAATCCCATCAACCGTAAACTTTATATTGATGGCAGGATATTTAATCCAAACCTGATTAAAACTAAACGACGCTGCCCCGGTAGAAACAAATTCACAATACGCATAAATAGAAAGTGCCAATGTACCTAATGACAGGAACGCTGATACCTTACCCGCAGCCTGTTTAGAAGCTAAGCTGATAAAAGCAATAACAAGGGGTAATATGATCAGCAATACCGAAATCATCTTAAAATAAACTGTAATAAGATTAAACCTATGATAGAAATCGTCATAATAAATAAGTATAACCCTATACTACCCGACTGTAATTTTCTAATAGCATCACCACTGGTTAAAGCTGTAATCCCTGTCATGTTTACTATTTTGTCAATGATATTGGTATCGATAAATGAAAATGCTTTTGAGAAGAAGTTGACTGGACGCTTAAACAACACATCATATATTTCGTCCACATAAAACTTATTGTAAAACAGTTTGGCAAAGAAATTCATTTCTGATTCTGAATTCTCTGGTAAAGTTTTCTTTTTGGCGTAGATATACCATGCTAATCCCCAAACAGCAAATGCACCACCTACAGCTATAGTTAATAATAAGGCTAATGGTGGTTCATGATGTTCGGTCGGAGCATTTAAGAAAATATGTTCACCTAAATAATGATGTAACCAATGTTCGGCTCCTGTAAAATGAGGTAACCCTAATACTCCTGCAACAATAGATAACAACGCAAGAATAATTAATGGGACTGTTATTACTTTGGGCGACTCATGTAAGTGATGTTTTTGATCTTCAGTACCTCTGAAATCACCGGCAAAAACCAAATAGAATAAACGGAACATATAAAATACCGTAAGCAAGGATGCAAATTGTACCAAAGCATACGCCAGTTTATTATGCATAAATACGTTTTCTAATATCTCATCTTTTGAAACAAAACCGGAGAATGGAGGAATACCTGAAATGGTTAATGTACCAATAAGGAACACAAAGAAGGTTACCGGAATATGTTTACGCAATCCACCCATTTTACGAATGTCCTGTTCACCCGACATCGCATGAATCACAGAACCTGCACCCAAGAACAATAAGGCTTTAAAGAAAGCATGAGTTGTTAAATGGAAGAAGGCACTTACAGGAGCATTGGCGCCTAAGGCAACAAACAATAATCCTAATTGAGATACCGTCGAATATGCCAGTACCTTTTTAATATCGTTTTGTTTAACTCCAATGATAGCTCCAATTAAACAAGTGGCTACCCCAATCCATAAAATGGTTTCCATGGTAACAGGAGCCAAAGTGAACATTCCAAAATTACGAATCACTAAATAGATACCTGCAGTAACCATGGTAGCAGCATGGATGAGAGCTGATACCGGAGTGGGTCCTGCCATTGCATCAGGTAACCAGGTAAATAATGGTAACTGAGCTGATTTACCAGTGGCTGCAAAGAATAATAACAAGGTAATGATAGTGATATCTCTAACACTAATTTGTCCTGCCTGAGCCATTGCATTTACTGCATCGAACTCTAAGGTTCCAAACAAACGAAGAATATAGAACATGGCTAAAACAAAACCGACATCCCCTATCCTATTCATTACAAATGCTTTTTTAGCTGCCAGGTTATAAGCTGTTTTTTCGCTCCAGAACCCAATCAACAAATAAGAACATAACCCCACCCCTTCCCAACCGATAAACATCAACATAAAGTTAGATCCTGTAACAAGGAAAATCATGAAGAATACAAACAGGTTCAGATAAGCAAAGAATCGTTGATACGATTCATCCCCTTTCATATAACCGATGGAATAAATATGAATCAATAAACCCACTCCTGTAATAATCAGAAGCATGATGTTAGATAAGTGGTCAACGGTAAATGAAATATTTTGTACCCATCCATCAATATGGAACCATTCACAAAGATTTACTTTCAAGGGTCCATGATGGTTACCATGTAAAAAAAATACCAACGAAACACCAAAGGAGCAAGCCACCATTAAACTACTGATAATGCCTGCTACTTTCACCGGAACTTTTTTACCCAATATACCATTGATAAGGAACCCTAATAAAGGGAAACCAAGCAACATGACGATATGTAACTGATCTCCGTTCACTATCCTTTCATTCGGTTTAAGAGGTTAATATCGGTACTCGAAATATTTCTGTAAATACTAATTAATAATGCCAATCCAACAGCTACTTCTGCGGCAGCTACCACTATCACAAAAAACACTACCATTTGCCCTTCAGCATCACCATTGTATGATGAAAAAGCAACTAATAATAAATTGGCAGCATTCAACATAAGTTCAACACACATTAAAATGGTAATAGCATTTCTACGGAATAATACACCCATTACTCCAATACAAAATAAAATAATGGAGAGGTAAACATATTTGTTTACAGGATTCGAGGCGATATCAATAACTTCTAACCCTATCATGATTCTTTTTTTGATATCAATACTACACCTACCATTGCTGATAAGAATAATACTGATGAAATTTCAAATGGTAATAAATATTCTTTGAATAAAACTCGTCCTAATTCTTCTACATTCCCTACATTATGTAAGGAAGGGTGTGACCCTACTACAGGATCTATATTTGCCATGGCCGCTATCAATACGGTAGCTAATAAACAACCCGATATAACGGAGGCAAATTTTATGATAACAGGTTTATGTGGCTCCGACTCTTTGTTCAGATTCAATAACATGATAACAAATAGAAATAATACCATAATAGCACCTGCGTATATGATAATATGCACTACTGCCAAAAATTGGGCGTTCAATAAAAGATAATGACCTGCAATAGAGAAGAAACAAACTACTAAGTATAAAACACTGTGAATTGGATTTTTGGAGAACACAACTGCCAATGCGCTTAACACTGATATGGCAGCTAAAATATAAAATATGTATTCTCTCATTCCCATTAGGCGGCGCAAGTTTACTAAAACCTGCGTAATTATTTTATCTCGTCGTTAAAACTTTTCTTTTTTCGTTTAGTAACATCAATTCGTTGATCTACCTTTTCAACCAATATATCTTTTCCGTATACAAATCCTTCTCTGGTATATTCAGCATCAACAATTCTATCCGTTAAATAAATAGCATCTTTAGGGCAAGCATCTTCACATAGCCCACAATAAATACATCTAAGCATGTTAATCTCGTAGATAGCAGCATACTTTTCTTCTCTGTATAAGTTTTCTTCTCCTTCTTTTCTTTCGGCCGCTTCCATGGTAATAGCTTCTGCCGGGCAAGCAACAGCACATAATCCACATGCGGTACAATTCTCTCTGCCTTCAGCATCACGTTTTAAAACGTGTTGTCCGCGGTAAACCGGTGAAAATTCTCTTTGTACTTCAGGATATTTTACGGTTACTTTCTTTTTAAATAAGTGACGTAACGTAATTCTTAATCCACCCAAAATAGCAGGTAGATAAAGTTTCTCAATAAAAGTCATCTTTTTATTGGAAACTACCTTAGATCTATTTGTTAATGCCTGCATTCTGTTTTATTTTACAAAAGTCATTACTAATC
>CAZUXM010000066.1:0-14628 GCA_964624635.1 uncultured Candidatus Competibacteraceae bacterium
AACTCCAATACTTCCCACCAAGAAAGTAATACCAATAATACTCATGATGATGATGTGCCCTGCTGTAATGTTAGCGAACAAACGAATCATTAATGAGAATGGCTTGGTAAACAATCCTATAAATTCAAGTACCGCCAATAAGAGTTTTACCGGTACCGGTACCCCAGGATACCAGAATATGTGACCCCAGAAATTTTTGTTTCCGAAAATAAATACTATGATTAAAGTAAATAAGGCTAGTGTAAAAGTAAAGGCAATGTTACCTGATACGTTAGCACTGCCCGGGAAAATTGGAATCAATCCCAACAGATTGTTGATCCAAATGAAAAAGAAAATAGTTAATAAATAAGGCAAGAATTTATGAGTTTTCTTTTCACCTATAAATGGAACGGCTATTTCATCTTTTACAAACAAGATTAAACTTTCCATGGCATTTTGTAATCCACGTGGAGCCACATCATGTCCTCTCTTTTTATAAGCTCGGGCCACTGATAAAAAGATTAATAACAAAATGGCTATACTCAATAATAAACCAAATACATTTTTGGTGATAGAAAAATTATAAAAAACATGGTCAGATCCTATTGTAGTTAAACGAGCTTCATGTTTACCAACTGCATGTCCGTGTTCGTCAAATTTTACATGACCATGATCATCCAATTCAGGAATAGTAAGCGTCCCGTGATGATAATAATATTTACCACGAGTTAAATGAGTTGCATGATCCGGATGATGAAGTTCTTTACTTGAAAATACATCAAATGAGTTACCATCATAAATAATTACCGGCAACCAAATATAACGGTCACCCACCACATGAAACGAGTAATCGTCTGCTACGTGATGTAAAATGAATCCTGATAAATCAAATCTCTTCTCCTTTTCTGACGTCTCCGTTTTTAATTCATGACTTACTTCTTCTTCACTAGATGGAATCTCATTATCAGTAGCATGATGGTCGTCTTGTTGGGCAAGAACACCGGAATAAGTAGAAAATACTAAAAAAATTGCGACTAAAACTTTGGTAATCAATTTAATACGGTCCATTTTTTTCTAACCCCTTGTTTTTCGACGACAAAAGTAGAAAATATTTAACGCATTAGTAAGGGTTAAACAAGTTTTCTGCATGTTTTTAGTAACTCTTATAAGGAAGTTGTAAACAAATATTTTCGGCTTGCCTAACTTGGAAGGAGGTTGAAGGTTTGAGGTTGAAGGTTTTAGATAATGAGTTTAATGCTTCAACACCCAACTTTAAACATCAAACCTCTAACTTTCAATCCTATTTAGGCGTTTTGGCCAATGGCTTTAAATAAACCAACTCAAAAGCTGTGTATATAAAATATACCCCCATAAAAACAGCTACAAAGTCTTTGGTAATACCCTTAAAAGACAGGAAAATGATGGTTAAAAACGCAAAAGAAGCCAGCATTTTAAAAGCGAATCCTGCCAAAAAGCTATTCATAAATTTGGTTGGGTCTTTTGAAAATGCTCTCATTAAAAATAAATGCGTAACCACCATAATGATAAAATATGCAGGAATAATATAGGCACTTTGAACCGATAGCTGATCACGTAAAAAATAATATACTACTAACATTACCAAAGTAAGGATAGATAAATAAATAATGTAGTTCTTTAACTTATTCTGCATGTGTTTACTTCTGTTTCGGATTAATAAAATCTTTGATGACCACGTAAATTCCCAACACCACTGAAAGGAGCGACAAAATTATGGTAAAAATATCAGGAGTGCCTAACCATTGGTCTAATTTTATTCCTGCAAATACTCCAATACCAATAATGGCTAGCATTTGGAAGCCCAAACCGGTATACTTTAATGCGTCGTTAGGTTTTTTATCAGGATGGGGAGATGAATCATTCTTCATTGGCCCCCATTATGCATTTACCATTAAATACGGCTCCTGGTTCAATATTAATACTTTGGGTATATACATTTCCAGTTACCGTTGATTTAGAAAACAACGTAGTATTTTGTTTTACCCTTACTTCACCATGAACTATCCCCATTATATCAGCACTATTACAATATACATTGCCCATTATTTCGGCTTTTTCACCAATCACCAATTTACCTGTACACGTAATATCCCCTTTTATTTTTCCATCCATTCTTAAATGACCCTCTAAAGAAATATTTCCTTCAATGCTAGAAGTTGAATTAAGATGATTGGGGATATTGGTAATTGCCTGCTTTTGTTTTTTTGTACTTGTTTTTGCCATAACGATATGCAGGTTTATTTTTTATAGTTATCAGCATAAAATTTTTGATACTCAGCCATGGATGGCGTCTTCATTAAAGTAGCAAAATTGGCGGAGCTGATAGCCATAATTTTTGAAGGAGAATTAAAGTTGGCAGTTAAAACCATATTCTTTTCATCATATTTGGCAACATATTGATTTGCTTCAGTAGCATTTGCCATTTTTCGAATTAACACCACCTGACCTGAACCAGGTAATATTGAGTTGGTGACCTTGTATTCGTTTCCTTCAAATTCCATTACATTAAACTCAACAATTTTTCCTATGGCTCCATCAATTTTTTTAGCTGCATCAGGAATATATATAATTACAAAATGTTCTGCTGCTGCATTAAATGTAAATTCAGCTTTTACATTTATTTCGGGATTAGTGTCTTCTTTTTTACCATCAATAGCATCAATTAATCTTTTAGCGGTAGAAGCGCTTTCAGTTCCGGCATATTTATCAACCACTCTTTTTAATTCTACTTTAAATGAATCTCTTCCTGAAATTTTATCTACACACAGCGCTTTTAAAAGAGCAAAACGATGTAAAATGGATGAAGTAGTAAACTGAGTAAACGAATTGTTACATGCACTCATTGACCCTATATAATCTCCGTTTTTATACTGATCGTAAGCAGCTGAATATGCAGGAACCGCTGCATCATTGGATTCATTTTTCTGAGCAAATTTATCCGGATCTAAAATAATAGCTGCGTAATCGCTATTTGGATAATCTGTTAGAATAATATCTCTATACCTGTTCATCGGTTCTTCTTTTTTCAGTGTTTTATATAAAGTATACAACTGAAAATAAGTTACCGGAAAATATTCAGGATTGTTTTTAGGGGCTCTGGTTTCTAATTCTTCATAAGCTTCAATGGCTTTTGGAAGATCAAGTATCTTATCCTTATATATAGTACCAATGTTATATAAGGCACGATAAATCATTTCATTAGATGCCGATATAGCTGAATCTCCTTTTGGAACTTGTGCCACATAAGTAGCAGGGTCATAACGCGGATTATTATCGTCACTCACTACTGAATCCACTTTTGGATCACTCAAGAAACTCGCCGCTTTGTTTTGTCTTCTCCAATCATCTTCCAATACTCTTGGGCCCCATACCTTTTTAAAGTCTGTTGACCCTAAAGCTAATTGTTGAGGGTTGGTGAAATACCATTTACCTGAGTTGTTTGGATTGGTATTAAAATCAACCGGATTGGTATTAGGATTATTTTTAGCATCCTCATCTTTTTGTTTCAGGTCTTCAGTATACTTCGTAAAATAATCAACTAACTCAAGACTGTCCATTTTTGCCAATCTTTGTAAACTATCCTGAGTTTCTACTATACGAATATTCTCTACTAATTGGGTTAAGTTCTCCTTTAACCTCATTACTTCATCATATTTAGGATGATCTTTTGTTAGTAATACAGAAGTACTGTCATAATATCCCTGAGCCAATTCGTATTTGCGGGACTCCATATACAACTCTGCTAATTTTAAATGAGATAATGCTTGTTGATTTTGGTTATCAATACTACTGCGAAGGGATTTGTTTAAGTTTTTAATTGCATCCTCTTTTTTATCTTCTTTTAAATCTATAATAGCAATGGCATAATAGACCTGATCTAAGTATTCTATATTCTTCCCGTCTTTCAACATTTTTTTGAGTGTTTTGCGAAGCATATCATTGTTGCTATTCTCCGCTGTACGAGCCATATTAATTCTAGCCTGAAACTCCATCACATATTCGGGTCTATACTTCACTACTTTTTCGTACGACTCATATGCTTTTTTGTATTCACCTGTGATTTCATAAATCTGTCCGCGAATAAATTCTAACCTTGCGTTTCTATTTTTCTTTTTTGAAGATTTAATTGCTTCATCAATATTATCCAATGCTTTTTCCCACTCCTTCTGACGGATATAAAAATCAGCTAATACAGAATAATATTCAGGTAATAATTTTTTATCTACACCTCCTTTATCAATACCTCTGATAACAGTTCCTGATTCAGCAAATTCACCCATTTCATTATAGGTTCTTACCATCCATATTTTTGCTTCATCTTTGGTATATTGTTTTTCACTGTTTTCAGTTACATGTTTTAATTGGTTTACCCCTAATGAATGTTCTTTTTTAAAGAAATTTGCTTTCCCCATCAGCATGTAACAATCATCAATCCACTTGTTATACTGTTTCCCATTGATAAACATGCTGTGTTTTTTAATCATGATTACCGCTTTTTTAATGGCCCTATCTGAATTAGCATCCATGGAGGCCCAATTGGAACGATCGCCATAATCGAAGGTGGGAATGATCTTATTATAATTGTCTTTGCGGGTTTTGCTCAACTCCTGCATCCCTACTTTAATGGCTTCATTCCCATTAAAGTATCCATTAAATTTAGTGTTGGTACTGTGCCAAAACCTACCGAATGCCGTATTTTTTTTGGTACTACAACCTGAACTGGTGAGTCCTAAAATAAGCACAACAAGGGCTATAGATATCTTCCGGCTAAAACGCATGGACGGCAAAAATAAGATTTATAACTGAATGGTTGCAATTTTATTGCTTTACACATCCCGCATTTACAGCAGTTTCCTGATATTCGGCCCAGCCGGGAGAGGCGTCATTGGTAGTAGTTTCATAGGTATCTTTACATATGGTGGAGTTGGGATACCCATTCACCCCTTCACATTTGAAACATTCATCTTTACAGGATCCAAGGCTTATTAAGCCTACAATCCCCAAAAACAGTATCATTTTATTCATAAACTTCTATACTAATCAATAAAATACATCCTTTTCAACGGTCTGTACTCAAGGCTATAGTACGGAAAAAAATGGTTTTTATTGTAAAACAAGCTAATATATGCAACCAAAACCCTAAAAAAACAGCCTACTATGTACTCCATTTTATTAACTTTGATGTAACATTGAGTATGAAAACGAAGAGGTTATATATAGTTGGGCTATTGATGCCTTTATTATTGGGCACAACTAGTTTGTTTTCCCAAACTACTTTGTTCTTCGAAAATTGTAATACGTTAGGCACATGGACCAATACCGGAAGGATATTTCCGGCCAATACCCCCGGATATAACTTTTTAGCAGTAGTTCCTACAATACCTGCAGCCGATCATACCGGAGGCGGTGGGGGTGTATTTTATACCAATGGAAATGCTGTTTATACCCAAGCCGGAGCGGGTAATTATATCATCTATCGAATTGAGTCACCTAATATCAATCTTACCGGGTTTGACAATTGCAGGTTGGAGTTCTGGATGCAAATGAGATCTGAAACCGGAAACTGGGACGGTGGGTTTGTAGAATGGTCGAACAATGGTGGTACCACCTGGACCAAATTTACCGCTGCCCAATTATGTATTCCCTTTGATGGAAACATGTCACAAAATGGATCATCTACTCCGTTTTATTTTATGACAACCCCGTGCTGGTTTAATCCAAGAACAACGTGGACAAGAGTGGTGGCAAATATTTCAGCTTTTGACAATGTTCCAAATTTTAAAGTGAGATATACTTTTCACTCCGATGAAGCCGTAGCAGATTTAGGATGGGCACTGGATGACATAAGAATAGTAAGTATTGCTCAACCTCAGGTACAGGGAAATGCTATCGTTATTCCTGACAACGATGTTACCCCGATTGCTGCTGATTTTACTGATTTTGGAAATGTTGGAGTAGGATTTTCTCTTACCCGAACATTTTACATTCATAATATTGGAGAATCACCGTTAACCCTTACAGGGACTCCTATGGTTACCACAACAGGTACAGGATTTAGTGTTGTAGCTCAGCCATCAACCAATATAGTTCCTCCCGGAGGCTCAGTAAGTTTTGATGTTCAGTTTGCCCCGGGTGTTACAGGACTCGTTAATGGAACCGTGAATATTCCCAATTCGGATAACTATTCATCCTGTTCACCTCCTAACCCTTATAATTATTCTATTAGAGCTAATGCTATTATAATTAATACACCACCATTTATTATTGACCCACCTGTTGATACCAGTGTATGTCCTAATACACTTCCACTGAATATTCCATTTAATGTAGGCGATAATCAACAACCTGCAGGTTCGCTGGTCCTTTCTGCCACTTCTTCCAATCCTGCTGTAATTACCAATGCCAATATTGTTTTTGGAGGTGCAGGTGCAAGTAGAAATGTAACTTTAACTCCAAATCCTGGGGCGGTTGGAAGTTCAACCATTACAATTACCATCAACGATTTACAACCAACCAATAATGATTCAACTTTTAGTTTTGTTTTAACGCTTGAAGACAATGTAGCTCCTGTTGCATTGTGTCAGGATGTATTGGTTCAATTGGATGCAACAGGTAACGCAAGTATTACCCCTGCACAAGCTAATAATGGAAGCACTGATGATTGTGGAATTCAATCAATAACTCTAAGTCAATCTAATTTTACTTGTACTGATGTAGGCACTCAATTGGTTGACCTAATAGTTACTGATATTGTAGGTAACTCCAGCATTTGTCAATTCAATGTAAATGTTGCCCCAGCCCCTATGGTAAACAATTTTACTTTATCAGATTACAATGGTTATAATGTAAGTTGTTTTGGATTGAATGATGGTAGCATACAAATAAATACTTCATCGGGCTGTGCTCCATACACCTATGTATGGTCGCATGATCCGAGTAATACTTCTAATTCAGCTAATGGATTAATTGCAGGAGGTTATACAGTTACCGTTACTGATGCTGCAGGGCAACAACAAATCATTCCTATTATTCTTGGGCAACCGGATGCATTGACTGATCTTTCTACCGCTACTGATATTTCATGTTTTGGTGAAGTAGATGGATCGGTGCTGCTAAATGCTACAGGAGGAGTAAATCCTTATCAATATAGTCAAGGACCTTCATTGAGTAACATGCCTGCCGGAACATACAACTATACCATTACAGATAATAATAATTGTGTATTACCGGTATCATTAACTATCAATGAACCAGCTGCCATTAATATTTCGGGTCAAAATGAATATTTCTTGTATTGCGGTGAAGATATTACACTCAATATTGATGTTTCTGGTGGTTCCGGAGGCTATACCTATAATTGGAGCAGCCCGTTTTTCATGGATTGTGCTATTTGTGAAGACCCAATAGCGTCACCTGATAAATCAACCGTATTTACAGTTCAGGTAATTGATAGTAGAGGTTGTTATGAGTTTTATAATATTACAACAGAAGTAGATTGTAATGTATTTGTGCCCAATGCCTTTACGCCTAATGTAGATGAGATAAATCCGGTGTTTAAAGTGCATGTTGCCAATGTAAGAGGTTTTGAAATGAAAATATTTGATCGCTGGGGTGAGGAGATTTTTTATTCAACCGATAAAGACGATGGATGGGATGGAACTTTATACAGCGGACTGAGGGCTCCTATAGGGGTATATGTATATGATATATATCTTATCATGCCTAACGGGAAAGAAGTAAATATGAGAGGAATGGTAAATCTGCTCCGATAATCACTTCTTATTCTTAAAAAATAAACTTTTTGGCACAATTTTTTCCAATTCTGCGTTAGCTTTGGAGTCTTATTGATTTAGCTTATATGCAGAAGTACTTAAAATCGTTTATTATTGTTGTGGTTGGTGGAGTAATCTCTGTTGGTGCCCAAACGTATCTTTTTCCTGATTACGTTTATCAATCCAACATCAAATTTCCTGAAGTATATAAGGTAGGGTCCGATCAATCAAATAATATAATAGAACTCAATAGCAACCAAACATTGTTGTTTCAATTTGACGATTGGGATAATGACTTAAAAAACTATAGCTACCAAGTAATTCACTGCAATCCAGATTGGACGGTTTCGGATTTGGTTCATATGCAATACATGCAGGGATTTGAATCATACAATATTTTTGATTCGCATTTTTCACAAAATGTAACACAGCTATATACACACTACCAGTTTACTTTCCCAAATGAATTTATGCGACCTGTAATTTCAGGTAATTTTATTATGAAAGTATTTGACACCAACGATCCTGAAAAAATTGCTTTTACCCGAAGATTTATGGTGGTTGAACCTGTGGTGAGTTTTAAAGAAGCAAAGATTCGTTATGCAAGTAATGTAGAATTAAGAAACACCCATCAGGAATTGTATTTTACAATTAGCACTGAAAATATAGTCGTGCAGGACTATATCAATGATTTTAAAGTGAACATTATTCAAAATAACCGATGGGATAATGCCATACTTGAATTAGCTCCCCAATTTATTTCGAACGGAGAAGTAAGGTTTAACTATACCAATGGAGAATCATCTTTCGCAGCAGGAAACCAATATCGTTTTATTGATATCAAAACACTTCAATTAATCTCAGAACCGATTACAGATATCAAAATTGATCAAGGGAAATACCATATCCGAATAAGAAAAGAAGAACTCCGAAATTTTAGAAATTACCAGAACCGCCCCGATATCAATGGAAGATATACCATATATAACCAAGATGGATTTACAACCACCATCGATCCGGATTATGCTACTTTATATTTTACTTTACCAAACAATGATTTTTACAGAGGGAAAGATATTTATATGATTGGAGCATTTAGTTTTGGTCAAATGGTAGATCAGTTTAAAATGAAGTATGATGAGTACAACGATGTGTACTGGCTAGCCGCACCTTTTAAACAAGGCTATTATAACTATATGTATGCAATAAAAGATAATAAAACCAATACGGGTGATGTAACTCTTGTTGAGGGAAGTTATGCCGAATGTGAAAATGATTATACTATCTTGGTTTATTGTAGAAGACCCGGAGATATTACTCATAAATTGATTGGATACAAATATTTGAACTCATTGAGCGACCGCTAGTCTTCATCCATTTTATTGATTCATATTTAAATAGTACATTTGGTGGTACACTTATTACCAAACAAGTATGATTAGGAAAAATTCACTCCTCCTTTTTTTAAGCATTTTACCTATATTCAATTTTGCGCAAAACTTACAACCTGGCTTTAGTGCTTATGAATACAAAGAACTCATGTTGGTATCTGTACGTACTGCAGCAGTCCCCGAATATGCTACCCAATATGCTGAACCCAAAGAATTCTCAATGGTATATCAATCCAAGCCTATAGGATTTGACAATTCATGGGATTTATGGACAAGCAAAAAAGCGCAAGCGGTGATTAGTATTAGAGGTACTACAGGTAAGCCAGAAAGTTGGTTAGCGAATATATATGCAGCCATGGTTCCTGCCAGCGGATATATTCAATTATCAACCGCTGATACTTTTCGTTATCATTTAGCCGATCATCCGGATGCAGCTGTACATGTAGGCTGGTTAATGGCAACCGGTTTTTTAATGAAAGAAATTTTACCGCGAATAGATTCTTGCTACCAAACAGGCACTAAAGATTATTACATTACAGGTCATAGTCAGGGAGGAGCTATTGCTTATTTAGTAACAGCCTATTTACATTATCTGCAAAAAGATGGAAAGTTGCCCAAGGATATGTATTTTAAAACATATTGCAGTGCTGGACCTAAACCGGGTAATTTATTTTTTGCTTACGATTATGAATCATATACCCAAATGGGTTGGGCATATAATGTCGTCAATGCCGCTGATTGGGTTCCTGAAGTACCTTTTAGTATTCAAACGGCAGATGATTTTTCGGGCACCAATCCATTTAAGAATGCCAAAAAGATGATCAAGAAACAAAAGTTCCCTTTAGATTTAGTATTGGGTTCCATTTATAGTAAAATGGATAAAGCTCCTAAAAATGCCCGTAAAACATTTATCAAATATTTGGGAACTTTATTGGGAAAAGTAATCAAAAAAAGCAAAAAAGATTTTGTAGTTCCTCCATTCTATAACAGCAATCATTATGTTCGTACAGGTAATATTATTGTATTAACACCTGATGAAGAATATAAAAAAGTGTATCCTGATAATGATACCAATTTATTTATTCATCATTACCATGCCCCGTATTTGTATTTGTTGGATAAACAGATGGATAAAAGTAGATGATTGATTTATTGACTACAACTTGACTTTTTAAAGTAATTAGAAACCATATTCGTCTGCTCATCTTCCATCAACACATTATTTATCCTAAAAGCTTCTTTGAGTATTTCGGTATTGGTGCTAAATTTTAACTCGGCAAATTGAGAAGCAACATTGCCTACATGTTCTTCAGCTAAGTTGTAATATTCCGATTGATTATTACAGGTAAAAACAAAATCACTGAGTTTAATTTTTCTTTTTTCAGGATTCTGCATGGTAGCAAAATGAATTTCCTGATTAGTAATATCATATACTATTGACCACTCTGCACTTAAAGCTACCTGGTTTAAAATGTCATAACAATAATCTATTGCATGTTGACCACCGGTACCTTTATAATCCTTCACCAGCTTAACGGCCTTGGTAAATCTACAGGATCTCTCTTCTTTATAATTTTCCAATGATTCTTCATATAAATCATTTTCCAACACGGTTACTGAAAGATCATTTCCTTTATGCGTTACCATTTTACCGTCAATAAATTCGATAACTGCAGTATTTCCATTTGCATCACATACAAGATAATGCAGCTCTTCATGTGTTTGCCCAATTCTTAATAAACTTGAGGTCGCTAAAACTTCTTTTACGCTTGAACAATTATCCAATTGGTACTGTACCCATTGTAATTCATTTACTACCGGTCTTTCATCAGGCTCTTCATATGAAGCTTGAGATACCATAATTTCAATCACCAAACCTTTTTCATTAATTCCGCCATAAGGAAACTCTTTCCCAAACTGATTAAAAGTAATACTCCCGTATTTGGAGAGCCACGCAATATTTTTTTCAGGAGGAAACACCAATGATTCTTTATTGATTCTTCTTTTATTAACCACTACAATACCATGACTGGAGACCCAATCAAGGTTACGGCCAAAATATAACCCATTTTTGGTTTTTAAAACAAAGGTAGTACAAGGATGAACTTGAATAAATGGAACAAGAATGGCTGCAAACAGCAAGATGGTTTTTCTCATATTGGGTAAACTATACCCTTATGAACGAGAACCAGGTGTCAATTATTGTAAAACAACTAATTTCTTCACTAATGCAATCTGCCCTAAATGATAATGGGTATGCTCAATGAAGCCCAAAAAGTTTCTATAGTAAATTCCATACTTAGTATGAACGAATTCTTCCCATAGTTTTTCATCAGGCACTTGTTCGATTAATGTGGCCAGTTTCTCTGCCGAAGAAAAAACTTCTTTTTGAAATGTATCCCAATCTTCTTTTGAACTAATGGGGGGATGATTAAAACTCTCTTCATCTTTTGAAGTAAGCAGATTCCCCTCCAAAACTCCGGTTATCGCAATTACATAATAATGTATATGATAAGTTAAAGTAACAATAGTATTCAAAGAATAAACTTTAGTAGTAGCCTGTTCCCAGGTAACATCCTTTAATTGATCCTGCAAGTTCGACCATGTCCAGTTCCCCCCGAAATAAACTTCTCTTACATGTTTGGCTAATTGTGATGATGAGGTCATAATAAAGCTTGATATATTTCAAATATACGGAATTGCTCCGAGGCTATGCCTCGAGTGCAAGCGGCAGGGATAGCAGCGATACCCTTTTTTGGAAGCAAAAAAGGTAAAGCGAATAGCCCGGTACAGCCGCCATAGATAACCCAAATCTTTTTGGTATTATTGTAAGTATGGAAATAACCCCGCAAGGAGGATTAAAAAAAACATTGAGCCCTATTATGCTTTGGGGCCTTGGGGTGGGCTATGTAATTTCGGGAATGTATTTTGGCTGGAACCTGGGTCTACGTGAAGGAGGGACCTTGGGAATGGCAGCAGCCACCTCTCTGATTATTATTCTCTATTCATGTTTTAGTTTTTCGTATGCTGAATTAGCCAGCTTTATTCCAAAAGCCGGAGGAGTATTTGATTATGCCAATGCAGCTTTTGGAAAAAACATAGGGTTTATTGCCGGGATGACTCAAATTATTGAATTTGTTTTTGCACCACCTGCCATTGCATTTGCGATAGGAACTTATTTCCATTTATTTTTTCCTACTATTCCGGTATTGGCCATTAGCATAGGTGTTTATATTGTTTTTACTCTATTAAACATTGTTGGTGTAAAAGCTGCGGCTACTTTTGAATTGATTATTACCATTATAGCCGTCATTGAATTATTAATATTTGCCGGAGTTACTTTACCTCATTTTGAAACTCTCCACTTTACTAAAGATGCATTACCTAATGGGTGGAAAGGGATGTTTGGTGCCTTGCCTTTTGCGGTTTGGTTTTTTTTAGGAATAGAAGGATTAGCCAATGTATCTGAAGAAACAAGAAATCCGCAGAAAGATATTTTAAAAGGGTTTGGTTTTTCTATTCTCACCTTAATTGCACTTTGTATAATAGTTTTTATTTCATCAGTTGGAGTGGCTGGTTGGGAGGCCATTGTGATAGATCCTGAAAATCCAGGAAAAGATTCTGATTCACCATTGCCTTTAGCTATGAGATATGTGGTGGGGGATAATGCGGTGTTATATCATTTACTTATCACCATTGGATTATTTGGATTGGTAGCATCCTTCCATGGGTTAATATTAGCTGCAGGAAGGTCTACCTTTGAATTTGGCAAAACCGGTTTTGCTCCAAAATTTTTAGGTAAGGTTCATCCCGTAACTAAAACACCACATATAGCGCTTTTAGTAAATATGTGTGTTGGAATTATTTTATTGTTTACCAACCAAACAGGTTTCATTATTACCATTTCAGTCATGGGTGCTTTAGGATTGTATATTATTTCGATGATCTCATTAATAGTACTTCGAAAAAAACAACCGGATGCACATAGGCCTTTTAAAGTACCCGGATACCCGGTAACACCATTGCTGGCTCTTGTTATCGCTTCAGTAACTTTGGTGATGATTTGTATATACTGGTATTGGTTGGCATGTATTTTTGTAGGAATTTTATTGTTATCTTTCATTTTATTCAAACTATTATATAAAAACAATCCCTCATGAAGGACGAAGAAATATTACAATACGTAAAAGAACATCCTGATCAAAAAGTAAAACTGGCCATTACTGATATAGATGGAATTTTACGAGGGAAATACATTAGTGCTGAAAAATTTTTAGGTGCCGTAAAAGGCAATCTTGGTTTTTGCAATGTGGTTTTTGGATGGGATGCGAATGATGTAGCATATGATAATACCAATTATACCGGCTGGCATTCAGGTTATCCGGACGCTCCTGCACGAATAGATTTATCCACGTTTCGCAAAATTCCATGGGAAAATGACATTCCATTTTTCCTCTGTGAATTAGTGCATGAAAAAGAAAATCCGGCAGACGTATGCCCTAGAAACTTATTAAAAAAAATAATTGCTCAAGCGGATAAGGCCGGCTATGTCCCCTTCTTTAGTCAGGAATTTGAATGGTTTAATTTTGAAGAAACACCGCAATCTGTAAATGATAAAAAGTTTAATGGATTGTCTCCCTTGAGTCCGGGAATGTTTGGTTATTCCATTTTACGCAGCACTTTACGTAACGATTTTTTCTCCGCTCTTTTTGATGAGTTAAAAAAGTTTGATATTCCATTAGAAGGTTTACATACTGAAACAGGTCCGGGAGTTTACGAAGCTGCCATTACCTATTCAGGCATTTTAGAAGCTGCTGACAGAGCAGTAATTTTTAAAACTGCTGTAAAAGAATTAGCCTATATGCATGGAATAATGGCCACCTTTATGGCTAAATGGGACGAAAATTTACCCGGTTGCAGTGGACATATACATCAAAGTTTATGGGCACAAAAACCAGGAAAAAATTTATTTCATGATGAAGATGAAAAGGACAACATGAGTGAAATATTTAAACAATACATAGCAGGACAATTACATTGTTTACCATTTATTTTACCCATGTTTGCCCCTACTGTTAATTCATATAAACGATTGGTAGAAGGTGCCTGGGCACCCACTACACTTACGTGGGCCATTGATAACCGTACCGTAGCCTTAAGAGCTTTGCCCGGAGGAAATAAATCAGCAAGATTAGAGACGAGGGTAGTTGGCTCCGATGTAAATCCATATTTAGCCATGGCTGCTTGTTTAGCCAGTGGGTTGTATGGTATTAAAAACAAATTGAAACTTCAACCTCCTACCAAAGGAAATGGGTATAAAGAAACCTCTTACGGTATATTGCCCTCCAATTTATGGATAGCCACCCAAGCGATGAAACAATCGAAAATTGCAAAAGAATTATTCGGAAATGCCTTTGTAGATCATTTTACTGCTACCCGCGAATGGG
>CAZUXM010000067.1:0-3429 GCA_964624635.1 uncultured Candidatus Competibacteraceae bacterium
TTATCTAAAATGCCATTTACGATTCAATACAGAAGTAAAAAAAGTGTAGGATATTTCCATTGGTCTTATTTATTAATGTCGATTATAAATCGACGCCAAACAATGTGTAGTTGCATGTGTCCGCCTTTGGCGGAAACTACACAGATATACATTCGTTTTTAGTTAAGGAGACTCACGGTTGAAATATTGGAAATAAATCCTGGATTTTAGGACCTCAAGGGTGAAGATATTTTTTAATCGACCCTTTCTAAAATTCTTTTAGGTATAATATTTTGATAACCTTTGTCTGTCATTAATTGGATAAAAATTTTATATGCAATTTTGGCATCAATAATTTTACCCAATTCATATAGCGCATCGCCTTTTACTAAAAAAGCCCAAGAGTTTTCCGGACAAATTCTATTTACGCAGCTAGCAACCGTAATAGATTTCTCCAGTAAATTTATTTTGTATAGATAATAACTATAATCAGCCAACCAAATTCCAATTGAATCTCTATATGAATCCGGTTGTGAAACGGACTTCATTGAAGATATCAAAGTCGTCTCATCAGGCATTTCTGATAATTTTGAAATTATCCGCTGAGTTTTTTTGTCCTCAAAAGCAAGAACCGACTTAGAATAGTCTCTAGTGCCGGAAGCTTTTAAAGCTATTTTGTGTTGTACCGATAAAATATTTAGATCCTTTATAGTAACAACCCCAGCCTGACCAAACAGTAAGCTATTGGTTGTAAATAAAAATAGGCAAATAGTTTTTACAAAAAATAATCTATTTTTCATCGTAAAGAGTTACCAGTCTAATAAAGAATCAAAGCTAAAAAAATAGTTGATGATTTCACCCGTGAGTCTCCTCTACCACAAGGAGAGGGACTCACAGGTATTCATCACTAATATACAAATTCTTTATCTTTACCATCACACATGTTTTCCATCTACCAGCAAATATTAGGAAATGAGTTTAACCTATTAGGTAAAAACCTGCAATATGGGCATAGTGTTTCACCTGTTATACAAGCTACCGGAACGATTGATGTTACATGGAGTAAATTATTTTTTATACGATGGGCCAATAAAATTAACGGATTACCCCCGGAAGGAAAAAATCAAATACTTGAGCTGGAAGTAATCCGAAATGAAAAATTAGAAACGTGGAGCCGGAAATTTAACCCCTCCGTATTTACTACCAGTCAATTTACTAAAAAAGGGAGGCTGTATGAAAAAGACGGAGCCGTTACCCTCACCTTTGAATTAAAAGTAGAAGAAGGAAATTTGGCATATCATCAAACCAACATGTATGTGTATGGTTTTCCCGTCCCCTCCATTTTTGCCATTAAAAGTAAAGCCATGGCATCTGAAATGGAAAATGGATGGCAAGTAAAAGTGGAAGTAAAAGCACCTATCTTTGGTTTAATCTTAAAGTATGATGCACAAGTTCAAATAAACAATAAAACATGAAAACAAATTACCTTCTAATACTTTTCATACTTGTTATTTCATGTGGAAATAAAAAGAATAACCAGGTTCCTGTTACTTCTAACACAACAGTAGTAAAAGATACAAATACCACTGAAAATAAAGATACGCTATCTAAAAACAATGAATTGTTACAGTATTCTCAATCTGTTTTACATTCCATTAAACAGCGAGATGTAAACACCTTGTCTACTTATATACATCCAACGGAAGGGGTAAGGTTTTCTCCTTATGGATACATCGATGTAAAAACGGATGCAATATTTTCCGCTAAAGAATTAATGGATCGTTTTGAGACTAAAAAGCTATATAAATGGGGATATTTTGATGGAAGCGGGGAATTGATTGAGCTTACCTGCAGAGAGTATTTCGACAAATTTATTTATGATATAGATTTTGAAAAACAATCAGTGGCTTATTACAACGAATGTAAAGGAGGCGGAAACTCACAAAATAATATATGGGAAGTATATGATGGTTTAGACTTTGTAGAATATTATTTCCCCGGCACACAACAATACGAAGGAATGGATTGGAAAGCCTTACGCCTGGTGTATAAAAAAGAAAATGACACTTATTATTTAGTGGGTATTGTGCATGATGAATGGACCATTTAATAAAAATCCTACTTTTTCACCTCCAAAAATTTGGAAATTAAAAAACATACTCATACATTTATGATAGGCTATGTTTACGCTCATGTCTAACCAAAACATCATGCTTATGCGTAAACTTTACACAATCATTATCGCCACCTTCATTTTTACCACCACTACTCATGCACAATTTTTTCATCAGTATTTTGATGGAAACGACACCAACGTTAATAACTCAATAATTATTGATTTTGGTTCTGACACGTCCAATATCTGGCAAATTGGAAAACCTCAAAAAACTATTTTTCATTCTGCCGCAACTCAACCCAATGCTTTAGTAACTGATACGGTCAACTTTTACCCCATAAATGATACCTCCAGTTTTCATTACCGTTTAATTAGTCCTATTTGGGGCTGGGGAATATTTGCTTTACAATGGATGCAAAAAATTGATTACGATCATGACCGTGATGGTGGTATGATTGAATATTCCATTGACAATGGTACTACATGGACCAATGTTTTTAATGATCCATACGTGTATAATTTTTATGGCTTTGATACACTAAATGTGGATACCATGGGCGGAAGTAATTATGGATTTAGTGGAACAGATACTACCTGGAGAAACATCTGGTTATGTTATGATATGTCGTTCTTAAGTATGTTTGATACTATAGATTTTAGGTTTACATCTATTTCTGATTCAATAAATACGAATAAAGAAGGTTGGATGATTGATAACATGATGGCACAAATAACTTTTGTACACACTGTGAAGTCAGAAAAAATGGATGATTATATTAAGATTTTCCCCACCCCCACCAGCGGAACTATTTTTATTGAAGCTGAAAAACAAAACGGTTTTCATATTATTGAATGGATGGAATTGACCGATATACAAGGCAGGGTTGTTAAAAAATATGGGGTAAGCCCAACCAAGTTTAATATTGATATCAGCGATTTACCGGATGGAAATTATTATCTGCGAATAAAAACCAACTTGCAGGAAAAAACACTTCCTGTTATACTCAATAAGAATCGATAATTGGTGAATAAAAAAAAATACTTTTTCATCGGATTTATTATTGTTATTCTGTTTACCGGTTTTGGTATAAAAAAAGCCATTACTCCTTACCCATTTAGCGGATTGGAACATTTTCCACCGATGCCGGTAAACAGAGATAACATAGTTACGGTAGAAGGAGCTGAACTGGGTCGATATTTATTTTATGATCCATTACTCAGCAGAGATAGTTCAGTATCCTGTGCCAGTTGCCATCAACAACAATTTGCTTTTGCCGATGGTAAAAAATTCGGAACAGGCATTGATGGTAAAATTCAAAAACGGAATACCACTC
>CAZUXM010000067.1:3439-11363 GCA_964624635.1 uncultured Candidatus Competibacteraceae bacterium
TTTTAATCTGGTCTGGTACAGTGCTTTTTTCTGGGATGGAAGATCACCCACTATAGAACAACAGGTGTTTGTTCCTGTAAGTGGTCATGAAGAAATGGATTTGAATTGGAAAGCAGCCACCAAACGTATTAACGGAAATAAATTTTATCGAAAAAAATTTAAAGATGCTTTTGGAGAAGTTCCTATTGATAGTATACTCATCGCCAAAGCCATTGCACAATTTGAACGGACACTAATTTCAAACCAATCAAAATACGATAGGGTTTTAAGGGGCGAAGAAATATTTAACCATGATGAACGGGAAGGTTTTATCATCATGAATGAAATGGTGAAAGGGGATTGCATGCAATGCCATACTACCGATGCTGATGCATTGGGCACCACAGGTCAGTTTAGCAACAATGGTTTAGATAATATTTCGGATCCTGATAAATTTACCGATAAAGGGCTGGGAGCTATTACCGGTAAAAAAAACGATAATGGCAAATTCAAAATTCCCTCCTTACGTAATATAGGATTTACTGCACCATATATGCATGATGGAAGATTTAATACCCTGGAAGAAGTAGTTAACTTTTATAGCGAAGGAGTAAACCAATGTGCCAATATTGATTCAAAAATGGAATATGCACATCAGGGTGGTGTAAAACTGGATAGTATACAAAAGCGTCAGGTCGTTTTATTTTTACATACCTTGAATGATTCTGTGTTTGTGAAAGACCCCAGATTCTCAAATCCATTTATAAAGTAATTATGATGATTGACGAATCTTTCCTTCAGCTTAAGCTGAAGGAGGAATTTATAAAAGTCTACGTTTTCAACAAAAAGTAACGACTACTTTCCATCAACTGAGGATAAAACTCCAGAAAATGATTTTCCAACTCGACATAATTTTTTTCAAAAACATCAATCGTTTCTTTCGAAAAAGTAAAAGCTTTGCTTCGCCAGGATAATCGATCAATAGTACGATGAATTCCTGCTCTGGTTGAATACATCACAAACCAATTATCTTCCTTCATATATTGAAAAATTCTTTGAAAATGTTCAGGCACATATTCGATATGCTGGTCGATGTTTTTATAAGACACCTGTGAAAAATCATATAAACTCTCCGAATGAAATTTATTCCAATTAACTCCCAAGAAATGATCATAAATTACATCCGATATCACCAAAGCATAATGGCGAATTATCGGATAAAATACTTTACGGGTGGATTTCACCAGTTCATGTTGATCGGTATAGGTGTCAATATGCCGATGTAAAAAAACTCCCTGACGAATTTTTGCAGGAAAATTCTCCGGTGGATTTCCTTTTAAGGCATCAGCCATCATGTTTCCTACCAATATTTCAGGATCATCAAATGATAAATGCGCATGTGCCAGAAAATTCATACTCAACGAATATACTATATTTGATGCATGATTGATAGTTTCGAAAGTAGTAAGGGCAGTATTTACTACGAATGGATTAATAATGGTTCCAATAGTTGTTTAGTACTGTTACACGGCTTCATGGAAGATCATGAAGGATGGAAAGGAGTGATTGATGGATTAAACATCAATATACTGATGCCTGATTTATTAGGCTATGGTAACAGTACTCCTCATGAAGATTTCGACTTCTCTATGCAACAACATGCCATCGCTATTAACGAACTGGTTGACCAATTTACACACCAGCACATATATGTTTTAGGACATAGTATGGGAGGATATATTACACTAGAACTTTCACTCTTAAATCCTGATATCAACATCGGACTCTTACACTCCACCTGCGTACAAGACAATGCAGAAAAGAAATCGAACCGTAACAAAACCATTGAAGTATTAGAAAAAGATCCTTCTATTTTTATTCGTGAATTTTATTGGAACCTTTTTGCTGAGCATCGAAAAAACGAGTATACCTCCATCATTGAAAAGCTAAAACAAAAAGCCGAAAAGATTCCTGTTAACAATATCATTCAAACCGTAAAAGGATTAAGAGACAGGAAAGATCATACCAAAACCTGGGAACTGTCCGGTGGAAACAATATTATGATTGCAGGTACTTATGATAAATTATGGAACAGAGATGATTTGGAAGAGCTGGCCTTTTTAGCAGGAGCTGAATTTGCAGAATTAGCAGAATCAGGTCACATGGGCTTTTACGAAGAACCGGAAGGATTAAATTTCACCCTTCGTGCATGGTTGGATATGATATAAAAAAACCTCTCTGAAAAAATCAGAAAGGTTTGAATTATGATAAAAAGCTATGCTTTATTATTTATCTAAATCGTCAAAATCAACATCAGAGCTGAAATCCCCTTCACCTACTTCTGCTCCATTAGAGTTTGGAACATATACCTGCTCTTCAACAGGTGTAGGATTGTTTTTGCGAATGTATTCAACCACTTCAGCTAATCCATCAGAAAACTTGATAAAATCTTCTTTGTAGAGAAACACTTTATGTTTTTCATAAAAGAATCCGTTACCATCGTTACGTAATCTTCTTTTGCTTTCAGTAACGGTCAAATATAAATTGCCGTCTTTCGTTGATTTTACATCAAAGAAATAAGTTCTCTTGCCTGCTCTTACAGCTTTTGAATAAATCTCTGACTTCCCTTTATTGTTTCTATCTTCCATAATCTTTCTCTCAAGAAATGAGTTGTATTCACAAATATATAAAATATAGGCACTTCCAAATCTTTTTTATATAATTCTCTTAATTAAGTATTTAGACCCCTAACTCATTAAATATTAGCAAAATACCTATCAAAAAGGTTCAAAATTGGCAGGTTTTAACCTATCTTTGCCCCATAAATTATGAGAAAAGCATTACAAATACTGGCTTTTACCATTTTTACAGTGGTGAGTAATTATGCTCAAACAAACTTTTGGGTATCCTGCCCCTCAGAGTTAAAATTGAACGGACGAATCAATTATTTTTTTGTTGCCAGGGAAACCTATATTACCTATAACCCGGCCGGTTCAGATTTAAAAGTGATTATCAATATGTGGAAATTGGAAGCTGAAAACAATGCCCCCATCCCCGGTATTGATGTCCAGTTTAACCCACAATCCAGCGATACCAATAGTTTAATTTTTGAAGGAGATATTCCCGAAGAAAAATTAAGACCTAAAAAAGACCTCCGGGACACCTATAATTTCACCATTAACGGAAACATTAAATACCGTAATCTTACTTATCCAACACAAATAGTTTGCAGTTATGGTGCCCGTATGTTACGAAACACTTCTCAAATTGCATTGAACATCAACATAGAATTGGCTAAAATGGATGATCCCATGTACATCCCAAGGATTAAAGAATATATTGATAATTTAAAAATAGAAATCGTTGACGGAACCGTTAATATGATTCAGGACTAATACATTTTTTTGTGGCTAATAAATTTCAGGTAGGTATTATTGGGGGGGGATTGGCCGGATTTTGTGCAGCCATTCACTTAGGTAAGTTAGGCTTTTCAGTGGTATTATGGGAAAAGGGGGAGTATCCGAGACACAAGGTTTGTGGCGAATATGTCTCAAATGAAACGTTGACTTATCTAAAACACCTGGGGTTCGATCCTTTTGAATTAGGAGGCGTAAAGATTGATCATCTTACCGTTTCACACTGGAATGGGAAAAAGTTGAGTACTCCACTCAAACAAGGAGCTTTTGGTATAAGCAGGTTTGCTTTCGAATATAACCTGATGTTGATTGCGCAAAAAAACGGTGTGGATGTTCGACTCAAAGAAAATGTTACTGCGTATACAAAAATCAATGATGGATATGAAGTAAAAACCAGCAAAGGAGAAATAACTGAAGTAGAAATTCTCTTATCAGCACATGGTAAAAAATCAAATATGGACAGAATCATGAATCGTCCATTTTTTCAGAAAGATGCGGACTATATCGGAGTAAAATATCATTTTAAATATTCTATACCATCCAACCATGTAGCACTACACAATTTTGAAACAGGGTATTGCGGAGTATCCATGGTTGAAGAGGAACGAATCAATGTTTGTTATCTATCCACTAAAACAGCTTTGAAAAAATACGGAAGCATTGATGAGTTGGAAAAAAACCTCGTACGAAAAAATCCATTCTTGAATGATGTATTTACCAATGGTGAAAAATTATTTACTGAACCAAAAACCATCAGTGATTTTTCGTTTAAACCCAAAGCTCCTGTAGAAGATGGAATACTCATGTTAGGAGATGCCGCCGGACTCATCACTCCTTTATGTGGAAATGGAATGGCCATGGCTATTCATGCAGCTTATATTGCAGGTAATACCGTGACTGAATATTTTCAAAAAAAACTGGATAGAACTTCACTCGAAAACAAGTATGCATCTGAATGGAAGAAGGTTTTTCATTCAAGAATAAAATTCGGTTACAGAATGCAAAAGATTATGGGTAAACCTAAAATATCAGCTTTAGCCATGCAAACTTTACAATTAGCCCCGTTCATTTTACCCGTTATTGTAAAACAGACCCACGGTCAGGATTTTTTTACCAAAGCATGAGTAAATTCAAACATAGACAAATTGTTCCCGAAATCATTGATGATTTTGAGATGAAAGGAACTGCTATGGAAGAAAACTTAGAAGAAATTGAATGGATCAATAAAAATCTGGGTGGAACAAAAACATCGGCTCTTCCAATACTATCGTATATTCAAAAGCACCAAACTGAAAAGCTGAAGGTAGTTGATGTAGGCTGTGGTTCCGGAGATATATTAAAATACATTCAAACCAACGTAGGCAAACATATTTCTGTAGAATTAACAGGAGTTGATGCCAATGAACATATCATTGAATTTGCCCTTAAAAAACATTTTTTGCAAGATAAGGTCAGTTTTATACATGCAGATATTATACAACAACCGGAACAAATTCCGACGGCTGAAGTATATATGCTGAACCTATTTTTGCATCATTTCGAAATGGAGGATATTGAGAAAATTTTACAGAATTTATTCGCTAAACAGCCCTCCGTTATTGTCATCAACGATCTTGAAAGAAGCAAAATCTCTTATTTATTATTCAGACTTCTATGTTATTTCAACAACGCGTCCTATATCACCATTAACGATGGAAAGCTATCCATTTTAAAGGGGTTTAATAGAAGTGAAATGAAAAAAATAGGGTCTATAACTACCAATTACACTTATCAACTTAAATGGCGGTGGGCATTTAGATGGCAAATGATACTCACCAGAAATTAAGGTTTATTAATGCAATAGTTTTAAAATAAAGCAGTTACTTAGCACCGATACATTTACAATGATTTCAAAAATACATACAACCCATATTGAGCTTCCTGAGTTTTCTGAAGATGTACATAGTGTGATTAAATATGCGGAGAAATGGGTAGGTAATTTAGATGAACGTACTCAACAAAAAATTCTTCGTCTATTTAAAAATGCGAATGTTAACCGCAGATATTCCATCATCCCTATCGAAGAAGTTTTTTCCAATAAAACATTTGAAGAACGTAACAACCGATACATTGAAAAAGTAACGGATCTTTGTGAAAAAGCACTAAAAAATGCATTAGAAAAAGCCAATGTAAAACCTGAAGAACTGGACATGATTATTTCTACCAGTTGCACAGGAATCATGATCCCCTCAGTAGACGCATTTTTAGTAAACAGATTAAAATTACGAAGAGATATCGTTCGTTTACCGGTAACCGAAATGGGATGCGCAGGAGGAACGTCTGCTTTATTATACGCGAATGAATTTGCCAAAGCGAATCCTAACAAAGTGATTGCTATTTTGGCTGTTGAATCAACTACTTCAACATTTTTAATGGGTGACCAAAGTTTTACCAACGCAGTAAGTGCTGCCATCTTTGGAGATGGATGCGCAGTAGCTATTATTAAACCTAGTGATGAAGTAAAACCGACTATTGTAGATACTCAAATGTATCACTTTTTCGATCAACCCAGATTAATGGGATTTGATTTAAAAAACGAAGGTTTACAAATCGTATTAGATCCAGAAGTACCTGTTCATATTGAAAATGAATTTACCAATATCATCTTCCCTTTTCTTGAAAAAAACAAATTGAAGATGGATGATGTGAACCATTTTATTTTCCACCCCGGAGGTAAAAAAATTGTACAGGTAGTTGATGATTTATTTGGTCAATACGGTAAAAATATTGATATCACCAAAGAAGTATTAAGGGACTATGGCAATATGAGTAGCGCTACTGTATTGTATGTTCTCAACAAATACATGGAAAAAGACATCCACAAAGATGAATATGGTTTGATGTTAAGTTTTGGTCCGGGTTTTACAGCGCAAACGGTACTGTTGAAGTGGAAGTAAGTTTGAAGTTTGATAGTTTAATGTTATATTCAAACCTTCAATGTTAAACTTTGAATATTGAATTTTACAACATGGATCAATTTCTTCAAAATAAATGGGCCCTTGTTTTAGGAGGTTCCAGTGGTTTAGGCTTAGCTACTATTCAAAAACTAGCTAAAGAAGGAATGAACATTATTGTAGTTCATCGTGACCGTAAAGCAGACCTTGAAACAACAGAAGAAATATTTTCAGGTATAAAAAAAACCGGTACAAAACTTATTTCGTTTAACGAAAATGCCCTGGATACTGATATCCGAAAAAAAATAGTAGAATCCATCAAATTGCAACTGGGAAATGATAAAGTTTATTGCTTAGTACATAGTATTGCTAAAGGGAATTTAAAAAAGTTGTATTCACCCGGCAACCCGGTTGCAGATAAGTCAGACTTTGATATTACCCTTCATGCCATGGCTACCAGTTGGTGGGAATGGACTAAAGAGTTGATAGATGCCCAACTATGGAGCAACGATGCACGAAACATTGCATTTACCAGTGAAGGAAATCAAAAATATATTCCGGGCTACGTTGCCGTTTCGGCTGCTAAAGCAACCCTTGAAGTATTGAACCGGTATATGGCGATTGAATTAACTCCTATAGGGATTAAAACCAATGTTATTCAAAGCGGAGTAGTTGAAACCCCTTCTTTAAAAATGATTCCCGGTGCGGACAAAATTATTGAGCTAACCCAAAAACGCAATCCATCTAAAAAACTCACTACCCCTTCAGACGTCGCCAATGTGGTTTATCTTTTATGTAAAGAAGAGTCGCAATGGATTAATGGCTCTGTTATTAAGGCGGATGGGGGTGAATCTTTGGTATAGACTGATTACAGTTAACTATATTCTGTATCAGTCATCGGTCAACAGTCATTAAGCATCGGTTATCCGTCAATTTAGGTATGATTTTTGCATGAAATTAGTATATACCGCAGCTCATTAATTCTTATATTTGTACTATGATCGCTACCAGCGTTGAACAGAACATTCTAGAATGCATGCCTTACGAGGCCCCTTTCAGATTTATTGATGAAATTCTGGATATTAGCGATGACCATATCATTGGTACATACACCTTTAAACCGGATGAGTTTTTTTACAGAGGGCATTTCCCCGGAAATCCTGTAACCCCGGGGGTGATTCTTACTGAATGTATGGCTCAAATCGGATTGGTTGCTTTAGGGATACATTTATACCAAGCTACACCCGAATTGATGAAATCACTGAAAGTGTTTTTTACCAACAATCAAATTAATTATTACAGAGCTGTCCTACCTAACGAAAAAGTAACTGTACGTTCTACTAAAATTTATTTCCGTCTTAAAAGTCTTAAATGCGAAGTAATGATGGAAAATGAATCAGGCGATATGGTAGCCAAAGGGGTTATGGCGGGCATGTTCGCAACGGTATAATGTCAAAAAGAGTTGTTATAACAGGAATGGGTGTTTGTGCTCCAAATGCCATTGGACTTGAAGACTTTTCATCAGCTTTAAAAAACCTTACTAGCGGAATTAGGGAAATAGATGAATTAAAACGACTTGATTTTGCTTGTACTTTA
>CAZUXM010000067.1:11373-14390 GCA_964624635.1 uncultured Candidatus Competibacteraceae bacterium
GAGGAGTTCCTCCTCTAACTGAAGAAATAAAGAAAAAATATTTTAACGACCTTACTTTAAAATTCCTTACCAGCTCGGCCATTACCTATGCGGTGATTGCAGGAATAGATGCATGGAAAGATGCTGGGTTGGAACTCAAAAATATTGACCAAAACATTGAACCCTATTGGAATGCAGGAGCTATATTTGGTACCGGTATTGCCGGAGTAGAACCATTACACGAATCTTATTCCAAAATTGATTCGATGCAAGTCCGTCGGTTAGGTACCCGAATGATTGAACAAACCATGAACAGTGGACCTTCGGCTTATTTATCAGGAATGATAGGACTTGGAAACAAAGTGATGAGTAATTGCTCTGCTTGTGCTACGGGTACTGATGGAATTTTAGATGCTTTTCATCATATTCAATCAGGTAAAGCTGAAATTATGTTAGCCGGAAGTACTGATTGTAATGGTCCTTACATTTGGGGAGGTTTTGATTCAATGAGGGTAACCAACAGAAGAATGAACCATGACCCGGCAGGTGCCAGCAGACCATTAAGTGCATCAGCCTCTGGATTTGTACCGGGCTCTGGTGCAGGTGCCCTTGTATTAGAAGATCTTGAACATGCCCAAAAACGTGGTGCCAGAATATACGCTGAAATATTAGGCGGTGCTCAAAATAATGGAGGACAACGTCAAGGAGGAACCATGACCATGCCCAACAACAATGCAATACGTAAATGTATTAGCGAAGCTGTTAAAAATGCTAATATTCAACCAAAAGATATTGATTTTATCTCCGGACATTTAACAGCCACCATTGCAGACGCTCTTGAAATTAAAAACTGGAGTGAAGCATTAGGTTTAACAGGCAACGATTTCCCTTATATCAATTCAACAAAATCATTGGTGGGCCATTGTTTGGCAGCTGCCGGAAGCATTGAAATGGTGGCCGCTATATTACAAATGAGAGACGGATTTATTCACGGTAATAAAAATTCAGAAGATTTTCACCCACAAATTGAAGCTATAATACCCCGTGAAAAGGCTCCTTTACAAACCATCGAAAAAGAGATAAAAATTGTTGGTAAATCCAGTTTTGGCTTCGGAGACGCCAATGCGGTGGTGTTTTTTCAAAAATTTTAAGACTTTTTCAAACTTATCACCAATATAAGGGGATACATACTAGTGTCATTTTCCAATCTTTGTAGTTCGTAAAAACACTAAAGTAACAGAATGACTAGACCCATACTCATCCTTGCTTCATGCACCTTGGTAATTTCATGTGGAAAAAATGCATGTAAACCAGGCGATAGCAAAATCGACCAGATCAATGTTTCATATCCTGTGACTAAAAAAGATACTACTGTTCAAGATAATTATTTTGGAACTGTTGTTAAGGATCCATACCGTTGGTTGGAAAATGACACCACCACCGAAACTAAAAAATGGGTAGATGCTGAAAACGAAATCACTTTCGGTTATTTAAAACAAATCAAGTTCAGAGATAAAATTAAAACCAGGTTAACTGAAATCTGGAATTATCCTAAATACTCAACTCCATTTAAAGAAGGGGGATATTATTTTTTCTATAAAAATGATGGATTACAAAATCAATCAGTTCTTTATTTTCATAAAGCATTGGCTGATGAACCACAAGTATTAATAGATCCGAATAAATTATCTCCTGATGGGACTACATCTTTGTCCGGATTCTCCGTTAGTAAAGATGGTAAATATGCAGGATATAGTTTAAGTGAAGGAGGAAGTGATTGGCAAACCATTTATGTAATGACCATGGCCGATCAAAAACAAACTACTGATAAAATTAAATGGGTTAAGTTCTCCGGAATTTCATGGTATAAAGATGGGTTCTTTTACAGCCGTTTTCCTGAACCTAATGGTTCTGAGCTAAGCACCGCCAATAGTTATCAAAAAGTATACTACCATAAAATGGGAACTTCTCAAGATGCAGATGTATTGGTATACGAAGACAATAAAAATCCGTTTAATGGTCATTATGGTGGAGTTTCGGAAGATGAACGTTGGTTAGTATTGGTTACTACTACGGGGACCTATGGTAATGCTTTAAAAATTAAAGATCTCAATAAAGGGCTTTCATCACCATGGGTTAACATCATCGATGATTTTAAAAATGAATCAAACATTATAGATAACGAAGGAGATGATATTTATTTGATGACCAATATTGATGCTGATAAATATCGTGTTGTAAAAGTAAATACTAAAAACCCTGATCGCAAAAACTGGCAAACCATTATTCCTGAAGATGAAAATGTATTGACAGGTATTTCGAATATTGGTGGTAAATGGATTGCCACCTATTTAAAAGATGCCTGTAGTATGGTAAAAGTGTTTGATCATAGCGGGAAATATATAAACGATGTTGAATTACCTACAAGAGGAACTGTAGGTGGATTTGGTGGTAAAAAAGATGAAACCGAATCATTTTATGTATTCACCTCATTTAATATGCCTCCTACTATTTATAAATATGATACAGATGCCAATAAAAGTGAAGTATTCCGTAAATCAGAAATTAAATTTAATACGGATGACTACGAAGTAAAACAAGAGTTTTATACTTCTAAAGATGGTACTAAAGTGCCTATGTTTATTGTACATAAAAAAGGATTAAAATTAAATGGTAAAAACCCTACTCTATTATATGGATATGGAGGGTTTGATATTAGTATTTTACCGTCTTTCCAGATACAACAAATGGTATTTTTAGAAAAAGGGGGCGTATATGCAGTAGCCAACTTAAGAGGTGGTGGAGAATACGGTCAGGAGTGGCACAAAGGGGGTATGTTGGATAAAAAACAAAACGTATTTGATGATTTTATCTCTGCTGCCGAATATTTAATTGAGAAAAAGTACACCAATTCTCAAAAATTGGCTATTCATGGAAGATCAAACGGAGGATTATTGGTTGGAGCTGTAATGACTCAACGTCCTGACTTATTCAAAGTAGCCTTACCTGCAGTAGGAGTATTAGACATGTTACGTTAT
>CAZUXM010000068.1:0-8283 GCA_964624635.1 uncultured Candidatus Competibacteraceae bacterium
TAATTATCATTTCTAATCCGTTGGTAGATCTCGGAGTTGATATAGTACAACCCAATACGCCTGCAATACTGGATGCAGGCCCTGGTTTCTCAAGCTATTTTTGGAATACAAGTGAAATTACTCAAACAATTTCTGTAAACACCAATGGTCAATATATTGTTACAGTTACCAATGATTTTGGTTGCTCAAACTTCGACACTATCCAGGTCACTTTTAACACGGAAGTGATTGATATAAATGGATCTTCTCCGACAATTAAAATTTACCCAAATCCGAATTCAAATGGGAACTTTTATTTAAGTATTAATAATATTGAAACAGAAAGCCTACAGGTTAGAATCATAAACATTATGGGCCAGATTATTTCCGATAAATATTATGAAAAAATCAGTGGTAGTTTTATGGAGCAATTTCTATTATACAACATAAGACCCGGAACTTATCTGGTCGAACTTAGCTACAATGGTAATTACCATCATACCCGTTTGATTGTTGAGGATTGAAATAAGCTACATTTTTATTTATCTCCATATTCATTTCTATACTTCAACAAACTCAAAGTCTCCAGTCTAATGCTTTGTATCGATAATAGAAACAAAAACCGTCTCCCCCACACCTCCCGGCGCAGGCCGGGATCAAGAAAAAATTATTAAACTACTGCTTCTCAACATAATGCTAGTGCATTATAGGATAAAACTATATTCTGCATATGCAGGGAATACAGGGCTTTTAAGGAACTATCTCGAATCCTAGGTACTGCTTTATAGCCTGATAAAACTAGTGAGCTTAATTCTTTATAACCACCTTTTGACAATTACCAATCCTCATTATGTATGTTCCATTGGAGAGATTAGAAATATTAATTGAATAATTTTCTTCGGGTAACAAATTTAAATCTGAAATAGAAATGACAATTTCTCCAAACATATCCAGAACATCTAAATTAGCATCTTGTACTCCCTTTTTTAAACTCAGGTTCAATGTTCCTGAAGTTGGATTTGGAAAAACCATAATTGTAATCTCATCATCATTCTGCTCAATACCTGTAAACGAATGTTGATATTTAAATACAGTTCCTTCTCCATTATAACCACTAGCCGAAGTCATTCCATAAAAGAAATTTCCATCTGAAATAATTTGGCCAGATGTATAGCTTCCGGTAGCTGTCCCTGTAAAATTTTGTACTACTGAATAATTACTTCCGTCAGGCATAAATCTGAAGATACACCCTCTATTATTACTCCCACCGAATGCTGTGCAACCATAAATATACCCACCTTCAGAAACGAGATTCCCTGACGGATTTTCTCCATTCGTGGTACCAAAATCAAGCAGTTTTGTATAACCAGTGCCATCTGGCATAATCCTAAATAAAGTTCCCTCGCCGTTAGCACCACCATCTCTCGTTGTACCAAATAAAAAACCTCCGTCAGGATGAATACGGCCATAAGGATGGCTTCCACTAGTGGCTGTGGTAAAATCAAATATTTTTAGAAACCCAGTTCCATCTGGTTTTACTTTATAAATAGTTCCTGCAGAATTGGCTCCTCCAGACCAACAAGCTCCATACAAAAAAGTCCCATCGTATTCAAGACCCATGTAAAGAGTTGACCCAGTAATAGCATCAAAATTGGCAAGAATAGCGTAACCACTGCCATCTGTGGAAATTTTAAAAACAGTTCCTCCTCCACTTGGTCCACCCACGGTGGTTGTGCCATACAAAGTTGAATCAATCAAAAGAAGTGACCCATACGGTGTATTTCCATTACCTGCACCATTAAAGTCCAGCAATTTAGTAAAGCCAGTTCCATCGGGCAATATTTTAAAAAGTGTCCCCTTGTGGTAAGTACCGCCAAAGGCAGTCGTACCATAAAGATAAGTCCCATCAAAAGCCATTGTTCCCTCTGGACCAGTGCCATTAATTGGACTAGAGAAATCGTGTATCTGGGAATAACCGGTCCCATCGGGCAAAATTTTGAAAATGGCACCGGAATCAAGTGTACCTCCATGTGCAGTTATTCCGTACAAATATGTTCCGTCCGAGACCACCCCACCCCAAGGTTTATTAGCACCTGGAGTCACATTAAAATCATAAAGCTTGGTAAACTGCGAATAGGCGATTGTTGAAATTCCCAAAAGAAAGAAAAGAGAGATTCTTAATGTTTGAAGAAATTGGCTGAAAGGTTTCATTTATCGTTTGGTTTAATGGATTAATCTAATTTCAAATTTAATAAATTAGGTGTATCAGCTGATTTTTGGGTTATCTATATTAAAGGACAAACCTATTCACTTCCAGCAAATCAATGGTTTTAAATAAATAAAACTTCTCTCCTACCCTTTTTTTATGGAATAAAGACTTTTAAGAAAGAAAAATAAATTGAATCCATTAACTGTAACATAAAACGGATACATTATAGGATAAAACGGCTTCTCAGAAAGGCAGCAAATAAAGGGCTTTTAAGAAACTATCGTGATTACCGTGGTGCTTCGTATCCACATTTGTTGAGATTAGTTTTTCCCTATAATTAGCTAAAAATACCGAAAAGGGATTAGAAATGTACCCTTTATTTTAAAATCAAAATTGAATGAAAAAATCATTCGAGGTGTGTGTTAGGCTGTTAGCACCTTATTGATGAAGTTTCTAGAACGCCTTAGATTTAAATCGTATATTGAGCTGTTTTCTTACTAAAACATATTATCAATAATCTTTCCAGCCTACTCTCTATTAAAAAATCTAGAGTTTGTTCAATAGTTGGCTGAAAGTAAGAATACAACTCAACACTAATTTATTTTGACTTTTGGTCAGTCGATTCGACCTGTATGATCAAGATATTTTGTCTAATAATTTCTTATATAACTTTTAATAATGTATCGTAAATAATGAAAACACAAGAAGTGGTAACCATATTAACCGAAATCCCAGTGGAAAAGGATCTTAAACAAGCTTTATTCCTCAAGACTTATCCTGAATTGAATACTTATTTCGAAAAGGGAATGTATATCGAAACTTTTACCCAGAGTCATATCTCCGAAGGAAAAATACTACTTACGTTCATATTCAGGTATCATCACTCTTCTGCCTCAAAAAGTGATTAGTTAACTGGCAATGTGCATAAGCAGTAGGTTGGTATTTATCTTTTATATCCAAATGATTCAAAAACAATACAACACATAAAATGCTTCGTTCAGTCCTTCAAATCTATATTACCGGAAATGATTCGTTACAGATTCAGGATCTGCAGAAAGAACTATCTCTGTGTTAAAAAAAAGAATACAAATGAAAGTATCCAAACAGAGGAGGATTACATCAACTTCATTAATAAAACCACCACGCCTTCTCTATTTAACTATTTACACATCGCAAAATGATAATCTATATTAAAAACATGGTTTGCAACCGTTGTAAGTTAATAGTTCAACAGGAATTTGATCGCTTAGGATGGTGTATAGTCGACCTACGCCTTGGTGAGGTAACCATAGAAGAAGATCATTTACCTGACAACAAAATCAAAGACCTTAATCTCGCATTGCAAAAATCCGGTCTGGAGTTAATGGATAATAAAAAGGACATTTTGGTGGAGAGAATCAAAATTCTGATTATCGAAATGATTAACACACCCCAGGCTATCATTAAAGAAAACTGCTCAAATTTCCTCAGCAGAAGAATTGGGTATAATTATACCTATATGGCCAACATGTTTTTGAATAAGGTAGGCATGTGTATCGAAAAATATGTTATCGCTCAGCGTATAGAACGTGTTAAAGCCTTACTTCAACAGGAAGAACTTAATTTAACTCAAATTTCCTATCTCCTTTCTTATAGCAGTGTTGCACATTTGTCGGCCCAATTTAAACAAGTTACCGGAATGAGTGCCTCAACCTATCTCAGCGGAAATCAGCACAATAGAGTTTCCATCGATAAAGTAAGAATTCTATAACTCTTCTAAAACTAACATAACACAACCCAATAGTGCTATAGATACCTTTGCGTACATTAATTATAAAAAAATGAGCGACGAAAAACATTCGGCTTCACCCATTAAAAATAATTGGGATGAGCAAAAAATCAAGTTAAAAGAAAAATATAATACGCTAACTGACGAGGACCTTACTTTTGAAGAGGGGAAAAAAGCAGAAATGATGGGTAAACTTCAAACCAAGCTTGGAAAATCCGAAGCCGAGTTAAGTCAAATCATCGAAAAGTTATAGTTTCTAAACCTAACCAAAGAATACCTGGATACGTCCAGGTTTTTTTTAAATCATAAGTATAAACTAAGGATTCTATAACATTATTAGTAATTACATAACAGGTTATCATTAAAATCGGGTCAACTTTGATATATGAAATCTAAATATATTCTTTTTAATCCTTATGGTAGATCCACTATCAACCCACTTAAACTAAAGATGCAGGTAACCGTTCCGGTAGCAAAAGTTGCTGAGGAAATTGGTGTGGTAAAACTGCTTGAAGTTATTTTACTCGTCTTTTTTACAATAGGTCTTCTGGTTTTTACCGGGATTAGAATCTTGTAAAACATTTAATGATTAAGACTTTTATACCCAGTGTAGTATAAATAAAATTTCCCTGCTTTCTGACGATTGTGGGGAGATTTTTTATGTTATCTTATTATAGACTTACCCCTGCCCTTCTTTCGCATATTGCCTCCCTCGTTCAGCGCACTACGTGGCGCTGCCTATCGGTTGGCAAAAAGCCAAAGAGTCTACCCCAGAAGGACGAAAAAAGTAGCTAATTCTAGCCTGCTGCAACTTAACATAACGTTTTATCATTATGAGCATTTAATTTATGTATTCATAGGACTTAAATAGCTCATAATTAGTTTTATGCTAAATAACTAGAAATCACCCAATATTTCAGTAGAATGCAATTTAATAGTTTTAAGTACATATAAATGTACGTTTTTATGTATCTTTTTATGACCATTTTGCGTACCTTTGTGTAAATTCTATTTAAAATGAAAACTGCCACGGTAACTGAATTTCGCTCCAAAATGAAAGAACATCTTCAGGAAATTGAAGATGACCAGGATATATTGATTCTTTCCGGACCGAAAAAAAAGAACTTTGTTGTGCTTACATTGGACGAGTATAATGCGATGGAGGAAACTGCTTATTTAATGTCTACTTCCGAAAATGCATCAAGACTATTAGCCAGCATTGCTGATGATAAAGCAGGAAAATCAAAAATCAGAAAAATTGATTTGGATAAAAAGCCCTCATCCACAAAAACCAAAACTGCTAAGAAAAATAAATAACAATGATTCTGGCATTTACTGAGCAAGCTTGGGAAGACTATCAATATTGGGTTGATAATGATACAGATATTCTACATAGAATTAATACTCTTATTAGTAACATAAAAAGAGAACCTTTTAAGGGTATTGGTAAACCTGAAGCATTGAAGGGGAATTTAGCCGGATATTGGTCTCGCCGAATAAATGATGAACATCGATTAGTGTACAGAGTTTATGGAAAAGATAATTCACAAACATTATCCATTGTGCAAGCAAGATTTCATTATTGATAAAAAATCATCAAAAGAAATATACAACTTACTTTTTCCATAAAGGAACATCTTTTTTCCCTTCTTCACATTTTTCCCACATCACGGTAAAATATTCAGCTGAACGATTAAAGGTTTCCAATTCCTGATGCGTGATACCTGCCATCGTCCAACTTTTGATATAATCAGGAAACAACCCATAATGAGCAAAACCATCCTGATTGATATTCCAGGTACGATTGCCTGTTTTGCACATGGTAAAATCCCCTTCATAGATGACTGTTATGGTAGTATCCACTGCCGGTAACGGAAAAAATCCATTTACATCGGTACCAATGGCTACATTTTTATAGTTGGTTACTTGTAATGTTTTACGTAACCGTTCAACAAATTTATGGGCTATACTGGCATGCCCCAACCCGATCATTCCACCGGTTTGTATAATGTTTTGATATTGTAAAGGGGTTCTATTGTTTTCACTCCCCTCTTCCTCCCTTAATCCATTGTGACCAGAGTTTAATGGATAATTAAATTTTAAAGCAAAATCCATCAGTTCATTCACCCCTTTTTCCGACATATGATCTACATCAATCATAAAACCTTTTTGCATCATATAACTAATAGCAAGCCTGCCAGCCGGAGTTAATCCTAAAGAATTTCTATGTCCGTATCCTTGTTTCAATTCCCAAAATGTATAGTTTTCTTTTCTGGATGGATTTACTTCTTCAGGAAGAATACCTCCTACCATATCAAAAACTATTTTAACCATGAGGTTTGATTCAATATTATTTTCAATAATGGGGTGTTTGAGTTGAAAACGAATTCCCGTTTCCTCAGCATTTACCAACTCTGGAATAAACTCCTGTTGGGTATTATACTTATTGGCAATGTTAAACGATGATTCATAAATAGCGGCTCCGCCAAATATATTGTTGGTGGTATGTATAGGTAATATATACCTAACTCCGCTGTTCCATAATCTATCTATTTCATTCTGTATTTGATCCCATGTGGGGTTTGGTGTATAAACAATCGTTGAGTTTTTAGGTATAACAATGGGCTCATAAAAATTTCCAATATTGTCCATTTCAACACCTATTATCACCGCCAACTTACCTGCATGCACAATTCTTCTTACATCTTTGGGAGAAAGTGCAATTTCCATAAAGGTGGAATTTTTTACCAGGGCTTTTATTCCTTCAATCGAATTATCCATCACCGTTTTATCATCATACGGACCTGTTGTTTCGGCAGCATCAGCCATACAATGGCTGTGGGTAGCTAAAGCAACCATGATATTGAGCCCGCCTTCATGTGCCCTTTTAATCCAATCAACCCACATTTGTTGATGAAATATGGAGCAATAAGATGGCCAGTAGGTAAAGTTAGGATATCCGTCACGAGCATGTTCAGTGTGATGGCAAAATGCTCCTTCCGATTGTTCAACCAATTGATTCCTGAAAACATTGCCATGGGGATTATCAAACATTCCATATCCACCATGATTGGCATTGCAGTTTTTTAATGAGGTGGATATATCTCCATACGGACTACCATAAAACAGTTCAGTACCAAAAGCCAGGTCATTGCGGGGATGTGTATGCATATCCACAAAACCATTAAGAGGTTGGGCAAAAACAATGTGCCCACCACCTATCAATATCAGAAGAAAACTTTTACAGCCCCACTTCATTTAAGTACTTTTTTAGAGCAATAAAAGTAAATAAAAACTTGGGTACTATCTTATAATGGCGAACTTATTCAAATATTACTGAGGCAGAAATATTAGAATTAAAAAAAAATCATTTTATTAGCTTAAAATCAGGGAACAATCTCTTACTTATATAATCATGAAATTAAATAAACTTCATTTGCTCTTTACGCTGGTACTTTTACCGGTATTTGTTATTTCATGCAAGAATACTGCTACCCTCACTGTAAAAGAAAAAGAGGCTATTGATAATACACTTGCCTTTTATGGAGGAGGTAATTACAGTTGGAAAAAAAGGATGTTCTGGGGCAATAAAAACGACAAGAATACTTTCGAGTTTGAATTAAGTAATTCACCCAATATTGAAGTATTTGCTGAGGATAAAGCTTTATTTGCATCCGGAATTGCTTATAGGTTATATAGCTTAATGGGCGAAGATCATGATAAGTATAATATATTTAAAATTGGTTTGAAAAATGGGAATGAACTTTCACAATTTGAATATACAACCAAAAACATTAAAGATATTGAACCTTTTATTATTACTTCTGATTTATGTGTAGCTGAAATTAAAACCAAGAGATACCAAGATTTTTATAAAAGATTTGAAAAACAAGATACTCGATATCAACTCATGAGCCTTGACGATTCAAAAGACTTTTGCAATTCAGTGGATAGTTTAATGGGCGATATTCAAAACAATTGGTTCCTTGGATATGAATATAATACTCCGGTAAGTGATGAAGACACTGTTATAAGAATTACTTCAATGCTTGAAAGCAAGGCAGGTACTGCAGGCTTATCTATTATGATGAAAAAGAAGACCCAAAAAATTGTTGGTTTGCAGTTTAATTAAGCTAATCGATTTTATAGCTCTACAAAAGCACACAATACCCCTCCCATGAGTGCCATGGTAAGTGCCCAGTATCCTGCATTAATGAGAATATATTTAAACCCTTTTCTTTCAAACAAAGCATTGATGCCAAGTATAGGTAATGCTAGAAACAATCCTGCTAAAGTTCCATGAAAAGCACCATGTTTAAAGGTTCTG
>CAZUXM010000068.1:8293-13203 GCA_964624635.1 uncultured Candidatus Competibacteraceae bacterium
ATCCTTGATTTCCTCCCCTGCTGCCAGCAACGAAAATATATGCATTTGATGAATCACTATAGGCATAAGAGCAACTGCCAACATAAGTGAAAACAGATAAGTAACTAAAAATATTTTCACCATACCCCCACTTTTAGCCTGATCGATCAACCCGCTGGCCTTTAACCACGCGGTTCCAAAAACTTTAGGATGATACCATACAAAACCTATGATCAACGGGATGAGTGCTGCTAAAGGAACTACTATATAATTCATGTCATGTTTTTTTCAAATATACGTGTAAATATTTTTTAAAACAGACTAAATGGAGTGCTTATAACGTTACTAACTTATATCCATAAGTTTAACTAAATCTACCCACCATAGAGCCAAACATATACTTAACCACTTACTACAACTCAGGCTCTATGAAAATCAATCTCCTCTTTATTATTCTAGTGTTAACGGTCCCCATAGGATATACCCAGGTATTAGATAAAAACCTATCAACCCAAGGTGTTAACTGGTTACTCCTACCCCAACCCAAATATTCAATTGGTTTACAACATGAATACAATTCATTTGCGATTAATAATAACCATACAGATCACGCCTCCACTAACAATAATTACTTCCACACTTTTAATATCAGTGGTAGAATAAGACCACATAAAAGAGTACAAATTATTATCAATTTCCCTATACAATACCATGTGCAAAAAACAGAGAGTGGCACTAGAGAATTAGCGGGTCCGGGAGATATTTCAGTCATTACCCAATACCGGCTATTGCGTACTCGTGATAGCAGTGTAGGTATGATGAAACACTCATTGATAGCAGGGGTTGGCGTTAAAATGCCAACAGGAAGGTACAATATGTATGATGAAACCGGTTTTTATGACAGACATATGCAACCCGGAACCGGAAGTTGGGATGTTTTAATCAATACTCAATATGTAGTAAAATGGAATTCATGGGGACTCAACACTACTGTGAATGCTAAGATAAGTACGCAAGGGGCTGATAACTACCTTTACGGACATACTGTAAACACCGGGTTAAACGCTTTTTATTGGGGAAAGGGTGAAAAGTTATCGGTGTTAGCTTCAGGCGGATTACACTACAGCTACCAATCAAAAGATGTATTTATGCGACAATATCAACCCGTATCCGGGGGGCACCTATTATCTGCTCAAGTGAATGCAGGTTTTTACATTAAAAAATGGGTAGTTGGGATTGATGTAAAATTGCCCTTATACGCATATATGGGTGGTGGCGATATTAAGCAGGGTCCTCAAGTAACTACTCAAATAGCAGCATTGTTTTAAATATTATATTTCATACATTTAATGTATGATAAGATCAACTATAGGGTTAATTCTATTGTTTCTAATGTTTGGTGCATCTTGCACTCCAACTGAACAATATGCCGGAACCTATACAGGTACCCTGAAAGATAATTATTATAATATTAACCCAGGTCAAAATTATTCATCAACAACACCTATTACTTTTGGCATTAAAGCTGCCATTGGTTCAGTTATCCTCTTTAATAATGAAGTCCCAATGAAAGATGATGGAACAGGGAGCTTAGAAAGCGACTATGGCGTATGGTTTAAAGTTCAGTTTGTAGAAGATAGTGTATTTGTTTATTATCATTCAAACAAAGGACATGGTGGTGGAGCGGGTCACAACTACTACTATAGAGCTAAAAAAGTAGACTAGATTTATTGAGCCCTAAACATTCCTTGAAGATCCAAATAAAAATTCGGACGGGTAACTTTGATATGGTAATCAACCGTAACTTCAGTAGCACTCATATTTGTTTGATATGATATTACTTCCATTACATCATTGTATGAGTTATTATTGGCTTCATCATAATTAGGGAATACCCGATAACCATTAAACCCTCCCTTCTTCATTACTATTCCGGTACCAAAACCACCTGCATCCATATGGTCAATGAGGTCCTCACCATATAATGCCAACCTTTGTTTGGCTTCATAAGAAGAATAAAAAAAATAATTACTCCAAACACTGGTACTATGAGTATAATGTCCCATAAACAGTTTAAACATCTCTCCAGTATATTTATCAATAAAGGCACTTTCATATATTACAGGAACCGGATGACCACCAGTGGTGCTTTTAGTAAAATCACCAAACCAGGCAAAGGCCGTATCAAACTCCAATAAATAATAATGCCCGTTCCAAAATAAATTATGAGGTAATTGAGACGAATCTACCCCGGTTACAGTAGTTGAATCATTGTGTGGTGGAGTATTTTCTGAAGTTATCTCTTGTTCACAAGAAAACATCATTAATAGAATCCCAACTAATGAAAACATTGTATTCTTTCTATTCATAGCCTTGCAGGTTTGCAGGTTTGCAGGTAAAACAACTGGATCTATGAATTATTATGCAATTCAGGGGTGATTTTTATATTTTTGCCAACAATTTTAAAAGTTATGTCCAACGATTCCCTACCCTGCCCACAATGTAAATCACCCTACGGATATAGTTCCGGTGGAGAACTTTATACATGTCCTGAATGTGCTCACGAATGGAATCCGGCAGATATCCAGGAAGAACAATCCGGGATTATAAAAGATGCCAACGGTAACATTCTACAAAACGGCGATGATGTAGTGGTTATCAAAGATCTACCCGTAAAAGGAGCTCCTAAACCTGTAAAAGCAGGTACCAAAGTTAAAAACATAAGATTAGTAGAAGGTGACCATAACATTAGTTGTAAAATAGATGGGTTTGGTGCTATGGGATTAAAATCAGAATTCGTTAAGAAAGCCTGAATAATTCCAATAACATCTCAATAACAGGCTGTCATTCCAACAGCATTTACATTTGTTGATGATAAATGAATATAATATGAAAACTATCATCACACTCTTCTTAATCACATCAAGCCTAACGTGTTTCGGCCAAAGCTCTACCCCCTTTTTTCTAAATTTTCTCAACATGCCGGTGGATAATAATTCTTGTTATTCCGCATCACCGGCAATTCCTAAAACATTAAACGAAGGTCAGATTCTTTTTAGTTCAGAGGATGGAGGTACTACATGGAACGATTTAACGAATCAGTTGCCTGCTGATATTCAAATAAATTCAAGCTATACAAAAAACGGTGAAATGTACTTGGGAACATATGATGGTAAATTATACCATAGTAAGAACCCCTCTACTGGTGATTGGAGATTACAGGAATTAGAAAATCAAGAAGTATTTCATGCTGTTACTCAAATCACAGAAGGTAAGTTAGGTTTGTATGCCACTGTTTATCATCAAGGAGTTTATAAACACATTTCGGGAACCCATCAATGGAAAAATTTAAATAAAAATTTGCCGGATAAATCCGTTTATTCTTCAGCTGAAGCCCCTGACGGATCAATTCTAGTGGTAGGTGACCTAGGAGTTTTTAGAACAACCAATGAGGGCTTTACCTGGGAACATGTTTATAATGATGGTTGGGTAAACAGTATAATGGTTTGCTCTAATAACATCATTTGCAATAACGAATTTGGATTGATGTACTCTACAGATTATGGAAAAAGTTGGGACATATCTTTGAGTGATCAAGGAGGTCATTATAAAACTATAGTGGTGGATGGTTATGCAGTTGCCATACGAATAGCAGGTCCATCAACCGGATTAAGTAATAACCAATGGGTTCAATTATCAACCAACGCCGGACGTACATGGCAGTGGATGGATCCGGGTAAACCACAGGATACCCGAATTACGGATATCGCCAAAATAGGTGACCAACTATTCACTTCCAGAAAGGCCGGTATTTCAAGATCCATTGACATGGGTAAAAACTGGCAACTGATTTTAGCTCCCAACATGTTAGATGGGTTAATCCAATTTGAAATGGTAGTATCAAATAGTACTCTATTTGTTATTGTAAAACAAGGGGGCTGTTAAACAAATAACTAATCATTCGTAAAGGAAATTAAAAAGGGTTCTTGATGAACCCTTTTTTGTATAAAAACACCAAACGAACTTTATACTAAAGCTTGCATTTGTTTCACAATAATATAGAAGTTGCTAAATATATATTGTTATTCAATAGTTATCGAATAAGTATACTTGTTATTGACCTGTTAAGGACCTATTGAAGGTGTAGCAATTGAGTACATTTGCTGTCAGATGAAAACAACAAGGTCTACTGTTTTTATTTTTCTCTCAGCTATTTGTCTGGTAGGTATTTTAGTTATTCAATTTATATGGCTTGTTCAAACAGCTAATAACAAAGAAGCATTTTTTAATGAAAAAGCTACTATTATTAATGCTAGAACAACCGAAGCTATTTCATCAGACTCATTGATGCTAACCAAAATAAACAATAGCGAAGGCGTATACACCGATCCTGGAATTGACTCATTGATTATAAAATTCATGAAGTTCTACAACTTCAAACAAACCTATACTTATACAATTCAAAAAACAGTACAATCCAATAACTTTGTTTTAAATGAGAAAACGAACAATGTTGATACCAGTCAACAAGCATGCAGTAGTATTACAATTGACTCATTAAATCAACAGTATGGATGGGAGCTCATACTCAACTATCCGAATAAAAAACGGTTTATTATTTCTGAGATGAGTGTCTCATTTTTTACTTCTATAATATTGATATTAGCTGTACTCATTTTTTTTTGGAGAACGGTAGTATTGTTATTAAAAGAAAAAAAAATATCAGAACATACTACTGAGTTCTTAAATAATATGACTCATGAGTTTAAAACTCCGTTAACCAATATTTCATTAGCCGGTAAGTTGATTTTAAAAGAATCAAATAACCCTGTAAAACATTATTCAGGTATCATCCTTGAGGAAAATGAAAAACTAAGGTTGCAAATTGAACAAATACTAAGTATGACTGCTCTTGAAAGAGGAGAAATACC
>CAZUXM010000068.1:13242-14289 GCA_964624635.1 uncultured Candidatus Competibacteraceae bacterium
ACAAAAAACAGAAGTCGACATCCATCAACTGATTCAAGATACCATTAAAAGGATGTCACTTCAAATAGAAAACAAACAGGGTGTAGCAGAGTTAAATCTACTTGCTCAACACTTTGTTATTATGGGTGATAAAACACATCTTATTAATGCCTTTTCAAATTTAATAGATAACACAATTAAATACTCCATTGATTCTCCGGTTATAACAATAAGTACCGAAAATTTTGATCAAAAATTAGTGATTTATTTTTCCGACAATGGCCCCGGTATCGAAAGAGAATATCAAAAAAAGGTATTTGACAAATATTATAGGATATCTAAAGGAAACCTACATGATGTAAAAGGATTTGGACTTGGACTTGCCTATGTAAAAAAAATTATTGAATTACATGACGGGAGTATTGAAATAATAAATAATAAAATATCAGGCACCTCATTTATGATCACATTTAACTATGAATAAGGTTAAACCTCAAATATTATTAGCTGAAGACGACCCCAATTTAGGCAGTTTACTGGTTGATTATTTAAAACATGAGTTTGAAGTCGTCCTATGTAAGGATGGCCAACTTGCATTAAAAGCATACCATTCAAAAACTTTCGATTTATGCTTGATAGATGTAATGCTTCCTAAATTAGATGGATATACTTTAGTAAAAGAAATCAGAAAAGCCGATATAAACATACCTGTTATATTTATTTCAGCTAAATCACTCAAGGGTGATAAACTGATGGCTTATGGATTAGGTGCTGATGACTATGTAACCAAACCATTTGATGAAGAAGAGTTATTGTGGAAAATTAAAGTGGCTATTAGACGGAAAAGTTATCTTCAAGCAGATGTTGAGCCCACTTTAATTCAAATAGGCAAGTTTATTTTGGACCATAAAAACCAACTATTAATATTAGACAACAACACCAAAAGAATCACTGAAAGAGAAAGCGACATCATCAAGTATTTAGCAGAAAGAAGGAATAATGTAGTGAAGAGAGAAGATCTGTTAAAAGACTTATGGGGAGTAAATGATTATTTTTTAGGGAGAAGTT
>CAZUXM010000069.1:0-3030 GCA_964624635.1 uncultured Candidatus Competibacteraceae bacterium
TGTTGCAGCGTGAATTAGGTTTACCCAATATTGCAGCATTAGATATAAGGAATCAATGTTCGGGGTTTATTTACGGGTTATCAGTAGCTGATCAGTTTATAAAAACCGGTATGTACAAAACGATATTGGTAGTGGGGGCCGAAACCCAATCAAACTTTGTTGAATATAGTGACAGGCATCGTCATATAGCAGTTATATTTGGGGACGGAGCAGGAGCAGTTGTACTACAACGCAGTGAAGAAAAAAATAAAGGAATTTTATCCACCCATTTGTATAGTGATGGTAGCATGGCGGAAGAATTGTTTTGTCCGCATCCGGGAACAAGAAATAAGGTACGTTTAACTCCCGAAATGTTGGAAGATGGAAGTTTGCTAACCCATATGAACGGTAATTTAGTGTTTAAACATGCCGTTACCCGATTTGAAGAATGTATTACTACGGCATTACAATCAAATAAATATACCATTGATGATTTAGATTTGCTAATCCCCCACCAGGCTAATTTGCGTATTGCAGATTTTATTGCTAAGAAATTTCAATTACCTGACGAAAAGGTATTCAACAACATTCAAAAATATGGTAATACTACTGCTGCCAGTATACCCATTGCATTGAGTGAAGCCTGGCAGGAAGGAAAAATAAAAAGTGGAAATTTACTTTGTTTTGCTGCTTTTGGAAGTGGATTTACCTGGGCCAGTGCATTGGTACGGATGTAAAAAAGATAAAAAGTATCATAGAATATTAATCCGAGTACTTAAGTTTGAACATATAGCCTTTTTATGTCTTTTTTTTCACTCTACCCAACTTTTTAAGCATTCCTAAGTGTGCCCAAACCGCTCTTAAAAAACTGCTATGTTGGTGGTATTTGATACCAAACTCTTCCGCCGTTTCAATAACAATGGAAGATATATCACGATAATGAATATGAGAAATGTTAGTAAATAAGTGATGTTCAATCTGAAAATTGAGTCCCCCGGCGAACCACGTAAAAAAACGGTTATTCGGAGCATAATTACACGTAGTTTCCATTTGATGTACCATCCAGTTATTATTAATTTTCATTTCAGAGTCCGTTCTAATAAAATTTACCTCCGGCATTACATGGGCTGTTTGAAAAACCAAGCTGATAATAATGCCAGAAACCAAATGCATAAATAAAAACCCGGCTACTACCCAAATATCATTGAACGGTAAAACAAACATTGGTATTAGAATCATATAAGAGTAGTAAATGACTTTCCACCCTATCAATTTTATCAACTCTACAATAAAACTTCTACGGGTTTTTATATAACCTCTTTTGTAAAATTTAACAATCTGAATGAATTCTTTAATTGTCATCCAAGACAAAGTTGATACAGAATAAAATAACCAAATGTAAAGATGTTGAAACCGATGGTACCATCGATGAGGTTCATTCGGTGAAAATCTTAAAATGAATGGTGTTTCAATGTCCGTATCAAATCCGTGAACATTAGTAAAACTATGATGTAAATGATTGTGTTGAATTTTCCATAAAAACGGTGTAGCTCCAACCAGATTCATTGAATAACCGGCAACTCTGTTAACAAAATGATTTTTCGAAAAAGAATTGTGATTAGCATCGTGAGTGATAGACATACCAATTCCTGCTAAACCAACACCCATTACACCCCACATACTCATAAAGACCCATGGGTTTACTATTGAACCACATATGATTATTATATAAGGACAAAAATAAATCGACATCATTACTATTGCTTTCCAAATAATACTTGCACCTCCTTGTTTGTTAAGCTGATTAATTTTAAAATATTCATTCACTCTTACTCTTAAAGTAGATGAAAAGTTCGAATGCAGTTGTTGGGAGTATGTTGGATACACAATAATGATAATTTATTTTTAACCTGTTAATTTAACTAAATAGAAAAGCTATCTGACCCAGCGGAATTAAGTTTGAAGAGTTACGTAGTTTGTATTAAATGCTCCTAAAAGTCCAAGATCGCTAAGAGTTGACAATATACACACAAAATTACGATCATTCGAAAACATTCATATAAAATCCAAAAAAACTAATAAAAATCGGCAATATCGGATATTCAGGCAATTATATTATAATGTATAATAGACAGATACATAAGCCATTGATTAATATAAAACAAAATAAGTAGTTAATAATTAGGTAGCTAATAAAAAAAAGAATACATTTGTTGCATCATTTTAGCAGAAACAGTTCTGTAATAGTTAGATTTTTCTTCTCACAATTATCCTTTCTATAGTCACTCTTTTCGCTGAATAGTTATAAACGTTGTTAACTCAATTGTTCTGACACAGAATTTACGTTTGAGATTATCAACACTCAACTATTATTATCAAATTTTTATGCAACAACACAGAAGATTTGGAAGCAAATCCAATTCAAATTCGAATCAAACGAAAAAAAAATCAACCAAAAAAACAAGTAGCCTAGACAACAGTATTTTTACAAAAAAGGCGAAGATTAGCCCCGTATTTGCAAAAGAAACAGGAGCACCCATTAAAAACCTTACAGTGGATAAAAGAATAATTAACAACCTACTGTTAAAGGGATATCAACAAACTACTGAAATACAGCAAAAATCTTTGCATCCAATATTAAATGGGAATAATGTACTCGGACTGGCACAAACCGGAACCGGAAAAACATCTGCATTTCTGGTTCCCTTAATACATAAATTAATCAATGTACAGGCAACAAATCAAGTTTTAATTGTAGTACCAACAAGAGAATTAGCTTTACAAATTGATCAAGAACTAAAGTCCATCACAAAAGGACTAAAAATATTCAGCCATGTTTTTATTGGAGGAACCAATGTTAGAATGGATCTTAAAAAACTACAATATCCATCTCATTTTATTATTGGAACACCAGGTAGATTAAATGATATGGCCAATCAGAAAGCGCTTAATTACAACTCATTTGATGTATTAGTACTGGATGAATTTGACAGACTCTTGGATATGGGGTTTTCCGATGAAATTAAAAAAATGGTTAGTTCAATGCCCCAT
>CAZUXM010000069.1:3040-14200 GCA_964624635.1 uncultured Candidatus Competibacteraceae bacterium
CTCAGCAACAGAAGCTGCGGAACAAAAAAAATTAATAAATCAACTACTAAAAGACCCTGTTGAGGTTAGAATATACGGAAATAATTCAACTGGTGATAACGTAGAACAACAGGCCATCCATATAAAAAATGGCGAAAATAAAATGGATGTACTTTTTTCTTTAATTAACCAATCTGATTTTGAAAAAGTAATTGTATTTGAAGAAACAAAACATGGGGTTACTAAACTGTACAAAGAGCTAAAAAGAAGAGGCATTAAAACAGATGAAATACATGGCAACAAATCACAAAACTACAGACAAAAAGCCTTACTTGATTTTAAAACATCAAAAATAAAAGTTTTAGTTGCTACAGATGTTGCCGCAAGGGGAATTGATGTTCACGAAGTTTCACATGTTATTAACTATCAAAAACCAAAAAATTTAGATAGTTATATACATAGAATTGGAAGAACAGGACGTGCCGGTAAAAGCGGAAAAGCTTTTACATTTATTAATTAATTCAGATAATTTATGAGGTCAAACAATAGTTTCATTAAAAAACAAAAAGCTGAAGAAAAGAAAAAGAAAAGATTGGCTAAAATTACCAGAAAACAAGGAAAAAAAAATGAGGTGAGTAATAATTCATGGGAAGATATGATTGCTTATGTTGATAAAGATGGAAATATAGTAACTACCCCTATTGAAAGCAAAAATGATTTAAAATCTTAAACAAATAAACAATAGACAATGAAAGAAGGAGTTGTAAAATTCTTCAATAAAACCAAGGGATTTGGTTTTATTCAAATGGATGAATCAGGAGAAGATATCTTCGTTCACCAAACAGGATTGATTGATGAAATCAATGACAGTAACCGGGTTCAATTTAATGTTGAGAAAGGTAAAAAAGGAATGAATGCCGTTAATGTTCGTGTAGTAAACTAAACCAATTCACTTTTTGCATAGCAAACAGGATATTCGTTTGAATATCCTGTTTGTATTTATTAAGGTTTAAATTTGCCTTCCGATAACATCTTCTCACTTATATATCAAACTGATATACTAAATTTGCTATCAATAGTAAAATTTAATTTATTGTAGTTAACTGTATTGTGTAACCTATTAATTGCTTATTCGTTATACCAAATGTTATAGTTTGTTATGAAAAAATTGTGTTTAGGGATATCAATCATTACTTGTTGCATACTCAATTCATGTTCCATTTACAACTCTCAAAAACCGGCTTTAATAAAAGGAGTAGATGTAGATGAAACTCTTAAAGTGGCCGCTGATGAAATAAAAAAATCGGACATGGCACAGTCGTTAGGAATTTGGGTATTAAAAGATCAAAATCTCACTCCACAACAAGCAAAACTTATTTCCAACTTATATTTATCTAATTTAAATCGTATTACTTCCCCTTTCAACATCTGGCATGCTGCATGGACTATTTCCAACATGTACAGATTTGGAAATGCCGAAGTAAAAAAAGAATTGGAAGAGGCTTACCAAATTGCACTAAAAGAGCCCGATAGAATTAGCGATGAAGATGATTTTAAAGGAGCTGCTATTGATCATATCAGGGGCAAAACACCCACTACCGGATTTATACATATCGGTGGAATTACCTATGCCCACGACCATTTAGTGGTGCCGGGGAATCCTAATTATATTCAATCATATGAAGATTACAAAGCCAGAGAAGAAAAATAACTGAGCAATTCTGTACCTTCGTAACATGTCAACAGAAATTATCCTTACCAGTCCGGATACAGAGATTGTAAATACAAGAACCATCCCCTACCCAATTCAATTAGTATTTAAAGCCTGGAGTAATCCGAACCATTTAAAAAATTGGTGGGGCCCTAACGGATTTTCCAACACCTTTCATGAATTTAATTTTAAGGTAGGTGGGCAATGGAGTTTTACCATGCATGGTCCAGAAAAAGGAAACTATGAAAACAAATGTGAATTTATAAAAATTGAAGAGCCACATCTTATTGCTTGGAAACGACATTCAAAACCATTGTTTCAGGTATTGGTCACCTTCAAAGAGGTGGATAAAAATTCTACATATATTACTTTCAAACAACTTTTTGAAACAAAAGAAGAATGTGATAAACTTAAAAAACACGTAGTAGATAAAAACGAAGAAAATTTTGACAGATTAGAAACCGAATTATCAAAAATGTAATTGAATACTTTATGAAAACATTACAAGCTAACGAAGTATATGAAGAGCTGATTGATGGATGTTTTTTAAATATCTGGTTCGTTAATTCATGGGATGAAATGGATTTATTTGTACTCAACCGTGAAGTAAAAATAAAAGATGGAAATATCATTGGATACATACGTTCATACAATACTGAGTATTTAGGACAAGGCTGTGGTAACAGTATTGAAAATATTGAATTTAATAATGATGGTGTAACCTTTGCTTTTAATGAAAAAGGTAAAAAGCATTTACAAATTGAATCCCTCAAAATTATCTATCCTGCTAACTTAAATAATAAAGAAGCTATTGAAGCCCGTATCAATGAGCTTATCAATTCAGCTGATTATACAGGATAAGTATATCACCCTATGTAGTATGTTACCATAAATGCGTATATTTATAGTATCATTATTGTTATGAAGAGAATTTTTGCACTTGTTATAGCGGTTCTAATCATTAGCCATACATATACCCAAAATTTAAAAAACGGATATGTGCAAGCCAGTTTATTTTATCCTATTGGTACCTCCTGGACAAAAAGTAAAGACAAACAATTTAATTTTTCTCTCAACCTTTTAGGCGGTTATACAGGGCAGATTAAAGGAGTAGAGATTGGTACTATTGTAAATATAAATAAGTACAACATGCATGGAGTGCAGTTGGGTCTTTTTAATATCAATAAAGGAGATATGAAAGGATTTCAAGTGGGGCCAGGAGTCAACTGGATTGAAGGTGAAGGAGTAGGTGCTAATTTTTCAGGTTTATTTACTTATCAAAAAGGCAGATTTACAGGATTAGAATTTTCGTGGTTCGTAAATATTAATGGAGGTGATTTTAGAGGAGGAATGGGTAGTCACCTGCTTAACTATGTCCATAAAGATATGTATGGTATACAATGGGCATTAGGCCCCAATGTGGTAATGAATGATTCAAGAGGTGTTCAATTTTCATGGACAATGAATTACACTAAAAATTATCATAATGGAATTCAGTTTGGAACTTTTTTTAATTATGCTGGTAAGAGTGATGGATTTCAGATGGGAGCCATTAATGTCGCTAAACGTGGTGGTGGAGTACAAGTAGGATTAATTAATTATTCAGGTGATAGTTCAGTAGTGCCTGTTGGATTAATTAATATAGTAAAAGGGGGCTATACTAAAATGGAAATCTGGAGTAATGAGTTAACTGTTTTCAATATAGGAGTTAAAATGGGGGGACGTAGAGTATATTCCATGATTACGGCAGGAATCAATCCGTTCAATAAAAACTTTTTCTGGTCAGTGGGTTGGGGACCCGGAATACATATTCCTTTTTCAAAAAGATTTTATGCTGATATAGATGATATCACCTCGTTAGTAAGTGTAAATGAACCATTTAGTATTGGTCCTGGGAAAACGACCATCACCAATCAATTGCGCATGACTTGCGGTTTTGAATTAACTCCTAAAGTAGCTTTGTATCTGGGACCTACCCTATTTACGTTATTCTCTAATAATAACCAATTGGAACATGGAGGGGCATACACTGCCAATGGTACAGAATTAGCACCTACATTCAGAACCTTTTACGGACAGGTTGGTGAATTTGGATTTGCCTTGTGGCCTGGCGTTTGCGGTGGTATAAGATTCTTCTAAAAAAGATTTGTTTCTACATAATTTTCTTCTAATTTTATAACATTATAAAATCCCAAGAAAATTATGAAAAAACTCTCTACCCTATTATTGTGTAGTGTATCCATTGCATTACATGCACAAGTAACTTTATACACTGAAGGATTTGGAACAGGTTGTGACCAATATCAATTGGCCAACGGGTTAAATCCAGGTGCAGGCACATGGACTACTTTTAATACAGGAGTAAACGAAACCTACCCTAACGAATGGTTCATTAGTGCAACTGAAGCCGGAATGGGAAATGGGAATTGTGGCGATGGATGCTTGGCCACCGGAGGTAATAACAGAACATTACATATTGGAGGAAATAGCGCATTAGGTCCATTTGGTGACCCGGGAGCTGCTTATTTAGCGAATCCGGGTATATCTAATACTGATGTAAGAGCTGAATCGCCTACCATCAATTGTACAGGACACAATACTATTAACTTATCCTTCTTATATATTTTAGGAGGAGTACCATCATCTGATTATGTAGAAGTACAATATTCATCTGATAATGGTACCAGTTGGAGTGTAGTTTCAACTCCGGCACAAACTCCTACTACATGTTCACCACAGGGTACATGGGGTTCATTAAACGTTGCTTTACCGGCCTCCGCTAACAATAATCCTAACGTAAAAATTGGATTCAGATGGCAAAATGTAGATGGGACTGGAGCTGATCCTTCTGTAGCCATTGATGATATTTTAGTAACAGGTTTAGTTGGAGTTGGAAGCCCTACCATTACAGTAGGTAGTATTGCAGGTGCTCCATTTTGTGCAGGCGATAGTATTGTAGTTCCTTATACCATTACAGGTTCATTTACAGCCGGTAATGTATTTACTGCACAATTATCAAGCAGTACCGGAAGTTTTGCCGCCCCAACTACCATTGGAAGTGTAAGTAGCACTGCTGCCGGAAGTATTAACTGTGTAATTCCTCCTGGAGCAGTAACCGGTGTAGTTTATTTTGTAAGAATCGTTTCCTCCACTCCGGCTGTTACCAGTACACTTTCTTCTGCATTAAACATTACTGCTGCGCCGGTTGCATCAGCCAACAATACCGGACCTTATTGTGCAGGTAATACCATTAGTTTAACTTCATCAGGTGGTAGTGATTATGATTGGGTAGGCCCTAATTCGTATGTAATGCCAAATACACAAAATCCTACCATAACAAGTTCAACGGTTGCTATGGGTGGAGTGTATACAGTTACTGTAACAGCAAGCGGATGTTCAGCTACTGCTACAACTTCTGTTTCAGTGGTTGATTGCTCAGGTATTGAAAACGAAGAATTAGATCAGGTAAAAGTATATCCAAATCCTGCATCAGATAATTTTACCATCACCCTTCATGATAATATGGTAAATGAATGTACACTAAGCATTGTAAACATGGTTGGTGAAACCGTATTTACTTCACGCCCTTCTAATAAAAATGTTGTTTTGAATACAGATAACCTGGGATTACGCTCAGGGATTTATATGATTAACTTAAGTTATATGCACTCCAATAAAGTAATTAAACTTATTGTAAGATAATCCTCAAAAAATCTTTGCTAATAAAAAGCATTCGCCTTTGGCGAATGCTTTTTTATTTTATGCAGCCCCGATAGCAGCGGCATCCTTTTTTAGTTGCAGTTTTTATCTTATTTACATTAGTATCACCCACGACTTGAGTCGTGGGACAAACAAACGGCTCAAAATTTTCATAACTGCAACTAAAAAAGATATAGCGGATAGCGGGACAAGCTGCCCACCAAACAGTTAGACAATCAACAACAATTTTTAACCAAAAAACAAAACCTTAGGAATTGGATTTCGTTTCAATTCAATATATATTTGATATCAAATTAATATCAGACAAACATTTTTAATATTTATACAACTATGGAAACAACTTCAAAACAACTTAAACCCATCAATGGTTTTTTAATGCTTTTTTTAATTTTTTGTATGGTAGGAGGAATCATTGCAACCGCTATATTTAAAATTGTACCAGCAACTGTAATATTGAGTATCATAAGTTTCTTTTCATTCATGGGATTTATGGTAGTAGGCCCCAACCAAAGTATGGTAGTTACTTTCTTTGGTAAATATAAAGGTACTGTAATGACTAATGGTTTCTTTTGGGCCAACCCATTTTACACTAAGAAAAAAGTAACCTTACGTGCCCGTAACTTTGAAACTGAACAGTTAAAAGTGAATGATAAAATGGGAAACCCTATTTTAATTGCAGCTGTTTTGGTTTGGAAAGTAGAGGATACTTATAAAGCAGCCTTTAATGTAGATAACTACGAACAGTTTGTAAAAATACAAGCTGATTCAGCTTTACGTCAAATGGCCAGTGGATATGCTTATGATAATTTTGAAGATGAAAGCGCCTCAGTTACCTTACGTGGCAGTGGAGATGAAATAAATGATGTATTAGAACATTTAATCTCCGAAAGATTAGCTTTAGCAGGATTAAAAGTAGTAGAAGCAAAAATTTCACACTTATCATATGCGCCTGAAATTGCCAGTGCCATGTTACAACGTCAACAAGCCATTGCGGTAGTGGCAGCACGTACTAAAATTGTAGAAGGTGCTGTAGGCATGGTAGAAATGGCATTGAACGAACTATCGAAAAAAGAAATTGTAAGTTTAGATGATGAGAAAAAAGCCAGTATGGTTAGTAACTTACTGGTGGTGCTTTGCTCTGATAAAAGTGCAGCTCCGGTAGTAAATACAGGAACCTTGTATTAACAATTTGTAATTAGTAACCGGTTATTTATAACTGGTTACTAATTTTTAAAATGATTACATATATGAAAGTAGACGAAAGAACATATTTTGAAGAAGAGCAAAAAATGGATTCCAAATGGATGTGGATATTTGCTTTAGTTTTTTCAACCATACTTGGAGTTGTGGGCATATGTTATTTAATAGGCTCTAAAGAAAACACTTTAACCATAACTCTTGTATTAAGCAGTATTGCATTAAGTGATATATTGATTATTTATTTATTTAAAACCCTAAAACTTGAAATTGCTTTAAGTAAAAAAGGATTTCATTATTACTCCTATGCACTTATTGTATCTAAAGGTAATATTGATTGGAAGGATATATCAGCCATATCCATTATTAAATCTCCTTACAACAGTTACGGTAAAAAATATTCATTTAAAAATGGTAAAGTGTATACTATGAATTCAAAAGTAGGTGTGGCGATACAATTATTGAATGGGAAAAAATTATTTTTTAGTATAGAGAATGTAGATGCATTTAGAACCGCTTATCAAAAATTACAATTACCTCTAAAATTAGAATAAGTAATATGTCGGCGAAAAAGAATTTTGTATTAAGAGTTGAGGAAGATGTTTATAAAGCATTGGAAAAATGGGCCGCTGACGAATTCAGAAGCGTGAATGGTCAAATAGAATATATACTTGACCAGGCTTTAAAAAATGCTAAACGTGATCCGAAAAAAAAACCGGGGAAATAATTTATGGATTACCGATGGTTCTTTTTACTGTCCATAAAATCCAGTTAACACCGGATACCCCAGTGGTAACTTCCCATCCATCTTTTGCTAATCGATTCATTACTTCAACTACTTCGTTATAACTTCCTTCATACAACTTTTCTTCATTACCGGGTAAGTTTACTCGAATGGAATTTTCTTCCCACATCCATTCAATCATTGCAATTTCAATCATACTAATATTTTATACTTTATTTTAATTATAAAAAGTTTGCATCTCATCTTCAATATTCTTTCGAAGTTCCATTAATCGAATGGCATATTGTTGCATTTTTTCTTCTTCAGGATACTCTGCTACAAAAGGAGGTACTACTGTAGGTTCATTATTTTTATCCATCGCAACAAAAATGATAATACAATGTGTATTGTGTACAAACTCTTCATCTTCAGGTTTTCTGCTAAATACATCCACCGCAATATGCATGGATGTTTTTCCTGTATGAATGAGTTTAGATCGTATCTCTACCAAATTGCCAATATGAATTGGCTTAAAAAACCTGATTCCGCCTACATAAATAGTTACGGCATATCCTCCACACCAATTAACAGCACAGGCAAATCCTCCCTGGTCAATCCATTTCATTACCATCCCACCATGTACCTTTCCTCCAAAATTTACATCCGTTGGCTCTGCTAAGAACCTAAGCGATAAGCTTTTACTTCTCATATGGGTTATTTTTTATGGTTAAATGTAAAAATTAAATTCTCATTAAAACAAGCATTACACTAACTAATACACATATCCTGCTAAATATAGTTTTCAGGTAATACTAAACCTTCTATTTTTGAGACTGTTAGATTATAGAACCAAATCAATTTCAACCATAGATCACCGGAGTCAAGATTAAAAAAAAGTCCCTTAATAAGGCATTTACCCAATGTCTCAACAAGGGTCTAAAAAAACAAGAAGGCTGTCCTGATGGACAGCCTTTCTTAATTCCCCCCCCTTCATAAATGCTATATAAGAATAAACCTTTTTTTAATTTTTTGAAACAAAAAGCCCAAAAGCCAGTACAAGCTATTTCGCACCTTAATTAAACCAAAAACTGGTGCGAAGTATTTTATATGTTTCATTTTGCTGATGCGAAAGCACAAGCAGGGGTCATAGTGACCCGTAAGTTAGTTTACCCAGGAACCCATAAGGGTTTCACAAACTCTGGTCCCGCATTTGGGTTTGCCAGAGAAAACAGTGTGGTAGCTGTGGATGATGTCAAAAATTACATGGAATTTTTCCAAGTAATGCAGGCAGACGACATCTTTTATACTGATTCCTATGAGGAGGCAGTAATAAAGGCTGAAGCTATTCACAAGATGAACTAACAAGAAACGGGGCTCCAAAATAGAGCCCCGTTTTTATTTTAAAAATTATCTAAGAAAGAGCCTTTGATTAGGTAATGACTACGTAAAGTCACAAAACTTTAAGAGCCTAATTTGTAATTAGGCTCTTATTTTAATGTTGATTAATCCCCTTTCTTATGTATGTGTGGCTTAAGATTTGGATTGTTTCCTGGAGTGTCCTTATTATCACGTTGACGCTTGTCTGGTTTTCCAGTTGATTCAGCAATTCTTTTTGGGCCTGGTTTAATTCCCATAATTTACCTCCTTTCTAATTTATCTAAGTTTATATTCAAAATCTTGTATTACTGGTTGTTTAAACCCATCAGGTCTAGGTAATTTAGCAAATAGAACGGGGCTTACACGTTAACTCACCAGAATTTTTAGCTTTAAAAAGAGCTGTTTGTCGAAAGAAAACAGCTCTTTTCCTTTATTAGCAAGGCTTTTAAAATTCACCGGATGGTCGCTAATCTTAGAATTTTAGTATATAGTTAACCAAAAAGAATAAGCAAACAACGCCAAGAGAGTAGTGTAAGAAATAGTAAACTCTTAGCAAGGTGTGCTGATTCTTCAAAATTTTGAAGTCTATCTTAATTGAAAAAAATATAAGTGCAGTAAATATAAATATAGCAACAAAGACCCTGATGGCATTTAACATTGCTGTCCAAACTTTGAAGGGTAAAGAAGATTTCCGTATGGTACTCATTCTTTTCACACCAATGGTCAAATGATAAAACTGGGGTATCTTTTTCCATCTAACAAGGTTTATTCCCAAGAAAAATCCGAAAAAGCCTAAAGTCCACCAAAGTATCCAATCCTTTTTGTAACCATAGTACCACCAGGCCCTTGAAATAAAATTCTTCCAAGGTGGGTTTTTATATTTTCTGTATTCTATTTCTAGTCTCTGATAACTATCATCCTTGTGCTCTCTTTCAAATTTTGCCAATAAGTTCTCAAAATTCTCTTGATTGGTAGATTTAAAACTCCCAGTATCTGGAAAAACAAATAATTTAAGGCTTTTGCTGTAATTAAAGTCCAAATTATCAAGAGATGTATTTTCTATTTTTAAAACGGTATGTTTTCCAGCATTTCCTTCAGTAATAAACTTAATTTTATTAGAACTAAATTTACAATTCTTAAACCCAATAGTATCTACCTTTAACCCCTTAAAAGATATTTGTGACCCAAAATTACAATCCTCAAAATAAATCGCAGAAACAGAAGCAGACAAATCGACATAAACTTGCCCATCAATAAAGCAGTTTTTAAAACTAGTTTGACCCTTTTTTAGTATTTGTTGTTCTTCTTTTCCCCTGTCACGAGTTATTATAATATTCCCAATCGAGTCATTCTGAAAATCATAGATTACAAATTCATTCCCATTATTTGAAAGGTAAACAGGAGAGATGGTTGAACCATTTATCATAACCCAATAAACGTAGTTGTTAGTCAAAGTTAAACTTGAATTTCTAACACCTTGTATTAGAAATTGGGATAAAATCTTACATTTATTGAAATACAAATGGCAGGAATTTAATTGAGAAGGCATCATATTAATTAGTTCACAACTATCAAAAGTGATTCCTCCATAGATTCTCTCAATTGAGTTCAGCGCCCATTGTTCATGGTTTTCGAATTTGCATCCATAGTAACGAATTCCCTTTAGAAATTTATATTTTTTTCTAGCTCTGCCCCAATAATTACCATTAGACTTTGTACCTTCTTTGAAAATACAATTTGAGAATGCAATTGGTGTTTTTACAACCATGAAATTATCTTCCGAGTTGGAAATTTCTGGTATTAAAGAATCAATGTGGGCCATAAATGTTCCACCATTGGTTAAACTAAAGATTTTATTACTCATCATTAATCCACTATCTCTATAGCCCCAGCTCTCAGACTCTGGTATATTATCCAAGACATAACCAGGAACCATAACCCATTCTTTGGAGGTTTCATTATAAACTCCATTGTTGTTTTTTTGACCTATACAATTTAATGCTATTGATAGGAGGATTGATAAAAGGAGTTTAGTTTTCATGCTGACTCTATTCTATTGTTTCAGATACGTCTACATCAAAAGATGACTTTTAACCAAGTCCCTATATTCCTTTAAGTATGGATAAGTTAAATCCTTGACCTGGTCTCTTCTATTTTTCAATACCTTTTGAAGCTCTTCAATTCTAGGATTGAACTGTTCTGGCTTACCGTTTTGCTTTATACTTTCGGCCTGCATCAGTTGAAGAGTTTTTACATATTCCACTTGAACTTCTTCTAACCCAAAAGTCACATCAAGCATATGCTCCATCAACCTTCTTGATGATAGAACCACTTTTTCATCAGTTATGAGAAAGTAAATTTCACCTTGAGTTGCTATTATATTTTTTTTAAACTCATCAGAGCTTTTAAAAATTTTTCCATAAGTTTCAACCTGGTTTTCTAATTCACAAAA
>CAZUXM010000070.1:0-13721 GCA_964624635.1 uncultured Candidatus Competibacteraceae bacterium
TTACAGTTTTTGAATAACTAAATTTATTTTTTAATAAAAACAAATAACCAAACTCCACATATATCTTAGCATTAAAATCTGTATAAACCACCTTTGGAAGCTCTCCATAACATATTTTTAATTTATCAATATCATCATCATTGGTTTTGAATGGGAATGGCATCAATTCCGGACCAACTTGTCCATTATATGTTTTGTAGATTTTTTTTCCATTATCAGCCGGGATAATTCCACTTATTTCTGTGATAGATGTAGCTTGTTTATCAGAGCCATTAATTGCATAGTCTCTTGTCGGTTCATTATTGACTTTAAGTTCAACTGCATCTAATACATCTTTTATTTGATCTTTAAGCCTATTTGGGAAATACCTGTCTACCGGTTCAAGTATGATTTGATCTATCTTATTAAGAGATATTAATTCAGAATTCCATAAAAAAATGATTTTTTCGATCAGCGGTGCAAATTCTACTTTATTTTTAAGCTCTTTTATCCAACTCTGTTTATTCCCGGCTTTACTAAATTCCTGGAGAGTTGAATCTAAAAAATCATATTCCCTTTTTCGTGTCAGATAATAGTTTAAGATAAATGACTTCGATTTTTTTTTATTTTTTAATGGGTCTAGGTTTTTTTTTGAGTTGTTGGTCAATAAAGAACCCATATCAAGAAATAACTCAACTATATTTTCCTCTTCTAATGGCGCCGCCTGACTATGTTCTCCCTGTATCAATGTTCCCATAATAATTCTTTACTTTTTAAAAAAACTCTGTATGCTGTTATCATCCTATTAATAGTTAATATTTAAAAAGGATTATGAATATCATTTTTTCGTAAAAGAGCAGAGGCGATAAAAATGGATAGAGTATAAATCTGGCTGTAATATTTTTTCTGATACTTTGTTAGAAAAAAATTCTCATTTACATAAACTTTTTTACCGTCTATTTCTTCTTCATACAATTCATATCCTGGTGTTGGCTGTAAGTATCCAAAATTTACTTCATTGCCGGCTGTTTCTGGTGGAAATAGGTGAACATGAAAATGAATCTGGAACATTTGAAGAGCACTCTTTATTTGTGAATAGCTATCTCCTATGCCCCGGAAATAACCAATATCATTTAACTGATTATAGAATTTATCTATTGGATCAGCAGGATTATTCGTATATGATTTAGCATCTATGAATAACTCAATTGCTCCCTCATCAATTAATGCCCGTATTTGCTCTAAAGTAATTGACTCTGAATCTTCTTTATTTAAAAACCCCTGTAAGGTTGTGGTATCAGACTTTGTAAGTTTATAATCGGCAATAATTACTTTAAATTCTTTAATAGTAAAACTCTTGGAAAAATAAAGACCAATACTTGCATCTTCAATCTTTCTCCAATCAAATTTTAATCCTGGATCTCTTGGTTTTCCTCCTAATTTTGCATTGGGTCCGGGATTAGTGCTTGATTTTGCATTTGTCAAGCTAATATCTGAATGTCCTATAATATTTTTGTCTACGATATTCCCATTATATTTAACACTTTCATAAGGATCTCCGGTAAATGTAAATCCTGTAAGTTTTTCATTATTCCCATTAAACTTATTCTTAATTCTGTTTATCAATTTAATTAAAGCATCGTATTGCTCTTCAAAAAATTCATCGTTCTCCGTATGGTGTAAAACTTCTATTCCAATTGAGTAATCGTTCACAGATATAAGAGGTTTCCTCCAATGGCTTTTACCCGTTTGGTTCATATACCAATTGTCTAATCCTATTTTTACGATAGTTCCATCTCTGTCAATAAAGTAATGAATTGATTTATCAACCCGATCTTCATCCCAAAATTTAAGATCATGATGGTAGGTGCATTTACCTTTTTAAAGTTTTTGAAAAAGTAGTTGAATTTGTATGGTGAACTACGACTGAGGTAACTTCTGTCCTGGAACCAATAATTTTATCATCTTCATCTTTTACATATGGATCAGTATACCAAACAGGTTGCATTAGCACCATTAGAACAGGGTTTGTGTCAGACCGCTTTTTAAAACTAAAATGATTTTCCAATAAAAATATATGTCCGAGCTCAATTACTATAGAAACGTCAAAATCACTATAAACCACCTTCGGAAGTGCCAGGTATTCATTTATTAAATCTTCAGATGATTCATCAAATGTTTTATTCGCATCCATAACCCGAAATGGCATTAATTCGGGTCCTACTTCGCCGCTATATGTTTTATGTGTAATTTCGTTTTCAACTGTGATATTTGCTTCTACACGTATTGATTTTTTATTATATCCTTTAAGATCAATCTCTTTTACCGGTTCTCCATTTATTTTTATTTCTACAAATGCTATTACTTTTTCTACTTTTTCAAACTCAATTGTAGTAGCAGACCCTGGATTTTGCGGGAAATACCTGTCAACAGCAACAAACTGAATGTTTTTTATTTTTTTGAATGGCACAATTTCGGATTTCCATAAAATGCTCATTTTTTGTATCAGCATCTTATATTCATGCTTGTTTTTTAATTCTTTAACCCAATTTTTTTTATCCTTTACTTTGTCAAATTCTTCAAGTATAGAGTCTAAAAAAGTGTATTCGGATCTTAACAACAAATAATAATCAAAAATAATTGACTCAGACCCTTCCGGTATTTTGAGATCTTCTTTAGCCTTACCATACAAACTATGGCCTAGCTCAATGAACAATTCATAAAGATTCGCTTCTTCCGCATGAGCTGGGTTACAGAATATTCCTTGTATCAATTGTCCCATAGAGATTATTTAGCCTCAAATGCTCTTATATTAATTGATCCGTCCGATTTCTGAATTTCTCCGATACTTGTTTTTTTTATATCTACACTTGATATCGTATATTCATTAAATTCTTTTTCACTTTTCTTTAAGGCTATTTTTATAAATTGTCCTATTGCTGAAGAATTTCCGTTGTTAAGGTATCTATCCCTGTCAATGCCTATTATATTATACAATTCGTGGTATGAATTAGTATCAAAAGGAAAATCTTTGCCTATAATATTGATATCCTTTTTTTTAGTTTCAGTTGCGTCAGTATACTTTATTTCCTTTATTCTTATCCTGTATGATTTAATGCTGGTTCTATGAAGAAAATAGGTTAATGTATCCTCATCTGCCATTACTTTGGCCATAGGCACCAAAGGTGTAATTGTTTTCCCTTTACGTTCCAACGGATAAGTTACCACATATACATCCTTATCTCCCACTATATATGCCATTTGAGAAACCACACTTTCGGTATTAACAACTGAAAGAAATGGTTGTGCAAAAGGAAACATTCCAAAATCAGAAGTTGAACCACTTACAGCATCCAATATATTGTGTCTGTATTTTAATGAAGAAATGTTAAGATATCTATAGAGCTTCCAGCTTTTATCTCTATCAGATAAAATTTCATTGCTTTCTTCTAAACATAACTCAACAAACGCACTACAGTTCATCACATTCTCTATTCCTGAATGTAGTTTTACACTAACTACACCATCGATTACTTCATAGTTTTCAATTGTATAGCGGCCGATTCTATTTTGTCTCGTTGCAAAAAAGCCTTGTAAAACTATTAGGTTTTCTTCTTGTAAGGCTGGAAGATCCAGGTTATAATAAGTATAATCTCCGGCCAAATGATCTGGGGGAGGTAGTGCTGGCTCACCCATTTCAATAACCATATCAGGCCAAAGCTGACTATCTTCGGATAAAAATGCATTTGTTACATTAATTTTTTTGGAGGTCTTCCAAAGCAAATAAGAATTCAAATGGCTGTCTGTAATCCTAATATATAACCTGTTTTTATTTCTAAAAACAGGCTTTATGATTATTTCATACAATGCATTATAATCAGGAAGCATGGTTTTAACAGTTCCATTTTTCTTATAGTATAAATTCTCATTTCCGAAACTTCCGAAAAAAGCACAAGCGTCGATAAAATTTAAAGATACCTCTTTATCCAACCAGTGTGTAAAATATGTTTTATCAGTAACAGACCATGTATCATCCTCATTGAGCTGATCTGTAATTTTTCCCACTTTAATAATATTTTCAAAGTTTCTGGACCATTGAATTTTAGCTTCATAACCAAAACGTTCGACTATAATTTCAAATCCAAAATTGGAAATAAAATCACCTATTTTCTCACCTGCTTTTACTATGGGTAAAGCAAAAGCAGGATCTAAACCAGAATAATAAAAAAAGTTGTCAATTGCATTATTGTCATTAAAAATGGAAGGTTCAACATCATAATAACGGTTCTCTTCTCCTGAAACTAACGATTCAGGTTGGTAATATAGACCCAATACATCTGCTGAATTTGTTTTTGGATTTGGCACTACTGTACCATCTTCTTCTTGTTTTTCATCCTCCCAATTTTCGTGAAACCTCTTAATAAAAGGAATAGAGTCATTCACTATTATCTCATTTAAGCTTACTAATGATTCTTTTTTTATTCCTTTATAAATAAAATACTGGATGTATGGGAAGTTAAAAGACGGCTGATAGTCGGGCTTCAGAATGATGTTGAATGTATTGCCATTAGGTTGTATACAAATGGTTCCTGAACACACAGCTATGGCAGGAACCGTGGTTGCTCCATTTACTGTATGTAAGCTGGTTGTACGATAATTATCAAAACCCGGTGTTGCAAATTGACCAAAGGCCTGATCTTTAGTCTGCGGCTGTAGCTTCGAAGGATCTGTATAAAAATAATAATCTCTCATCTTATAATCTTTTTCACTATATAATTAGTTCTGTTTATTTTTTGCATCGTTAATCAATTGTTTGAGCATTTGAAATATCCGCCCCCTCACCACTCTTCCATAATCATCAGAGCCCCCTATTGTTCTTCCAATTCGATAAAAAGTTCCGTAATCATGGTTGAAAATATCTTGTGTATTATAATTTTCTTTATTCATTTCCATCACCTGGTATCCGGAATTGTATACTTTAATTGCCATACCGGCAATGATGTAATCCGTTTCCATAAATAGCTTTTCCCACTCCTTGTTTTTACTTTTGGTAAGAATCTTATCATGGGCCAACTCTTTATCCGTTTCATTCTCTGCCGACTCGTTCCAGTCGTCTTTAAAGCCTTTAATGATGGTATTGGTTCCGCTATATTCGCGAATGGCGTGTGCTAATTTTTTATATGCTGCGCGATGTGTTATCTGGATATATCCACGCCCCCTGAACTTGTAAAAATCTGCTTGTGAAATAAACAGATCATTTGCAGGCTCCACCTCATAACCGGCAGGATAGGTTTCATATCCTCCCCATTGAGTAATCATTTCATCATCTTTCAAATCTTTAATTTTCTTATGAGTGCTTGTATTTTCAGATTTATGGGCATCTAGAAAAATATTGTCTTTAAACAATAAATTAGCAGTCCTATTTTGCTCAATTGAACCGCCATTCTTATTAAAATAATTATACTTGAACATGTATTTAAGACCTCCAATTTCACTAACCAATGCCAACGTGCCTTTGGTTTCATTGATTGCCGGACTTTGAATGCTTAAAAACTGGAATAAGTGAATGCCTTCACCATCTTTCATTTCTATGTAATCGATGATGTTATCCCACATTTTTATAAAATTTTCCTTGTTATGAATTGAGAAATTACTCCTTGTTTTTTCATAATGCGTGCCTGCTGCCCAAAACCCCTTTTTCCCAATTTTTGCATTGAACCAATCCGGAAAGTTTGTGTGATCGGTATGTGTATTAAAGAAATTATTAATGTCTGATGCGTTCTTGAAACGCTCTTTTCCGAACAATTTTATACAATCGGTAACAATTTCCAGTTCCTTTGCACGCTTCTCTTTATCTTGTAAATCCCCGAATGAGAACCTGGTAAAATAATATCTTATACTGTCTAAAAAATCGCCCAAGTTGCCTTTTTCCGTCTTGATCCATTTTTTCTTTTCTTCATCTGTTTTTTCAGTATATTCTTTAAGATAAATATCAAATTTTGAATAGGATTTTTTCAGATAAAAGTAGATTTCCGAAGTTATCTCTTCGAAATCATCGAAATATTCACCAAGGTTATACTTCGTTTTTTGTGCATCAATTTCTCCCTGGCTTGTATATTTATCTGGTTTTTTATGCTTGTACTCTTTTTGTATCTCTTTATCTGTATTCAGAATGATTCGGTTTGCCAAATCCATAAAATCATCAATCTGGCGTGTTCCATCCTTAGCCACCGTACAATGTATTCCTTGTAATAATGTTCCCATGTCTATTTCAGATCATAATAATTGTGAGTATTCTCTGATTTATTTTTTAAAAGGAATTTAAAAACGAAAGCTTTTCAGTTGCTGGAATTATAAATAACGGATGGTTAAGTGGTGTTTGATTCATGGCTTGATTGAGTTTAATGCAGTTAAAAATAACCGGGTATAGAATGTAAATACTTACATATTATGTGTGATGTTGGTCTTTTATGGTGAAATATCCTTTTTTACGGGTGAATGAAAAACTCCTGTTTTTGTGATACGGGCAGCCTTGTTAAAAAAAATGCTACATACATGCAGCATTTTTTGATTGGTTCAAGTTTACCTTTAATTATGACCAAATATATTTTATACTCTTTGCTATAAAGCTGATATTATGTGAAAGTGATGAAAAAAATGGTAACTGTCTTATTTTGGGAGGTGAATGAAAACAAATCCGGATTTTCTCCTATTTTTGTCCCACACCACCAAACCAATGCGGAGACTACTACCAGGCATCAGCGTATTTCTTGTATTTTTTTCAGGCCATTATTTGTTTGCCTATTTATCTCCCAAAGATTCGCTTGAAAGGCTTTTGCCTAATAGCAAAGGCGTTGAAAAGGCAGAAGTATTGCTTCAATTGGCTGATTTATACATTGCTTCCGATTTAAACAAATCTTTTGGGTACTCAAAGCAAGCAATTGAACTTTCAAATCAACTTAACAATATTACTTTCCAATGTAAATCATATAGGATGCTCGGCGTATGTTATTCAGATAAAGGAGATCATGACTCCAGTAAATATTTTCTGGAACTGGCTATAAAACATGTACCTGATGACCCTTTAGCTTATTTTTTTCTTGGTCAGAACGAATGGTTCAATGGAAATGATATTATAAGCAATCAATATTATCAGAAAGCTGAAAAATATGCTATCAAAAAAAAGGATTTAAAAACCCTCGCTATTACATATAGCGGATTTGCTGAATATTATCGATATCATCAGCAAGATTCATTGTCTGAGTATTATATTGAATTATCTATACAAATATTAGAAAAGTCTTCTTTTTTAGGTGACTTGGCCATGGCCTACAACATTAAAGCAGAACTATTACGCAAAAAAGGAGAGTATCCTCAGGCTCTTGAAATGTATAATAAAACCGCCAGAATAGCATATAAAACACTGGATTCAAACCGTATCGGCTATTGTTTCAGTAGGATGGGGTATATCTATTACATGCAGAACCAGTTTGAAATAGCCGAAAATTATTTACTAAAAGCACTATCCATTAGTCAAACAGTAAATAGTAAATTTTTAGAATCTTTTACTCTTGGAGCAATTACAGATTTGTATTCAAACATGGGCAATGTAGTTAAATGTAGAAAATATGCTCAGCTTTGCATTGACCATGCTTATCAAATAAAAGATTATTCTCGTATTAGTTTAGCATACTCTTCACTAAGTAATTTATATTATCATACCGGAGATCTGGATTCTGCCATGGTTTATGCCAACATGTCGTATAACTTGGCTAAAGAAAATGAAGATATACTTAACATATTAAATGCAATTCTTAACAAAACTACTATTGAATTTGCCAGAGGGAATTTTTCTACAGTTATTTCAGTTTCTGATGAAGGAATTAAACTAGCCAATATTACTCAAACCATGGAGCATTTAAAAGACCTATATATGTATAGATATAAGTCATTTGAAAAACTTGGAAATAAATCAGCCAGCTTTGAAGCTTTTAGTCAATTTAAAATGTATGAAGACTCATTACAAAATAATAATGTAAAGCTAAGTGTAAAACAAAGTCAGCTGGAGATGAGCTACCAGGATAAACACTTGGCCGATACATTGGTGTATATTGACAATGCACAAAAAGCTACACAAAAGATATTGTTAGAAAAACAAAGATCACGGTTCTTTGTTATCATTGGAATATTAGTAGCCATATTATTATCAGCTATCATATTTATTGTATTATCTACTAGCATTAAACGTAAAAAATTAAATCAGGAGCTTACTGAATCTAACCATGATAAAGAATTATTATTAAAAGAAATTCATCACCGGGTAAAAAACAGTTTACAGATAACTTCCAGTTTATTGAGTTTACAAAAAAACCAATCTAGTAATAAATCGTTTGAAGAGTTGATTGATGAAAGTCAGATAAAAATAAACAACATTGCTATAGTTCACGAATTGTTATATCAGTCAAGTTCTTTCAAAAAAATTAATCTCGAACAGTATGTAGATAAATTAACCAATCATATACTTCAAACCTATCATTCAGAAATCAAAAATATTCGTATCAACAGTGCCATTGAGAATGTTGAAATAGGACTTGATAAGAGTGTACCTTTAGCACTGGTGATTAACGAGATTATTACCAATAGTGTTAAATACGCTTTTAAAGATAAATCTGAAGGGCTAATCAATATTAAAGCTCATAAAAAAGACGGTAGAATATATGTAGAGATTCATGATAATGGGGTAGGTATTGACTTAGAAAAAGAGAAAAATGGTATTGGAATGACGCTAATTCAGGGGTTTGTGAAACAATTAAAGGGGTCGATAGAAGTAGGTAACAACAATGGTTGTTTTTTTGTAATTTCATTCCCTGAAAACTGATTAAGCTATGGATAAAAACTCAAAGATATTAATCGTTGAAGATGAGTTTGCCGTTGCAATGGATTTAAAATCCAGGTTACAAAAAATGAATTTTGAAGTAATAGGAATCGCCTCCGGTTTTGATGAAGCCATTGCAAAAGTGGCTACTGATAGTCCGGATGTAGTTATCATGGATATTCAGATTGAAGGAGAAAAATCGGGAATTGATGCTGCACGGATTGTATGGGACAGATTTCAAGTACCTGTTGTATACCTTACTGGGTTAAGCGAAGAAGAAGTGATGGAAGAAGCCATGTCAACAAAACCAATGGGATATATTCTCAAGCCCGCAAAAGATACAGATATACGAAATCAGGTATTAATCGCTGTACAACAAAAAAAAGCGATGGATATGCTACAAGAAAAAGTAAAAAAGTACGAAGGGATTATTGAAACCATTCAACCTGATAAAGCACGAAACGAAATTTTATTTGTAAAAGACAGCAAACAGATTTTTAAACTACCTGTTTATGATATAGCTTATTTAGAAGCAATGGATAACTACACACTACTGTACACATCCAAAGAAGAAAAATATGTTATGAATGGTTTTTTAAAAGACATTATTGACCGTATTGCAGATAACGGAATTATCCGTATCCACCGTTCATATGCCATTGCCAAACAACATATCAAACAAATTGAAGAAAATACAGTAGCTGTAGGATCAAGAGTATTACCTATAAGCAAATCGTACAGAGATAGTTTTTATGCTTCTATCAATCCTATCTAAATGAGCAACATCATCCTCATCGGTTTTATGGGAAGTGGCAAAACTACCTTAGGAAAACTATTGGCTGATCAACTCAACTATACTTTTATTGATTCTGATCAATATATTGAATTACAAGAAAAAAAATCCATTACCGAAATTTTCTCTCAACATGGAGAACTCTATTTTAGAAATAAAGAACGTGAATTTATTTTGCATGCTCAACTGCTAGATAAGTCTATCATTAGTACTGGTGCCGGATTACCCTGTTTTGAAAGTAATATAGAACTATTAAATAATATTGGAACAACTGTTTGGCTAGAGGTGGATGAAAATATTTTAGTTGAACGATTGAAAAAAGAATTTTCTATACGACCTAAATTACAGGAATATGATTCAATTGAAGATGCAGTGCATTCGTTACTGAATGAAAGAAGAAAATATTATAGCCAAGCAAAAGTTTCTATAAATAATTCTACATTAGAGGACGTATTGAAAGTCACTAAGAAGCTTATTACATAAACGGATCTGTATAGACTGGTCATGACCAGTCTGTGCTGGCTCAATGCATCAAAATCTTCTTTGAGATTGTCAAACGAATCTAAAAAGGATTTTAGAATATGCTTTTTGTCATTTCGACCGTAGTGGAGTGTAACGAAACGAAGTGGAGAAATCTATAGGTTATACTAAATAGAGATCTCTCCACTTCGGTCGAGATGACAATAAATCAATAAGCCCATTTTACCCAAACGGCACCCCAGGTAAAACCTCCACCAAAAGCAGATAGAATTAAATTATCTCCCTTTTTTAATTGGCTTTCGTAATCCCATAAACATAAAGGAATGGTTCCTCCGGTAGTATTTCCATAACGTTGAATATTCAACATTACTTTTTCTTCGGGTAAACCCATTCTTTCGGCAGTAGCCGAAATAATTCTTTTGTTCGCCTGATGTGGAACCAACCAGGCAATATCATCTGACGTTAAATGATTCTTTTCGAGTATTTCAGCACTTATATCAGCCATTCCTTTTACGGCAAATTTAAATACGGCTTGTCCTTCTTGATAAACAAAATGTTCTTTGGCAGCAACAGTGTCAGCATTTGCAGGTCTTCTACTTCCTCCTGCTTTTTGATGCAAGTGTACTACCCCTGACCCATCACTGCGTAAAATGCTATCCATAATACCATTTCCCTCGGTATTCGGTTCTAATAATAAAGCACCGGCCCCGTCACCAAAGATAATACAGGTAGCACGATCTGTATAATCAATAATGCTACTCATTTTATCGGCCCCCACTACCACTACTTTTTTATACTGACCACTTTCAATATACTTTGAAGCTGTTACAATAGAAAAAAGCAAACCACTACAAGCAGCATTTACATCGAACCCAAAAGCATTGGTAGCACCTACAGCATCAGTAATAATATTGGCTGTTGCAGGAAACTGCATATCAGGAGTAACAGTTGCACAAATAAGTAAATCAATTTCTTTCGGATCAATTCCTCTTTTGGTACATAAACCTTTTACAGCTTCAATAGCCATAACGGATGTCCCTTTATCTTTTCCTTTTAAAATTCTGCGTTCTTTAATTCCTGTTCTGCTGGTAATCCACTCATCAGTAGTGTCCACCAATGTTTCTAATTCTTTATTGGTAAGAATATAATCAGGAACATATCCCTGCACTGCAGTAATGGCTGCTGTTAGTTTAGGCATTCGGAATTGCTTGTTTTAACTTGGTAACAAATTCTTCTTGTACCAATTCTTTTGTGGTTTTAATCATATTTTTAATTGCCAAAGGCGAACTAATACCATGACCCACCACAACCGTTTTATTTACACCTAACACGGGTGAACCACCGTGTCTTTCATAATTCATTTTTGAGTAGAAAGGATCATCTTTTAATCCTTTTCTCATGGCCAACTCATAAAATTTTTCAGCCAGTTTTAAAACCACATTCCCCACAAAACCACTACACACTGCAACATTGGCTTTGCCATCAAATATTTCACGGCCTTCAATGTTTCCAATGAAAGATATTTTTGCATATTCAGCCATCAATTTATGAGCTGCAATAGAAAGTTGATTTCCTTTTTCAGGTTCTTCTCCTATGTTAATCAATCCTACTTTAGGATTATTAATTTTTAAATGGACCTCGGCATAGGTTGATCCAAGGATGGCAAAATCTAATAAATTTTCAGGCTTACAATCAGCATTGGCACCTACGTCAAGTATCACACCATCTTCACCATTTAAGTTTGGAAGAATAGATAATAAACAAGGGCGTAAATCTTCTCTTAGTAATCCTAGTTTCATTACAGAACCCACCAACATTGATCCTGAATTTCCTGCACTACAAAAACCATCAATTTCACCTGCAGCTAAAAGGTCAAATCCTTTTACAATTGATGAATTAGGACTTGATGCTATACTTTTTACAGGAGAACTTGACATGGTAATTCCATCAGGTGCATGAAAAAATTCTACTTTATCCGTTGAGAAATTTTCAGCAGCTAAAGCTGCTTTCATTTCAGATTCATTGCCAATGAGTACAAGGGTACAGTCATTTCCAAACTCTTCAAAAGCTTGTATTGCACCTTTTATTGTGGCTTGTGGAGCATAATCTCCACCTAAAATATCAACTCCGATTTTCATTTTTCCAGTGTAGTTTTTTTTGTAAGGAGCTGCTAAAAGCAAGCACGAATATAGTTATTACTCCCTAAATGCACAGAATAATCAATTTAAATAAAAGTAAAAGAGTCATTTGGTATGCATGCTTACTATTCCTATGGTATCAACTAATAAAAATAGAAAATCCGGCAAAAACTTGTGGTAATGCCGGATGTATAAGATTTTACAGTATAATTATTCAGCCTTAGCTTCAACCACTAATTTGCCATTATAATATAGATTTCCATCTACATAATAAGCTCTATGGCGCTGGTGTACTGTACCGGTTTCCTGGCAAGTAGTAATAGTGTTAGAAGTAGCTTTATAGTGAGTTCTTCTGCTGTCTCTTCTAGTTTTCGATGTTTTTCGCTTAGGATGTGCCATAGCTATAAATTTTAAATGTTAACCTGTTATTTTAATTTTTTCAAGGCATCCCAACGTGGGTCACCTGATTCATCATCATCTTTATTTTCCTGCAATTGACTTATTTTTTTCAAAACTTCCTCATCACAGGGTTTTTCACTCTCTTTCATACCCGAACAATCCATTTTCCATGGAAGTGATAACATGATATAATCATAAATATATGGTGAAAGATCAATCTCATATTCAGCTTCGGGCAGGGTAACAATCATTTCATCGTCATCCTCTGCTTCATCGCCAAATTTTACAATCAGTTTACTTTCAGCTTCTACTTGTTGTGGTATTTCAGCAAGGCAACGGTCGCATGCAGCGCGAAGTGTACCTTGATGTTTAAAATCAAATACCAGCATAGTTATATCTTTCATCAATACCACTTCCATTTGGATGTGGACATTGTTGAAATCACGTTCAGCTTCAAAAGCTTCAAAGAACTTATCCGTTATCTCAAAGGAGAACTCATGTTTCCCTTGTTTTAACCCCTCATACGGAATAATATATTCAGTATTTTTCTTCACTAAAAGAGCAAATTGGGTGGCAAAGATAGTATTTATATTTAAACATTGACATTCAAAGTTCAAAATTTATCTGTAAAATCAATGTTTTCGGGCTTTAGTGCTCCATTTTATTGTTCTTCCGACTCTATGTCTTAAGCTTTGAATTTTAAACTTTGAATATAAAGGCCTATTCAGCTTGCCTGCTCCAGCAGTGCTCGGCAGTAGAGCCCTTGCCTGCCGGGCTTTAGCCCAGGCTTACAGGTGGCTTGTTACACTCCGCCCCTGCAAACCCGGCTTCAGCTCCGTAAGTCTTCGGTCAGCTACTGCCGCCGCCCTGCACTCCACTTAAACAATTAGGCATATACGAAACACCTTTATAAAGTCGTTATTAATCATACCTTAAAGCTATACGTATGAGAAAAGTACTTACCGTTATTATTTTGACCTGTTGTATTCATTCCACTTGGTCGCAATTCAAAACAGTTAAATTTACCTCCAACAAAAAAGAATCAATTCAACTGCAA
>CAZUXM010000071.1:0-348 GCA_964624635.1 uncultured Candidatus Competibacteraceae bacterium
AACATATTCTCTTTACAATATTTTTCTACTAATTGTAAAGTATCTTCTTCACGAGCCGTACGGCGTAAAAAGTTAATGGTTTGATCATCAATAGGGAAGTAGGTAATGGTACAACCAAACTCAGGACTCATGTTAGAGATGGTAGCTCTATCAGTAACCGCTAAATTATTTAAACCATCACCAAACACCTCAACAAATTTACCTACCACACCATGTTTACGAAGTAATTGCGTAACGGCTAATACAAGATCTGTAGCAGTAGCACCTTCTGGTAATTTACCGGTAAGCTTTAAACCTACTACTTCAGGCATAATAAAGTAAGAAGGCTGGCCTAACATGGCAGCTTCT
>CAZUXM010000071.1:358-4973 GCA_964624635.1 uncultured Candidatus Competibacteraceae bacterium
CGCCGTCATTCATCTTGCCGGTCAGCTCGATACCCACTACGGCAGGCAGGGCGATGGCAACGGGCAGACCCACCATCACGGCTTCGGCTTCAATACCCCCAACACCCCAGGCTACTACACCAATTCCATTCACCATAGGAGTATGGCTATCGGTTCCAAAACATGAATCAGGGAAGGCAATACCATCGCGGGTTAATACTGCTTTACTTAAATATTCAAGATTTACCTGATGGCAAATTCCCATTCCTGGAGGAACGGCTGAAAAATTATTAAATGCTTTTTGAGCCCACTTTAATAACATATAACGTTCACCGTTATTTTGGTATTCAAGTTCTACGTTTTTTCTAAGGGCATCTTTATTACCAAAATTTTCTACCTGTACTGAGTGATCAATAACCAAATCAACAGGAATTAAAGGATTAATTTTAGAAACATCTTTTCCTTTACGTGCTGCTTCAGCACGTAATGAAGCTAAATCAACTACACATGGTACACCGGTAAAATCCTGTAACAATACACGAGCAGGCATAAATGGAATATCTTTATCACTGGCTTCTTTTGAGGTCCAGCTTAAAACGGTGCGTACATTTTCTTCTGTTACACGTAAACCATCATGGTTACGTAGAGCATTTTCAACCAGAATGCGAATTGAGAAAGGGAGCTTTGAAATATTAAAACCCTGTTTTTCTAATTCTTTTAAACTATAATATTTAACCTTGCCTTTGTTAGTCTCAAGCTCTCTAATAACGCCAAAAATGTCCTGGTTCATGTGTATGTGGATTTAGATGTTAAAAACGTGTTTTCACTTACCTGCAAAAGTAAATTTTTGGAGGGATTTACCAATAAATATTTATACAACATTGGTTAACATGGGGCCCAGTCGGGCGTTCCGCTTTAGGCCGCCTATGCAAGCCCAAGCCATTATACCCATGGCTTGTATTTCTTTGGCTACTCGCCATAGCCTGTAATGGCTAAGGTTTGCATAGGCGGTGCTACCGCTACCCCCCTGGGTCGTGATTACATTTGATTCTTATTTAGATAAAATATAAATTAGCACAACAAACACCTCATCACTTTATGCAAAGATTTATTGTACTACTCCTTTTTTTATTTCCGGTACTTATTTCAGCTCAAAAACAAACCTATAAAGAGGTAGATGAATACATCAAGAACATGAAAATGCCTGTCATTACACAAAAAAATATGGAGCAGGTGGCACATCAAATTGCAGATAAATGGGATGCCGATTCATTAAAGGCACGAGCCATTTATGATTTTGTAGCTCAATACTATGATTACGATTATGACATGGTAAAAACGGGTTTTAGCAAAGCTACTCAGGAAGCATTAGGTGTTTGTTGGCAATATTCACAGTTATTTTGTGATTTGGGAGATATTGTTGGTTTAGAAACCCGAATGATTTATGGTTGGAGTAAAGCCAGTCAAAAAGACATCGGTAAAGTGAATAAAAAATCATACCACGCCTGGAACATGGTGCGCATTGACGGAATGTGGCGTCCTTTGGATTGTACATGGGGGAGTGGATATATGGACAACAAAACCAAAGATTTTGTCCATAATTTAAACCATAGTTATTTTTTATCTAATAAAGTTACCTTTTCATTAAACCATCATCCTGATTCAGGCTTTCAATACATAGCCTATTCAGCACAAGGTTTTGAATCCTTTATTGCAGCACCCTGGTTTCATACCATTAATTTTTACAAGGAGTTTTATTTTAAACCATGTGGAGCTAAGTATATTGACTTTACTAATGAATCCGAACCAAAAGTGTCATTTGAATATGAAGGTATAATTCCGGATGGCTCATGGACTTATTCTGATGTTAAAGAGAAAAACGAGTTTGTACTTAAATCAGAAATAAAAGATGGAGTAATCACTTTCACATTTCCTGCTGAACTAGGGGTAGAAGGATACGTTAGTATTCGTTTCATGAAAAAAACATTGGTAACCATACCTATCACCTTATCATAAAAATTACCTGTTTTTAAGTACTACACAAAATAAATATTGCCGTTAATATTGTGTAATAATTATTGGATGTATGAAAAAGTTAATCTCACTAATTGTAGGATTCTTAGTAACTATCCCACTAGTATTATCACAAAAAATGCCTGTTTTACAGCAAGGCATGGTATTAACCTATGATGTAAGTGCTGAAAATCTTAATTATGAGTTTAAAGTAACCCTTTTGCAATTAGATAAAACAATTAAATTTAAATGGATAATGACTGATCCGGTTAATATGGAAGGTACTACCACACTTACTGACAATGCACTAAAAAATGCAACGGTATATAGTAACTTTTTCTCTTCCGGGGATGTTGTGCTTGATCAACAGTCAACGGTATTTATTTCAGAAAAAAACTATAAACAAATTAAAAGCAGAAAAAGTACTCAAATGGATATGGGTGAAAACATCAATGGGAATTGGTCAGGCGGTAAGGATTCATTTACGATATTATATAAGGGCAATGAAGTGTATCCTCAGGCCTATTATTTAGCACCGGAAAACAAGCCCGATAATACACCTTATTATGATGTAGTAGCGTTAGCAGAAGGAAAATATCACTTAATACTAAGTATGACTCTTTGGTTTAGTATAAGATTAATATCAATAGAATAGATTTATTTATATTAGCAGTATAAAATATACAGCTATGAAAAAATTTTTAAAAATCACCGGAATTGCAATATTGGTAATCGTCATTGTTTACCTGGTATTATGTGCTATAGCACCTCCTATGGGTGTAGAAAAATCTATCGTAATCAATGCAAAGGATAGTGTAATCTTCTCAAAATTTGCTGATTTTAAGGCTTGGGATAGTTGGAGTCCATGGACTGAAAAGGATCCTCAAATCCCTGCTAACAGCAAATATTCAGGAGAGCCGTTTACTAAAGGTCACCAAGCTGAATGGGTAAGTGAAAGTCAGGGAAGTGGTCGCCAGGTAATAGAAGAGATTACACCATATTCTTATGTAAAAACTGCCTTATACTTTAAACCTAACGATGATAAACCGGGTTATTCGGAGTTTAAATTAACCCCTGAAGGAACCGGAACAAAAGTTACCTGGAGTATGAAAGGTGAAATGCCATTTATGTTTCGTGGTTTAATGATGATTATTGGTATGAACAAAATTTTAGGTAAAACCTTTGATGATGGTTTATCCAACCTGAAAAGGGAATGCGAAAAATAAATTTAAAACCAACATAATATGCACAAGATCATAGGTTACTGTTTAACGATTGTATTTTCGGTTCAATTAGGAATGGCTCAAAAAAAACCATTGTCATCTCCTGAATATGAATTTACCTACTTTTTACAAGGTAGCGGAGGTGCCAATGGTTTAACGGTAACCTATAATCCTGATAACGGATATTATTATTGTATACAAGCAGGTAATGCTGATTTTCCATTGGAGGTTTTTACTTCAAGCGGAGGAGATTATTATGCAACCACTGCCGGAGTAGATGCCCGTGGTTTTTGGTACAATCCTCAAAAAAAGTGTTTTGAAGGAACCATGTTTGTATCCGGAACATTTGTTATGTATCCTAATAGCGAAGGAATTCCTTCGAACCCTGTTTATCCGGAGAATTCATCAAAATTTAAACCGCCATATGACCAATCTGTGGTAGTTGCAAACCTTGCAAAAAAGGAATTGTATTCGTATAACGAAGGAATGATTTATGTATACAATCAAAAATCATATTCATTAAAAAAGAAAATGAAGGTAACCAAGTTGCCTTCCAGTGCAAATTACATTAATCCCTATGCATTAATTTATACCGGATATAAAAATTACGAGTTTGCTATATATGATTCAGGGAATAACCAATTATTGTTTCTAAATGCAAAAGGAGTATTTACACAGGCCATATTAATGCCTTACGATGCTCCGTATGCTGATTATTTTAGAATAGGTTTTTGTAATGACCGATTATTTATGTACGATGGTGATGCCCGTTCATGGACCTGTTACAGGCTATTTAGCTCCGTTTCGTGAAATTAATCTTCCAATAATATTCTCTCATTTTTTTTATCTTACTTTTACTTCTCAAATTGGTTAAATAAATGAGAAGGTTATTGTTAGCATGTTTTATATTGATTTTACCAATAATGGTAAAGGCACAAACAACTACTCCACCTAAACTGGTTGTTGGAATTGTAGTAGATCAAATGCGATATGATTTTTTATATCGATATTGGACTAAATACTCCGATGGAGGTTTTAAATACCTTCTCAAAAACGGTCGTTCATTTGAAAATATGCATTACAATTATGTACCTACTTATACAGGTCCTGGACATGCCGCTATTTATACCGGGACATCGCCTGCATATAACGGAATAGTAGCCAATGATTGGTATGATAGAAAAAATGATACTACCATGTATGTTGTTCAGGACAATAATGTAAGTACTATTGGCAGTACTTCTGTTAATGGTAAAATGTCACCCAATAACATGTTAACCACTACTATTACTGATGAGTTGAAAATGTTTACCAATGGTAAATCAAAAATAGTTGGGATTGCTATTAAAGATCGTGGAGCTATTTTACCTGCAGGTAATATGGCTGACGCAGCCTATTGG
>CAZUXM010000071.1:4983-8724 GCA_964624635.1 uncultured Candidatus Competibacteraceae bacterium
TATGGAACAACTACCCCAGTATGTAATTGATTTTAACGCAAAAAAAATGGCTGATAAATACTTGGATCAGGTGTGGAACACCCTTTTGCCCATTGATCAGTATACCGAAAGTACAGCAGATGATACTCCATATGAGATTAAATTCAAAACCGAAACCAAACCGGTTTTTCCACATGATTTAAAAAATTTAAAATCACAATACAATTATTCCTTGTTAAACCGAACCCCTTTTGGTAATTCTTTTACTACTGATTTTGCATTAGAAGTATTAAAAAACGAACAAATGGGTAAAGATGAAATCACTGACTTTTTAGCCCTCAGTTATTCATCAACTGATTATGTTGGTCATCAATTTGGAACACATGCCATTGAAACAGAAGACACCTATTTGCGCCTTGATTTAGAGCTGAAACGATTGTTTGATTACCTCAATAAAAATGTAGGTAAAGGAAAGTATGTTGTTTTTTTAACGGCTGATCATGGAGTACTACCTTCACCACCTTATTTGGCGGATCGTAAAATTCATACCGGTGGTTTTAAAATAACTCAATTCGAAAATGAATTGAAGTCATTTTTAGAGAATGAGTTGGGTAAAGGGGATTGGGTTAGTTATTTTACCAATCAACAAGTATATTTAAATAGGGAGTTAATTACTTCAAAAAAAATAGACCTTCACCAAATTCAAGATAAGGTAGTGGAGTTTTCAAGAGGATTTGAAGGTGTAAAAGAGGTGATACCGGCACATTTTATGGATAACATGGCTATGGGTAATACCATGTTTCAAATGATTCAACGCGGGTTTGATCACGAACGTAGTGGCGATGTTTTTATAGTGCTTGACCCACAATGGATAGATGATGAAAATGCTTTGAAAGGGGGCACAACCCATGGATCATCCTACGCTTATGACACTCATGTACCCTTTATAATTATGGGGCCGGGTATCACTAAAGGCGAAACAGATGAACAAGCATTTATTGTAGACATAGCCCCCACAGTATCGTCGTATCTGCATATGATGGAACCCAGTGGTACAACGGGCAAGGTACTCCATCTTAAATAAGTGATTTATTGTATAAATCAGGTTTTTAATAGCAACAAACCTGCTTCCATTTTTACCTTAATGTTAATATCATATCTTTGTAGTATTAACGAAATGTATTAGGATATGAAAAAAATATTTACTCTCTTTTTATTTGCAACCGGGTTAAGCTTATCAGCTCAAAGTATCATCCTTACTTCACCTGACCATGGGGTTACCGGATTAACAAATCCTGGAATAAGTACAGTAATTAATAATGATACAATCACTTATTGTGTTGATGACTTCATTTACACCTTTGAACAAGGGCAAATCCTTGTAATTAACAATACCGGCTCTCCTATGGACATTAAAGTAAAAAGATTTGGTACTGAAACTTCTTGTTTTAATAATAATCAATTTTGCTGGACCATTTGTTACAGCCCTGCTACCAGTGTCTCACCGGATGCCATTACTGTTGGAGCTAACGATTCTACCGATATGTTTCATGGTTGGATGACACCTAACGGTAGTGAAGGATGTTGTTTCTTAAAATATCGGTTTTTTAATTCAAATGATACTACACAATTTGCTGAAGCCACTATTAAGTATTGTTTCTCTAATAACTGTTCAGACCCTTCTATTGGTATTGAAGAAAATACCATTACTAATAATGTAGCAGTTTATCCTAATCCTGCTGCTCAGGAGACATTTGTGAGTTTTTATGCAAATACTTCATCAGAAGTAATGATTAATGTTTATGATGCGTTAGGAAAAAATGTTTACAGCACATTACTAACTTCAGAAGTGGGTGAAAACAAAACAAGAATAGCAACCGATGCGTTAAATAATGGGGTATATACTTGTAACGTAACTGCAGGTAACAAAACGATTACTCGTAAACTGATTGTAAATAAGTAATAACTAAGAGACTTATTAAAGTAAAAAGCGGCTTATGCCGCTTTTTTTATGAAATGTTTTGTTGAATAATATCATGCAGGGTTCGTGCCGGAATAACACCTGATTGGCGCCATTTAACCTGGCCGTCTTTAAATAATATCAAAGTAGGTACTCCTTGTATTTGATAGTGGGCCGCAACCTGAGGGTTTTTGTCAACATCAATTTTAATGATAGATGCGCTATTTCCAATCATCTCTTTTAGTTCTACTAATATAGGTTGCATCATTTTGCAAGGACCACACCATTCAGCCGAAAAATCGACCAGTACAGGCGTTGAACTTTGAATAAGTTCATTAAAATCTTTTTTCATTCTTTTATTTTTGAATCAAGGCCATACCATCCACCACCATTATACACTGTTGTATAGCCCATGTTTTGTAAGGTACTTTTGGCAGAAGCACTTCGCATACCTGATGCACAACAGGTGATAATTACCTTTTTTTTGTCTTTAACTTTCGAACTTACGTTTGAAATGGAATCTAAAGGAATATTAATTGATCCTTTAATATGACCGGAGGAGTATTCTCCTTTGGTCCTAACATCAACAATAACTGCACCGTTTTTTACCAATTCAGCATAGTTGGTTTTTGACCCCATGCCTAATAGTTGTTTTATTAAGTTTATCATTATTCTTTTCTTTTTTAATCATGTTTATAGTAATCCAGGATCCCCCATTTATGCAGTCAATACCATTACTTTTTAAAATTTCGGTAGCATGACCGCTACGTGCCCCTGATGCACAAAATAAAACTAAAGGAGTAGGTAACTTTTTAAGTTCATCCATTTTTTCCATCACATCTTGAACCGGAATGTTAATGGAACCACTAACATTACCCATATTGTATTCAGCAGAGGTTCTTACGTCAACCAATGTACCCTGGTTATTCTGTATGATTGTTCTTATATCCACTTTTCTTTTTTTTATTATTTGTATTTAAAGCCAAAATTATTCCAATTATTGCACCATACAATGTGCTATATATTGGGCTGGATGTAATGCTACATGTTCCTGATGAGCAGCCTACAAAATAATAATAGGTGTATCCGGCCAAGCTTCCCAAACTAAGCCCTAATATTATCCACTTATATTTTTTTACCAGGTGCATGTTTTAAGGTATGTTGCTTTTTTCCTTTGGTCGAAAACTTAAACGGAGCATAAAGCGGACAAAATCCAATCAGCCCGGTTAAAACAAATACTCCGGCCAAAATTGAGAGTATAATTGCGGTGGTTCCTGTAATGGTTCCAGTTCCGAAAAGAATAAAGACTAATGCGGCTAAGATGATTCTTCCAATCCTGTCAGCCATACCCATATTTACTTTCATAATTTTGTGTTTTATATTTACACCACAAATTTGAGTATTACTAAGGGTCTTTACAGTGACTAATGTCACATTAAGGTAATTTTATTTCGTTCCAGTTTAATTTTCCCCTGAAGTTCCATAGTTTTAAGCAACCTGGATATTACCTCTCGTGCAGAACCTAGTTCGTTGGCCAACTGTTCGTGGGTAATAGATATAGTTTTAGAATGAAGAAGAGATGCTTTTGTTATGAGGTGCTGAAGAAGTCTGTCATCCATTTTTTTAAATCCAACTGCGTCAACAACCTCCAGCAATTCTTCAAAACGTTTATGGTATAACTTAAAGATATAATCTAACCATTCTGGTGATTCTTTGATAAGTGTCATCACTTTATCGGTGGGAATTAATAAAATATCTGTTTTCTCCTCGGCAATAGCCTTTACTTTGCTTGTATCTTGATG
>CAZUXM010000071.1:8734-13694 GCA_964624635.1 uncultured Candidatus Competibacteraceae bacterium
ATTCCACCTAAAAATGACATAATGCACGACTCCCCGGGCAAAATATAATACAACAATATTTCTCTGCCATCATCTTCAGTTCTAATTACTTTTATTGCACCCGATTGAACAATAGGAATAGCTCTTATATAGGAGTTCTCGTTGAGAATAATGTCTCCTTCATCAAAACTTTTTATGGTACCCAATTCCAATAACTTTTGTGTTACCTTAGGTGAAGGGGATAGTTTTAGTTGATTGATTACATTCATTAAGTAAATGTAATTGTTTTTTGTAGGTAAGGTATTATTGAATACAAAAAAACAAATAACTAATGTTCCTGTACGTTATTCAGTCCATTTTAATCTATATTGGTCTTTTGATTACATTTGCACCTCTTATTATAATTTATTACTATGTATAGAACACATACTTGCGGGGAACTAAGATCAAACCATGTAGGACAAGAAGTAACCCTTGCGGGCTGGGTGCAAAAAGGTCGTGATTTAGGAGGAATGACCTTTGTTGACCTACGAGACCGTTACGGAATAACCCAGTTAGCCTTCAATATGGAAACCCATGCCGGGCTTTGTGAACAGGCTAGAAAATTAGGTCGTGAGTTTGTCATCATGGTGAAAGGTAAAGTGGCCGAAAGATCAGCTAAAAACAATAAAATTGAAACCGGTGATATTGAAATTATATGCACAGAATTACATATTCTGAATAGTGCCGATACTCCACCCTTTACCATCGAAGAAAATACTGATGGCGGAGATGAGTTAAGAATGAAATACCGGTATTTGGACCTTCGTCGTAAACCCTTACAAAATAACTTAATGTTAAGGCATCAAGCAGCCTTAGCCACTCGTACTTACTTAAGTGGGTTAGGATTTATGGAAATAGAAACCCCTTTCCTCATTAAATCTACTCCTGAAGGGGCTCGTGATTTTGTAGTACCTTCTCGTGTTCATCATGGTGAGTTTTATGCGTTGCCGCAGTCACCACAAACCTTTAAACAATTACTAATGGTTAGTGGGTATGATAGGTATTTTCAAATAGTTCGATGTTTTAGGGATGAGGATTTACGTGCTGATCGTCAGCCTGAGTTTACTCAGATAGACTGTGAAATGGCCTTTGTTGAAAGGGAAGATATTTTACAAACGTTTGAAGGGCTTTTAAAACATGTTTTAAAAGAAGTAAAAGGGATTGAAGTAGGGGAGGTTCCTCGTATGAGTTATGATGATGCCATGAAATATTATGGTAGCGATAAGCCGGATATTCGTTTTGATATGAAGTTTGAAGAGATTACGGAAATAGCTAAAGGAAAAGGTTTCCCTGTATTTGATCAAGCAGAAATAGTTGTTGGGATTTGTGCTAAAGGAGCTGCTTCATATACCCGTAAACAATTAGATGAATTAACGGAGTTTGTGAAACGTCCTCAGATTGGCGCAAAAGGATTAGTATATGCTCGTGTTAATGAGGATGGAACGATTAAATCATCCGTTGATAAATTTTATACCGAAGAGCATTTAAAAGATTGGGCTCGCCAATTAGGTGCTGAAAAAGGAGATCTTATTTTGGTGATGGCGGGTGAAACAGACAAAACCCGTAAACAGTTGAATGAACTCCGTTTAGAAATGGGTAATCAATTAGGGTTGCGAAACAAAGATGTATTTAAACCATTATGGGTGCTTGATTTCCCTATGTTTGAATACATTGAGGAAGATGGTCGTTGGTTTGCCATGCATCATCCATTTACCTCACCTAAGGCCGACGATATTGATGCTATGATGAACAACGAATTGGGTAAAGTAAAAGCCAATGCGTATGATTTGGTATTAAATGGAACTGAAGTAGCCGGAGGCTCTATACGTATATTTAATAAAAACTTACAGGCTAAAGTTTTTGAAGTTTTAGGATTTACCAAAGAAGACGCCCAGGAAAAATTTGGATTTTTAATGAATGCTTTTGAATTTGGAGCACCTCCGCACGGAGGGATTGCTTTTGGGTTTGACAGGTTGTGTTCATTAATGGGGGGATCCGATTCTATTCGTGATTTTATTGCTTTCCCTAAAAACAATGCGGGTAAAGATATGATGATCGATAGCCCTAGTGTTATTGATGATGCTCAGTTAAAAGAGTTGAGTTTGAAGATAGCTGATGAGGTAAAATGATAAAGACTTTAGCACTTTTATGTCTGGCTTTTATTATAAGTCAAGATATTATTGCTCAAACAAGTTGCAACATAGAATTACAGTTAGATAGTGGAATTTCTATAAATTCAAAAATACCTTTCACCAGATTTTCAATTCTAGGAACTAGTAAAAAAGTGGCTAATGAGCTGGCTCATACTATAACAGTTCAAAAAAATGACCTTATATGCATCAATTCAGATACTCTTTGTAAGAGTTTTCAATCAATATTTGTAAATAAGAAATTCAAACTAACGAGAATTGAGATTTACAATACATGTGTTGGTGAAGAACTAAGTTATTTTTTTAGGTTTGTGTATTGTAAAGAATAGAACTAAATCCCATACCTGCTTTCGCAGGAAGGAGCTGGGATCTAGGGGTACGATAGTACTACACCAAATTTCCTTTAGCATCAAACCATTCATTGGAAAGGTCTATCATGTATGGGTTTTCCTTTTGAATCAGTTCTAATTTCCAAGCTCTTTTCCAAGATTTCATTTGCCTTTCTCTTTTTACAGCGTCGGAAATATCTGCAAAAAATTCGTAGTAAAGCAAGTCGCAACAATTATATTTTTTTGAAAATCCGGGATATGTTCCATTTTTATGATCAAACATCCTTTGTTTTATATTGGAACTGGAACCAATATATAGTACAGTTCTTCTTTTATTGGTTATAATATAGACATACCCGCCTTTTCTTAAGTACATAGCTAAATATACGAATTATTTACGTTCTACTTCCTTTAACCAGATCCCAGCTGTAGCTGGGATGACTCTTAGTTTTGGAGGAGAGCATTTTAGCCTTCAGCTAAAATGCTCTCCGTTCCTCGTAGTAGCCATTTCTACTCTAGGATGCTGTAAAATTTCCTATATTTACTTCTATCAATATCATCCAAATATGGAAATATTACTTTTAGTTGCTTTGGCATTGGCACCTTGTTTAGCCATTATCCTGTTTTTCTATTATCGAGATAAATATGAAAAAGAACCAAAGTGGCTTTTACTGGTTTCTTTTTTATTAGGTGTTGTAAGTGTAGTTCCTGCCATTTTTTTAGAAATATTTCTGGGGAAATTCCCAATTATTGGAGGTAATACATTTATGCATGCCGTATTTGGAATTGCTTATGTAGAAGAAGGTGTTAAACTATTCTTTTTATTAATACTTCCCTATTGGAAAAAAGCTTTTAATGAACCTCTGGATGGAATTATTTATTCAGTCATGATTTCTATGGGCTTTGCAGCTGCCGAAAACATTATGTATGTAGTGCAGGGCGGAGTTGGAGTTGGAATTATGCGTGTATTTACCGCGGTACCTGCCCATGCCATGTTTGCAGTAGTAATGGGATATTTTGTTGGCTTGGCAAAATTCAAACACAAACATTCATTTCTTTTAATATTTACCGGATTTACTATAGCTGTGCTATTCCATGGATTATATGACTTTTTCCTAATGGAAAAGAGTGTGGAAGGTATTTGGATAGGTGCCTTTTTATCGTTGATTGTAGGACTCATATTTTCATTGAGAGCTATTTCAATGCACCGGAAATTTTCAAAAGTGCAATTAGAAAAAAATAAAATAGTTATACCCCCGCCAATCAATTAACAATAGCCCATTTTGGGGCTATTGTTAATGTGCCACTTGATTACTTACAGCAATTGCATCCGCAGGTACATCCATTTCCCGGGCAACTATCGCCACAATTGCAGTTGGTACAATTGCAATTTTTGTTACCACAATTACATGTTTTTTTACTTACTATATCAGTAAGAAATTTCACAATGGTTTTCATATCAAATTGTTTTAATTAATAATTGATACAAATGTATGGGAACACTATCGGCTAATGATTACATAACTTTGGGATTGATTTATATGATTTTTGGATATTTTTTGTTAAATCTTATCCAGCCCTTTTCGTTTATTATTACCTAAAGTTTTAAAATAGGAGGGCGTTAGTCCGGTAACTTTTTTAAATTGAGAAGAAAGATGAGCTACACTACTATAGTCTAACTCGTAGGCAATTTCAGAAAGTGTAAGTTGGTTATATACCAGTAATTCTTTAACTTTTTCAATTCTCTGTTCTATAAATAAATTTTCAATGGTTCTGCCCTCTACTTCTGAGAAAAGATTACTCAGGTATGAATAATCTTTGGATATATAACTTGTAAGATAATTCGAAAGTTTTAATTTCCTATCGAAGTCATTTACTTCATTTCTTGCTTTTAAAATTACCTTTTGTTTAATTTTTTCAATTATTTCGGTTTGATAGTTATTAATCAACTCAAAACCAACTGTATCAAGTTTTATCTCTAGTAATTTTATTTCTTCGGTTGTTGGTTCTTTTTTTGTATGAATTTCCCCAATTTCTACTTCAGCATCTATATTAATTTCATGAAGTATTTGTTGTACTGATAAAATACAACGTTTGCAAACCATATTCTTAATTAATAAAGTAGCCATTTAATGACGAATTTATTGATTATTCAGTTGCTTAACAACCTCATCTTTCTCAATAAATCCAACATTACTCCAGGTTAGTTGGGTGTTTTTATAGATTTGTAATACAGGAAGAGCATCTATAGTTAATTCTTTACATAGCTGTTGATTGTCATCTGCATTAATTCGGATTACCTGAACGGTTGCTTCGTTTTCCGTGGCAATTTCTTCAAGATAAGGTTTCATTTTTTGGCAGGGACCGCACCAATCAGCATAAAAATCTACCAATATGATTTTATCAGAATGAATTAGTTTGTCAAAATCGGATTTCGACATCCCTTTTGGTATTTCTTTA
>CAZUXM010000072.1:0-6149 GCA_964624635.1 uncultured Candidatus Competibacteraceae bacterium
AAAGTAACTGCGGATAACGGAACCTATCAACTAAGTGATGGGGCCGTTGTAATAGCTGCCATTACATCATGTACCAATACCTCCAACCCATCAGTAATGATTGGGGCGGGGTTAGTGGCTAAAAAAGCGGTAGAAAAAGGTTTACAGGTAAAACCTTGGGTAAAAACCTCCTTGGCTCCGGGGTCAAGAGTAGTTACAAAATACCTTGAAAAAGCAGGTTTAAATACTTACTTAGATACTTTACATTTTAACACGGTGGGTTACGGAAATTTCCCTACACATATTGAAAAAGCCATTGTGGATAATGATTTAGCGGTTGCATCAGTATTAAGTGGTAACAGAAATTTTGAGGCCCGTGTGCATCCATTGGTAAAAATGAATTTCTTAGCTTCACCTATGTTAGTGGTTGTATATGCTATTACAGGTAGAACTGATATTGATATCTTTAATGAAGCCATTGGTACTGATAAAGACGGTAACCCCGTATTTATGAAAGATATCTGGCCAAGTGATAAAGAAATTGCAGATACATTAAACATCGCTTTAGATCCAAAAGATTATGCAAGTAATTATGCTACTGCTTTTGATGGAGACGCTGCTTGGCAATCATTAAATGCTCCAACCGGACAATTGTTTGATTGGGATGCTAACTCTACTTATGTTAAAGAAGCTCCATTCTTCCAAAATATTTCTGAGACCGTAGCTGAACCGAAAAATATTGTTGATGCTAAAACTTTATTGGTTTTAGGTGACTCCATCACCACTGACCATATTTCGCCGGCAGGTTCATTTAAAGAAACAACTCCTGCAGGTAAATACTTAATTGAACGTGGTGTTACCAAAGCTGAGTTTAACAGCTATGGTGCTCGTAGAGGTAACCACGAAGTAATGATGAGAGGAACCTTCGCCAACGTACGTATTAAAAATAAACTGGCTACCAAAGAAGGTGGATACACTCTTAACCACAGTACAGGTGAAGAAACCACGGTATTTGAAGCATCAGAATATTACATCAATAACAATATTCCTACCATTATTCTAGGTGGTAAAGAGTATGGTAATGGAAGTAGCCGTGACTGGGCTGCCAAAGGTCCAAACTTATTGGGTGTAAAAGCGGTAATCGCTGAATCGTTTGAACGTATTCACCGTTCTAACTTGGCCGGAATGGGAATCCTACCTTTATTATACAAAGACGGACAAAATGCGGAGAACTTAGGTTTAACCGGACATGAAACGTATACCATTACAGGTATTGAAGAAGGATTAACGCCACATCAAACTATTAAAGTAAAAGCAGTAGCTAAAGATGGTAAGGTTACAGAGTTTGAAACAAAATCACGTTTGGATTCAAAAATTGAAATTGAATATTATAAAAATGGAGGAATCCTGAATTATGTATTGAGACAGTTTTTGAAAGCTTAGTCTTCCATTCGATGCTTAGATAATCTCAGCACTCAGAGAAAACTAAACTCAGACTGGCATAAATAATACTGATATAAACAAAAAAGGCAGGAAATTTCCTGCCTTTTTTGTTTAACACATGAAAAACTACTTCATTCTTTTATAATACCAAACAGTTCTATATAATCCACTGGTTGGATTATCATCTATCATCTGCATCTTACCCCCTGAAAAGTAAATTCTATAGGCATAACCGTCAATAACAACCGTACGATCATCTTTAAAAGTATAAGTACTGGCTGTTTCCCAATCAACATCTGTAATGGAGGCTTTACTACCGAAATACTTAAACTTTCCCTTTTTAAAGAAATAAATGCTTTCATAACTGGCAGGTGACATTTTAGTTTCTGATTTGGATTTTGTTCCCGCTAATTCCCATTTCCCCTGCATACGTGATTCAATACTGCCCCCACAAGAAGCTAACAATAGTACAATGGCTGCTATGATTACAACCCCAATATTTTTTTTCATATATGTTAAATTTAAATTGATAACACAAACATAGTTGACTCTATCTACTCACCCGAAAGAATGATACCAACTACTTATTTTTATGAATGAACAACATTATTAAAAAGTGGATACAACTTTTTAAGTTTATAATCGTCTATTAATAAAATCCAAGTATGAAACGATTGAGAAGTATAATGATGACCGGAGTATTTATTACAGCATTGCTTGCCGGATGCAATCAAAGAAGCACCACTACTTTATGTTATTATGAAACCCAATGTGCTGATGCATACAGCCATGGTAACAACGATCCGGAACATATCACCAACGTAAACGCATATCTATCCGCCAATGGGGTTACTTCATTGAATACTACCCTCGAAATGGATTCGGATTCAGTAGCGGTATGCTTGGCTTGTATTTGCCAATCCGGAATGAAAGTAACCATAGAGGTTGATAATGCAGATGTAGCTGAGGCCAATGCCTTAGGATTCCATTAGGCTATTAAATGTACTTACATAAACGCAGGTATTCGTTGTATTATACAATACAATTGGGGTACCTGCGTTACTATTTTAAAGCCAATGGATTTATGAAAAAAATCGTCGCTATTATTGTATCAGTGGTGTTTTTAACCGGTTGTAATTTTGATACTAAAATGAAGTATAACGAAACTCAATGCGCAGATGAATGGGTTTATGATAATGATCCTGTTGTTCATAAAAACAACATCAAAGAATATTTACTAATGAAGGGTATCGAAACCGGAGAAATATCCATTGAAACTATTCCTGGAAGTGATACATTAGTTTTTTGTGAAGCTTGTAATTGTTCATCGAACAGAATAGTTCACATTACCATTTCTGCCGACGATAAAGCCAAAGCCATTGCTTTAGGGTTTATTGAATAAGTTATTCAAAGTTGATATAGGAGATTAACCACTCCCCATTCATTAAAGTAAATCCGGCTTGACCTTTCATATCCCATAAATTATTATCTTCTTTTTTACCCGTATAAAATTTAAAATTAGCTACCGCATTTGCATCCGTAGGTTGAGCTGTATTAATTACTGTTATCCCATCAGGAGTATCCTGAGTATTGGTCCAATAATCGTAATAGAAAAAATTACATGTTGAGGGCTCCTCTCCCATTTCCATATTTATATAACGTTTAAATGGAATCTTAGATAAATCTTTCTTACAGGGATCTAAACGTAACTTTTCTTTTTCTAAAAATTCGTTACTAAAATGTTGGGTACTTTTTAAAAACTGAAGGTATTCATCTACCATAAGTAAAGCCTTTTTGTTTTTGCTTTCGGCAACTTGTGGAGCATAATTTAAGACTGTATTCTTATTAAAAGAAACAAAATACTCTTCATAAAACGAAATAAGGTGTTTGGTTATGTCTACTTCCGTTGATTGAGCATTGATAGAAGTAAATAATGTAACAAGAAGTATAGAAAAGAGAGTCCGTTTCATGTTTTAATAATTACATAAATATATTAATAATAAACATATTTAGTAGTTATAGTAATAGGCATTAGGAAACTTTACGCCTAGTAATTATCCTTTTTACCAATTGTTCAATGGGTTGTAAAACCGCTGCTAAAATAATGTTCATTACTAATTGAAAAACAGGAATACCGTTGGTTAATGGATTGATAAAATTCGACAAATAAAATATGGCTGATTCAAAGAAAATAATGATGGTTAAAAAGGTCATAATCTGTCCGAATCTATTATCTGATTTTTTACCGCTGAATATAAAGCTTAGTACAACTATCACAATAAATATGAATATTTCTAATGCATAAAACCAAAGTTTTTCCCAAAATGGTTTAGCTATAAATATTTTCATTTTAACTTGATTGGTTTCAAACCCGTCTGAATCTATTGCCTTAGCTATAAATTCATAATCACCGGGAGGAAGATTAGTATAGTTGGCTTCACTTAATTTACTATAAGGTCTGAATTCACTCTCATAGCCTTTCAACCTCCAGCTATAAGTTACGTGTTCTGCATTTACAAAATCGAGGGCAGCCAAATCTATCTGAAGATTATTTTGATTATGATACAAGTTGATATCGGGCAAAGTATCGGTGTAATAATTTTCCTGAAAATAGATGGATTCCTTAAAAGAAACACTTTGTAATCGCAATTTGGTATGCTTGTTTTTATTAACCAGGCTTGACGGATCAATAATATATAATTCGTTGCCTGAACCTACCATTAGATTTCCCTTTAAATCAAACCCGATGGATCGTTGATTGGTAGTTACACCTATAAAACCATCCTCATATCCTATGTGTTTAAATGATTTATTGACAACATCAATCATCGTAATCCCTTTATCGTGTCCTATCCAAATACGGCCTAATGTATCCTGTGTTATTGATTTAGGCATGTCAGAATTCAAACCATTCTGTGCATGCAATACTATTCGCTGATTTTCATTCCAAACTACCAAACCAGAATTGGTGCAGAACCAATACAAATGATTAACGGTGTCACACATTCCATCAAATGGTATATACATTTCCGGATTGATGATAGTAGTTACATCTTCTGCTTTCTGATCTTTATACTTGAAAATATGCCCATTATCTCCAAGTATCCATAAATAGCCTTCTTTGTCCTTAAATATTCCACGATAATATCCAATGGGAATGGATTCAATACGTTCAGGAACTGTTTCATTAGGTCTTGTAATAAAACATCCGGCATCTGAAGCAATCATTACCTGATTACTATCAATAAATTCAACATCATAGATCAATTGAGACCTACCAGCCTCAGGAATGAATTTTTTGATAATTTTTCCATTCCGTGCCCAAAACACACTTCCCCCACCACTGCTTGATAAAAGGGTAAGGTTATATTCTTTGTTATAAATAGCAGCATAGGCCGTAACCACTTCCTCCAATCCAGGTAAGCTGAGTCGAGAAAATTTACCATCTTCCAAACTAAAAAATCCGTTCAATTCAGTTCCAACAATTATTCTTCCTGAATGATCATCCACAATATCAATAATCCTTGAATCGAAAACCAATTCATCCTGCCCCTTATAAATCCTAATACCATAATTATCATATTTTACAACTCCACCACCGCCAGAACTCAACCATATATCATTAGATTCATCTTCATATATATTCCAAAATTGGGAGTTGATTAACCCATTCGATTTATCCAAAACAGAAATTTTTCCATAATCCCAAACAATAAAATTATCAGCGGTAGCCAAATATAATTTATCACTTGATCGAGCTAAATGAATATCCAATACAATAGAATTTGGTGGTAATTGGCTAGAATAATCAATTACCGAATCATTTTTAAACCGAAGCAAACAAAATGCGCCTGCAGCCCACATCCAACCATCCTTATCTTCTGCCAACGAAGTAAGCCTATAATTATCATTCTTATAAACCAATTCAAAGGCATAGTTATTTGTTTTTGAAAATCTTCCTATTCCTCCACGAGGCGATACGGACCATATATTGTGATCAGTATCTTCTATGACATTCCAACAATCTCCTAATCGTTCACCCCTTTCATCAAGGATAATTTGAGGAATACCATTAGAGATTCGTATTATTCCATCTCCTTCTGTAGCCAACCACATATCTCCTACTGATGAAAAAATTGCATCACGTAAATAATCGGATGGAAAACCATTCTTGGTATTGTAACTGTGAAATGATTTTCCATCGAATACTGCTATTCCACCACCATAAGTTGATACCCATAAGTGGTTGTTTAAATCAATATCAATATCTGTTACATAGCTTCCTAATATCCCATCCCGATTAGAATAATAAATAAATTCACGACCATCGTAGCGTACCAAAGCACCATCAGCCGCCATCCACATATAACCTTGATTATCTTTGATTACTTCATAGAATTCGGATTTATTCAACCCATCTTCAAAATTAATTACAGTAAGTGGATACTTTTGAGCAAATACACTTATCACAGGGAAACTGAATAAAATCAGATGAAAAATGTACTTCATGTATTGCAAAAAAGTTGGTGAATTTGTAAATCGTTTCAACAAATATAACGATTTAAAAATGTTGCTTATTCATATATACTCAACAATACGTTGAACTAAAAAAGCCCTCTCAGTTATACCAAGAGGGCCTCTTTACTAAATCACTTAACCTGAGAGTACAAAGAACAATTATTGAGAGTATATAGACTGTAAACAATGTTTACAGATAATCTTAATGT
>CAZUXM010000072.1:6159-11241 GCA_964624635.1 uncultured Candidatus Competibacteraceae bacterium
ACCTTTTTTAATAATTACGTGGCTTAGAGAATTATAAATAATTACATTCTTTTTTCTATATCCATGTGCAGGAGCCCAAGATGGAGGGCCACCCTTTCTTTTAGGTTGATTTACTTCTACCAGAATACAACCAGATAAAGAAAACATCAAAATAAATCCCAAAATAAACAGTGAATTTTTCATGACTTTGTTGTTTAGCAGGTATATAACCAAGCTCATGCCAACAAATACAACTACATGATTTTAAGCAAATTATATAAATATCGTAGATTCGTTTTTTTATCAAAATGAGAATATACTTCTCAAAAATTATTCTTTGAGCATACGATAAATAGTTGCTGAACTAATATCCAGCTTTTGAGATACCATTTTTACATCATCGTTGTATTTGACCAGGTATGATTTTAGAATACGAAGCTCATATTGACGCATGGTAAGTTCATCTGTGATAATATCAGGTAATGCATCATATGAATTTAATGAAATATCATCCGGTTGAATGGTATCACTTATACTTAAGACTATTGCCAAATCCATTACAGATTTTAGTTCCCTAATGTTTCCGGGAAAAGGATATGCCATTAATTTTTGTTGGGCCTCAGGACCAATACCTTTTACAGGCATTTTATTTTCTTTACAAAACATTTCTATAAAATGTTTAGCTAATACCAATACGTCTTTACCTCTTTCTCTTAATGGAGGTAAATCAATAGGTAATCCTATCAAACGGTAGTAAAGATCTTCTCTAAATTTTCCTTCTTTAATGAGGTCCTTTAAGTTTTTATGAGTAGCTGTAATGATTCTGCAATCTACCTTTACTGCATCATTACTTCCAATCCGAGTAATCTCTCGTTCCTGTAGGGCACGTAATAGTTTGGTTTGGAAAACCATGTCCATCTCCCCTATCTCATCAAGAAATAAAGTACCTCCATGTGCCTCTTCAAACTTACCAATTCTACGAGCAATAGCTCCGGTAAAGGCCCCTTTTTCATGACCAAATAATTCACTTTCTATTAAATCAGCCGGTAATGCGGCTACATTTACTGCAACAAATGGCTTATTTTTTCTATCAGAATTATAGTGAATAGCTTTCGCCGCCACTTCTTTTCCTGTTCCTGTTTCACCATGCAACATTACATTGATATTTGTAGTAAGCGCTTTTTTAATCAATTCATGTACTTTACCAATAGCAGGGCTATTTCCTATAATAGAATTTTGAAAGTCATACTTTTTCTGAACCTCTTTTTCAAGTTCAACTACTTTTTCTTTTAAAGTACTGTTTTTACGAATATTGTTTACTGCATTCAATAACCTGTTTTGAATATCATCACCTTTCATAATATAATCGTAGGCCCCATCTTTAAGTAGTTGAATAGCCACCTCAATTTCGTTTTGCTCAGAAATAATAATCACCTCCACATCAGGATATGATTCTTTGATTTTTTTAAGCAACTGTTTTCCATCGGTATCAGGGAGTCTGTAATCAAGTGTAATTACTGAGGGTCCTTTATGCAAATTTTTATTCAGGTCATTACCTGATTTGAAACCCTGTACTGTGTAATCCGGGTTCAAAGCAAGATGATGTACCAGAAATTTATTATACCAGTCGTTATCTTCTACAACAAAAATTAAAAAATCGTGATCGTTCATACAGCCAATATTAACAATAATAATTGATAGGACGAAAATTAAATATACAACCTGAGAGAATCAAATACTTTTTGTGATTCGGAATCTGCCAATTGAATTTCATTTAATATTTCATTGGGGTGAGCATTGCCCATCACACTATTTTCAATATTTTTCAAATGAGAAAGCAAGCTATATGCTCCTACGTGTCTGCATGGAGAGGAAATTTTATGAGCCTGTTCCTTGATTATTTCATATTTCGAATCATAATATGCTTTTTTCATTTTTTCAATTCCATCACTGGTACTATTGATGAAAATATTTATCATTTCTTTAACAAATACCTTATCCCCGTTAGATGATTTAACAAGTTCATCAATATTTACTGAAGTATTATGGTTCATTTCCTCTTCCGGGTCAAGATCATCTAACTTTACCAGGTCATATTCCCCTTTATCTAAAAAGTGTTTTAATACTTTCAAAAGTTTTTGTTCAGAAAAAGGTTTTGAAATAAAAGAATTCATTCCTGCTTGCAAGCATTTTTCTTCTTTTTCTTTATCATTACTTGCAGTAAGGGCAATTACAGGTATGTCTTTGATCTTATTGTTGGAAGAGCTTCTTATTAATCTGGTAGCTTCCATACCTGACATTTCAGGCATTCTAATATCCATCAACAACAGGTCCCAATGGCCTGTTTCTAATAATTCCAGTGCATGTTTACCATTTTCAGCTTCATAAAAATGAAGTCCCCATTGAGAAAATATTTTTTTCAATAACATTCTGTTATAGATCTCATCATCTACCACCATGATTTTTTTTCCTTTTAAAAATCTTGGCGAAAGAGGTTCCTCAGCTTTACCGCTTTTATCTAATTCTGTAGCCAGTTGATAAGGTATAATAATATTTACCATTGTTCCCTCACCAACTTTACTGTACATATTTATACTCCCATTTTGTAATTCAATCAATTTCTTGGATATACTCAAACCTAAGCCAGTACCCCTGTACTTACTGTCTATCTTATTATCTGCCTGTTCAAATTCATCAAACACTTTAGATGCATACTCATCCGGAATACCAATGCCTGTATCTTTTACTTCAATATTCAAAATGCAAGCTTTATCATCAATCATATTTGATCTAACACTCACTATTACAGATCCACTTCCTGTAAATTTAATGGCATTCCCAACTATATTTAATAATATCTGTTGTAATCTAAATGGATCGCCTATAAGATTTTCCGGTATATTTTTATCCGATAAAAACCTGAATTTTATATTTTTTTTGTCAGCTTGTGGTTTTAATATTTCTACCACTTCCTCAATGGTAACTTCCGGTTCAAATATAATTTTCTCAAATGAAAATTTACCTGCCTGTAACTTTGAATAATCCAAAACTTCATTCACCACTTTTAAAAGGTGTATGGATGATTTTTTTACAATGCCCAGTTGTTCGTGTTGTTCAGTATTTAAAGCAGACCTTTCAAGCAGTTCAGAAAATCCAATAATCGAATTGATAGGAGTTCGTAATTCATGGGTCATATTAGCCAGGAAATTTTGTTTGGCCAATGCCAATGCCTCAGCTTCTATACGGGCATTTTTTAAAGCTATATTATAAGCATTGGCTGCTTTTACGTATTTGTAAAATACAAACGAAATAAAAAATAATAATACAATAGATGAAATACAAAATACTGCAATTACGAAGTTGGTAAAACGTGCCTTCTGAATAGCTTTGGTATTACTTTGAGCCAGTTGAACCTTTTCTTCTTTTTCTATTACATTAATTATATTTATTAATGAAGCCGTTAATTGGTTATTTTGCTGGTTCAAAATAAGTGTACTTTCATCCAGGTCTTTTAAAAAAACTGTTTGATCTCTTTTAGCCTTTTCTATTTCCTCTTTAACTTCATCCAAACTTACTTTATTGGACTCTTCCAATAACTTTTCACGTTTCCTTTTGTTCTTTATTTTTGAGACATCTTCAAAATAAGTAGGATCCTCAAGTTTTTGAGGAATCAATGATAGTTTTTTTACCACCTCCAGATTATGAGCCAGGCTAATCCATTCATCAAATAATACAAACTTCTTATTTACTATATTATTTACTGAATCTTTAATATGAACCGGAAGAATATTATTATTTTTATTTGCTTTTAATATTACAACCTGATTGTAAATTTCATTTTTTGACGAATCATAACGTGTAATATATGAAGTATCTCTGGTAAAAAAGAAAGACCTTACCTTACTTTCAAGAATCAATAAATCATTATTAATTTGCTTTAAAGTAGTCGCATTAGATTTTACATCTGCGCCTTTCTCAACATCTGTAATAATTTTATTAATGTTTTGATAGGTAAATACACCTGTAATAGCCACTATACAAACCAGTAGTATAATAAAAACACCCAGCCTCCACTCAGCGGCAAATAGTTTTTTATTCTTATTGGTTTGCATAGGTTGTGTTTAAATAAGTAATAAATGTAAATATAGTAATATCAGGTATACTTAAGTCTATTATAAATCATTTCTTCAGCAACATAACAACTTCTAGTAAAAGCATGCCTGTCTTTTAAAATAAATTCAGATGCACCTTCCAATAAAGTAACTAATGAAGTTTGTAAACTTTTTACTTGTGAAATAATAACAATATTAGAAGAACTACAATGCTTTTTTATTCTTTTCATAATAGTTTGCCCATTAGTATAAGGCCCTAAATAATAATCTAAAAAAACTATATCCGTATCCCTATCCATTTTTTTTAAACCTTCATAAGGATCAGTAAATGACTTTACATCTAATTCAAAATGCTTATCCTCAGCAATAGGATATATGTAATTTTTTAATCGTACAGCCAATAACTGACTATAAAACTCATTATCATCAATGATGGCTAATTTAATTTTTGTATTTGGTAACATAGCTCTATAGTTTAATGAAACTAAGGAGTATACTCCTTAGTTTCGGTTATTAAATAATTTACAGATTAATTTGTCCCACTTGATGTATCTGTCCTTCAGCAATAATAATATTGTTAATGTTGTGCCCTTGTAGCATACCTGGTTCCAATACAGTAAGTGTATAAGTTCCCGGATCGACACCTCTGATGATGAAATCACCGGTTGAACTAATATAAGTACTGAATGTATTTTCACCATCCGTTAGTACTACTGCTGCAGATGCAGTACCCACCACACTTCCTTCAATACCGGTTGTTATGTCATCAACAACCGTTATAGTAGGTTCAACAATGTATTCCATACCTGACTCAATAACCGATTCGGCCACATGAAAATCAACTAATACATCAGCGCCTACTTGTACATTTACCACTTCATGAATGGCAATTTCTACTTCATGGACATCTCCGGCCCAGGTAATGTTGGCAGTACCACCTCCACCGTTTAATTGTATGGTACCCATAACACCAAAGGTGATTTTTAATCGG
>CAZUXM010000072.1:11251-13399 GCA_964624635.1 uncultured Candidatus Competibacteraceae bacterium
TAAACACCAGCTTCTACGTTGGCTTCATTAGCCAAAGTTATCTCAGCACCATCCGTTAATGAAAGTATATTTACCTGTTGTGCTTGTGAACTTAAATTTACCCAACCATGATTTTCTAGAAATACATCAACGCTGGTAACGGTTAAATTTAATGCAGCATAATCCCCGGGAGCATCTGTCATACGCACTTTAAATGAACCTGCTTCATTGGCAGCATTATCGCATGATGCTAATGCAAAACATAGTAATGTAATTACTAAAGTGCCAGTACTAATTAATCGTTTCATAACTAATGGTTTTAAAGTTTGTTCTAAAACTATTTCCATCCCTGTGCCAATAAAGCATTAAAATTATATGAGTATTTGATTTTCAATGATTTATATCAAATAAGTACTACTTTTATTAAGCCCATTTTTTATCATTTTGAGAAAGTAATAATACATTCTGATACTGTTTTTTTACAGTATAAAAGCCATAAACCTACAGCCGGGAAGGGAAAAAGATTTACTGTATATTTGAACTATGCCTGATAAAGTAGATGTAACCGTAGAAATTGAAACCTACCTTTTAGAGATCAATGATTACTACAGAAAGTATCCTTTTGTTGTTACTTTAATGATTATACTCCCTATACCAGGGATATTTATATTCATTAAATGGATAAAGAAAAAAAGGGCTTTGGATCAAAAAAAAATGGACATACAAAATATGCTGAATGAGTTAGGTTCAACCATCCCGTTACAGGAATTTCTAGACATGAAAAAACGATTTAATACAGCTCGTAAATATTGATATGACAAAAGATCAATTAATGAAGGATATTCTTTTGTTAGAAGAAATGAGCAGTAAAATGATGTCAGTTCATCCTTTATTAAATATAATAGGTTTTGTAAGAATATTTAAAAGCGCAAATAATTCAACAAAACATGGTCCTCTTATTAAAAAGTATAACGAAGTAATGGAAACACTTCAATTGATGGAATCTGAATTTACACCTCGTGAATTTTACGGATTAAGAAAAAGAGTGATGGCTTGCAAGCCACAGTAACAATCTACCCACTATTCCGTATCTCTAAACAATATGACAGTTGAGGAAATAAAGAAAAAAATTATGGAATTCGAAAATATGATGGGAGATTACCATAACACTCATACCAGGTATGACCGTTGGGGACTAAGTTGGTATTCGTCAATAATGAATGCATTTGGAAAAAACAAAGAAAAGGAAATGTACAATCAACTTCTAGAAGATATAAAGTTGGTTTACAATCAAATGGAATATAAAGATTATATGCAATTGAGACATAGAATTATTGCGGCCTATGAAGCTTAACCAATCCTTAACACCTCTTCAATTCTTTTTACACAACAAAGCAAAAAATTTAAGATCGTTAAGGGTTATTTGCATTTATCGTATCAAACTCCCCGTAACATTGTACTCATAAATCACAGTCCGGTAAACAAACTTAACCCCGGACTTAAACACAGATGTTATGAGTACAAAACCATCACCTGCATTTATTGCTTCCTCATGGATAGCATTAGCCATTGGAGTATTATGTTACAACATTGGTTTATGGACCGCAAAAAACATGCAGCTTAACGAAAAAGGTTATTACTTTACTATCTTAATGTTCGGATTATTTTCCGCCGTATCATTACAAAAGGCAGTACGTGATAAAATGGAAAATATTCCGGTAACTCCCCTTTATTTTGGAGTTGCCTGGGTAGCCACTATCTTATCGTTGTTATTGCTTGTTGTTGGATTATGGAATGCGGATGTTCCTTTTAGTGAACGTGGATTTTATGGAATTGCGTTTGTATTAAGCATGTTTGGGGCTATTGCGGTGCAAAAAAACACTCGTGATAGCAAAGCCGCTGAAAAAGCAAGTATTCAAATGAAGAATACAAATACCACTTTATAATTAAATAAAAAAGGGTCGATATAATCGACCCTTTTTTATTATTCTATCTTTTTATATTATTTTACTTCCAACAATTCCACTTTAAACACTAAAGTAGCATAAGGAGGAATTTGTCCACCTGCACCTTTATCTCCATATCCAAGATCATATGGAATATATAAATAATAAATAGAGCCCGGAGTCATTAACTGTAACCCTTCGGTCCAACCTTTTATCACACCAT
>CAZUXM010000073.1:0-13267 GCA_964624635.1 uncultured Candidatus Competibacteraceae bacterium
AAAAATATTCGCCTTATTGATTATGAATGTTTACGTTATCCTGATGATGGTAGAATTTTAGGATTCGGAAGATTTGCCGGAATCGTTGGTGCATACAATGGATTAATGGCCTACGGAAAAAGATATAATACATTTAATTTAAAACCGGCATATCAATGTTTTGACATCAAGGAACTAGAATATGAGCTAACCAAAGTAAAATTAGGCCCCGAAAAAATATTGGTTACCGGAGCTGGAAGAGTAGGGCAGGGAGTGCTGGAGGTAATGAAGTTGGCGAAAATTAAACAGGTAAGTTCATCTGAATTTCTTTCAAAAAACTTTAAAGAACCCGTTTTTGCCCAAGTAGAATTTCCAGAATACAATAAAAATAAATCAGGAATACCTTTTAACGAAAAAGAGTTTTATACTCATCCTGAAAATTTTGAATCAGACTTTTATAAATTTTTACCTGAGACAGATCTTTTGATTGCAGGACATTTTTGGTCACCCAAGGCGCCCCGCTTTTTTTCCAGAGAAGATATGTTGAAGGATGATTTTAATATTAAGGTGATTGCCGATATCAGTTGTGATTTGGATGGACCTATTCCGGCAACAATTCGTTCCACAAAAATTGGGGATGCATTTTTTGGATATGATCCTCAAACAGGAAAGGAAACGGATGCATTTAATAAAGACGCAGTAACTGTAATGGCAGTGGATAATTTGCCATGTGAATTACCTCGTGATGCATCTGAGGATTTTGGAAATCACTTGATAAAGGAAATTATTCCATTATTGATGGAGGGTGATAAAGACAACATTTTAAAAAGAGCCACCATTGCCGAAAATGGTCAACTCACCGAATATTTTACTTATTTACAAGATTACGTTGATTCTTCAGCGAGTTCAGAATAAATTTCAAATAGTTTAAATACCATGGAAGATTTTAGCAGAGACATTATTACCTTATCAGAATTTGTTATTCGTAACCAAAAAGATTTCCCTTATGCCAAAGGGGATCTTACTCGTTTGTTAGGAGATATCGCAGTAGCAGCAAAAATTGTTACCCGTTAAGTTCGTAAAGCCGGATTAGTAAATATTTTGGGAGAATTTGGTACAACGAATGTACAAGGTGAATCACAAAAAAAATTAGATGTATACGCCAACGAGCAATTTATTGCAGCTATGAAACATGGGGGAGTAGTGGCCGGCGTAGCTAGTGAAGAGAATGATAACATTGTGGTATTTGAAGACAGAGATTGTGCTGAATCAAGTTATGTAGTGTGTATTGATCCATTAGATGGTTCAAGTAATATTGATGTAAATGTTTCAATTGGAACGATCTTTTCAGTATATAAAACTATTACCAAATCAGGAGCCTGTACATTGCAGGATTTTTTACAACCTGGTACAGCACAAGTAGCGGCAGGATATATTATTTATGGTTCATCAACCATGTTGGTGTATACAACGGGGCATGGAGTGAATGGGTTTACCTTAGATCCATCGATTGGAGTTTTCTGTTTATCACATCCTCATTTAAAAACTCCGGAGAAGGGACAAATCTATTCGGTAAACGAAGGGAACTTCAATTATTTTTCGAAAGACATTCAGGATTATATTAAATATTGTCAGGGAACAGCGAATGATGCCGGCAAATCATATTCATGTAGGTACATAGGTTCATTGGTAGCTGATTTTCATCGTAACCTTATTAAAGGGGGAATTTATATGTATCCGTCAACCGAAGCTGATCCTAAAGGAAAGCTTCGTTTGTTATACGAGTGTAATCCATTGGCATTTATAGTGGAACAAGCCGGTGGTAAAGCATCTACCGGTTTTGAACGAATCATGGAATTACAACCTGAAAAGTTACACCAACGAGTGCCTTATTTTATTGGAAGCAAAAAAATGGTGGAGAAAGCCGAAGAGTTGTTAGCAAACTCAGCAGCAAAATAAATGCTGCACTGACCTGCTTTTTTTTAGAACTATTAACTTGTGTAATCCTGTTGCAAGAGTTATTTTTGGCTTCCCAAATTAATTCCAGTGACTAGAACCTTCATTTGTTGTATCATTTGTATTGCGTTGTCAATAACGACAGGACACAGTTACAGGTTGGTAACTTATAAGGATGTTGATTATTTTGAAGCAGAGGAAATTAAACAAACCTGGAAACAAATTGATATCCCTCAGATTTACTTACCCGTAAATAATGGGGTATATGTTTACGAAATTTCATTTATTACATCTTACATTGATGGTTCACCTATACAAGCTACCGGATTAGTATTGGTTCCGGATAATTTACACAAGGACTATTCTACCATCATTTATCATAATGGTACTAACATTATGAAAAAAAGGGAGCAAACACTTGGGTATAATCAATTCTCCATTTGTGCAGGTTTAGCGGCTGATGGTTATCTGGTAGTAATACCTGATTATATCGGGAGGGGGAATAGTGATAAACCACAATTGTATTTAAATGCTCAAACCGAGGGGCAAAATTCGGTGGACATGTTATTAGCTGCAAACGGGTTTTTACAAGAAAAAGGGCACGAACCTATCAAAGATCTTTTTATCACAGGATATTCTCAGGGGGGGCATGCTGCTATGTCAACTCAACGGTTAATTGAAACCAATTACAATAATGATTTTAACCTGGTGGCATCGTCACCTATGTCTGGTCCGTATGATTTGAGTTCAACTGTTGTTGTAGATCCGAATAATAAAAACGGCGATTGGGTGTTATTTATGTTTATGGTAAAATCATTTAATGATACGTATCATTTGAGGAACTCATTGAGCGAAATTTTTGTTTCCCCCTGGGATTCATTATCAGCTGTTTATTTTGATGGATATAACAAGTATGGAGGAATTCGTAAAGGATTGCCATCTAACATTCTTGAAATATTCAGGGGTGATTTTATCCAACAGGAGTTTTTATCACCTACTTCAAGGTTCAAAGATATTTTGAAAGAAAATACCATTTATGAGTTTATTCCTGAAACCCCTACTCAATTATGTTACTGTTCGGATGATGATGTGGTAACCGGACAAAATTCAAGAACAGCTTATAACTGGATGAAGAAAAACGGAGCTAAAAAAATTAAGATAAAAGATGCCGGTAAAAACCTTGACCATGAAGATTGTGCCATCTATACTGTTATCTATACTAAGTTCTTTTTTGATAAATACAGAGATGTGAAAAAATCAAACTTCAGAAACGATTTTTCGAATGCAGCTTTAAGTCTGGCAAAAACCACTAAAAAGTTATTTCCTAAAATAAAATTATTTTAATCACCCCTTTAAACTCTGAGAAAGTTTAAAGGTCAATTAGTAAACTCACGTTATGAAAAGATTATTGATGATAATCTGCTTTTTTGCAGTTAGTATGGGAGGGTTTTCACAAATCTGTTCTTCTCCTCGTTTTACTGAAACTTTAGTGTACAGCAATCCTTCTGATATTTTTGTTGACTCTAATATAATTTACGGACATGCGATTAATTGGTTGGGTGCTGATGAAACATTGAGTTTAAATATGGCATTCCCCAAATTATCAGTAGACACGATGCAAAAAAGACCTATGGTGTTTTTGATACATGGAGGAGGTTTTGTAGGTGGAAATAAAAGAGATTTAAACTATGAAGCATTTCAATTTGCCCGTAGAGGTTTTATTTCCGTAACCATTGATTATCGTTTAGGAAGAGACTGTAGTGGTCCTGATACTTTATCATATGACAAAGCGGTGTATCGAGCCATGCAGGATGCCAATGCAGCGATGAGATTTATGGTAAGCAAAGCAGATTCGATTGGATTAGATACCAATTGGATTTTTATAGGTGGAGGTAGTGCCGGTGCAGGAACTTGTTTAGCCATGACCTATACTACACAAGCTGAATTTAATGCATCCAATCCGGCTTTACAATCTATATTAGGTAATCTCAATAACTCTACCAATACTTTAACCAACACATTTACCGTAAAAGGTATTTTTAATAATTGGGGTGGAGTAGCCCGTGATTTTTTTGAAGCTGGCGAAGCATTACCTACCATCAGTTTTCATGGCGATGCTGATGTAACGGTAGATATTGATTCGGCTTTCGGAAGTAGTTGTGTAAATCCACCGTATGTATATGGAACCAATTTAATTCATCAAAAATTAAGTCAGTGGGGTATATGTAACCAAGCGGTGGTAAAAATTGGAGGAGGTCATGGGATTTATAACAATTCATTACCGGCTATTGATTTTAGAATTGCCAAAGCGAGCTGTTTCTTTAAATCAGTAATGTGTGGAGTATGTGTTTCTGATTATACAACGGATAGTATTCCTGCTACATGTTCAACTACTTTATCTTTAAACAACGAATCTGAAAATTTAAATTATTCTATTTATCCTAATCCGGTGCAAACTACTTTATATGTTCAATCTACATCAACTGATGCAAAAGTAGATTTGTATATCTATGATATGAATGGGAAAATTCAACAAATTTCTTTTGGTAAAAATGAAATATCAGTACAGAATTTAGTAAATGGAGTTTATGTGCTTCAGGTAAGATCAGGAGATGATATTCATACTTACCGATTCGTGAAGAATTAAAACATCATCCAATGAAAAAATACCGGTTGATTTGGATTCGTACTGAACTCAATAGCGGGTGCCGGAATTTTTATAATAGATAAAGCACGAAACAGTGTTTTTAAGAAACGTGATTTGGTTTTGATTTTCGTTAGATCAAAATCTACCGATAAATAGAATTGTTGGTAGCGGGGAATATGAGCAAACTGTGGAGGATTATCAAATCCACCTAACATCCCATTACCTCCATATCCTACAGCAATGTTTAACCATTTAGGAAACCTGGATTGGTTTCTATTGGGTAAAAAACTCCAAACATTACAACTGAGCCAATAGGTTTGAGCATTATAATCTTTCAATAATCTTTCGGGAATATTGCTTCCTAATAAATTGGGTCGCATAGCAGCATATTCACTGGGCCAATAACTCATTTTTAATTGGAAGCGTTGTTCTTTCCAAATTAATTCCTGCGAAACAAACATAGCAGCCCCACCAAAATTAGCAATCCAATCGCCATAGCTGGCACCCCATTCTGCAGAAAATCCGTCTAAAATTTCAATGGTACTTTGGTAAGCAAATGCTAAACCACCCGCTGTCCATGTGGCGGCTTTATGGTTGAGTCCACTCCACATAAAAACAGGTTGAGTATAATAACCTATATAATAAGCAGTGGTAGCATGTCCCATTTTATCTAATCCAAACCATTCTGCATTGTCATCGATAAAATGAAAATCAGACTTAGGATAATTGGCATACCAAACTTCGTTCAACCCAATAAATGAGCCGGCATATAAACCGGCAGTCACTCCAAATACCAAAGGCATTCGCCATTTTTTTTGTTGAGGAGTAACAGTATGGCAAGGATGGTAAATACAATAGTTGGGATCTTCAAAGGCATATTTTCCGTAATGGCGCTCTTTTGTTTTTGTACTATCAAATGCTGTGAGTACAACTGAGTCCTTTTTTAAAGAATCAGTATTTATCTGAGCCGATAATTGGCCAATTACACCTATAAACAAAAGAAATATGAGAGATAACCTTTTCAATTGTTGATTCTTTTTGAAAGCTCTAAGTTAACCATAATCGATTAATATGTTTGAATCTCTATTTTTGCCCATAAATAAATGGCCCTCGATAAATACCATTTACTAATTTTAAAACTATGTGGAGTAAAAATATATTAGAAACCATAGGGAACACCCCCTTAGTACAAATGCACAAGTTGGTAGAAAAACTGCCGGCTACCGTTTTAGCAAAGATTGAAACTTTTAATCCGGGCAATTCTATTAAAGATAGAATGGCCATTAAAATGATAGAAGATGCAGAGAAAGATGGAAGGCTAAAACCGGGCGGAACCATTATTGAAGGAACCAGTGGAAATACCGGAATGGGGTTGGCTATTGCCGCTGTTGTAAAAGGATACAAATGTATTTTTACCACCACCGATAAACAATCAAAAGAAAAGGTGGATGCTTTAAGGGCCTTGGGAGCAGAAGTAGTAGTATGCCCAACGGATGTTGATCCCGAAGACCCCAGATCTTATTATTCTGTATCATCTCGTTTAGAAAAGGAAGTCCCCAATTCATGGAAACCTAATCAATATGATAATCCATCGAATGCGCAGGCGCATTATGAAAGTACGGGACCCGAAATCTGGGATCAAACCGAAGGAAAAATTACTCATTTGGTAGTAGGGGTAGGTACCGGAGGTACCATTTGCGGTACGGGTAAATACCTAAAAGAAAAAAATCCCAACATTAAAATATGGGGAATTGATACCTACGGTTCAGTTTTTAAAAAATATAAGGAGACGGGTATTTTTGATAAAAATGAAATTTACCCTTATGTAACCGAGGGGATAGGGGAAGACTTTTTACCACAAAATGTTGACTTTTCCATTATTGATCATTTTGAAAAGGTAACCGATAAAGATGCCGCCTTGATGACCCGTGAAATATCCCGTAAAGAAGGAATTTTCGTGGGGAACTCTGCAGGAGCAGCCATGGCCGGGTTAATGCAAATGGCTGACAAACTTACCAAGGATGATGTGGTAGTGGTAATCTTTCATGACCATGGAACCCGCTACTTGGGTAAAATGTTTAATGATGACTGGATGATGAGTAAGGGGTATTTGGATGTAAGTGGCTTAACGGCTAAAGAATTGGTAGGAGCCAGTTTGGATTTAATTACCTTGGATTCGGACGAAACCATTGGCAGAGCGGCGCAAATAATGACTGATAACGACTATTCACAATTACCGGTTACCAAAAATGGTAGGATTGTAGGTTCCATTAATGAGACATATATATATAGTATGTTGATGAAAGATACCTCTATTAAGGATAAAATGCTGGAAACCGTTATGCAGCCTGCTTTTCCGTTTATAGATATATCTACTCCGGTACAATCACTGGCAGGTATGTTAACCAACGAAAGTCCGGCAGTACTGGTGAAAGACTTTAAAATTGATAAGACCTACATTATTACAAGGCATGATATATTGAAGGCTTTATTTTAAAATAAGCTTTACACACCGTAATGGGTGAATATATACTAAGAAGAGGGCAAAAGACGGATATCGTTTTTTGCCCTCTGTTGTTGAATAAGTGCTCTTAAAAAGCAGTGAGGAGGTTGAATTTGGAAGGACGGATGTTTAGCGCAAAGCTTTTAAATTAAAGAAAACTTAAGCAGGTCGCGGGAAGCAAGACGAAAATAGGCGAAAAAAATCTTTCGGAAAAGTGTTAGACTTTTGTACTGTAAAACGATTTCAAAACCAGAACCAAAAAAATATTTTTCTGACTTACGTTTTCAACATGCCCTGTCAGTAACCCGTGAAACTATTGAAAACATTGGATAAATCAATCTCAAGTTTTTATTTGAGTGTTTATTCGACATGAACTCTGTGTTAATAAAAGGGGGTGCTTTGTTAATTCTTAATCCTTTCATTTTTGAAAAGAAAAAACAATTTTTGTTGTGTCAGTTTCGGAGATGCTCAAATCAGGGTTCAACTCCAAAAACAACAAAATAAAAAAGGCTGTCAGAGTACCAGACATCTAAATTAGAACTTAATTTCAGATGAATGGCTTTGTCGCCCCTAACCAAACCATCCTTTTGTCAACTCAGGATGTTAAAAAGTAGAGAAGGCACCACAACAAGAAAAAAATGACCTATGGCAGAGAATATAATTGAAGAGAAAGGAAACAAAGTAGATCTTAATCAGGTTTTACCAACTAACACCACTGTGGTTAACAACGAACCCATATTAATTGAAAATCCTAACCGTTTTGTTTTATTTCCAATAGAACATCAGGATATATGGCAACATTATAAGAAACAACAGGAAAGTTTCTGGAGGGTAGAAGAAGTAGATTTAGCTAATGACCTAAGTGATTGGGATAAGTTAAATGCTAATGAACAACATTTTATTAAACACGTACTGGCTTTCTTTGCGGCATCAGATGGTATCGTAAACGAAAATCTAGCGGAGAATTTTGTAAGAGAAGTACAATATACTGAAGCCAAAATGTTTTATGGTTTCCAAATTATGATGGAGAATATTCACTCTGAAATGTATTCTCTATTAATTGATACTTATATTAAAGATACCAACGAAAAAAATAAATTATTCCAAGCCATTGATACTTTAGATTGTGTAAAGAAAAAAGCATCATGGGCATTACGTTGGATAGAATCAAAAAGTTTTGCTGAAAGATTAGTAGCATTTGCTGCTGTAGAAGGAATTTTCTTCAGTGGGTCATTCTGTTCTATTTTCTGGTTAAAGAAAAGAGGATTGATGCCGGGTCTTTCTACTTCAAACGAATTTATTTCACGTGACGAAGGAATGCATTGCGAATTTGCATGTCACTTATATAAATACCATATCAAAAATAAATTGAGTGAAGACCGTATCAAAGAAATTATTTGCGATGCAGTTTCCATCGAAAAAGAATTTGTTACCGATGCTTTACCGGTTGAATTAATTGGTATGAACGCAGGAATGATGCAACAGTATATTGAGTTCGTAGCTGATCACTGGTTATCAGTGTTAGGTTGCAGCAAAGTATATAACGTTGAAAATCCATTCGGATTTATGGATTTCATTTCGTTACAAGGTAAAACCAACTTCTTTGAAAAGAGAGTAAGTGAATATAAGAAAGCAGAAGTAAAACATTCTGATTTCTCAATGGATGAAGATTTTTAATTAAATGATTTTATTGTTAACCAACAACAGATAATACCGGCACTATGTCTGAAATGTATGTATTAAAGAGAGACGGAAGAAAAGAATCCGTAAAGTTTGACAAGATTACTGCGAGGATCAACAAACTTAGCTATGGTTTACATCCACAATATGTGGATATCGTAAAAGTAGCACAACGTGTTATTCAGGGTTTATATAAGGGAGTAAACACTTCCGAACTCGATAATTTAGCCGCTGAAGAAGCAGCTACCTTATCAGTTATTCACCCTGATTATGCCATATTAGCGAGCAGAATTGCAGTATCCAACCTGCATAAGAATACTGAAAAATCATTCTCAAAAGTAATTGAGGCTTTATATACCTATATGGATCCTGTTACAGGAGAAAAAGCAGGTTTAATAGCTCAGGATGTGTATGAGATTATTATGAATAATGCTGAGTATTTAGACTCCACCATTATTTATGATCGTGATTATGCTTTCAAAACTTTAGAGAAATCATATTTGTTGAAGTTACATGGTAAAGTAGCGGAGCGTCCACAGCATATGTATATGCGTGTAGCTATCGGTATCCACAAAGAGGATATTGAAGCTGCCGTAAAAACATATCACCTCTTAAGTGAAGGCTGGTTCACTCATGCAACACCCACCTTGTTTAATGCCGGAACGCCTAAGCCGCAGATGTCGTCTTGTTTTTTACTTACCATGAAACAAGATAGTATCGATGGTATTTATGATACGCTTAAGCAGTGCGCTAAAATATCACAGTCGGCCGGCGGTATTGGTTTAGCCATCCATGATATCAGAGCGAAGGGGTCATACATCAAAGGAACCAATGGAACTTCTAACGGAATTGTACCTATGTTACGTGTGTTTAACGACACAGCGCGTTACGTAGATCAAGGCGGTGGAAAACGCAAAGGATCTTTTGCTGTATACCTTGAGCCCTGGCATGCTGACATTCTTGACTTCTTAGACCTGAAGAAAAATACAGGATCTGAAGAACTTCGTGCCCGCGATCTTTTCTTAGCATTATGGACTCCTGATTTATTTATGAAGCGTGTAGAAGAAGATGGTGATTGGAGTTTATTCTGTCCTAATGAAGCACCGGGATTACCTGATGTACACAGCGCTGAATTTGAAGCTTTATATTCTAAATACGAACAAGAAGGTCGTGCCAGAAAAACAATGAAGGCTCGTGATTTATGGGCACGTATCATTGAGGCACAAATTGAAACAGGTGTTCCATACATGTTGTATAAAGATGCTGCTAACAGCAAATCAAATCAACAAAACTTAGGTACTATCCGTTCATCTAACTTGTGTACCGAAATTATTGAGTATACCTCACCTGATGAAGTAGCTGTTTGTAATTTAGCTTCTATTGCATTACCTAAATATATCATTGATGGTAAATATAATCACCAGGTATTGTTTGATGTGGTGTATGAGGTAACTAAAAACTTAAATAAAATTATTGACCGTAACTACTATCCTGTTGTTGAGGCACGTAATTCAAATATGCGCCACCGCCCCATCGGATTAGGAGTACAAGGGTTAGCTGATACTTTTGTGAAATTGCGTATGCCATTTGATAGTGATGAGGCTAAACAATTGAATAAAGAAATTTTTGAAACGATCTATTATGCTGCGATGACAGCCTCTAAAGATTTGGCTAAAATTGAAGGTGCTTACGAATCATTCCCTGGTTCACCATTAAGCAAAGGTCAATTCCAGTTTGATCTTTGGAATGTTGCACCAACCGGACGTTGGGAGTGGGATATTTTAAGAGAAGAAGTAATGAAATACGGTGTACGTAATTCATTATTGATGGCTCCAATGCCAACTGCTTCTACGGCTCAAATTTTAGGTAACAATGAATGTTTCGAGCCATTCACGTCAAACATGTATATGCGTCGTGTATTAAGTGGTGAGTTCCCTGTAGTAAATAAATACTTGTTGAAAGATTTAGTAGATCTTGGGTTATGGAATAACCAAATGAAACAAACCATTATGCAGAATAATGGTTCAATTCAGAATATTCCTGAGATTCCTGAAAATTTAAAAGCGTTGTACAAAACCATTTGGGAAATTAAACAACGTGATATCGTTGATATGGCAGCTGATCGTGGCGCATATATCTGTCAGAGCCAGTCATTAAATATATTCATGGAAACTCCAAATTTTGCAAAGATGAGCTCAATGCACTTCTATGCATGGAAAAAAGGTTTAAAAACAGGTATGTATTATTTACGTACTAAATCAGCAGCGGATGCGATTAAGTTTACAGTTGATCAGAATGTAGTCAATGCAAATATCGAAGCAACCACTGCAGCCACTGTTACCAATACAGTAACTACTACAAATACGCAAGTAGCGTACAGCACCAACAATCAATTGGATGCATTTATGGAAGATGATATGAAATCACAAATTTCATGTTCATTAGACAATCCTGAAGGTTGCGAAGCGTGTGGATCATAAAATAACAACTCTTACTTTTGCCAGAAGTAGAAAGCCGAATCTTTTTGATTCGGCTTTTTTAATAGGGATGCCTATAAGTTATTGTTTACATTAGTGGCCTGGATCCCACGTGTTCACGTGGGATGACGAATGCTTTGAAGCTCATTTTCGAAAAGTGAATTCAAAGCATTCGTCATTCCCCGCGAATGCGGGGAAACTAAGGCAAGTAATTGGGTTGTTAAATAGAGCCCAATTTTTTATCTTTAAAGCAACCAGTTTAATTGTGATGCCGAAAGGATTTACTTATATAATTTCTAATAAGCGTAGGACTGTACTTTATATTGGTGTAAGTAGTGATATAAAGGGTAGAATGTATAAGCATAAAAAAAGAGTTTATGATGGTTTTGCCAAAAGGTATAATTGTGAAGAGCTCATATATTTTGAAGAGCATACGAATATGGCTGATGCAATAAAACGTGAAAAACAAATGAAGCGATGGAGCAGAGCCTGGAAGTGGAAAGTAATCAAAGAATTTAATTCTGAATTAAAAGATTTATCCGCAGATTGGTTTAATGAAAATTGGGAGTTGATTAAATAAATTGAATGATTTATTTGTAAACACTTTTACCTTAAAAAGATGAAAAATAATCTATCATTTTTTATTGTCTTTTTTTTTCTTTTCTCCTGTCAAAATAAAAAGAAAGCAAGAGAATATTTTGATGCTGCCAGTAGCCGATTAAAAGATTATAGTGGGCAGTTGGATTCTATGGCAACTTACAAAAGCATTGAAGATTATACCAACGCCATTAAATACGATAAAACTTTTGTTGCAGCTTATATACAGAGAGCACAATTGTATGGTGATATTGGGGAATACGAAAAAGCCATTGCGGATGTGGAAATGGCAATGAGGTATGCAGACGAAGACGAAAAAGTAAGATTTAAAAAGCAACTTAAGTTTTTTCAGGAAGAAATGAAAAGAATTCCGGTTACTGTAGAAAATTTGCTTGGTAGTTGGTATCTGAATAAATGGGAAATGTATCATACCTTGGTTTTTGATACATCGACTGTTTTTATGGATAATCATATTGACACAGCATTTAGTTTCAGCTATGAAATTGTTGATAAAAATATCATTGTATTTAGGTCACTCTATTCTGATGAAGAATTTAGAAGTACTATTTCTCGTTTAACAAATGGTGAATTGGTTTTCGAAGAGTTGATTACTTTAGACGAGCCAAGGAAGTATGTAAGGACAAAAAAAGATATGTTTTATAAATGAAAGGGTTATTATTCTTTAGTTTTCTGCTAGTGAGTATTGCTTTGTGCTCTTGTAATACATCACCCCTGCCAAAAGAGCCAAAGTCGGTTGATGAATTTTATAATAAAGAATTGGATAGCATTGAGAAGGTTATATATAATTCATCATATGTAAAGGATCTTCCATATTATCCAACCACATTAACCAAAGCAGTTCCAAAAGAGAAAAAAGATTCTGTTTGGTTTGAGATAGGTTATAATGGTGAAGCGGGGATGCTGTCAGGTCTTAATTTTTATTATTTCAGGCTTACTCACGAGTTAAAGTACCATGATAAGATAAGAGACAGTTTAATCTTGGTAAAATAAGTTGTGGGTATAAAATGTATATTTGTGACACATGAAATACAGACAGCAAATACTCGTAATTTTTATTTTATCAACTCTATTTTTTTCCTGTTCCGATGCAGAAATTGTTTCAGGAACTTTTCATGGCAAAATGTATGCAATGGATACATTAGATGCTGATGTGAAAGTAACTGCGATTAATGATGGCTATGTACGATTGGACCTAACCAGTACTTCGATGAGTGGTGGATATGTTGAATATGCTCAACTCACTAAAAACGGGGAACTGGCGTATAATTTGAAGTTAATAAATTCATTAACAGATAGTATAGAGCTTGCCGGGTATTATTTTGAAGGTTTTTTGAGTTTTGATTCCTGGAACCATCAGTACAAGTTCACCGGTAATAAACAAGAGTAATCATTGATAGATAATCAAGT
>CAZUXM010000074.1:0-12671 GCA_964624635.1 uncultured Candidatus Competibacteraceae bacterium
TTGATCTTTTATTTGATGACAAAATCCAACCCATTCCTGTACTGATAATTGTTCAGCCCTTTTATCGAGAATAGAAGAATCAAGTCTTTCAGGCTGCGAAAGTACACTTTTTAAAGCATTTCTCAAAGTTTTTCTACGTTGATTAAATCCTGCTTTTACCATTTGAAAAAAGAACTTTTCCTCTAATCCATTTAATAAACTATCTCTTCTTACCAATTGTATCACGGCTGATTGTACCTGAGGGGGTGGGGTAAACTGCATTCTGTCTACCGTAAATAAATATTTTACCTCATAAAATACCTGTGTTAATATTGAGGTTATACCATAAGTTTTACTTCCATGTTTTGCTGCAATCCTATCGGCAACTTCTTTTTGAAACATGCCCGTCATCATTGGAATTTTTTCTCGGTTCTCAATGATTTTAAAAACAATTTGTGTAGAAATATTATAGGGGAAGTTTCCAATAATGTTGAATTCTTCTTTAAAGTGTTCATTAAAATCCATCACTAAAAAGTCACCATGTATCAGATGTTTATTATCTACATTAAATTTTTGTGCTATTAATGGAATAATATCATTGTCAATTTCACTGATGAATACTTCTTTGTTTGAATTCATCAAATGTTTGGTAAGTACCCCTTCTCCCGGACCAATCTCTAATATCTGATCAGTATTACAATTTTTTAGAAATGCTTCTACAATATCCAAAGCCACATTTTCATTATTAAGGAAATGCTGTCCGAATTTTTTTTTGTGCTGGAAGTATGTCATTAGAGGGTAAAGGTAGCAATATATAGACTATAGAGTGTCATCTCTATACTCATATCTATTTTAAATTTCCAGGATAATCAAAGTATATTGCTCTTGATTTTTCTTTTCCAAATTTTTTCCATGAACTGATCTCTAATACAGTTACTCCTGTGGTTGGGATGTTATCTATTTCAAGATTGGAGACGATGTTTACAAATTCAGTAAGCCCCGGGTTATGACCAAAAATAAATACGGTATTGTACTTGTCGTCAATTTCTCTGGCGATTTTTAAGAGCGTATTTTCGGATGCGTGGTATAACTTAGGTTCTTTAAAGATGTTCTTTTTAGATACATCGTATATTTTGGCAAATCGTTTACAGGTAGAGTTGGCTCTTTTTGCCGGACTGGTAATCATCAAATCAGGATTTACTTTTTTTTCTTTGAGCCTTTTTGCCATCAAAGGAGCATCTTTTTTACCCCTTTCATTTAATGGACGATCAAAATCTTCCAACAACGCATTGGACCAACTTGATTTAGCATGTCGTATTACCACTAATCTCTTCACAGTCGCCAAAATTAAAAATCCCCTTTTGAATACAGAAAAAATCAATGTTAAGTTTTTTACCCAGAACTGCCTTATTCCTTTGATTTGATTGATTTTACAGACCCCATTAAGTGTATTTTATTCACTATTTAAGTGAGTATTTTGTTAATTACTAAAACAGCTATTCGTTCATTTCATCCTAAGTTACCTATACTTTTACCGCATAAAATTTATCGTTATGCCATCTGTTGAAGAATTAACATCTATTGCCACTCAGGTTAGAAGAGATATAGTTAGAATGGTACATGGTTGCCAAAGTGGGCATCCGGGCGGGTCCTTAGGATGTGCCGATTATTTGGTAGCCTTGTATTTTGAGGTGATGCAATTAAACGGAACCCGGTTTGATATGAACGCCAAAAATGAAGATGTTTTCTTTTTGTCTAATGGTCATATTTCTCCTGTTTGGTATAGCGTACTTGCTCGTAAAGGTTATTTTGAAGCGAAAGAACTGGCGACTTTTCGAAAAATTGATTCAAGATTACAGGGGCATCCGGCTACGGCTGAACATATTCCGGGAGTTAGAATGGCTTCAGGGTCTCTAGGACAGGGACTTTCGGTGGCCATCGGAGCAGCTATTACCAAAAAATTGAATAAAGAAAATACTATTGTATATAGTTTACATGGGGATGGGGAATTGGAAGAGGGACAAATTTGGGAAGCCATGATGTATGCGGCTGCCAAAAAAGTAGATAATCTCATTGCAACCGTTGATGTTAATGGCCAGCAGATTGATGGGAGTACAGATGAAGTCCTTAGTTTGGGAGATTTAAAAGCAAAATGGCAAGCTTTTGGATGGGAGGTACTTGAAATGGATGGAAATAACATGGAAGATGTGGTGAAAACACTTAAAAATGCAAAGTCATATACAGGCAAAGGCAAACCCGTCGTTATATTAATGAAAACCGAAATGGGTGCCGGTGTTGATTATATGATGGGATCACATAAATGGCATGGTATTGCACCTAATGATGAACAATTAAAAAAAGCCCTTGACCAATTACCTGAAACGATAGGCGATTATTAATTTGCGAAAACACATTCTTATATTATTGGCTGCATTTTTAATGTTGGGAACTACTTCTCAATTGGCAGCTCAACCTCTTCAACAACAAAAACAAACGGTTAGGATTCTATTCATTTTTGATTCATCATACAGCATGATTTCAAAATGGAATAACAATCGTAAAATTGATGTAGCCACACAACTACTTAAACAAATGGTGGATTCATTAAAAAAACATAACCATGTTGAATTGGCCCTTCGTGTTTATGGACATCAATATAGTGTTCCTCCACAAAGATGTGATGACTCAAAACTAGAAGTTCCCTTTTCTAAAAACAATCATCAGCAAATAAAAGATGTATTAAGTAATATTTATCCAAAAGGAACCACACCCATAGCATATTCACTTGAGCAATCAGGAAATGATTTCCCTAAAGGAGCCAATACCCGAAATTTTATTATTCTTATTACTGATGGAATGGAAGAATGTTCCGGAGATCCTTGTGCTATTTCTTATGCGTTACAATCGAACGGAATTACATTAAAACCTTTTATTATTGGAGTGGGGCTGGATGCTAATATTGTAACAACCCTGGATTGTGTTGGTAAATATTTTGATGCAAAAACAGAAGATTCATTTATGGATATTTTAAATGTAGTGGTAACTCAGATATTATATCCAACCAGCGCTCAGGTAAATTTGTTAGATATTTATAATAAACCCATCGAAACGAATGTTCCTTTTACCCTTTATGATCAAAATACCGGGAATATGGTTTATAATTATGTACATACCATGAATAATGCCGGTTTCCCTGATACACTCTTTCTGGATAATAACCTTACCTATAAACTAAAAGTACATACGATTCCATCGGTTGAAAAATCAAACATTACTATTACTCAGGGGAAACACAATATTATTGCGGTTAATGCACCTCAGGGGTCGATTGCTTTAAAAGTAAATGGAAAAAACCTATACGGTAGTTTAAAATGTATAGTTCGTGAAGCAGGCAAAACCAATACATTACATGTAATGGATTTTGGATTTAGTGAAGAGTTTTTAGTAGGTGAATATGATCTGGAAATATTGTCTACACCACGTACTATTGTGAAAAAAGTAAAAGTAGGGCAAAGTGCTACTACCAATATTGAAATTGAAGAACCGGGGATGCTTACCCTTATCACAGGTAATCCTGGGTTTGGAGCCATTTATAAATTGAATGGAAAAGATATGGAGTTTGTATGTACCATTAATGAAAGTGCATCACAGGTAATGTTACCTATGCAACCCGGTACATATAAAGCCATTTTCAGATTAAGAGGGAATACCCAAACCCTTCAAACCCGCGATAAAAACTTTACCATCACCAGTGGACAAACCACCACTGTGAATGTGAAGTATTAACGCATTCCGTAAACGTTTTATTTAAATTCGGCAGTAGAGACGTGCAATTGCAAGTCTAACAACATATATGTAGTTTATTTGGTTGACGATAGAATGTCTTTGCAATTTTTCTAACAATTTATTTGCATTTCACATTTAAGTTTGCAAAACTTTGTACCAGTTCTTATTATTCATTCTATTTATTATGAAACTGCTTAATGAAATTCGTTTTCTCAGTGTTTCTACGCTAGTATTCATGCTTATTAGCATGTTTGCAGTTTCCTATTTGTTTTTTTTTCATGATACAGACCACCATTTAGGTAACAATCCCGGTTGCGGTAATGAGAATCCCGTTGACCCACCTGAATTTGTATCAGACAGTAAACAAAACAAAGGGAAAATTCTTTTCAAATCAAATTGCGCAAGATGTCATTACATTACGGATCAAAAAATGATTGGTCCGGGGTTAAAAGGAGTAATGACACGTATTAACGAAAAACAATTTATTAGTTGGGTGCAGGATCCGGCAAAGGTTCGCCAAAAAGATCCTTATTTTAAAAAGTTGTACAAGGAATATGATGAATCTGTAATGCCATCATTTAAACTAACAGATGAAGAAATATTATCCATCATTAGTTATGTTGATAATACATCTGTTTTAGAAAAAGAAGTGGTTGCGATGAAGTGAAATGCTTTATTGTCATTTCGACCGGAGTTCGGCATTTTAGCCGAACGAAGCGGAGAAATCTAATGTTGAACTTATTCAATAAAAGAAAGTTATTTAAACTTTAAAATGAGATTTCTCCACTCCACTTATTCCTACTCCTTTGCCAACGGTCGAAATGATAAATTGAGTTTTTTCTTACAAATAAAAAACTTTACTCCATTCCCTCATACTTCTTAATTCTCTCTTTCCACTTATCAGGCATCACAATGCTTTTATTGAATTCATAATCGAAGCAAACCATAATGGTGGAACCTTCGGCATAAACAGTTTCTTCTCCGTTTTTGGTAACTACAAAGCGATAGGAAAAATTAAAACTTTTACTGCTGATATGATCTACGCATAAATGAACATGCAATTGATCTTCCAATAATATAGGGCGTCGATAATCAATCACTGATTTAGCAAGGATCACTCCTTCTTTACTCCAATCAACCGCATCATTTACTACTTCGTTGAAGTAACTCATACGTGCCAGTTCCATATAGGTAAGATAATTGGCATTGTTTACATGACCGAGCATGTCGGTGTCAGCAAATCGTATTTGTATAGGTGCTTTGTGTTTCATGATTTATTTATTTTTCCCGCAGATATCGCAGATTATCACAGAATTCCGTCGCTGTGTAATTTGTCTGGACGCTACTGTTATTTCGCAGAAGCCTCGCAGGCTCGGCAGGAATATGCATTTTTTATGATAATGGATTCAATGTGATATTAAATATAATAGTTCCTGTAATAGATTTGCCGTAATAAAACTTGTCTAACACTTCATAAATTGTTTTACCGGCAAAGTAGGACGTATGCAATTCATTTTTATCAGCCATGGCCCATTGAATGGTATATGTGCTTTTGGTATTTTTATTTTCCTTTACATACTCTTCCATTTTATTGAGGGCATCCATTTCACCAAAACCAATTGTAGTATGGTATAAAAAGGTTTGTTGGTGTCGTGGATTGGACGTAGCTAATTCCAGCGTAGTTTTACCATCATTGTTGGTATATTTAAAAGTGAGTAAGTCTCTTCCAAGACCTAACATCCTGGCAATATGCTCATGAATTTTTTCCAGTTCTGAATTAAGTTCCGGTTGCATAAAAATCTTTTTTCAAAGATACTTAATTTTAGTTCCCGCTTTTTGAAATAAATTCGAATCTGTATTTTTTATCCCGCAGATTACGCAGATTTTCGCTTTTACTATCGTCACAGCAAAAACTGTTGAAGCAATGTTTTATTTCGCAGATACCTCGCAGGCTCGGTATCGATTATAAACTATCTTTTATCATATTTTATAGGTTGTTCACTTTTCTGAATATTGATTTACTAATTTCCATGGTATTGAAATTAACTAATAAACCTAATTTAATACCCGATAGTTTTAAGTAGGTGAGGACTTGTTTATGATGAATCTCTGTTAATTCTTCAACTGATTTTAATTCAATGAGTACTTTTTTCTCTACAATTAAGTCAATTCTATAGCCTGTTTCCAATTGAACATTTTTATATTTCAAAGGTAAACCTACCTGTTTTTCTACAGCCAGTCCAATTTCTTTCAGTTCATATGCTAATGCCGCCTCGTAGGTTGATTCAAGTAATCCGGGACCTAATGCATTATATACAGCGAAGATGGCTCCTCTGATTTTGTATGATATTTCATTCTCTGACATAAAATTTAGCATTGGTTAATTTTCAATATAAATAATGAATAAATAAATTCAAAAAATTATTCATGAGCATCGAAGATGCCTATCTGCGAAATAGATAAGGTGAGATGAGGAAAACAGCGACGTCATAAAGCGAAAATCTGCGATATCTGCGGGAGAAAAGAAGAGGCCCAAACAAAAAAAGGCGACCCAAGGCCGCCTTTCTGTAAAATAAAAAATATTGTATTATTTATTCACCACCATTTTTTTACTGATGGTTTTTCCTTTGAAGGTGATACTATACATATAGACCCCACTCTTGAAATCCTGAGTAGACAATCCATATTTATTTTCACCTACATAAGAATTACCTTTGAAAGAATGAACGTTTCTTCCAACAGCATCATATACATTGATGCTTACTTCATCACTCACAGGAGTAGCGAAAATAATATTGGTAAAATCAGCAGCCGGGTTTGGGTAGCTGTTTAATACAGTAAAACCAAAACCTGTTTCATCATCAATACCGGCATACACCGCATCTTTGATGGCTAATTTTACGTCAAAAGTATCTCTTGCGGAGGTCCCTAATGAAGCACAGTTAGGAGGTAAAAGAATAGCATACGCCTCAACAGCAACAGTAATGATTACGGTATCTCTATCAGGTAATCCATCTCCCATGTTAGAAGAAGCAGGAGGAGTAGGATTCTTTAAACGGATACATACACGGGTAGCAGGTACTACAGGGTGTACGTTAATAGTATCTGCAGCGCTGGCAAATACATCATATGGATTAGTATTGGCAGAAGTATTGAATCCCCAAACATCATATGAATAACCAACCGGCATGCCACCAACACTGTTAATTTTAATAGCACAAAGAGCAATTGAATCACCTGGAGTAGGGCTTATGGTATTATCTACCTGACGAGGAATTACCAATGTATTTACTTCATCATAGTTAATACCGGCAACAGAACCTGATGGTGGGTTTGGATTTAAACCCGGGGTTACTGCAGAGGTATTTAATTGTGGAGTACAATCTTGGGCCTGAGTTAACCCAACGAATGCTACTGAAAGAGCAAAAAGTAATAGTTTCTTCATATTAATATGTGTTATGTTTACAGTTAATCAAATATACTCATTTTTTTAATAGTTATGCAAGCAGAGGAAAATAAATATCCAAGATATTCGTCTGAATACCAGATGGTTTAGCATTTTTTTAATAAATTAGATGTTTAATTATATGGTATGTTTAAATCAATAACAATAAGGCTATGTTTATTGATGGTAGTTGTTTCAACAGTGTATGCCCAAGGCAACGATTCTGTGGCTAAAATTTCACTAGCTACAAAGGTATTTACAGGAGGAGTTATTTTCCCTTCTAAATACATGTCTTATCCAAGTCCGCAAGCTGGTATCAGTTTTTCCATGTATACCGGAAATGTTGAAATTGAATTGGGGAGTTTGTATTATAGAAAATTTGATATTATGCCAAAGGAAAATTATGGAACTGATATGAGTCCTATATATCCGGATTATCAATCTTTAAAATTTATTCAGGATTATTTAAATTTTTATTCACTTGTGAACATTAAAATGACACAAATAAAAAGACATATTTTTTCGGGATATGTTGGTTTATCGTTTAGAAAAAATATTACCTGGAGCTCAGATACATTAAAAGATGATGGTTCGCATAGGATTAACAATCATATCACAACTAAAGCAGGGCGTTCAATAGGAATATCTATTATTGGGGGGGTGAGGCATACTTACCTTATCAATAAGCGATTTAATTTGGTTACAGGTTTTGAATTTGGAGCCACTTTTGTAAACGAATTTTTCGTTCCTGATGGAATGTATTCTCAAACAGAACTTAAGGATTATCATAAGCCAATAGAGCCTACTGCTCAACTAGGGTTATCAATCGGCTTACAATTTATGCTACGTCCAAAACAAACTTCTTTTTTCTTTTGTAAATAATAATTTCTCTATTTTTTACCGATATTTGATATAGATAAAGTATGAGTATGCTTAAATCAATAACAATTAGGCTATGTTTATTGATGGTATTTATCTGTTCAATTAATGCCCAAAACACAAACGATAGTTCAAAAACGTCATGGAGCATATATTCTAAAGTAGGTGTTTTTACTTTTTATCCGGCATTTCGCAATAATTATAGCAAAACCTTAGTTGGGCCTGCTGCTAATTTTGGCGCAAATTTAAACATTGGTCGGGTTCAAATGGGTATGGACTTGGGCTACTTAGCTATTGTAGAAAGTAATTCTAATGAAACTTTTACCCAACATATAACTGATATTCATCTTAACGTAGGAATTAGTTTGTTTAATATCAAACGCAATATTTTGCAGCTAAATGGAGGAATTGATTTTTATATTCCATTTCTATATGAAACAAAACTGCTCAACAATAAAAGCACTTATAGCCAATTAAGAGGTCTTGGTTGTGCTCCATTTTTGGGACTGACCTATAAACGCATTATTAGCGAAAGGTTTGTATTATTTATTAATACAAACATATATATTACAGCTTATCCTACGATGTTTAATAGTATGATAACATATTATCCGAGTCAAACCATTCAGTTGGGTGTTGAGTACTTTCTGCCAAAGAAAAGAAAGAAATAATGCTTCATAAGTATAACGAAGCATCAAAAATGTATAGTTAGATTTCTCCTTTCAGTCGAAATGACAATGAATATTACGAATGTTTATTAAGAAAAAAACCATCACGTATGTGATGGTTTTCCGGGTATAAAATTATTTTTTGTCACCTCGAGCGCTGAGTTTGTCGAAGCGCCGAGAGGGAGTCATTCATCTTTTTTTTCCTCATCACCCAACAAATCATTCTCAATACTTTCCATAATGATGAAATCTTCAATTTCTTTTGGGTTTTGAATAATATTGATCACAGTATCTAATTGAGAAATAGTAATCAATTTCATTACTGACTCAGAGATGCCTGTAATGACCAGTACCCCACCTGTGCCTTTGCATAAACGGTTGGCCACTAATATGGCACTAAGTCCGCTTGAGTCAATATATTTAACCCCTGTAAGGTCAATCACCATATTTTTTTCACCACGACCATTTAAGAAAACGATTTCGGCTTTCAAATCCGGTGATACCAAACTATCTAACTTCTCAACATCACATGATATTGAACTGTAATTTTCTTTCTTTTCTGACTTAAAAGAGCTCATACTAAATACTCTGTGTTTTATACAAAGATAGTACTTTTTTAAGATTTTCCTGCCAGTAGGTATAAAATGGCCATCCTTACAGCCACGCCATTTTCTACCTGGTCAAGAATGATACTGTGTTCACTGTCGGCTACATCTGAGGTTATCTCTACACCGCGGTTAATTGGTCCGGGATGCATAACAACAATCTTTTTGTTGAGGCTATCCAGCAATTTTTTATCTAAACCATACTGCATAGAGTATTCACGCAGGGTAGGGAAGTATTTAAGGGATTGTCTTTCTAATTGTATTCTTAACATATTGGCCACATCACACCACTCCAACGCTTTACGAAGGTTGTGTTCCACTTTTATTCCTAAGCTTTGAACATATTTGGGAATTAAGGTGGTAGGTCCGCAAACCATTACTTCGGCTCCCAGCATTTGTAAACTAAAAATATTACTTAAAGCAACCCTTGAGTGCATAATGTCCCCAACAATCACCACTTTTTTACCCTCCAGAGTCCCTAACTTTTCTTTGATAGAAAAAGCGTCCAGTAGGGCCTGTGTTGGGTGTTCATGGGTACCATCACCGGCATTGATGATTTGTGCATGGGCACTTTTGGGATAATTTTTTAATTGTTTGGCTAAAAATACGGCTGCACCAGGAGCACTATGTCGCATCACGATAATGTCCACTTTCATGGCCAGAATATTGTTAGCGGTGTCAATCAATGTTTCTCCTTTACTTACAGATGAGCCTGACGCAGAAAAGTTAATGATATCAGCACTTAATCTTTTTTCTGCCAGTTCAAATGATAGTCTGGTTCTGGTAGAGTTTTCGAAGAACATGTTGGCAACAGTAACATCACGTAAGGAAGGAACTTTTTTAATAGGGCGATTAATAATTTCTTTAAAGTTTTCAGCAGTATGAAGAATGAGTTCAAGGTCTTCTTTTTTCAAGCCTTTAATCCCCAGCAGGTGACGTGTACTTAGTTGTTGTTCTTTCTCTTTTACCATTTTATTTTTTTGTTGCATTGTACAGCCGGATCATTAATCCGTCTCTACCAACATCATGGTTTTTTATATTGTACTAATTAATAATACCTCATCGGTACCATCTTGTTCTTTCCATTTAACTTTTACTTTCTGACTGGTAATGGCATCAACAGTGGTGCCAATATAATCAGCTTGTACAGGTAATTCTCTACTAAATTTTCTATCTATCAATACCAATAATTCAACATTACGAGGTCTTCCAAAAGCCAGTATGGCATCTAATGCAGCACGAATGGTTCTTCCCGTATACAAAACATCATCTACCAGAATGACATTTTTATCTTCAATCACAAAATTAACTTCAGTAACGCTTGGAACTGCTACTTCATCCCTTCTTCTAAAATCATCCCGGTGGAAGGTGATGTCAAGTAAACCGTGTTTGATGGAGGTATTGCCGGTAATTTCCGTAAGTCGTTGATGAATTTTTTTGGACAAATAGATTCCTCTGGGTTGTACACCTATAATTACGGTTGATTCAAAATTATTATGATTTTCGATGAGTTGATAACAAAGTCTATCAATAGTGATGTTGAGAAGTTCTGTATCCAGTAAGACTTTGTTCTCCATCTGAAATGATTTGTCAAATATAACGAAAAGTTTCAAGTTTCAAGTTAGAGATTTCAAGTTTTTATGCGAACTATAGTTTTAACAAAAAAATTGTCACACCAACTTTCAACTTGAAACTTGGAATCTCAAACTTTTTCCTATCTTTGTTCTTTCATCCTCGGGGTGTTCGCCATAGGCGAACTGAGATTATACCCGTTAAACCTGATCCGGTTAGTACCGGCGTAGGGAAGGTAAAAGTTCAATTGCCGGTTTTCGGCATTCTCCGGGGAGCATTTATTAATCAGTAATTGAACAAAATGAAAAAATCTCTATTTATTTTAACAGCCCTATTTTTAGTTAACAGTATTTTTTCTCAAACTTTTACTGCCAAAGTATTGGATGGTTCTACTCTTGAACCTCTTTCAAACGTAAACGTTACAGTCGAAAATTCTCAACTTTCAGCTACTTCTGATTTTGATGGAAATGTAGTACTTAAGTCAATAAAAGAAGGTGCTCGGGTAAAATTTTCTCATGTGGGTTTTGATGATTATATCCATACATTTTCTATTGGAAGTAATCCTGAAATAGGGGCAACACAAGTAAGTATAGTAATGAATAAAAAAACATTTCAGGCTCCTGAATTTACAGTTAGTTCGGTGAGGGCCGGTAATACTATTCCTATTGCACAAACAACTTTAACCAAAGCAGATCTCGAGAAACAAAATTTGGGTCAGGATTTACCATTTTTATTGAACCAAACACCATCAGTAGTGGTAAATAGTGATGCCGGAAATGGGGTAGGGTATACAGGTATCCGTATCAGAGGAACAGATATTACCCGTATCAATGTAACTTTTAATGGGGTTCCGGTAAATGATCCTGAATCACAGGGAGTGTTTTTTGTTAATTTCCCGGATATCACCAGTTCAGTAAATAGTTTACAAATTCAACGTGGAGTGGGAACTTCTACGAATGGTTCAGGTTCATTTGGAGCCAGTATCAATATTTCAACCAACGACTTGGATCCTAAACCTTATGCCAAAGTTTCTTCGAGTGTAGGATTCTATAATACGTTTAAAAATACAGTAGAACTCAATTCAGGATTAATCGGAAAACGTTTCGCATTTTATGGAAGATTATCAAAACTTACCAGTGATGGATATATTGACAGAGGTTGGAGTGATCTTAAATCATTTTATATCAGTGGGGGTTACTATGGAAAATCAACGGTAGTTAAATTAAATATTTTCTCAGGTAAAGAAGCTACCTATCAATCATGGAACGGAGTGGAACAAGCCATTATGGATACCAATCGTACTTTCAATGTATCCGGTACAGATTATTTTCAGAAAGCAGTTCCTTATCATAACCAAACAGATAATTATCAACAGGATTATTATCAGTTATTTGTAAACCAACAGGCAGGAAAATATTTTAATATCAACTTAGCTATGTTTTATACCCGTGGAAGAGGTTATTACGAAGAGTATAAAGTTGGTCAATCAGTGATGGATTACGGTATTGCTCCGGGGATCGTGGGAAATGATACGGCATTTACTTCCGATTTGGTTCGTCAATTATGGTTAGATAATCATTATTATGGATTTAATGCAGGAGTACGTTTTACCAAAAAGAAATGGGATGTTTCGTTGAATGGCGGTTTTTACCGTTTTGATAATATGCATTACGGTAAAGTGATCTGGGCACAATTTGCCGGTGATTCAGATCCTGAACGCCATTATTATGATAATAC
>CAZUXM010000075.1:0-10014 GCA_964624635.1 uncultured Candidatus Competibacteraceae bacterium
AACAAAGCAGTTCTCATCATCCTTATTATCATGATTTTAGTGTTGGCTGCTGCCACAGGTTATCTAGTCTATAACTTTTTACAATCACAAAAAGTATATAGTGGTTTAAAGGCAGAAAATACTACCCTTAAAACTACTAATGATGAGCAGTTAAAGGAAATTGAAACCATGAAAAAAGATTTGGCGGCTTTAGAAGGAGCAATTCCTAAAGAAGAGGCCGATGCTTTAAAAGCAAGAGTTGCTGAATTGGAAGAACAAATAAAAAATGCTCCCACCCGTATTGTATACACCGGCGGTGGTGGTGGCGGCAATAAAAAAGAAATTGAAGATCTGAAAGCAGAAATTGCTCAATGGCAAACAAAATATGATGCATTGTTAAAAGAACGTGATGCGATAAAACAGGAAAAAGATAAATTATCAAATGATGTGACGGTATTAAATAATGAAAAAGCGGTTTTAGATAATACCAATAAAACATTACAGGATAAAGTGGATTTGGCTGCTCAGTTAAAATTCTATGATGCCATGCTTACCGGTTATAAACTGGATAAAAAAGGCAAAAAAACTTTTGAAGAAAAAGCGAAAAAAGTAATGGGATTGGAAGTGAGCTTTAAGATTCAGGAAAATACCGTGGCTGATGAAGGAGAAAAAATGTGTTATATAGTAATTATGGGTCCAAATAAAAAAGTATTAACTGAAAGTAGTGCTAATGTTTTTCAGGTAGGGGGAATTGACAAAGTATACACCATTCAAAAATCTTTTTACTTCAATAATAAACAAGCTCTCATCAGTGCTGATTATAAATCAGGGGAACAATTAAAAGATGGTGAGTATACGGCTGAGATTTATGTGGATGGAAAATTATCAGGTACGGCTGCTAATTATTTGAAAAAATAGTCTTCGACTCTTCGGTAAACTCAGACTAACAATCAACATATTTATAAATGAAGAAGGGCAATCAATGATTGCCCTTCTTTTATATTGTATTTATTGATCTAAGCTCTGAGTTTACCGAAGAGTCGAAGACTAGTATCTTTCTCTAGGTTTATTTAAAACAAAACTTTGACCCAGATATACCTTACGTACCACTTCATCAGCCGCCAACTCTTCAGCCGTTCCTTGTTTAAGGATTTTTCCCTCAAATAGTAGATAGGCCCTGTCTGTAATACTTAAGGTTTCTTGTACGTTGTGGTCTGTAATAAGTATTCCTATATTTTTCTTTTTTAATGAATATACAATCGATTGAATATCTTCTACGGCAATGGGATCTACTCCGGCAAATGGTTCATCCAATAAAATAAATTTGGGGTCAACCGCTAATGCCCTGGCAATTTCAGTTCTTCTTCTTTCTCCACCGGATAAAAGGTCGCCACGATTTTTTCTCACCTTTACCAACCCAAATTCTTCCAACAGTCCTTCACATCTTTTATTCTGTTCAGCTTTGGTTAGTTTGGTCATTTCCAAAACTGCTTTGATGTTATTTTCTACGCTTAATTTTCTAAATACAGAAGCTTCCTGAGGTAAATAACCCACCCCGGCTCTTGCTCTTTTATACATAGCCATATTAGTTATGTCCATGGCATCTAAAAAAATTCTGCCTTCATTGGGCTTAATCATACCAACCATCATATAAAAGGTAGTGGTTTTGCCTGCACCATTGGGACCTAACAATCCTACAATCTCTCCTTGTGATACCTGAACATTTACTCTGTTCACCACCACCCGTTTTTTATATTGTTTAATGAGATTGTCTGCTCGTAGTATCATGTGCTAAAAGTCAAATGAGAATCCACCAAAAATTCCCCAATTAAAAGCATCGTTATATAACATTTTCCCGGGATTATTTGGGTCAGCTTGTTTACGATGCGTTAAACGGTACACAAAATCAATTCGTATAATATTAAATATATTTTCGATACCCACATTCATTTCCATATATGGAACATAATTGCCTGTAAGTTGGTCTTTAAGTTCGTATGTTCCTTGTGGAAGTTGTACATAATTTCTGTTTTGCTCACTTAAGCTTCCCCATACACCACGAATACCTACAATCTCCCTCCATTTCAGTTTATTAAATCCGGGGATTTTATTAAAGAAGAACCCTTCGAAGTGATGTTCGTATGAAAATGAAATAAACTGATCACTAACAAATTCAAAATAGTTCATACAGTTAAAGGCATACCTATCATATGAATAAGTATCATTTCCCGGGTGAATCTCCAAAATAGGATACGGAACCTGACCAAAAGTTTTTCCCGCTTGTAAAACGTATTCACCGTAGCCTAATGGCTTTATTCGGATAAGATCTTTAATGTTTAAGCGTAACATGTGATAATTATAATCACTACCTAATACTCCTTTGATACCTACCGCATATATTAATTTTATTTCAGGCCATTTTCCTCTAAGTGTTCTACGTTTGGTTCTACCCGTTAATTGACGTTGACCCAATGCTAAAGTGGTTTCTAATCTGATTTCAAAACGTGTATAGCTCGGTAATGAACCATTGGGGACTCCATTTGGATCTAATGTATTAAATGGAAGGGTAGTGGTAGGATATACTTTTTGCCAATCAACGGTTAGTTTTTGATTGAATCCCTGAAACCAGTCATGATCATAAGTAATTTGTGCCTGATCAATATAAGAAAGAGTACGAAGGGTTCTTCTTCGTAAAAAAGTTCCGATCACATTATCCGGTCTGAATTGTCCAGGGTTTAATCCTATTTGCTCTATTCCCTGACGACCCATCACGGTAATCATTCTCCAGGGTTTTTTGTCTTTAGTAAAATGGAAATTGGCAAATGCCTGCCACTTCCATCTTTTATCTCCAAATCCGTAAGCAACAAACCCTTCGGCAATAAATCTTCTACTTAACGAATCACCCGTACGAATACCAATTTTTAATCGATCTCCTTCAATATCATTACGTGAATATACTTCGTATAACGGACCTATGGCTACATAATCGAAGTTGGCATATCCACTACCAAATACATCACCTAATTTTACCAAAAATTTTACAATGGGCTTTTGCTTGATTAATTCAGCAGTGGTATATATTTTTTTACCTACCGAATCTAATTCTACTGGACGATGTGCTTTCCACCATGCTTCATTATGTTTTACAGTGTCAGCTACTTCAACCGTTCCCATGGGTGGAATTTGTTTGGGTGGTTTTTCATTCAATACGTAGTTATCATAATAGGTAGTTTTTATTGCAGAAATCAAAAACTTATTGTTTTTGGGTCCCAGATTCATACTAAAACTGATGAAGTCAGTTGGATTGATATCCAATCTCATGCTTTCTTTTTCAATTACAAAATGAGTTGAATCGTTCTCCAATTTTTTATAATCTACGGATACCTGTAAGTTGGTAAACAAATTAATGTTAGCATTTTTATCCATTTTTAGATCTGCTTCCATTACAGCATAGGTTGTATCACTTATCCAAATACTTCCTGTATAAATGAGTTCTGTAAAAAGTTTAGGACGTAGTTCTACTTTAAAGCTTCTTCTTCCTTTAATCGTTAGTGTATCAGTGATTCTATAATCATAATAAGTAGTTCCTATGGGGTTTATGGGGCCCATAAATATTTTACCTAAAACATTTTGATAATCATCATACACATTAAAATCCTGAAAAAGGGTCGTTGCTAAAGGTCCTAAGTCAAGAATATCGTTTTCTATTCCTGAAATTTTTGACCCCCATTGGTATTTACTTTCCAGCTGACCTCTTTTTTTGTACATGTCATTAAAAGCTTCAGCCATTAATGCGGGATACATTACAACTCCATCTACCGTATCAGGGTTATCAAATACTTCTTTAATAGGACGAAGTAAAATTGATTTTTTTAATTTTTCAGGAACATTGTAAATGCTGAGCGTAGTTTTTTCGTAATTGTTTACATAGAAGCTATTGGCACGCTTAAAATCAGTAAATCTTCTACGTGCAATTACACTATCAATGAGAACTTCTGCCGGATTTCTTTTAGGTCGTACCGTAATCCCTGTAATTTCATTGGAAGATGTTTCAAGATAAATAACCAGGTCTTTATTGTTTTTCCCTTCGGTTACAGGCCATTCTTTACTCACTACTCCTACACCTTTGATGAGAATTCCTGATATTTTTAATTTGGTATTAAAAGAGAATTTTCCATTCTCATCAGTTACAGCCACTACTTTGGTTGTATCTTCCTTAATAAAAATACTTACGAATGAAGGAATCGTATCACCGAACTCTGTTTGGTAAACAACCCCTGATACCTTGGTATTTTGGGAAAACACAAAACTCAGGTTCAATAAAAACAGAATGGATAATATGTATTTTTTTATTTCCACTTAATACTACTTGTGCAATTCTAATGCTTCCCAATATTCAACCGCTCTTCGGGTATGAGGTATTACAATAGTGCCCCCTACAAGATTTGCAATAGCAAATACTTCAAATACCTCTTCTTTGTTTACTCCTTCTTCAAAACATTTTCCCAAATGATATTTGATGCAATCATCACAACGTAAAACCATGGAGGCAACTAATCCCAACATTTCTTTTGTTTTTACATCAAGTGCTCCGGGTTGATAAGTTTGTGTATCAAGGTTGAACATTCTTTTTAAAACGAGGTTGTCGTTTTCAAGAATCTTTGCATTCATCTTTGAACGATACTCATTGAATTCTGTTACCTGGTTACTCATGAATTTGGTTTAGATAGTTACGTCGGGTTATATAATTTGAAAATAGTGAATATATTGTTCTTTTAAGCTTCTTTATAAACTCGTTTGGCAATTACAATACTAATTTCATACAAAACGAGTAGTGGTATAGCTACCAGTACTTGACTTACCACATCAGGGGGGGTGATAATGGCTGCCAAAATCATAATGATAACGATTGAATGTCTTCGGTAACGTTTTAAAAACTTAGGACTTACGATTCCAATTTTAGCGAGAAAGTATATAAATATCGGCATTTGAAATATCACACCGGTACCCAATACAAGGTTTAATACGGTAGAGAAATAGGAGGAAATTAGAGGTTGATTTTTAACGGAATCCCCCATTACATTATAGGTAAGCAGGAAGTTTACCGTTAAAGGTACTATGATAAAATAAGCAAACGATACCCCTAAAAAGAATAACAACGAAACGAAAACCACCAATCCGGTGATGTTCTTTTTTTCTTTTTGATATAAAGCCGGCTTAACAAAGCGCCATATTTCCCATGCAACATAAGGGAAGGCAACAATAAACCCTGCAATTAATGAGGCCCAAATATGGTAAGTAAGTTGACCTGCCATTTGGGTATTCTGGAATTCTACCAGTTGTGATTGTTTAAGGCATAAACTTTCCATCCCAATTGCCTGACCCAACTGGCAAAGCAATTTGTACGAAATAAAACTTTCTCTGGAAGGACCTAAAACTATATCATGAAATAATATGTTAGGGAAATTGAAGGCAACAATAGAAAATACCAAAATAGCGACCACTGATCGAACCAAATGCCACCTTAATTCTTCCAGGTGGGATAAAAACGACATTTCCTTTTCTTCACCCATCGAGGTGCAAAGGTAATAAAAACAGGGAGATTTACAGGTGCTTTTTTATCTGGTATAAAGCTCAATATTTCCGCCTGTGGTGCGGTTTCTGTCAAATTTACCTAGAGGTTCTGTATGGTAATATATTTTACCCCCCGATCCTGCTTTTGCTTTATAATCATTGGTAGCTGTAAGCCATACTTTGGCCCCTAAAATACTGGTAGCATCTGCATTGTCACATACCAAATCTTCAAAATGAACTTTTGCCCCGGTAGTGGCATATACTTGAACATTTTTTGCGTATCCCTTAATATATAAATCACATCCTGATCCGGCATGGATGATTAAGTCAGTTACATTCACATCCATATTGGTAAAACCATCCAACTTGGCATTGATCTCCAGTTTGTTTGATTCATATACTTCGTTGGTATCAGTACGAATAATTCCCCCATTTTGAACATCAATATATGTGATGTTTTGATTATGGTGGACATAACAAAAAACTTTAGAATCTCGAAACTTACCTTCTGTAGATAGGGAAAGTTGTTTTCCATCAGACTTTGTATGTACTTCTTCTAGCCAAGCATCCTGTTCAGGAACCAGTATTACTTTACTTATTGTATCTGCTTTAAGAATAGCTACAATTCTATCATTCACATCCATTTTCGAGAAGGTTTTTACACTTCTGATGTCCTGTTTTTGTGCAAATGAAAGTGTATAAAACGAAAAGGATATACAAATGATGTATATCCCTTTCAAATATGATTTTTTAAATAATCTCATTATTCTTTAATCACCATTCCTCCTGATTCGTTGGTTTCGGCAACGTTGGCAGGATAGGGTTTATATAAATGCACTTTACCATTGGTCCCTGTTACACAAGTAACATTGTCTTTTACTCTCATGTGCAGTTCAGCACCAATGTATGCTTTAGCAGTAGCATTGTCAATCGTCATCATTTCGGCGCGAAGTACAGCATTTGTATTGGCGGATACAGTAAGGTTTTGTGTACTTCCTTCAAGCGTCATATCACCCCCTGTATTTAATTGTACAGTAATGTTCTTTGACTCAAGAATTAAGTGAATAGTACCATCAGAATTGGTGGTTAATGCAATCTGGTCAGCCACTATTTTCTCTGTGTTTTTGATTAAACATCCATTATCTGCAACTATAGTAGCCGGCATTTTTGCCAGATATATTTTAGCAGTCACATTACCGGTATTAAAAATACCTTTTACTGATAATTTACATTCGCCATTGGTTTCTGTAACCAGTATTTTATCTAAACCGATATCATTGGAGCTTAGTTCAATTTTATTTTCTGTAGATGGGATAATGTAGGCGGTAAATGTTTTACCCATGACTACTAATTTAGTAACATCATGTATAGGACGGGTTTCAGTTTTTTGTGAAAAAGCAAAAGTAGTTAGGGTAAGTAATAGTGTACTAAATAGTAATTTCTTCATTGTGTAAATATTTGTAGCGCTAATATATTCTTTTTTACTGTTCGGAACTATTAGTTGGGGTCGTTTTTAAATACAGGCCTACGTCTTTTTAATTGTTTAAAGTCGTTTTCCAGGGCTTTTAACTGGACATTACGTGACATAACTATACTGTTAATACCCGAAAACAGGCTTTTCCACCAGTAGTTGGTAATCCATCGGCTTTGGTCACGTTTCCAATGGATGGAACCTATAATAGGGTCACGTCCCGGTTCGGGGTTATTGCGGGTAATAAATAAGTTGGCAATAAGCGATTTGATGTTGTCTCCTTTTAAACGATCTCCTTTTCGCGTAAGAATCTTCATTTTAAGTTTATTAAAAAGCAAATTCAATTGTCCCTTGGATTCATTTTTATCAGCAATGAACTCAAATTCACCTGAATGAATCATGCCTTTTTGAATTTTTATCTGAGCGCAATTCATGGTGATTTGGTTAAGGTTCGATGGATCAAGAGCTCCAATCTTTCCATATACATAATGTTTTTTATAAGGATCAGCAAGAGGCATATTCGCAAATACCTGTATCAAGCCTTTACTGAATATATACCCTTCCATTACCACTTCCATGGTATCATTAATAGCAAGTAAGCTGCTGTCATTGGTAATATTTTGTGCCCTGATGGCAATTTTATCTATCCATAAATGTCCACGATCATTACCATTGTTCGGAATTTCATAATATTCAATCTTCCCATTATGAATACTTACTTCTTGTAAATTAAATGGTGCTTCAATCCCTAATATTTGATCTTGAGGCATAGGTGTTATTTTGCCCGGTTGATAAGGGTAGTTTTTATCACGTATAGTAAGTAAATTAAACTTTTCGGCTTGCAGTTTACTGGCAGAGATGTATTTTTTTTCAAGCATTAGGTCGCCATCAATTCCATTAAGTGTAATATCATCAATAGTTACTTTAGGTAAATCACATTGAAATTGTTTCATTTTAAAAAACTGTTTTTCAGAAACCGTTGCCAACATAGATAATCGGTCGCATTTGAGTAAACTGTCATCAGTATTGATGCTTAGATTGACGAGTTTTGTGAGTTGTATTTCATTTTTATGTTGGTATACAATACTATCTGTTTGTATTTCAAATATGGAAGCTCTAAAAGGAATAAGATAAGATGCAGGGGCCGGCTCCAGTTGGCGAATATCAAGATCAATTCCGTAACAGGTTAAACGTGTTTTATCGCTTACTTTATCAATGATAACAAACCGTCCGTTACGGATGTTCATTTTAGAAACAAAAAGAGGAAATAACTTTTTCTTTACCACTATACTGTCATTTGGTTGAATGGTATCACGATATAAAGTGAGAACAGGTGATTCTACTTTGATGTGGGAAACAGATAAGGCATTTACTTCATTTTTTGCTAAAGACTCAATTTGAGCCAGATCTTTAAATATAAATGAAAGTTCATTTGCTTTAAAATCATATTTTACTCTTGACCCAGGGAATATTTTTAGCATGTGTTGGGTTTCATCTGTAAAATCAAGATCACAGATTTTTACTTGTAATGTTCCGTGATCATATTGAAAATAAGTAGTATCTAAAGAAAAATATTGTTTACCAAAGTAGAATTTACTTTCATCAAAACGAGCATTGAGTTTTTGCATGGTTGGAAAACCTTGCTTATCAATTCTCAAATATCTGAAATTTAAATTCGCATTCCCTGAATAGATAGTGGATGCTTTTTTCTCATTATAAAATTTGATATCAACATCTTCCAGGTCTACCTTTTTAAGTATGATATGTTCAATAGCACCCTTTTTATCAACCAGGTTTTTTTGTTTTTTTCTTTCAGGATTCCAGTTAAAGTAGGCATGACCTTGTTTAATCTTAATTTTATTAAGCTGAAAAGTTTTTTGAAATAATAATTTCCAGAAATTGACACCTGAAAACGAAATATTTTGAACGGATATATCCAGCCCTAATGCATTACCTGATTCTTTAAACACATTGGTGTCCATTTTCATTTCAAACTCTTTAGCCGAAATGGTATTGGTAAACAAATTAAGTCTTAAGTCATGCATATTGGCGGTATAGTTTCCACCCGTCATAGACGAAATAGTAGCCTTTACTTTATTTTCTATCTGTTTTTGGAAAATAATCGGAATAAGCCACATGGCTAATAAAAGAAAGGCGAATGCCGATCCTGTAATAAACAAGAGTTTTTTACCTAAACTTTTCTTTTTGGGCTTGTTCATAAATTAACCCCCGGATGGGGAGGCTAAGTTATCAATTTGTACCTTTGTATTTATAATTATTTGAATGAATGAATCATAAAGCCGGATACGTTAATATTTTGGGAAAGCCCAACGCAGGTAAATCAAGCCTGATGAATGCCATGTTAGGCGAGAAATTATCTATTATTACCTCTAAAGCCCAAACTACCAGACATAGAATACTTGGGATAGTAAATACCCCGGATACCCAACTTATTTTTTCGGATACCCCCGGAATAGTTAAACCTGCCTATAAACTCCATGAAAAAATGATGGATGTGGTGGAAGAATCATTAAAAGACGGGGATATATTTTTATTAGTGATTGATGCCGCAGATAAGGAATCGATGGATGTAGACAGTGAACTACTCACCAAAGTGCATACAAAACTTCAAAAAGTAAAAGTTCCGGTATTAATTGCAGTTAATAAAATAGATTTAATAGACCAACCTAAGTTAGAAACGATGGTTGAATTATTAAAAGAAAAATTTCCAAAAGCAGAAATTTATCCTGTATCTGCTTTACATAACTTTAATCTGGATAACCTTCACAAAAGATTGGTTGAGTTATTACCTGACAATCCTCCTTATTATGACAAGGAAGATATTTCGGATAAACCAATGAGGTTTTTTGTAACGGAAATTATTCGTGAAAAAGTTTTGATGCAATATGAAAAAGAGATTCCATACAGTGTTGAAGTGGTAGTGAACTCATATAAAGATGAACCTAATATTGTAAGGATACAAGCCGATA
>CAZUXM010000075.1:10024-12413 GCA_964624635.1 uncultured Candidatus Competibacteraceae bacterium
CAGGGATTCTCAAAAATCCATTATCATAGGGAATGCCGGAAAATCCATCAAAAAATTGGGAACAGATGCACGTATAGAGATGGAAAAATTCATTGGTAAAAAAATATTTCTGGAACTCTTTGTAAAGGTGAAAAAGGACTGGAGAGATAATGAATCTAACCTTAAATCATTTGGCTATTAGGCACTTAGGAATTTCGATTATTTTATTATATTTTTGTTATTCTATTACCTTATTATGAAGAAACTATTACTTGTATTCACACTTATTTTCTCTTCGGTTTTCGTTAATTTATATTCACAATGTTCAGGCACACCTGATCCGGGATGTGTTGGAACCAATGGTCCTTGTGGAATATTAAATGACGGATATGCTGGACAACCTTATAGTGATACCATCAGTTTTTGGGCTCCTAATCAAGTAGATGCCACTGTTCAATCAGGTGGATTATTTGGATGGGTTGATTTTGTAGACTTTTTTATATCCAATGTAACCGGTTTACCCGCAGGGTTAACATGGAGTTGTGCAGGAGGAGGATGTCATTATAACCCACAACCAGCAGGAGTATTAGCGAGTTTAAATATTTGTGGTACACCTTTGGTGGCTGGGACTTATGATGTTGAAGTGAATATTGTAGGTACTGTTTATCTTCCAGGATTAGGAAACCAAACGGGTCCACAGGATTATACTTTACCATTAACCATTCATGTGGGGAGTGGTGGTAATTCAGTCTATACTTTTACACCTACTCAGGGTTGTGATTCAACAGAGGTTACCTATACACCCTTGCTTAATTTTGGATTACCACAAGTAACCAGTTATACCTGGGAATTTCCTGATACCACATTTACTACCAATAGTACAACACCGATAGTAGAAGATTATAATACTCCGGGAATTTATCCGGTAACTTGTACTACCACTGTATACAATTTATATCTCTCTTCTTTTAATGTAAATGTAGCAGGTCAAAGTTGGTGGTGTGGTGATATTGAAGAATTAAATTGCAGTAATGGAAATGCTGATATCGTACCCACGTTTACTACAGGAATGACCAATTGGACCGGATCTGAAGTTACGGATAATCCCACTCCTTCATGGGGACCATTAGGATTTGTGTTAACCGGTACCAGCTATTCAGTTAGTTTAGTTGAGATGGATCCTATAAGTGCTGATGACCATCCTGCGGGTCCTTATACCGGAACTATCACAGGCCCGGGAACCTATTATTTTAATTATCCCGGAAATTTTTCAGGAAGTTTTACGATTGGATTACAGGTTGCTGCTATATTTTCAGCGACTGATACAGTCATTGTATATCAATCACCACCACACGATACCATTATTGCCACGGCTACTATTATGAATGGTTCTTGAATGATACTGTATTGGTTCAAGCAGGTCTTGACAATACTTATACAACCAGCGATGCCGGTTCATATACGGTAACCATTATTGACCCTGTTTCAGGATGTTATTCAGTAACTGATCCAGTTAATTTAACTACAGCACCTATTGTGCCTCCAGGATTTATGAATGTAGGTATTACGGAAACTCCTCCGGGAACTTATCATTCTATTTTACCTGCAGGATATACGTACTTGTGGTTGTATTATGATGGGTTAACCTATTTCCCTATTCCTACGGCTACCGGACCCGATTATACACCTACCATTAACGGAGTATATTGTTTAGTAGCTACCAATAGTGCAGGATGTTTAGATACATCCAATTGTATAGGCTTTCATGTAGGTATTGATGAAATGTCTTCTCCATTTATGGCTTCGGTTTATCCTAATCCAACGGATGGAATGATTAATTTGAATTTATCAAACCTTACTGAAGATGCTACCTTGTTGGTACACGATATGATTGGCCAAACTGTATTTAATGCCAATATTCCTCTTGGAACTACTAATGAAATGGTTGATTTGAGTTTCTTAAACAAGGGCATGTATATTCTTGAGATTAGAAATAAGCAGCATAGGTTTACTCAGAAGATTCTGAAAAACTAGTTGTAGATAATATTCATGGTTAATGCAATTCTATGGGTTCATGGAATTGAATACTAGTTGAATTATTCAGGTCCGCAGATTTTAACCATTCTCAGAAATTTTTCTGTACTATCCGTTTCTATAATTTCTTTTTTAAAGTATCCGTTATATAAAAATGTAATTTTTGACTTTTGATAAAACTCTCTGAACGAAGAATCCATTTTTACTTCATCATCCCAACCTTTACATCCAAGTACTTCGTAGATTTGATAAAAAGTAGAATCGTTGATGGGTTTTAATGAGTAATAGTCCCCATCTCCATACTTGCCTCCATAATTGGCAGTAATCATTATTTGGTCTACCAATTGGTTATTTTGATTGATAGAAAGCAAATTAA
>CAZUXM010000076.1:0-12302 GCA_964624635.1 uncultured Candidatus Competibacteraceae bacterium
TGGATGGTAAGGTTTGTTTTTGGGATGTAAATACATTTACTATTACTAAAACTATCCAAGATAGAATGGGTACTGTAAGTAGCATTCTTTTTGATGCTACCGGAACCAAATTTGTTACTTGTGGTGACGGATCAACGCTTGGGGTGTATGAATATCCGTCAGGTAAATTGTTATACAAACTGGTAATTCCAAATGATAACAATGCAAATATATTTTCTTCGGAGGTTCTGATGGTAACCGACAATATGATTCAAAAACAGGGACCTATACCGAACCGTATGCTGCATTATATAAAATAAAAGCGCAAGCAGGCTCAAAAGCAGAAATTGCCTTCTGTGACGAAACCCTCTACGGTAGAACCAATAACATTACTGATGGAAATATTGATCAAACAGGTCAATACATGGTATATACCCACCACAGTGAATTAATGTTTTATGATATTGATAAAGGAAAAATAGCTTACAAGGTTTTTACTCCGCTTACCTTAAACAACCTTACTCCTGTAAAAGACAGGATTTATGTTTGGGGTGATAAATATTTAATGAATTTTGATTTAGAAAACGGCAAGTATGTAAAGAAAAAACAAGTATTAGCAGGTACCCGTGAAGGATCTTACGGTTATAGTAAAATGGCATTGAGTGAAAATGGAAAATTACTGGTTACCGGTGATGATGGTAGTTGCGTTAATATATGGGATCCTAATACATTAGAGAAAAAGCAAAAATTAGTAGGGCATTATGACCTGTGCAGAACTTTTGTTTTCTGTCGCCAGGATTCTATTTTATGTACCGGTGGATATGATGGAAACTTAATGATTTGGGGTAATAAAAAACCTGAAGAGGTAAAAGACACTACACCGGTAGTAACGGATGTAGTATTTACAGATAATAATATTCCGGTTACGATTAAAGACCGATCAGTTGAACTGCAAAGTACTATTACAGTAACCGAGCCCGAATTTGATATCGAAATTTATGATCGCTCGGTAGTTGATGGAGACTCCATTTCATTGAATTTGAACGGTGAATGGGTGTTGCAGGAATACATGGTAGTAAAAGCCAAATTGAAGATCCATGTAAAAATTAACCAATTGGCAACCAATAATTATTTGATATTATACGCCCATAATCTTGGAGAAATATCACCTAATACTGCTGCTGTTCAAATGATTGTAGGGGGTAAAGAATATAGATTAACATTAAGCTCAGACCTGAAAAAATCAGGAGCTCTCAATTTTTTATATACACCCAAGGACTAATATGTTAAAATATAGACTTAAGAATGCCGTTATATCTATATAATTAAAATCATTTGGCATGTTTATTGGCTTGATATATTAAATACCTGATTTATACCTGCTAACTATTTTTATATTTGTAGGAATCAATGATGTTAAAAAAGGTCGTATACGTTTTTATTGTGCTTTGCTTATCAGTAGCAGGGTATTCGCAAAACATCAATTGCGACCATATTTATTGGATGGATTCAGATACTATTTATGAGTATGATCCATCTACAAAAAATTACAGACCTTATGGATTTAGATGCCCTTCCAATTCTTCGGGACTGGCTATAGCTCCTGATTTTAAAAGAAAAGATAAGCTTACCTTTTATACTACCAATAATGGGTATATGCATTATTTTGACGGGACTAAATGGGTAAATACCAATCATTATGTAAATACAGTAAATATTGCCGGAGGCGGTGGATACATGTATATACTTGATGGAATCAACTCAGCGGTTTATCGTTATGATGGTAAAAGTGATGCTACCTTGTTGATGAATTTACCTGAAACATTTGCAGGACCTTATGATTTGGTATGTGATAATAAAGGAAACTTTTATTTGATGCATACCCGCAAAAAGAAATTAATCCAATACGATCCGGATGGTACAAAAATTAAAGAGTATAATCTTGGTGGCTTAAATGATCAATCATCAGGAGGTGGATTTGCATATAGAGATAATATTGTTTATGCTAACGTTACAGGTTCATCCATGATAGGTGTATTTGCCAATGATACCATCAGGTTTACGAAAGCCCGTAACATGCCAAAAAGCATGAATGATTTTGCTTCCTGCCCATTAGATGTTTTTGAACCTGAAAAACATGATACGACTCAGGTGGTAAAACATGATCCGGATGTAATATTTACAGATGGAAATATTCCAGTAAAAATTAAAGATCGTGATGTGGTATTACAAAATACCATTACAGTAAATGCTACTGAATTTGAAATTGAAATCTGGGACCAATCAGTACCTGATGGTGATAGTATCTCATTAAATTTAAATGGGAAATGGATATTGGAGAATTACGAGGTAGTAAAAAATAAACTAAGATTAAAAGTTAAAATTAGTCCGAAAAACCCGAACAACTACCTGATTCTTTATGCACTTAATTTAGGCGAAATATCTCCGAACACGGCTGCGGTAGCTGTTATCATTAATGGAAAAGAACAAAGGTTAACCCTTAAGTCTGATATGAAGTCATCAGGAGCGTTGAACTTTACGTATAATCCTGAGTAGTACTTTAAATTTTTTTAGGTATTTTTAGTTGAATGAAATTACGTATTTCCCTTCGTCTCATTTTTTTAAAATTCTTTTTCGGATTATCGGCTCTATTGGTAGCAGGTAATTATGACTTGGTAGATTATGGGTTAAGAATGGGGAAGGGGCAACTGAGCATTATATTTAAGAGTAAAAAAATTGAGAAGTATCTCAATGACCCCAACTATCCTGATTCGCTGAAAGAAAAAATCAGGCTCATACAGGAAATAAAAAAATTTACGGTAGATGAATTAGGATTTCAACCTTCACCTAATTATAATAAGCTCTATGATCAAAAAGGGAAACCTATGATGTATGTGGTTACCGGTAGTGAAAAATACGCTTTGAAACCTATGATATGGAAATTTCCAATTGTTGGGGCCGTTACTTACAAAGGTTTTTTTAGCAGGGAAGAAGCACAGGAAGAATGTGACCGAATTGAAAAATTAGGATACGAATCAAGAATACGAATCGTCAATGCATGGAGTACCCTGGGTTGGTTTCGTGACCCAATTATGAGTTCCATGTTAGAAGAGGCACCCGGTGATATTGCAGAAGTCATCATACATGAATTATCTCATGGGACCATTTTTGTAAAGAATAATGTGGATTTGAGTGAAAATCTCGCCAATTTTATTGGAGATAAAGGGGCACATCTTTTTTTAATCAAAAAGTATGGGAAAGAATCTAAGGAGTATAAAGAATATGTAGAATCGGCCGCCGATTATGAAAAATACTCACTACATTTTATAAAAAGTGCACAACTGTTAGACAGTGTATATTCGTCTACCAAGTTTACTGAAGCCGATGTTAAAACGAAAGAGCTGATGAAGGAAATACAAATCAATAAAATTGTAAATGCTATTGATACCATCACCTTTTATCACCCTGAGTTTTATAAAAACAGGTTCAAAGATAAAACACCGAATAATGCTTTATTTATAGTTTTCAGACAATACAATAGTATGCAAGATGTATTTGAAACAGAGTTCCAACAAGAAGGGAAAGGGGATTTAAAAACCTATGTGAGTTTTTTGATAGGGAAGTATAATAGATAGGGGGAATTAAATTATGCTATATTTTAAATCCTATAGATTCTTTTCGTTGGTGGTAATAATCATCTGAAGATTGTGCTTTTAGTTCAACCAGTGAAATCAATAGAATTATAACAAATATAGTTTTCATGAGTTGTTGGTTTTATTATCCTCACTCTTCTTTTGGTTTCCTAACATTTTATCAATGTCTGGTGTTGCATTTACTCGTGATAAAAAACTAACAGTTCCTCCATTTTTCCATCTATTCGTTGCCCAAATAATTCCTAGAACCAGTCCAACAATAGCTATTGTTAGCCCCAATACTATTCCTGTAGTATTAGGCATATTAAGGTAAACAATTCCTCCTAAAATCCCTCCAATCAACAAGGGAGAGGCTACAATGCCCAGCCAGCCAATGACTTCCGTTATGAACTCAAATACTTTATGCATTCTTTCTATTTACCAAGTATAGTAAAACGTATAAATATAGATTCTTGTTGCAAAATATAATTTCCGTCTGCTTAAGCAGACGAAAGAATATTGAATGAATCAATCATCATTAATGCTAGCTCAAGACTTCCTTTTCCTATTCTTTATACTCAATAAAAATATCGGTAATAAACACAAGTCTGCAAACAAGGCAATAAATAAGGTAAGAGATAATAGTAATCCTACATAATATACACTCATAAAACCGGAGGAAACCATGGTGATAAAACCTGCACATAAAACAATGGAGGTCAGTATCATGGCTTTGCCGGTACTTAGAAAACTACGCTTTATAGCATATAAAACCGTTCGTCCGTTTTGCCGTTCTATTTGAAAACGACTCAAGAAGTGAATCGTGTCGTCTTCGGCTATTCCAAAGGCGATAGTAAATATCATAGAGGTAGAAACTTTTATATCAATACCTAAATAGCCCATAATACCTGCTACACATAACATAGGTAAAATATTTACCGATAGAGCAATCAATATCATTTTCCAGGAACGGTACATGAGTCCAAATATAAATGCTACTATAATGATTCCGGAACCCAACCCTTGCATTAAGTTAGTGGATAGAAACGAAATATTTTTATCTACTAACCTGGCACTTCCGGTTAAACGATAATTAATTTCATTCAGAGCAGGAACTTCTTTTATAAATTCTGCTTCCATACTTCTAACTTTATAGCTCCCCAAATCGTGCATTTTCCCACTGATGCGACATCGTTTAAAATCAGTAGAGAATATTTTGAATTGGCGAATGAGGGTATCATTCAGCAAGTTCAACGCTTTTAATCGTTGTATCAATGCTACATGTTCCGTCTCATCTTTTGGTAACCGATAATAGTCATTCAATCCTGAATTGATGGAACGGTTGGCCATTTTTAATAACCATACCGGTGATTGTATAAAGCCTAATTGAAATTTTTCTTTTGCTAACTCTTCCAGTTTTTTTATTTCCTGTATAGATTTCCAGGAAAGAAGGTCACCCTCTTTGTTTTTTAATTCTACATACATTTCAAATGGTCGTCCACCTGAAAATTCTTTTTCAAAAAATAAAAACTCTTGTCTTAAAGGTTCTCTGGGGCTAAGGTCTTCCAATAACAGGTTGTTCACTTTTAAAAAATAAATACCCGAGCTACATACAACTACAAAGCAAGCCGCAATGATCAATATTTTTCTACGGTTACGAAATACCCTTAACAATTGTCGATGCAATAGATTATTCCACCAACGATCAAATTTGGGATTCTCCACAATTTTAGGGGGAGGTAATAACATTAAGATAGAAGGTAATAGGGTAATGGATAAAAAATAGGCAATGAGTACACCGATACCCGTATAGATTCCGAATTCACGAATAGGGGAGATGTTGGCGGTAATCAATGTAAAAAAACCTAAAGCAGTAATAAACGACGTAAGGAAAGTGGCAAATCCTACTTCTTTAATCGTTTTAATCATAGCTTGTTTTTTGGGTAAACCACTTCGTAAATCTTCAAGATACTTAGAGAGAATGTGAATTACATCACTCATACCCACAATAAATAAAATAGTAGGTAGTAATACCGTAAGGATATCAATTTTTTTGCCTACAAAGTGCATGATGCCTAATTGCCATACTACTGATAAAATGACCACACTTAATGGAACCAACGTATTAGAAAAAGTTTGGAAAGTAACGGCTAAAAATATCATTACGATGACCGCTGATATAGCTACAAAAAAGATAATTTCTTTTTGCATCCTACTTAAATATACTTGCTGTGCTTTTATTTTACCTGCCAGATGTACTTCTTCAAACCCTGCATTAGAAGTAATACGTTCAATTTGTGTAATAACACTGTCTGATTTTTTTTTGGAAAGTTTTTCTTTGGTCTGTAAAAACAAACAAGTAGATTTTTGGTCAGTGGATATAAAACTTCCTTCCAGTTCTTTGGTTTGGTTGAGTTTAATGGAATCTACTTTCAGTAACGAATCATTGTCAAATCTTATGTACCTCTTTGACCCAAAACCCCCACCTGCCATTACAGGCATACGTAAATTGGTGATAGAACGTACATCAGTTACGAAAGGGATGGTGCCGAGCGTATCAGTTAGCTGATTGATTTTATTTAAAAACCCCGTGTCGTAAATACTCTTGGAGGTACGGATCCCAATCAATAAAAAATCATAATCGTTAGAAAATTCTTTTCTGTAATTTTCAAAAAACTCAGTTTCGGTATCTCCCGGAGGAAAAAACTTTTCAAAATCATAATCAAATCCTGATTTGGTAACTCCGTAACTAAAAAATGCAGTGGCTGCTGATAAGATAAGCAGTACGATAACGGCTAAGCGTTTGTTGAACCATTGCATGATATAAAGATATATTTTTTACAGGATAAAGGATTTTTTATAAATCAGCATATTTTGTGTATTTTCAATCAATCAATTATATACCATGAATGAGAAGTTTTTAGACTATGAACAACATTTAGAAATATTTTTGGATGCCGGAGGAGATGCTCATGCTCGACATATGTATGGAGAGCCCATAAAGCCGGAAGGGTATGATGAGTGGAAAAAAATGCAAGCTGAATTAAAAGCTTCAGAGGAAGTAAATGCACCAATAGGTGAAATTAAGACTAAAAAAGTAGTAGAAAGTGTGGAGGTAAAAGGATATGAGTTTGATGAAGACGGAATACCTAAATACCTTACTGCTGATGATGTGTACATGGGAAACATCAATCCTGAATGGGAGAAAAAACATAATCAACCCGAAAAAAAAGAAATACCAGCTAATTTGAACAAAAACAATGAGCCCAGTACATGGGGGTTAAACTTAGATGAAGACGGCATCCCTCAATATCTTACTATTCATGACAGGCATGAAGGGAATGTGAACCCTGAATGGGCTGCCAAACATCAAAAAAATGAATAAAGAGGAATCGGAATTAATTATTCAGCAACTAAAGTCAGGCAAAATATTTGAACATTCAAGTGAGCCTGATCCGGATCCGTATGGAGGTGGAGGGTACGATAAAAGTACTTTGAGTTATGATATTGACAAAAACTACTTTGTTTTAAAACTTGAAGTATGGGCTTCTCAATACAATATTGAGCCGGAAGTGTCATTTTTTAATTGGAATGAAGAGCAGGTGATAAAAAATTTATTTTCTGTACAAAAAAGCAGAATTAGAGAGGTTGTGTAAGTTAAATATATAGAATTTCACTTCTGATTTCTCGTAAATAAGCTTTATCAATTCCATCTTTGGTAACCAGACTAATTTTTGCTTGTAATTTTTCTTCGAGTAATTCAGTTAAATCCATGATGCGATGGTCAATGGGTTTTTTAAATTGAACAATGATATCTATATCGTCTTCTTCCACTAAAAAATTTTCACTCAATACTTCACCAAATAAACCTATTCGATGCAGGTGGTATCTTTTGGTGAGTTCAGGTTTAAGATCTTCAATAATACCTCTTATTCGATTTAATTCTGTCATTACGGATATATGTATAGCAAGCTGAGGTGGTTGTTGTATAGATGCAAGTTTGCTTATTCTATTTTGGATTTCAACTTGTGCTGGGGTTTAATTGAGACAGTTATTTATTTAACTCAAAATGGTGTTTGACGGATACTGGCTTCGTTTTGTAAGGTGGCATTTGAATGGCCATATGGATTGTTTTTAGTTCCTCCGGATCAGGTCCTGTTATAGTAGCCACACCTCCTGTAATAGTAGATTCAACTTTAGGATAGCATATGACCTTATTACCCATGGTGATGGCGATGCTTCTACCAATATTTTTTCTTGTTATTCTTTCCCACAACGAAGTGGCCTTTTCATCAAACTTTATGGTTATGGATTTATTTCCCATCATATTATCTTCAATAGTACTTTTTTTAATTGAAGACTGGTTCATAAAAGGACCATCTGTAGCCATGTCTCTTTTTAAAGCAACCAAACTAAATAAACTAATATCCTCTTTATTGAAAAAATACCATTTTAATTCCAACTCATGTGGTAAACAAAGCTTATATCCAATTTTAAGCAATGAATCTATCGAGGCAGTGTCTTTAGGATTAGCGAAACCAACCACCGGGCCTGGAGCTAAATATGCATCTTGATTTTCATCAACAAAGCTTGAATATTGTAATCTGCTCCAAAGTGGATTGATTAAATTTTGTTGATTTTGGTAACCCATGTCGTATTGATTCAGGCTTGGTAATAATGTATCATTGAAAGATAAATTTTTCCCAAGTCTTCTATTCAAATCATCTAGTTTGTTAAACACTTCATCATTTTCAAAACATTCCCAAAATCCTAATACTTCATTCATCACTAACATATTAATTACTTTTGATGTATCATTAATATGTTTTATATCTATTTCAATTTCCGAATCACTTTTGACCTTGACGTTATAGTTTGTGATGTCAAGTTTTTTTAACCTCATTTTTATTACTTGCACATCATTTAGTCGAGACTTTTGATCGTTCCATGTAATTGTAATGGTTCCACTATACTTTCCTTTAGCACCACAGCTAAAAGATAGCATTGCAATAATAAAAATTAAGCATTTGGTGATTTGTTTGGGTAACATTCTTTGATTATGGTATTCTTTCTTAATTGACTGCTTGACCAAAACTAAAACGGCGAACACCTAGTTCGCCGTTTTAGTTTTAGGTAATTTATTTTATGCATTCACCATCAGCTTTGGTGCAGCCGCTAAAATTTCTGCATTGGCTTTATCAGCATATTTTTTAAAATTGTTCACGAACATTTCTGCCAACTCTTTTGCTTTTACATCGTATGCTTCTTTATCAGCCCATGTATTACGTGGAATCATGATATCAGCATCAACACCCGGACAAGTAGTAGGCATGGCTACTCCAAATATCGGATGGTTTTCGTAAGCTACATTGTTTAATTCTCCTGTCATGGCAGCTGTAATCATAGCACGGGTATATTTTAATTTGGTACGACTACCAACTCCATAAGGTCCGCCACTCCAACCGGTATTGATTAACCAAACGTTTACATCAGTATGATGATCTAATTTTGCTCCTAATAATTCAGCATATTTGGTTGGGTGCAATGGTAAAAATGCACGTCCAAAACAGGCAGAAAAAGTTGCTTGTGGTTCAGTTACCCCAACCTCAGTTCCTGCTACTTTAGCAGTATATCCACTGATAAAATGGTACATGGCTTGACCCTTGCTCAATTTTGAAATCGGAGGTAGGATACCATATGCATCACAAGTAAGGAAAAATATATTTTTAGGATTACCACCTACTGATGGTTCTTTAGCATTATTAATATGATGAATTGGATAAGCAACACGTGTATTTTCAGTGATGCTTCCATCCTCAAAATTTACTTTGTTAGTACCTTCAAAGAAGGTGGTATTCTCCACTAATGCTCCCGGTTTGATGGCTGCATAAATTTCAGGTTCTTTTTCGGCAGTAAGGTCAATACATTTTGCATAACAACCCCCTTCAAAATTAAAGATAGAACCTACATCCCATCCATGTTCATCATCACCAATCAATTTACGATTTGGATCAGCAGATAAAGTAGTTTTACCAGTACCGCTTAATCCAAAGAATAAAGCAACATCACCACCTTTACCTTCATTGGCAGAACAATGCATGCTCAATACTTTTTTATCATGAGGTAATACAAAGTTCAATACACCAAAAATTCCTTTTTTCATTTCACCGGTGTATGCAGTACCACCAATTAAAATGATTTTTTTGGTAAAGTTTACCACTGTAAAGTTTTCCTGACGTGTACCATGTTTAGCAGGGTCAGCTAAGAAAGATGGTGCCTGTAAAATATGCCAGTCGGGGTTTTGTGTTTCAATTTCACTGGCCGTTGGACGTAAAAACAAATCATTGCAAAATAAGTTTGCCCAAGGGGTTTCGTTGATCACACGAATATTCAAACGATGGTTTGGATCAGCACATGCATATGCATCACGAACCCAAAGGTCTTTACCTTCGTAATGTTTTAAAATATCATTGTGTAAAACATCAAAATGTTCAGGTGAAATAGCGATATTGATATCTCCCCAATCAACAGTAGTTTCTGTAATACTGTCCTTAACGGTAAACTTGTCTTTAGGAGAACGACCGGTAAATTTTCCGGTATTAACGGCAAGGGCTCCCATATCGGTGATGGTACCCTGACCGAGTTCAACAGTTTTTTTAGCAAGTTCTTCAGAAGTTAAGTTCCAGTAAGCGTTAGATGGGTTGATTCCCACGTTTTCCAGCTTGGCAGCCGGATTTTTCTTTCCAATATCAGCCATAATTTTTTAGAAATAAAGGAGCAAAGGTAGGTCTTTTGCCAGCATTTACAAGGGACGTGGATAATGGGTTGATAACTTTTACTTGGCTGCAGGCAGTAGACACTTGGCAGCAAACACCCTACTGTTCTACTCCACACAAACTTGTTTCTCGTAAATATGGATCTGCCTGTCTTTTAGATTGATTTTCAGCTCGTTCAAGAATAGCTTGTAGTCTTCAGTTTTGAGCTTTTGGGCATTAATACAGTAGTTTTTTTCACCCTCTTTACCCCAATGATGAACAATATAAGTGAGGTCAAGCCCTTTTTTTTGGTACTTGTCTATGATAAACTGGACTACCCCCTCGGCTTTTATATCAATTCCGGTGCCTATACTGTACAAACTCACCTTGATGGTTTGATCAGGGTTATTTATAATGGTGTTTGTTTGGCTGGTTTTACAACTAATTATAAAAAACCAACAACTAACAACAATTAAACTATAACGAATATATTTCTCCATACTTTTCTTTGGCATAATTCATAAAATGTGAAAAGTTTAAAGGTTCACCCGTAACTTTTTTACATATTTCTTCCGCTGAAAAAACCATGCCATGCTGATGGATATTCTCTCTTAGCCATTCTCGTAATCCCAATAATTCACCCTTTTTAATATTATCCTGTAAAGAAGGGATATCTCTTTTAGCAGCATCAAAAAACTGAGCAGCATAAAAACTTCCTAATGAATAGGTAGGAAAATAGCCAATACTTCCATGACTCCAATGTACATCCTGTAAGCAGCCTTCACTATCTGATGGTACATCAACATTGAGATAGCTTTTATATAAACTGTTCCATGTTTTTGATACATCATTGACAGATAAAGTCCCATCCATCAGTTTTTTTTCAATCTCATAACGAATCATGATGTGGAAATGATAAGTAAGTTCATCCGCATTGGTTCGTATCAACGAAGGTTCTACTTTATTACAAGCTTTATAAAAATCGTTTGCCGTAATATGGTCTAATTTACCGGGAAAAGTTTTTTGTAAGATGGGCATATAATGTTCCCAATATCCTTTACTTCTACTTACATTGTTTTCCCATAACCTGCTTTGTGATTCATGAATAGCCAACGAAATAGCACCACCTGCAGGTAATCCTGCATATTCTACTTTTAATCCTTGTTCATATAAAGCATGACCTCCTTCATGTGTAATACTCCATATAATTTCGCTTAAATCATTTACTTTATAACGATACGTTATTCGGGTGTCATGAGGATAAAATCCAATACAAAAAGGGTGGGGGGCAATATCCATTCTGCCACTATTCCAATCATACCCCATATCCGTTAATAGTTGATGACAAAAATCGCGTTGTCCTTCGTATAGAAATTCCTGGTAGAAAAAACGATCATCAGATACAGGTTTAGAAAATATTTTTTGGGTAAAATCAATTAATTGAGCTTTTACATCACCAAAGAGTATGTCCAGATCTTTTACTTTGGCTCCCGGTTCGTATTCATCAATTAAAGCATCATACGGATGTTCATTATATCCTACAATAGAGGCTTCTTCTTTTTTGATGGTTACTAATTTCTCCAAATGAGGAGCAAATATTTCAAATTTATTTTCTGTACGGGCCTTATGCCAGGCTGTAAAACTTTCGGAAACTACTTTGGATAAATTTTCTACAAATTCTTTGCTGAATTTTTTTCCTCTTTCAATACCCTTCCAGGTTTCTTTGATATTACATTGAGCAATGGGATCTAAATTTTTATCTTCTAATAGTTTTTGTACAAGATCAACATATTTATCTCCGGTTCTTAATTCATGAATGATGCCGGAAATAACTGCATTTTGTTCAGCACGTAAGGCAGCCCCATTGGTAGGCATATATACTTCCTGATCCCAACCTAATACTCCTGTAGCTGAATATAAAGCTGCAATCTTTTTA
>CAZUXM010000077.1:0-2617 GCA_964624635.1 uncultured Candidatus Competibacteraceae bacterium
GCCATGAAACCGAACTGCGCGATGAACTCGCTGAATTGGGTTGTGGCCTGTTCGATGAGCGCCGCATCGCCTGTGTTCACTGCGTGTTGCCACGCGCTGCGGACATTTTCGAACTCGATCCGGAGCGTGGCCGCCCGCTGCGCTCGCTCTGTGGCCGTCAGGGCCGTCAAATAGTGGTGGCTGTAACGCCCGGCGAGCGCGGCGGATTCCACGGCGGTGGTATGAATATGGAAGATATCTTTGAACAGTTTGGAGATATTTTCGGATTTGGTGGCGGAGGTTCAAGGAGCAGCAGACGAAAAAATGTAAATCGTGGATCAAATATTCGTATTAAAGTAAAACTTACTTTAGAAGAAATAGCGGAAGGTGCCACCAAAAAAGTAAAGATTAATAAATATGTAGGCTGTGATTCATGTCATGGTAGTGGAGCTAAAAATAGCAGCTCAGTAAAAAACTGTAGCACTTGTAATGGTAGTGGTCAGGTAGCTCAAATACAAAACACCATTTTGGGTAGAATGCAAACGGTTACTGTTTGCCCGGCTTGCGGTGGTGAAGGAACGGTAATTGCTGACAAGTGTAATAAATGTTTTGGTGATGGTGTAGTAAGAGGTGAAGAGGTAATGGAAATTAAAATTCCTGCCGGGGTGGAGAATGATATGCAGTTGAGTATGAGTGGTAAAGGAAATGCAGGACCACGCAAGGGTATTCCGGGAGATTTATTAATTGTTATTGAAGAAGAGGAGCATCTACATTTTAAACGTGATGGTCAAAATATTATTTATGATTTAGCCCTCAATTTTGCGGATGCTGCCTTAGGCACTTCTGTTGAAGTTCCAACCTTAGGAGCCAAAGCGAAAATTAAAATTGATGCAGGAACGCAAAGTGGTAAGGTACTTCGTTTAAAAGGCAAAGGTTTGCCAAGTATTAATTCGTACGGAAGAGGAGATCAATTAATCATTGTAAACATTTATACCCCTTCAAAACTTTCCAGCGAAGAAAAGAAGATTCTTGAGCAATTAAAGAACTCAGCTAATTTTACTCCTTCTGCGGATAAAAAAGACAAAAGTTTCTTCGATAAAATGAAGGATATATTTTCTTAGTTGGGCGGCTTTGCCCGCTATTCACTATACTCCTCAGCAAATAGTAAAACTATTTACTTGCGGGGTGCCGTTTCTATCGGGGCCGCTAACTTCTTGATAATAAGATATTATATAAAAGATTTGCTTATTAGCCCCAATCAGTTAATTTTGTTTCCTCATAAAAATCACATCATATATTATGAATATCCACGAATACCAAGGCAAAGAGATTTTAAAAAAATACGGAGTTGCTATACAGGAAGGAATTTTAGCTACTACACCGGATGAGGCAGTTGCGGCAGCTAAAAAAGTTGATGAATTATATAACTCTAAATGGGTTGTTGTAAAAGCTCAGGTACATGCCGGTGGTCGTGGTAAAGGCGGTGGAATTAAATTGGCCAAAAATTTAGACGATGTAAAAAAATTATCTTCTGAAATTATAGGGATGACCTTGGTTACCAAACAAACCGGTGCCGAAGGAAAAAAGGTACACAGTGTGTTAATTTCACAAGATGTATTTTATCCGGGAGAAACTGAACCTAAAGAATTTTACATGAGTGTATTGTTGAACCGTGCTACCGGAAGGAACATTATCATGTACAGTACCGAAGGTGGTATGGACATAGAAGAGGTAGCTGAAAAAACTCCACATTTGATTTTCAAAGAAGAAATCGATCCGAAAGTAGGATTGCAACAATTTCAAGTTCGTCAAATAGCCTTTAATTTAGGTTTAGAAGGCGAAGCATACAAAAGCATGTTGAAGTTTGTTAATGCATTATATTCTGCTTACGAAGATATTGATGCCAGTATGTTTGAAATTAATCCGGTTTTAAAAACTTCAGATAATAAAATTATTGCTGTTGATGCTAAAGTAAATTTGGATGAGAATGCTTTATATCGCCATCCTGATTTAGCTGCATTAAGAGATATTCGTGAAGAAGATCCGGCAGAAGTTGAGGCTGGACAATTTAACCTTAACTATGTTAAGTTAGATGGTAACGTAGGATGTATGGTAAATGGTGCAGGGTTAGCTATGGCTACTATGGATATTATTAAAGTAAGCGGGGGAGAACCTGCTAACTTTTTGGATGTAGGAGGTACTGCTGATGCAAAACGTGTAGAAGAAGCATTCAATATTATTTTAAAAGATGAAAATGTAAAAGCCATTCTCGTAAATATTTTCGGTGGTATTGTTCGTTGTGATAGAGTAGCGCAAGGTATTGTGGATGCTTATAAAAATATGGGGAGCATTCGTGTTCCTATTATTGTTCGTTTACAGGGAACCAATGCTGAAGAAGCTAAAAAGATCATTGATAATTCAGGCTTAAAAGTATATTCTGCAATTCAATTGCAGGAAGCGGCTGATTTGGTGAAGCAGGTGTTGAATTAATAACGAAATATTTACTCAATAAAAAAGCCCTGATTCATCGGGGCTTTTTTATTGGAATAATTTGAAATTATATTTTTTTTAATTGTGCAATGGTATCGGTAGGATCCTCCGATGAGAATACAAAATTTCCCGCCACCAACACATTGGC
>CAZUXM010000077.1:2627-9513 GCA_964624635.1 uncultured Candidatus Competibacteraceae bacterium
CTCCATCAATTTCAATCAATGCTTTTGAATTCTTTTTTAGGGTAAGGTCTTTTAATTGACTGGTTTTTAAATACGTATTCTCAATAAATTTTTGTCCACCAAATCCCGGATTCACACTCATCAACACTACCAGGTCAATATCTGCAATTACATCTTCTAATTGGGTAATAGAAGTATGTGGATTGAGAGCCACACCTGCTTTGCATCCTAATGATTTAATATTTTGTATGGATCGGTGTAAATGAGCACAAGCTTCAATATGTACACTAATATTGGCAGCACCATGATTTTTAAATTCCTCTACATACCTGTCAGGGTCAGCAATCATTAAATGCACATCTAATGGTTTTTGTGCATGTTTCTGTATGGCTTTTAATACCGGAAATCCAAAAGATATATTCGGTACAAACATTCCATCCATGATGTCAATATGAAACCAGTCACAAGCAGATGCATTGAGCATTTCACAATCACGTTGAAGGTTTCCAAAATCGGCTGATAAAATGGAGGGTGCAATGAGGTGTGACATATATTTACTTTTTATTTTTTCTTAGCTGTTCAACATCTGCTTCAAAATTTACCCCTTCAATGCCTGTTAGAAAATCAATTCTAAGTGGGGGAAATCCCAATTGGATCTTTTTTTAAAAAATCTTCCTTTTTGATATCTAGCGAACTAAACCCAAAAGCATTTGTAACCTTTATTAATTTTTCGGCATTCTCATCTGTCATATTTATCCAAATGTCCAAATCACCCGTATATCTTGGATGGCCGTGAGCCCCTACTGCATACCCACCTACTATTAAATATTCAACCAGATGTTCTTTGAGTAATTGTAACAACTCTTTGAAGTCTTGCGGTAGGATCATAATTGATAGAAAATTGTTTACGTAAAAATTCAATAGCCTCAATACGCTCTGAAAAAGTTTTTGTTATCCAGTATTCATAATCGTTAGTTTGATCATGTAGTGAAACAATCTTTACTACTTTTTCCATTCTATAAAGGTAAAAAACAAATCCCAAATTCCAATGTTACCATAGAATTTGGGATTTGCTATTTGTTATTTGCCTTATGCAGGAACTTTTACTAATTGTGCAATAGTTTTTCCAATATCAGCAGGAGAAACAACTACAGTAATTCCACACTCTTTCATGATGCGCATTTTTGCAGCTGCAGTATCATCAGCACCACCAACAATAGCACCGGCATGTCCCATTCTACGACCCGGAGGTGCCGTTTGCCCGGCAATAAAACCAACAACAGGTTTTGTACCATGTTCTTTAATCCAACGAGCAGCTTCTGCTTCCATTCCTCCACCAATTTCACCAATCATTACGATTCCATCTGTTTCAGGATCATTCATAAATAATTCTACTGCTTCTTTGGTGGATGTTCCAATAATTGGATCACCACCAATACCTATAGCTGTAGAAATCCCTAATCCTGCTTTCACTACCTGATCAGCAGCTTCATATGTTAAGGTACCTGATTTTGATACGATACCAATTCTACCTTTTTTGAAAACGAAGCCTGGCATAATACCAACTTTAGCTTCATCAGCTGTAATTACACCCGGACAGTTAGGTCCTATTAAACGACAATTTCTGCTTTTTATATATTCTTTCGCAGCAATCATATCTTTAGTTGGAATACCTTCAGTAATACAAACAATAACTTTTATACCGGCATCAGCCGCTTCCATAATTCCGTCAGCAGCAAATGCAGGTGGAACAAAAATGATAGATACATCAGCACCTGTTGATTTTACAGCATCATCTACTGTATTGAATACCGGACGATCCAAATGTTTTTGTCCGCCTTTTCCCGGAGTAACACCCCCTACCACATTAGTTCCGTATGCAATCATTTGCTCTGCATGGAACGTTCCTTCTTTACCGGTAAAACCTTGTACAATTATCTTCGAATTTTTGTTGACTAATACACTCATAGCTTTTCTTTTGTGAGGCACGAAAATAAACGGAATAGATTTAAAATGCAACTAAAATATATCTTGTAAATAAATAATAATCTCTGTCTATCAATTACTTAGTCCAATTTGAGTAATTCAACTATTTATGAACTACATTTGCAACTTCAATATAATATGAAACCTATTACTGATACAATTGCTGCTATTGCTACTCCACCCGGAGTAGGTGCCATTGGTGTAATTAGAGTTTCTGGTGATTATGCTTTAAGTATAGCTGATAAAATTTTTAGAGGGAAAAAGGGGATAGCTGCCTCCAAAGGATATACCATCTTATTTGGAAAATTTATGGATGGGAATGAAATTTTGGATGAGGTACTGGTATCTATATTTAAAAATCCCATGTCATATACGGGTGAAGATTGTGTTGAATTTTCTTTTCATGGGTCTCCGTATATTTTACAAAGAGCGATTGAAGTATTGATAGAAAATGGTGTTAGGGTAGCTGAGCCGGGGGAATTTACCAAAAGAGCATTTCTCAATGGGAAATTGGATTTAAGTCAGGCAGAAGGGGTGGCTGATCTGATCGCTTCCGAAAGTAAAACAAGTCATGATATTGCTCTTAATCAAATGAAAGGTGGTTTTAGTTCGGAAATAAAAAAGTTGAGGGAAAAATTGATTGAGTTTGCTGCTCTCATCGAATTAGAATTGGATTTTGGAGAAGAAGATGTGGAGTTTGCCAATAGGGATGATCTTAAAAACACCGTATCAAAAATTTCTCGGGTCATTAACGAATTAAGACACTCATTTAAATTAGGGAATGTCATCAAGAACGGAATTCAAACCGTTATAGCTGGTCGTCCAAATGCAGGCAAATCAACTTTATTAAATGCCTTATTAAAAGAAGAAAGAGCCATTGTATCACCTATTGCCGGAACCACTCGTGATACCATTGAAGAAATTTTACAAATAAAAGGGGTTGCATTTCGTTTAATTGATACGGCCGGTATTCGTGAAGCAACAGATACTATAGAAGCCATAGGTGTACAAAAAACATTAGATGAGGTAAAAAAAGGTTCAGTTTTGTTGTATGTATATGATTCGGCTACTTTATCACAGGAAGAAGTAAAGAAAGATATTCTTGCATTAACTCACGAGGATTTATCCATTATTCTTATTGCCAACAAGCGTGACGAAGTGGAAAACTTAAATGAAACGGATAAAAATAATATTGAACAAAATATTCCATCTGATCATATTTATATCTCTGCAAAAAATGCAGGACATATTCATCAACTCACCAATTCTTTATATGAAAAAGGAATAGGAGAGGAACTACAGGGTAAAGATGTGATTGTAGCCAATGCACGTCATTACGAAGCATTATTGCATGCAGAAAAAAGTTTGGATAAAGTAATGCATGGGTTGGAGATTGGAATTACAGGCGACTTGTTGGCGATGGATATACGTGCATCTTTATTTTCTTTAGGAACTATTACCGGAGAGGTGGATGTGGAGGATCTCCTGGATTATATTTTCAGTAAGTTTTGTATAGGAAAGTAAACTTACCAAACAATCTTTTTGCTGTACTCCCCCTTCACCCCTAAAATCCTAACGACATACATTCCATGTGATATATAAAGTGGAATAATATTCGACGAATATTTTTGATGATAAACGATTTTGCCCAGCGCATCATAAATAAATATTTGTTGTGCTTCATCCCCCTTTAGATCAATGATTAATTGGTTGTATTGACCCCAAACATTTAATTCAATATTGTTTTCATTATTAATAGAGGATGAAATAGTAAATTCATCAGAAGTGGCCGTACACCCATTAATATTTGTTACAACAACTAAATAACTTCCGTTACTTGTATAATCAGTTTGGTAATTAGTGGCTCCCGGAATAGTATCTCCATTTAAAAACCATTGATAGCTTGCATAAGTTGAGTCAACGGATAGGGTAGGAGTGCTAAAAGAAATTATTGGAGTAGATGGAAGAGATAATATAGTTAGAGTTACAACATCACTGGTATATGCACAACCTACGGAATCAACAATAGTTACAAAATAATTATTGGCAACTCCGGTATTAATACTTTGAGTTGTATCAGATGTACTCCATTCGTAAGAAGCAGCACCTGAAGGCATCGCAGTAAACGTAATGGCGTTTCCTGCGCATATACTCGTATCACCCGGTTGTATGTATACAATTGGAATGTTACTTAAATAAACACTATCACCAATACCAAACGTTCCAGTAGTGTTAATAGATGCATATGAAACAGAATTAGGATCAACACTATTTACATTGGTAGGGCAATTACTCATCTCTTCATAATTGCTGCCATTGTAAAAAATGCCAATCGCATGACTTTGTGCAAAATCAACAGCATTTTTGCTGTCATTCCATCCCATGGTAATATTGAGATCATTACCTCCGGTTACTAAATCAGTAAATGAATAACTTAACAGTGCCACATGATTTGTAATGGATGTTCCTGAAACTGTGCCGTCATCAGGCAAATGGTTCCAACCTTGTAATTGAAAAGTATCAGCAGTTCCCATTTCACTAAGTGTAATAGGGAAATATTCGTTGCCATAACCAATATGAAAGGTAAAAGGATTATTATCTATTTTTCTTTGAACATAACCATTACTATTGGTTTCTATATATCCACCACCGTTGCCTGTACCTATTGAATTGTCTCCGAGATATAAATGTTCATTATTTAAATATAAAATTCCACTGGTCATATGTAGGGTGTCATTTACCCATAAAGGATTATTTAGAAATACTTCTGCTGAGTTAGCTACTTTAAAATTATTAGTGTTGACTGCAGAACCACTTAGGTATTGTGGGTTGTCACCATTCATAACTATGAATCCATCCCCATGAATAGGCTGATTGATAACGGCATCTCCTTTTATTTCAATGCTTGAAGCTACACCTATAGTTACTGTACCTTCGGTATAAAAGTATCCTTGAGCAAAGAGAGTAGAAGCATTAAGCCCTAAAAAAACAACAAAAAAGGATATATATTTAAACATGGGTAATTCACTACAATGTTTAAATTTACAAAAAAAAGTACTTGTGAAACAAACTCTTGCCATTTTTTTTGTTTTAGTAGCTCTTTTAAGCTGTGGTAAAGGTAAGTCCAATACCAAAATTAGTCCCAATGCTTCCGTTGAATGTTTTGTATATCTGCCCACCAATGCATCTATGGACATGGTTTTAAAGGCGGTAAAAGAATCTAATTCAGTTATTGATTTTGCTTCATTCGAAAAAGAAGCAAGTAAATCAGGACTGGATAAAAAGTACCGCCCGGGAAAATATCTAATCAAAGACGGAATGACTAATGGACAATTAATCACTTTGTTTACAAAGGGTAAAAGAGAAGAAGTAAAAGTAAGTTTTAATTATGCTCGTACCATTTATCATCTAGCCGGTAAATTAAATGGGAAATTAGAAGTGGATTCATCAGCATTGGTGAAATTTTGGAATGATACAGCAAAAATGAAAGAATTATATGGTGTAAACTCTACGCAAATTCCCATGATATTTTTACCTAACACGTATAACTTTTATTGGAATACAGATGCTAAAGAATTTACGGATAAAATGTTTAAAGAGTACGAAAAATTCTGGAATGATGACAGAAAATCAAAAGCAAAAAAATTAGGTTTAACCCCACCAGAAGTAGTTACATTGGCGTCAATAGTTCAAAGTGAGCAAACCAAAAACAAAGAAGAGTGGCCTGTTATTGCTAAATTATATTTGAATAGGCTCAATTCCGGAATGATGCTGCAAGCAGATCCTACGGTGATTTTTGCCATGGGTGACTTTACCATTACCCGTGTATTAGAAAGACATCTTACCTACGAATCACCTTATAATACTTATTTACATACCGGTTTGCCTCCGGGTCCTATTATGATTGCAGAAGGAGAATGTATAGATGCCGTATTAAATCCTGATGATAACGATTTTATTTATATGTGTGCCAAAGAGGATTTTTCAGGTAAGCATAATTTTACAGCTAGCTATAGTGAGCATGAAAAAAATGCGGCCAAGTATCGTAAGGCATTAACAAAGTGGGAAAGAGAACATCGTTAAAACGGTTAACTCTTAATATTTCACTTCTACAAAACTTCCGGTTTTTAAATCAATAATTCGTAATCCGTCAGCGCCTGAAAATGCAGGTTTATTGTCGGTATCATTATATCCCACTAATACCAGATGGTTTTTGGTAGCCAGGCAAAATACCAATTCAAAATCCATTAAGGTGTTGGTTTGCCACAATTGTTTTCCTTCGGTATTTACACGACTTACCATTAATTTTCCATCTTTCCCAATAATATTCCTGCTGAAAATAACATATCCTGAAGGATTGACTGTTTGAAAAGCACGGGAGGTTTTATAATCAATCATGATACCTCCTTGTAAATATCTGTCTTTAAATTCTTCCGTTGAAGTTACTTTTACCCTATCATAACTTGAACGTGCTTTGAGGTCGATTTGAAGTTTCATCTTATACAAAGAAAGTTTGTCCGATTCGCTTCCTATACTGGAGTAACTATCCACATCAAAACGATTGTCTGTTGGTTTGTCTTTTGAAAGAACAAAGCCATGCCCTTCTAAAGTATCTCTGTTGATTACCCAATTGCTGATACTACCGCTGAAGAAGGTGTCAAATTCTTCTATGTCTTCTTGAATCTTTTGCCGATGATCAAAAATTTCACGTGAATTTTCTTCAACAATATCCAACGAATCACGCATGGCATGTAATTGCTCTCTGAATGCTCTCTGAGATTCATATTTTTTGTAATAATCATTTCCAGTTGCAGCATGATCTAAAGAATCAAATTTTGCCTGAATCGCATTTTTTTGTTTTTTGATATCAGCATTAAAATCTTCAAACTTAACCCTTTCATCCGTTACCGGCTCAGCATGG
>CAZUXM010000077.1:9523-12272 GCA_964624635.1 uncultured Candidatus Competibacteraceae bacterium
ATCCAGTGCTGTAATAGTGATGTATCCTAAATTAAGATGTGCATTATAATAAGTTCTTTCAACCGGAAGTTTACCTTTTAATTCTGGATTTTTATTTTCAATATCCTCCAACTTTACAACTTGTTCGAGTGTATTCATATCATAAGCTCTCAAGTTATTGGCAAATATCCAAAGTTTGTTTTTATAACCACCATAACAATCCAAAGGACCATTCTTTAACTTGCGTTGTGACATGAGCTTTGTTTTTTTACTTAAGGTTCCTGTAGCGAGATCTATTTTCTCCAGATAATAAGTAGTAGAATATGACTTGCGTACAAATCCTCCTTGTCTTGAATAGCTGGTGGTTTTATTATAAGATTTTACGATGACCATGGATGTTTCATCCTCGGTAACTCCAGGCCAACCCACTACACCATAACTATCCCAACGGGATAAACATCCCCTCATTAAAAAATAAAATCCCAGGATAATTCCTCCAAGAATAACGATTCCCCAGATGGCTGTTGTAAAACCACAACCAAGTAATTTTTTCTTTTGATTCATGATGTAGGTGATTTGGAGTTTAAAGATATGAATTAATAAGGCATAAAAAAACCTGCCTCTATGGGCAGGTTCATTATATCGTTGTATTTAATAAATCTATGCAGTAATAACTCCACGGCTGATAACAATGCGTTGTACTTCAGAGGTCCCCTCATAAATCTGGGTAATCTTAGCATCACGCATCAAACGTTCAACATGGTATTCTTTTACATATCCGTAACCTCCATGAATTTGTACAGCTTCAGTGGTACACCACATAGCAGTTTCACTGGCATATAATTTTGCCATAGAACTAGCTTGGTCAAAATTCATATGATTATCTTTTAACCATGCAGATTTATAAATTAATAAACGAGCAGCTTCTATACGGGTAGCCATATCTGCTAACTTAAATGCGACAGCCTGATGTTCAGAGATGGGTTTACCAAATGCTTTACGTTCTTTACTGTATTGTAATGCTAATTCATAAGCTCCTTGTGCAATACCTAATGCTTGTGCAGCAATACCAATACGACCGCCTGATAAAGTTTTCATAGCGAATTTAAAACCGAAACCATCTTCACCAATACGGTTTTCTTTTGGAACTTTTACATCCGTAAATTGTAAGGAACAAGTATCACTTGCACGAATACCCATTTTATTTTCTTTAGGTCCTTTTACAAAACCCGGCATTCCTTCTTCAACAATTAAACAGTTAATTCCTTTATGACCTTTACCGGCATCTGTTTGAGCAATCACTAAATAATATTTTGCATTTACACCATTGGTAATCCAGTTTTTGGTACCATTTAATAAATAATGGTCACCCATATCAATGGCAGTAGTACGTTGAGAGGTAGCATCACTACCTGCTTCAGGTTCTGATAAACAGAAAGCCCCAATACATTCACCGCTTGCCAATGGCTTTAAATATTTTTGTTTTTGTTCTTCGCTACCGTATGCTTCTAATCCATAACAAACCAATGAATTGTTTACAGAAACTACTACAGAGGCAGCTGCTTCTACTTTTGATAATTCTTCCATTACCAACACATATGAAATAGCATCTAATCCGGCACCACCGTATTTAGGATCTACCATCATTCCTAAAAAACCAAGTTCACCTAGTTTTTTAATTTGCTCGGCAGGGAAAATCATTTTATCATCTCTTTCAATTACACCGGGTAAAAGCTGTTCACGTGCAAAATCACGGGCTGCTTTCTGAATCATCTTGTGCTCTTCTGATAGTTCGAAGTACATGGTAAGGATTTATTAATTAGGTTAAAATATTTGTTTATTTTCGTAAATAGTGGGCTAATATATAGGTTTTATCTAACTTAAAGAAATGGAGATTTACAAAGTTATAGGCGTCATGAGTGGAACCTCTCTGGATGGCTTGGATATTGCTTATTGTGAGTTTATTAAGGGTGAAAATTGGAGTTTTAAAATACTTCATTCCACCACAGTTCCTTATTCGGAAAAACGGATCAATATTTTAAAAAATGCTCATTTGTTAAATGGTGAGGAGTTAACAGCCCTCAATCATAAGTTCGGAAAATATATAGGGGAAGAGTGTAAAAAGTTTATCAAAGAGTTTGATTTGATTCCGGATTTTATTTCATCTCACGGACATACCGTATTCCATCAACCTCAACGTGGGTTTACTTTACAAATAGGCAATGGTCCGGAAATATATGCTATTACAGGTGTTCCAATGATAGGGGATTTTAGAACACAGGATGTCGCTTTGGGAGGACAAGGAGCCCCACTGGTTCCTATTGGAGATCAGCTTTTGTTTGGTGATTATGGAGCATGTGTAAATTTAGGTGGATTTGCTAATATATCTACGCAATTTGGTAAACGCAGGGTAGCCTGGGATATTTGTGCCGTAAACGTGGTGCTTAATTATTTTGCACAAAAAGAAAAATTTAGCTTTGATATTGGTGGTTCGTTGGCTCGTGCAGGTAAAATTTATCAACCGTTATTTGATGACTTACGTCAACTTGACTATTACCAAGAGTTGCCGCCTAAGTCATTGGGTATTGAATGGGTACAAAATCAATTGTTGTATTTGCTTGAAAAATATACAATCAGCACCGAAGATGTATTGCATACCTATACATTGCATATTGCCGAAATCATTGGGATGACCATTGATAAGTCACAAGCGGGAAAAGCATTATTTACAGGAGGTGGCGTATATAATGATTTTCTTATAGACTGTATT
>CAZUXM010000078.1:0-12061 GCA_964624635.1 uncultured Candidatus Competibacteraceae bacterium
TCCTGTGTACCTTGTAATGTTGCCTGAAACGGACTTTGCAAAGGAAAATCAGTTGATTTTGTACACGAAGTTATATAACAGTTGCCTGTGTTATCTACTATAATTTCACCTCGAAACTGATCAGCATAGTTATGATTCAATCCGGCATTGGCCATATTTAAACCATCATTTAAAGCTCCTCCAATAAAAGTAGATCCTAATAAAACAGTTCCTGTTGAATTGAGTTTAGTTATACAAAGATCGGAACCTGCTCCAAAATCAACACCCGGTGTTAGCCCCGTTACATTAATTCCGGTACCTCCTGCAAAATTGGGTTGATATGCTGTTGCTGAAACGGGATATGCCGCAGAACCAGTAACCCCTAAAACATAAATATTATTACTATTATCGCAAACCAAACTCAGTGGCGCTTCGGCTGATGCACCACCCAGATAAGTAAAAAACAAAAGATTACTTCCTGTAGCATTAAACTTGCATAATAAAATATCATACCTGCCACCACCATAAGCTACCTGATAACTTCCTGCCATACCAGGGAACAAAGTGCCTGCACCAAAAACAATTCCGGCACCATACATATTATCATTAAAATCATAAGTAGCTGTAAAACCCCAATTATCGCGTTGACTACCTGAATAGGTAGCAAAAATCAAAGTGGGGTCTATTATTAATTCTTTACTCCTATCGTATTTACCCAACTTAAAACTTACCACTTCATTTTTTAAAACAAATTCGCATGGCACTTCCTGTTTTACTCCGTTAATAATTTGGTATGCAAAAGGTTTTTGCTCCATCCAACTATTTACTGAAGTAGTAATTTCTAAAGCTCCGTCTTTTAAGCTCATTGCATCAGCTCCTTTATAATGCAATTTTATTTTTTTGGGGTCGGCACCAGGCGCAACTATCCAATCATATTTTAAATAACTACTATCAGTATAATACACCATATTGATGCCTTCATATACATTGTGATAGGTCATTTTTTTATAAACCTTTACTTCAGGAGCCCAACGTTTTGGGTCATTACCTAAATAGTAGTTATGGTAAAAACTATAGGGGTCACTCCCTTCGATACTCACCTTTGGGTTAGGGTTTACGAAATCAGCATAAATTCCGTGGGCATCAACCATCTCACCGTTAGGTAAGGATACTTCTTTATGGTCATGCATCGCCTCTAAAATGGCTGACTTTTGTTGAGCATTGTAAAAGGCATAAATAATACCCTTGGGGGTAAAATAGATTTCACCACTGCCTAATTTTACTTTATAATCAAACGGATCGGTCCATTGACCTTTGTTGGGAATAAATTCAAACCCTTGTTCCTGACCAAAAGATACTAAGGAACACACTAACCCCAATACAAGGGTTAACAATAAACGAGGGGCTCTATTTCCAATACTTCGTTTCAAGCTTTCAAAGGTACAAAACTCGGTTTATACTGGTTTAGTATAAGGGTATAATAACTATGCCAAATAATTGTAAAAAAAGATTTTCGGGGTCTCGTTCATAGGTAAAATACCTATCTTCGCAGCATGAGTGAACTCATTAAGCACGAATGCGGTATTACCGTATTACGCCTCCTAAAACCTCTTAGTTATTACAAAGAAAAATATGGCACCGCTTTGTACGGTATTAATAAGATGTATCTCCTTATGGAAAAGATGCATAACCGTGGGCAAGATGGGGCTGGTTTAGCAAATATTAAGCTTGATATAGAACCCGGAAACCGCTATATCAGTCGTCGCCGATCAATTAAACAAAACCCTACGGCCCATTTATTTAAAAAAATTCAAGGCAGGTTTAAAGATTTGAGTGAAAAGGATAAAGATAAAATGGATGATGTAGCCTGGCTACAAAAAAACATGCCTTATACCGGGGAGCTTTTTATTGGTCACTTACGTTATGGAACCTATGGCAAGTATGGTATTGAAAGTTGTCACCCTTTTTTACGTCAAAATAACTGGCGTAGTCGTAATTTATTGGTAGCCGGTAATTTTAACCTGACCAATGTAGATGAGTTGTTTGACTTTTTGGTGGACATTGGTCAACACCCCAAAGAAAAGGCGGACACCGTTACCGTAATGGAAAGAATTGGCCATTTCCTGGATGAAGAAGTGGAACAAATGTATTTTAACTATAAAGAAAAAGGGTACTCTAAAAAAGATATTACTCCACTCATTGCCAAAGAACTCAACATTAAAAATCTTTTACAAAGAGCTTTTAAAAAATTTGACGGAGGATATGTAATTGGTGGTTTAATTGGGCACGGAGATGCATTTGTAGTTCGTGACCCTGCCGGTATACGTCCTGCATTTTATTATTATGATGATGAAATTGCCGTGGTAGCTTCGGAACGTCCCATTATACAAACTGCGTTTAATCTTGAAGTGGATCAGGTAAAAGAATTAGATCCGGGTCATGCCTTTATTGTAAAAAAAGACGGAGCCGTTTCTATAGAAGAAATTATTGCTCCTATTGAAAAACGTCAATGTACTTTTGAAAGAATTTATTTTTCAAGAGCCAATGACGCATATATCTATGATGAAAGAAAAAATTTAGGCTTGTATACCTGTGATGATATTCTCAAAGAAATCAATTACGATCTGGAAAATACGGTATTCTCTTTTATTCCTAATACGGCCGAAATTTCTTTTTACGGAATGGTAAAAGGAATGGAAGATTATCTCATTCATCAAAAAAAACAATTGATTGCTGATAAAGGAGCTTCGTTAGACATCAAAGACCTTGAAAAGCTATTGCATTTCAGACCGAGGGTAGAAAAGATTGCCTTAAAAGATGCTAAACTCCGCACCTTTATTACAGATGACAGCAATAGAAATGATTTAGTACAACATGTATATGATATTACTTACGGTATAGTTCGCCCGGGAATTGATACCATTGTGTTGATAGATGATTCCATTGTAAGAGGAACCACCCTGAAACAAAGTATATTCAGAATATTGGATCGTTTACATCCTAAAAAAATCATCATTGTTTCATCGGCTCCACAAATCAGGTATCCTGATTGTTATGGAATTGATATGGCCAGGGTAAAAGACTTTGTGGCATTTCAAGCGGCTATTGAATTATTAATTGAACGTGGGATGTGGCAACTTACCCAGGATGTATATGCGGAGGCCAAGGCCCAACTATTATTGCCTGCGGAGAAAAACATCAATGTGGTAAAAAAGATTTACGAACCTTTTAGTTATAAAGAGATTTCGGATAAGATTACTGAACTTTTAAGACCCGCAGATATAAAGGCAGAAACCAAAATTATTTACCAAACGGTAGAGAACCTGCATAAAGCGTGTCCTAACCATAGTGGCGACTGGTATTTTACGGGTAATTATCCAACACCGGGAGGTAACAGAGTGGTGAACAAAGCTTTTGTAAATTATATAGAGGGCAACAACGCAAGAGCCTATTAAACAAGGGGTTTAGTGAATTAGTAAAAATTTAACGAGGATAATGCAACATCTCACCCGTGGGGTCGTTTAAGATAGTATATTTGTGCAATCGTTCCTTCCTTTTCATAAACTTGGGTTCTAGAAAAACATGTTAGCCGGCCTCCACCGGCTTCATGTTTTTTCCCGTTTTAGGGGGTATCGATATCATTCATTTGAGAATTACATTTATTTTATTGGATTAAAAGTTAGGTAGTGTGTAAAACTTAAAAACACAACCATAAACTTGTTAAAAGGTTGTACACCTGAGCCGCCAAAGGCGGCGAAAGCATGAGTACATTTAAATAAAAAACAAAACGAATAATCCAGGGAAATTAGGGGGGATTGTCCTACCTTTAGGTTGGACAATCTGTAGTTAGCAATAACCCTTTTGAGAAAAAATTACACAGAATTGAGACTATCCAACATTAAAGTAAAATGGAAATATTTATCATCTCACTTGTTGCTCTAATTGCATCATTGCTTACTTTTTTTTCTGGATTCGGCCTTGGGACAATTCTCACTCCGGTTCTAATCATATTTTTCCCAGTTGAAGTTGCTATAGCATTAACAGGAATTGTGCACTTGCTCAATAATTTTTTCAAAATCATTTTGACAGGACGGAAAATCAATTGGAAGGTTGGACTCAAATTCGGAGTGCCCGCTGCATTAGGAGCATTTATTGGAGCATGGGCTCTATTAAAGTTATCCGGTGGAATTGTTGTTCATACTTATCACATTGAGAACAGAGAATTTTCAATAACAATGATAAAACTTGTTATTTCTATATTGATGATCACTTTCGCCTTGTTTGACACAGTTCCTGCTCTAAAGAAAATTCAATTTTCTCAAAACAAACTTTATATCGGTGGACTGATTAGCGGATTTTTTGGTGGGCTTTCCGGAAATCAAGGAGCTTTACGCAGTATGTTCCTTCTTAAGTGTGGTTTAACAAAGGAGAGTTTTATTGCGACTGGAATTCTCAGTTTATTTCAGCAGAATATCAAACATTAATATTCAAGACAACTTGACTCTTCTTATTTCTGCTGTAGCCTCTGCCTTTGCAGGAGCTTTTATAGGCAGTAAGCTTCTAAAAAAAATAACTTTGAATTTTGTTCAGTGGACAGTGACAATTATGATTGTAATTCTTGCAATCGGACTTGGGACTGGACTGCTTTGAAAATTGGGCAGTTGCTAACTCCAATTTTATAAAATTGTCTACAACCTTCTATTATCAACATTTTCAGAACTTCACCCACTTGTGCCTATTAAAATAATGTACGCCCTGCTGGATTTTTTAGATCTGATTAAAGTTCTGCACCTTTAATACCGCAACTTTATAAGTCGTATATACGTTAGGGCCAACCGGTTCAAGGACTTTTCCTGATATGGAACATTTTTTATTTTAATACGTATTAATTTATATATTTGTACGTATTAAGACTGATTATGGATAGTAAACTCACCTTAAAGCTGGACAATCAAGTGATTGAGAAAGCTAAATCATATGCCAAAAGAAAGAATACCAGTCTTTCTCAGCTTATAGAATCCTATCTTCAATTCTTGACTTCAAGCAACAAGAATGATGATGAAGAAACTACTCCATTGGTTAAGAGTTTGTCGGGTATTTTGAATGCTCCCAAGTCATTAGACTATAAAGAATCGTATAAAAAACATCTTGGAAAAAAATACGCGAAATAATGACAAAGATTTTTGCTGACACTGATGTTTGCCTTGATTTGTTATCTGCTCGGAAACCATTCAATGCTATTGCTGAAAAATTATTTAGTTTAGCTGATCGAGGTAAGGTTAAGATCTGTGTTTCTTCTCTTTCTTTTTCCAATATTGATTACCTGCTTAAGTCGCAATACAAACGCAATGACTCCAGAAAAATATTGGCCAAGTTTAAAACTTTAGTGACCATTTTGGCTGTGGATGATAAAATAATTGACCTTGCTATTGCGTCTGATTTCTCTGATTTTGAAGACGCAATTCAATATAATACAGCGATTGAGAACAACATAAAGATCCTAGTTACTAGAAATCTCAAGGACTATAAAAAGGCGGTTATTCAAATAATGAATCCTGAAACATTTCTGTCTGGACAAAAGTGATTTGCTTTTTCCGGCAGGCCCTAACTCCATCTAGTCCTTCCCTCAATCATTTCTCCCATTCACTAAAGAAATAGAACCGTTCATCAAAAACCTGTACCCCTGCATAGGTTTTAGTCGTTACATTAGCTATAAATCATTTAACCATGAAAAAAATCATTTTTTGTTTATCCATTTTTGTAACCTCTCAACTTATGACCGCACAAAGTAAAACCTACGACATCCCCGTAGGTGATTTGCCCAATGACGTAAAAAAAGTATTGAATGAATATGTAGATATGTTACGGAGTTCCCAAAACATAGATGATTTGGCAACCAACTTTACTAAAATTGCCGGAGGCGGACTGGTAAACGAAAGTACCACCAACATTACCCTGCGCAGCGATATCAAACAATTTAGTTTGAAAAAAGATTTTGATGGCATTAAGTTTTATACAAACCCTCTTGTAATTACAAGGGTCAACAGTAATCCAAGTGCATCTACTCAAGGTTATGGGGAATCAGCCATATCCGGTAGAGTATATAAAATTTGGATTGGTAAAGCCGACGGGCAACCCGGTATGCCGGCTCCCATTTCTATTTTGGTTCCACAAAATCATAACATCATTACCTCACCTAAGGTTGTAGGTATTGGAAGTTTATAAAAGAATTTACCCTTTCCTAAAACCTAGTCCTCCACTTTAAAAAACTTCGGTATTATTGCCGGAGTTTTTTTGTATATTCAATGGATGATAGATAAATCATGACAAAATTTTTATTGCATATTCTGTGTACTCTAATTGTAGGTAATTGGGCCATGTCATATTCACAACATCTCAATCAAAAAGATCCTACCTACTTTACTGCTGATTATAGAAATATACATGAACTCCTTAATTCAAACGTAGACGATTTTGAGCACATGAGTTTTTGCAGAGATTCTACTTTACGATCAGAGGGATTTCCGTTGGACATTAAAAACAGTAATTATCCTGCATTAAGTAATGGGCCTGCTCCCCCTTTTATATTAGATACTATTCATTACAACCAATCAGGATATTATTCTTATTATCCTCATTCCTCCTGGTTTAATCAACTTTTGCGAATAGATGTTACATATAAAACACAAGAAACCGTATTTGGTCAATTAGTTAATCCCCGCAAATACAAAAAAGCCCAAATTAAAGATCTTTTTAAAATGCTCATTCAGTTTAATATTGTTGATACTTATGATCATTTATATGCAGAATTAGTAATTACAAAAGAAAAAGAAGATACTGAAAAAATAGAAATCACCTATCATTGTATGTATCATATATGCACCTCCAAATGTTTTGATCCCGAATATGATTTCTCTCTCCGTTTCATTAAAAAATCAGGGGAGTTGGTAGCCATAAGTAAATAACAACCGTTATAATTTCGTCAGCACAGCATATAATCTAACTGATTATCAAATAAATAACCTCCATACACCTTATACATTTCATCCTTTTTAATGTTATCTTTGCCTGTTAACCATTTACACTATTTATGTACGGTAAATTACAGGCGCATTTACAAGCCGAATTAAAAGCTATTGAAGAAGCGGGTCTTTTTAAAAAAGAAAGAATAATTGTAAGTGAACAGGGAGCGGAAATTACCCTGAACACCGGCGAAAAAGTATTGAACTTTTGTGCCAATAATTATTTAGGGCTTTCGAGTCATTCAAAAGTAATTGAAGCAGCTCACAAAACATTGGATCAACATGGATATGGAATGAGTAGTGTACGGTTTATTTGTGGTACACAGGATATCCATAAAGAGTTAGAGAAAAAAATTGCACAATTTTTAGGTCAGGAAGATACCATTTTATACGCTGCATGTTTTGATGCCAACGGGGGTGTGTTTGAACCTTTGCTAGGTGAAGAGGATGCCATTATTTCGGATGAATTAAACCATGCTTCCATTATTGATGGTGTTCGTTTATGTAAAGCTGCCAGGTACCGATATAAAAATTCAGATATGGCTGACCTGGAAGAACAACTAAAAGCAGCCCAAAAACATCGTTTTAAACTCATCGTAACAGATGGTGTTTTTAGTATGGATGGTTATGTAGCTCCATTAGATAAAATTTGTGATTTGGCAGATAAGTATGATGCATTGGTGATGGTAGATGAAAGTCATGCCACCGGTTTTATTGGAAAAACCGGAAGGGGTACCGTTGAATTAAAAAATGTAATGGATAGAGTAGATATCATTACGGGTACACTGGGTAAAGCATTGGGGGGGGCTATGGGTGGTTTTACCACAGGTAAAAAAGAAGTGATCGAAATGTTGCGTCAACGTAGTCGTCCTTATTTATTTTCGAATTCATTGGCTCCACATATTGTGGGTGCATCTATTGCTGTATTTGATATGTTGAGTGAAACTACAGAGCTAAGAGATAAATTAGAATGGAACATTCAATATTTTAAAGAGGGAATTAAAAAATCAGGTTTAGATTATAAAAATGGGGAATCAGCCATTGTGCCCATCATGTTATATGATGCTAAGTTGGCTCAGGATTTTGCCAATAAATTATTGGGAGAAGGAATTTATGTGATTGGATTTTTCTATCCTGTAGTTCCAAAAGGGCAAGCTCGTATTCGTGTTCAAATTTCAGCCGGACATGAGAAAGAACATTTGGATAAAGCGATAGGCGCATTTACAAAAATCGGGAAAGAATTAGGAATAATAAAAGCTGCCACCGTATGATATACTCAATGACAGGCTACGGAAAATGTAGCAAAGAACTAAATGGTAAAAAAATTACGATTGAAGTTCGTACACTCAATAGCAAAGGATTGGATGTAAACTTAAAAATTCCGGGTCTTTACCGTGAAAAAGAAAATGAACTAAGAAACCTTATCAGCAATAAACTGGATAGAGGGAAAGTAGATTTTTGGTTAAATCAGGAAGATTTAGGTGATGGTGGAAGTGTAAAAATTGATACCGCCCTGGTAAAATCATATTATAGTCAATTAAAAAATATTGGTAACGAGTTAAACACCGATACCGATTGGATGCAGGTCATTTTCAGAATGCCTGATGTAGTAAAACCGGCGGAAGGAGAAATTACCGAAAAAGATTGGAAGGGATTAGAAGAAATTGCTTCTACAGCATTGGATCAATGCATGAAATTTAGAAAGTCAGAAGGTGATACGTTACAGGTAGCTTTGATTGAACATGTACAACGAATAGAAGATCTGTTAAAAGGAGTAGAACCTTACGAAGCTAATCGTGTGATTCGATTACGTGAAAGAATTTTAAAAAATCTGGACGACTCTATTAAAGATGGGAAAATAGACAAAGATCGTTTTGAACAGGAAATTATTTTTTACTTAGAAAAGCTGGATATTACTGAAGAGAAAATAAGGTTAAGAAGCCACCTGGTATATTTTATTGAGACACTTAAGTCAGAAGGATTTAACGGAAGAAAGCTGAATTTCATTGGGCAGGAAATGGGAAGAGAGATCAATACCTTAGGAAGTAAAGCCAACGATTCGGACATACAGAAGTTGGTTGTATTGATGAAAGATGAATTAGAAAAAATAAAGGAGCAGGTATTGAACGTGCTATAATGGTTTCATGAATTTTGAAAAGGTAGTCATATTTTCGGCCCCAAGCGGCGCAGGTAAAACCACTATTACCAGATATATTCTGGAGCATGTTGAACGTTGTGAATTTTCGGTTTCGGCTACCACACGTGCTATTAGAGGAAAAGAAACCCATGGAATTGATTATTATTTTTTATCGATTGATGAATTCAAAGAAAAAATCAATAAAGATGAGTTTGTAGAGTGGGAAGAAGTATATGCAAATTTATTCTATGGCACTTTAAAATCAGAAGTAAATAGAATCTGGGCCAAAGGAAACATAGTTCTTTTTGATGTAGATGTAAAAGGAGGCGTAAATCTTAAAAAGTATTTTAAAGAAAAAGCATTGTCTATTTTTATTATGCCACCATCCATTGAGGTATTAGAAGAAAGACTTCGTAAACGCAATACCGAAACTGAAGAGGCCATACAAATGAGGGTAGCCAAAGCTGATAAAGAAATGGCATATCAAACTCAATTTGATGAAATTGTCCTCAATGATGATTTGGTAACGGCTCAGCAGGATGCATACAAAAAAATTATTTCGTTTATAAAAAAGTAGTAGCATTTTTATATTAAACAGCTTACTAATCCTGCATACTTTTTTGCCCACTGATTACAGTGATTTCTATTCATCAACAGTATACTGCCTACCGCCGCTGCATACTTTTTGTCCCGCAGAATACGCAGATTTCCACTGAATATGACGTCGCTACTATTTCGTTTGGATGCTACTCTTATTTCGCAGAAATGCCTCGCAGGCTCGGCATCCCTCTAGTAAACAAAATCAGTTTTAATCCGCTGTATCAGCGTCATCAGCGTTCTGTTAAAAACATACGCAGGATAGGTCTTCGAAATAAAAAAGCCCTCCGCCAGAGGCGGAAGGTTTCTTATCTTAATTAATTTTATTTCCATTCATATCTAACTCCACTACCGGATAAGGTAACTTTTTGATTTTATCAAAAACTTTTGCCTTATCTCCCACGATTACAATGGTTGCTTTATCAGGATGTAAATTTGTTTTTGCCAGTTGATTGATATCAAACACGGTAATACTCTTTAATATATCCTGTTGTTGTTTTACAAAATCTTTATTGAGTCCATACTCTAATATCTGATAAATGAATCCTGATTTTTGGAACAGGGTTTCATATTTCAAAGCATCATTTTGACCAATAGAATTTTGTGTAAAGACCAATTCCTCAGCTTTGATACCATTGTTTTTATAGTTCTCAATTTCTTTCATAATTTCCATTACACAACTATCAGTTGCATGTGCCAAAAATCCACCGGATACCCGATAACTTCCGGTAAGTACGTTACCACTGAATCCTGAACGTACACCATAGGTATATCCTTTACCTTCACGTAAGTTAAGATTCAATCTGCTGTTGAATGCTCCACCTAATACATAGTTCATTAATACGGAACGATAAAACTGTCCGGTAGCATCATATGATAAACCGTTATGAGCCACTCGAATTTCTGATTGAGCCGCATCTTTTTTGTCTACAAAATAAATGGTTGTTTTTTCAGGATCTGTTGCTTTTATGAATCCAGGCACCTTCACTTCTTTAGTTTTCCATAAAGCAAGGAACTCCAATTTTTTTACCATATCCTTTTTAGATACATTTCCTACAAAAACCAGTTTAGTTACTGACGGTGAAAAGAAAGTATTATAATGCGCTTTTAAATCATCTAAAGTAATGTTGGTTACTGTAGCTTCGGTACCACTTACAGAAGTCCCAATTACTCCTGAGTTACCATACATCAAATAGTTTAATACATTATCTGCAATAGTAGTTGCCTGGGTTTTTTGATTCGCGATACCTTCTAGAGTTTGTTTTTTAATTCTATCAAAATCAGCCTGATCAAATCGAGGAGCAAACATTACATCCTTCAAAAGGAGTATGGTTTTGTCGAGGTTTTGTTTTAAACTGGTTACTTGTATACTGATATCTTCACGACCTGCAAATACCGAAATGTCAGAGCCTAATAAATCTAATTGTTTGGTGAGTTCTTCGGAAGTTAAATTAACCGTACCCTCATTCATCATCTGTGCTAATAAATTTGCCACTCCTGATTTATCAGAAGTTTCCATCATATGACCAGCTTTTATATTGATGGAAATAGTTACCATAGGTAACTCTGTATAATCAGCACCAATCATTTTTAATCCGTTTTCCAGATCATTGGTCCAAAATTGAGGAACAGAAACTGCTTTAGCAACATCAGGTGTTGGACGATAATTAGCTGCAAAAGGATAGGTTCCTTTTTTATAGGTTAATTTTTCGTACTCGGAAAGATCATTTTTAAAATCAGCAGGTTTTACCGGTTTGGTATAATTATCTTTTGCTACTGCCATATCCAACTTACCTTTCGGCACAACAGATAATATCACTGAAAATTTATTTTTGATGTATTGATTATATACTCTCATTACATCTTCTTTAGTAACTTTTTTATACCTCTCTAAGTCCTGATTGATATAATTAGGATTTCCTACAAACGTTTGATAATAGGCCAATTTTGATCCTTTACTAGAAACACTTTGTAAACTTGAAATTTCCCCGGCCTCATGAGTTGCTACAAACTTTTTTAAATCATCATCGGTCACTCCTCTTTTTTCAAATGCGGTAAATGCATCACGAACCATGGTAAGCATATCTGATAAACCGGTGGTTGGGTAAGTTCTTACCATCACTATAAACTCCCCAGATAATTCATTAGTGGGTGTAAATGAATTGGCACTTAATGCTTTTTGAGTTTTTACCATTGATTGGTATAAGATGGAATTATTGCCTCCTCCAAAAATATCAGCCAATATATCTAATGCCGGTTCATCAACGTGACGGGATTGAACAGTGGGAAAAGTCATTCGCATCATAGGAAAACGAACATTATCCTC
>CAZUXM010000079.1:0-7914 GCA_964624635.1 uncultured Candidatus Competibacteraceae bacterium
TCAAAGATATCTTCCATATTCATACCACCGCCGTGGAATCCGCCGCCGTAACCGCCACCGCCGCCATTGGCTCCACTCACTCCAGCATGTCCGTATTGATCATATCGAGCTTTTTTATTACCATCACTCAACACATCATATGCTTCGGCAGCTTCTTTAAATTTTTCTTCAGCAGTTTTATCTCCCGGGTTTTTATCAGGATGATATTCCATTGCTTTTTTGCGATAAGCTTTTTTTATCTCATCGGCATTGGCACTTTTATTAATGCCTAATACTTCGTAATAATCTCTTTTTGCCATGGCTTAATTGTACACAACTACTTTTGGGTAGCGAATAATAATATCATTGAGTTTATACCCTTTTTCAATTACATCCAAAATTTTTCCTTTTTCATTTTCGGAAGGTGCAGGTAATTGAGTAATGGCTTCGTGTTGATCAGCGTCAAATTTTTCACCTATCGGGTTCATTTCAACCAACCCTTTATCTCCTAAACCATTTTTAAGTTTATTGTAAATAAGTTGCATTCCTTGCTGTAATGATTCTTTATCTGATGTCTCGAATGATTTAATAGCTCTTTCAAAATCATCAATCACAGGCAAAACCGATTTGATTACTTCGTTGCCAGCAGTTTTTATCAAATCTGATCTTTCTTTAATGCTGCGTTTTCTAAAATTATCGAACTCACTATACAAACGCAGATAATTATCATACAATTCAGCATATTTTTCTTCTGCCGTTTTTTCGGTAGTTTCAGTCGTTTTCTCTGCCACTTCTTCCGTTTTGTCAACTATTTCCTCTTTATTATCCATATTTTTATCGATGTTCTCTTCGTTTTTGTTCTCGTTATCAACGATTTCCTCTTTACTCATAGCTATTCCAGCATTTGTTGCACAAATATAATTACAAACAGTTTGCCGAAGCATGCCTACAGGTCATTTTGGCAGGTGATTATTTATCCACCTGATCCGGGGTAATACAGTAGTACGCCGCTTTTTGCCTGTATATCATTAGTTGATCACTAGTATTCATCCCTTCTACTCTCAGCCGTCAGTAACTATGGGTCCCAAAAAAGAGTAGCTACTAATCTCGCCTCGGGGTGGAAAATTTCGTACAAAATTACTTTAATCGGAGTAAAATTCTAAAGGTGGTACCTTTTCCTACTTCACTTTGTTTTACAAATATTTTGCCTCTATGATATTCTTCAACAATTCTTTTGGTAAGCGACAAACCTAACCCCCAACCTCTTTTTTTAGTAGTATATCCGGGTCTGAAAATAATTTTTTGTTGATTTTTAGGAATACCCTTCCCGGTATCACTAACATCAATGATACAATACTGATCTCCTTGCAAACTCATTTCAACAACAATCTTACCCGGTCCGGTAATAGAATCAATAGCATTTCGGAAAAGGTTTTCCAATACCCATTCAAACAAGGGTTTATTCATAGGTAAAATTACTTCATTGCTCAGTGTATTTTTGTATTCATATTGAATTTTACTACTGGTTCGTAATTTCATGTATTCAATAATCCCTACTAGAACTCTATCGGCACTTTCATCTTTTAACTCTGGGGTAGAACCTATTTTACTAAATCGTTCCGAAACAGTTTGAAGCCTGAAAATATCTTTTTCAATTTCTGCAATTGCTTCAGGCTCTACGTTTTTTAATTTTAATATCTCCACCCAACCGAGTAGCGAAGTAATGGGAGTACCTAATTGATGTGCTGTTTCTTTACTCATCCCAACCCAAACCTGATTTTGCTCAGACCTACGTGAAGTACTAAACAACAAATAAGAAATCACTAAGAAAATAGCGATGATTGCTAAAAAAATAAATGGAAAATATTTTAATAAGCGTAACACATAAGAGTTCATGTAAAAAACATAATTAGAGTTCCCTTTTGAAAGTTCCACTTCAATTACATTTTGTCCTTTCATTTTTTGTAACAAATCTTCCTGTGAAGGGTTGGGTCCCATATTTAATTCATCAATATTCCCATAAGCTATTACACTGTCTTTATTTTCATTGGTGATAATTACTGGAACAGATGCAGAATTAATTACAGTTTCTGAAATAAATGATTTTACCAAATCATCAATAGTCGTTTTTAATTCGGAGTATATGTATGAATCATCGTAATAAAGATTTTGGGTCATTATTATACCAAATACCTTATATGAAACGTCAATAGGTTTATTTTTTTCTTTAAACTTATTAAGTTGCTTTCGGAGATAAATAGTATCTTTTAATTTTTCCTGTGGGAAGTTATTATAGAAGGTAATCTCATCCTTTTCGTTGGTAATAATCACAGGGATGATGGTATTATTAGAAAGTATTTTTGTAGGCCAGTAAATATCACCTCCACCTTCATCCTGAGCGATAAACTTATTTGCTTCAGCCCAAAGTTCAATATTTTTCCTGTCTTCAATTTCAAAAATTTTAAAAATGCTATCGGTTTTATGAACCAGTTTAGCTCTGTTAGTAACAGCTTCGGCCCATAACCTTACTTTAGCCTGCTCTTGTTTAGCAATTTTATTTACCAGATAGTATGAATAGATGAGAGTTCCTGCCACAATAATTAGGGCGGTAATTCCAAGCCATAATTTCCATCGGTTCTTTTGCTGATATATATTCACATTACCTAAATTGAGTGTAAAATAAATAATTACAAGGCATAACTCATAGGTTGAGCAAATATTTTATTGGGGTGGGGTTAATTAACTATGGGCTGTGGAAAGAAATACTCAACGGCACCAAGGTGTCCATTATTTTAATCTCAATTTTGTATCATGGGAAAAAGAGAGGATAACTATAATAAACGTAGGTTACGAATGGCTTATATCACTTCGGTAATCAGTGTTACTCTGGTGCTAATTGTTTTAGGAATATTGGGAGGAGTAGTGATAAGTGGTAAAAAACTGGCTGAATATGCAAAGGAAAATTTAAAGCTGCAGGTATTCCTCAACATTGGAACTGATGCTGGCAAAGGAGAAGAAGTAAAAGCTTATATTGAATCTTTAGAGCAGGTATCAAACGTTAGGTTAATTACCCCTGAAGAAGCATTAGAGGAATATAAGTTAAAAAGAGAAGAAGACCCCATGTTGTTGTTGGATGAAAATCCACTCCCCACTACATTGGAAATTACATTAAAGCCTCAATATGCAAATAATGAAGTGATTCCTGAAATTGAAAGCAACGTTCTTACTCAATACCCTGATGATGTGGCAGAAGTATATAAAGATGCTACCCTTATTAACGATGTAAATGTAAATATCAATAAACTAAGTGTTATTTTATTAGGTATTTGTTTGTTGTCACTTATTATGATTGCATTAATCAATAATACTATCCGTTTGGCAATCTTCTCAAAACGTTTTTTAATCAAAACCATGCAATTGGTAGGGGCAACCAAAGGCTTTATTCGTAAGCCTTTTATCCGAACCGGCACAATACAGGGCTTAATTGGAAGCAGCATCAGTACAGTTGTTTTGGCTATTATTATAATTGCTATCAACAATTCACTGCCTACCCTATTCAAATCAGAAGATTATGTGCTGTTTGGAGGATTAATCCTTGCAATTTTTATTCTAGGAATGGGCATATCTTATATTTCAACCCGTTTTGCAGTGCAAAAATTTTTAAGGCTTAAAATGGATGAGCTGTATTAAGTAATAATGTTATATTTGCCTATTATTTAATACTCGAATATGTCAGCCGAAAAAAAGCAAGTTCCACCGCCAATCAATCCAAAAACTGAGCAATCCTTTTTGTTTGGAAAACTTAACTATGTGTTATTTGCAGTGAGTGCTTTGTTCATTGTTTTAGGATTTGTATTAATGAGTGGAGGCGGATCAAAAGATCCTAATGTTTTCAGCCCTGAAGTTTTTAGTTCAACCCGAATCACCATTGCACCCATTATGGTATTATTCGGTTTCATCATTAGCGTAATTGCTATCATGCTTAAGCCTAAGCAATAGTCTACTGAATGAATTTTTTTCAGGCTATCATTCTGGCCATTATTGAAGGTCTCACTGAATTTTTACCGGTTTCTTCTACAGGTCACATGATTATTGGCTCCAGTTTAATGGGTATTGCCACTGATCCATTTACCAAGTTATTTGAAATATGTATCCAATTTGGAACTATTTTAGCAGTGGTAGTGTTGTATTGGAAAAAATTTATCAACTTAAAAAACTGGAAGTTTTATATAAAACTTGTTATTGCTGTTATACCCGCATTAATATTTGGTAAGTTATTAGATGACTGGATTGATGAAAATTTAGGAAATCCTGTATTTATTGCATCTGTATTACTCATTGGGGGAGTAATACTTTTATTCATTGATAAAATATTCAATAAAGGTACCATTGATGAAGAAAAAAAAATCACTATTCCAAAAGCAATTGTGATAGGGTGCTATCAATGTTTGGCCATTGTGTTTCCGGGTTTGAGTAGAAGTGCAGCAACTATTATTGGAGGCATGCAACAAGGCTTAACACGTAAAGCTGCAGCTGAGTTTTCATTCTTTCTGGCGGTACCTACCATGGCAGCAGCCACAGGATATAAAATGTTGTCATTTATTAAAGACAATGGAAGTTTTACCAGTGAACAAATATCATTGTTGGCAGTAGGCAATGTGGTGGCCTTTATTGTAGGTCTCATAGCCATAAAATTTTTTGTATCAGTATTAACCAAATATGGATTCAAGTTTTTTGGTATTTACCGTATTATTGTAGGAGCTATTATTTTAATACTAACGGCTTGTGGCTATCAACTTACCGTATCGTAGATGAAAGAGTGGAAGTTTGAAGAAGGTGAAATCCTGTTGTTTGATAAACCCTTTGATTGGAGTTCATTCGATTTGGTAAAAAAAGTTCGCAACCTAATTAAAAAGCACCTTGGTAAAGACATTAAAGTAGGACATGCCGGAACCCTTGATCCTTATGCAACCGGTTTATTAATCTTATGCACCGGAAAATCCACTAAAAAAATCGAAGGCATTCAAGATCAGAAAAAGGTGTATTCAGGAACCATCAAACTTGGAGCAACCACCGCTTCATATGATTTGGAAAGTGAGCCCGATACGTTTTTCCCCACAGAACATATTACTGATGAGTTGTTAGAACAAACCGTAAAATCATTTATTGGAATACATGACCAACTCCCCCCCATTTTTAGTGCTAAGATGGTTGGAGGTAAAAGGGCGTATGAACTAGCCCGTAAAGGAGAAACCCCGATGTTGAATCCAAAAAAAATTGAAATTCTCGATTTCAAGGTTCAACGTACTCTGGTTGATGAACTTGATTTTTTAGTAACCTGTACCAAAGGCACTTATATCCGATCTTTGGCTCATGATCTGGGGAAAGCCTTAAATTCAGGAGCTTATTTGGCTTCCCTTAAAAGAGAAGCTATTGGAGACTATACCCTAACCAATGCCTTTAGTATAGAGAGCTTCAAATTAACTTTAGAAGGATAGTAAAAAAACTTCCTAAAGTCCTTATTTTTTGTACTTTTGCAACCCATTAAAAAAATAGTCCTTACGGAATGAAACTTTCACAGTTCAGATACAAAGAGCCCGCCGAACTTATAGCACAACAACCGGCACCGGAAAGAGATAAGGCCCGCCTGATGGTGGTGAACCGCAAAACCGGAAAAATTGAACACAAAGTATTTAGTGATATCCTAAAATATTTTGATGACGGTGATGTAATGATCACTAATAACACCCGAGTTTTTCCTGCCCGTTTATACGGTAACAAAGAAAAAACGGGAGCTAAAATCGAAGTCTTTTTGTTGAGAGAATTAGATCATGATAGCAAACTTTGGGATGTATTGGTTGATCCTGCACGTAAGATTCGTATAGGTAATAAATTATACTTTGGTGACAATGACATGTTGGTTGCCGAGGTAATTGACAACACTACATCACGTGGTCGTACCTTACGCTTTCTATACGAAGGAGATGGAAACGACTTTAGAAAGTTGTTGGATGAATTGGGTTATACCCCACTTCCAAAATATATCAAAAGAGAAGCTACTTTAGAAGACCGTGAACGTTATCAAACCATTTATGGAAGCGTAGAAGGTGCTGTAGCCGCTCCAACAGGAGGATTACATTTCAGCAGAGAATTGATGAAACGATTAGAGATTAAAGGAGTTTCTTTTGCCGAACTTACATTACACATTGGATTAGGAGCTTTCCGTCCTGTAGAAGTAGAAGATCTTACTAAACATAAAATGGATTCAGAAGAAGTAATTATTCCTGAGTCTATTATTGATACAGTAAATGCTGCTATTGATAAAAAGAAAAAAGTTTGTGCAGTTGACACTTCTGTTATTCGTGCAATCGAATCATCAGTATCAACTGACGGGCATTTGAAACCATATACAGGTTGGACTAATAAATTTATTTTCCCTCCTTACGATTTTAGTATTGCTAATTGTTTAATCACCAATTTTCATCGTTCTGAATCTACTTTATTTATGATGGTAGCAGCATTTTGCGGATTGGATCTTTTGCAGGAAGCATACAAAGAAGCGATTAAAGAAAAATATCGTTTTTTATCGTATGGAGATGCAATGCTAATCCTATAACAGAATTTTGAATTTCAAACTTTAAACGCTGAATCATGTACGTAGACAAATTTCAATTTCATGATTATTATCTGGTAGATGAATTGCTTACTGAAGAACACAAACTAATTCGTGAAACAGTTCGCAACTGGGTTAAAAAAGATGTATCCCCCATCATTGAAGAATATGCTCAACGTTCAGAGTTTCCAAATCAAATTATTAAAGGATTAGGTGAAGTAGGTGGTTTTGGTCCTTATATTCCTACTGAATATGGAGGTCCGGGTTTAGACCAGATATCCTATGGTATTATTATGATGGAATTAGAAAGAGGAGATTCCGGAGTTAGATCAACGGCATCTGTTCAATCGAGTTTAGTAATGTACCCTATATATTCGTTCGGTACTGAAGAACAAAAGAAAAAATATTTACCTAAGTTGGCTACCGGTGAAATGATGGGCTGCTTTGGGTTAACTGAACCTAATCATGGATCTGATCCGGGAAGCATGATTACCAATATTAAAGACGGTGGGGACTACTACATACTTAATGGTGCTAAGATGTGGATATCCAATGCCCCGTTTGCTGATATAGCTGTAGTTTGGGCCAAAGATGAAGAAGGGAAAATTAGAGGTATGGTAGTTGAAAGAGGTTATGAAGGATTTTCAACTCCCGAAACACATAATAAATGGTCGTTACGTGCATCTGCTACAGGTGAATTGGTATTCAATAATGTAAAAGTCCCGAAATCCAATGTGTTTCCGGATATCAGAGGATTAAGAGGTCCGTTAAGCTGTTTAAATTCGGCCCGATACGGTATTTCATGGGGCGTCATTGGTGCTGCATTGGACTGTTATGATACTGCCTTACGTTATGCCCAAGAAAGAATTCAATTTGGAAAACCTATCGCTTCATTCCAGTTACAGCAGAAAAAATTAGCTGAGATGATTACTGAAATTACGAAAGCCCAACTACTTACCTGGAGATTAGGTGTACTGAAAAATGAAAACAGAGCAACTCCTGCTCAAATTTCAATGGCAAAACGTAATAATGTGAATATGGCCCTGCAAATTGCCCGTGAAGCACGTCAGATATTAGGTGCTATGGGTATAACCGGAGATTACAGTATCATGCGCCATATGATGAACCTTGAATCAGTAATTACCTATGAGGGTACACATGATGTACATTTATTAATCACAGGTATGGATGTAACAGGTATTTCAGCCTTTTCATAACATTCTTACACCACATTTCACTATTTCACATTTGATGTTCAAATGTTAATTTGGGTATTTTTTAAAAAAAAATCGCCTTATCATGCAGCTTTTTGTACATTAGAC
>CAZUXM010000079.1:7924-8781 GCA_964624635.1 uncultured Candidatus Competibacteraceae bacterium
ACAATCTATATATAGACATCCAAGGTATAAAAATTGTAACCCATATGAAGAAACTATTACTTCTTCCCTTATTCAGCTTAATAATCAGCTCATCGTATTCACAAATTGTAGGTGGTGAAATATTTCTGCAAGGTTTATATTCCGAAGTAGGAATTTCAGCCTGTGGTGTATATGGAGCACAGAGTGCTCCTCCCGGATATAATGGGAATGTAGGAAGTGCTTTAGGTTTCGTAGCAGATCATGAAATGGATGGTTGGGGAACCTCTAGCCCAGGTCAACCTATAAGATGTGGCGATTATTTTTATCCTGGATCGCCTTATGAGGCTTGGGGAATTTCAATAAATGGGGTAGACTATGCTAATTATAACACAGGAGGTACTTGTGATGGTGTTATAGGAGGAGGAATTCCCGGTTCAGCCACTTTCTGGAGTGATGCAGGGAATACTAAGGATGGACAATGGGAAGGTGACATTATTTCAGGATCTACTAATTTACATATATGTCAGTACACCGTTGTTCCTGATTCTGAATTGTTTTTCTCTACAACTATTACATTAAAAAATAATGGAGCCACTCCGCTAACTAACGTTTATTATTTACGTCATCTAGACCCAGATAATGAACAGCCGTCGAGTGGCAGTTTTAACACAGATAACACAGTTGTTCAAAATCCTACAGCTGGTAGTTCGAATGCTTTATGCACTGCAACCGGTCAAATGTATGGATGTTTCTTAGGAATGCTTTCAACAGGTTATCCTGATGCTCGTGCATTTATTGGGGGAAGTGTAGGAAGTTTCCCCGTACCAATTTCTAATACATGGAATGGTAATATAGGTGCAGGGTATGATACTACAGTA
>CAZUXM010000079.1:8796-11667 GCA_964624635.1 uncultured Candidatus Competibacteraceae bacterium
TGATGATTGTATGGGTATTTCTCATTTTTGGAATAGTATTGCCCCTGGTCAATCAGTAACTTTCAAATTTTATTATGTACTTGATCCTGGTGCCATTGCTAATGCTCTCAATGCTTCGCAGGATATAGATGTCTATGTAAATGGAGTATTAGCATCACTACAGGCCGGTGGTACCGGAGTTGCATCTTGTGCTTCAACTACTATTACTGATACCGTTTCGCTAAGAGCTTTATTCTGTAAAGACGATATTATTAAAGTAGATATCAATGCTACAGCTCCTTTTACATGGACTTGGCCTCCATCTCCTGAAATTAGCATTTTAGATCCTATGGGAGATTCTGCTACAATTTTTTCAACTGGTATTATTGACTCTGTTACCTATACTGTTAATGGAATGTATAATGTTGGTATTGATACAAGCAATGTAGTTGTCTTACTTACATTAGTTGAAGAAGATCCGATTGCAGGATTTACTTATGATATAGGATGTATCACCAATGTCCCCACATGCTTTAATGATACTTCAATAACAACAACAGGGTCAAATATTGTTACGTGGGAATGGAATTTTGATGAAGGAGGAATGCTAGGATTTTCAGCTGACACATGTGTGCTGTTACAAAATGAGGTCCCCCACAACGTAGAACTCACAGTATTCACTGCTAATGGATGTGTTGATACATATACAGCTATTCTTACTCCCAACAATGTACCTGAGCCATTTTCATTTACTGATCTATGGTTCTGTAGTGGTGAGCAAATTACAATCTATGAAGATTCAGCCATTGGTGATGCTTATTTATGGAGTACGGGTGATACTACTACCAGTATTACAGTTTCTGCACCCGGCTCATATATACTTACGGTCTCCAACTATTGTGGTGGAGTATCTGATACATGCCATGTTGTTGAATTACCTCAACTTAATAATATAGTATTACCTAATGTTCTTACTGTTAATGGAGATGGTGTAAATGATGAGTATGTAATCAATGCATTAGCATTAACGGATGAATATCAAATGGACTTTTTTGACAGGTGGGGCATTCTTTTATTTAGTACTACTGATATGTATGCCAACCCATGGAAAGGGACATCTGGAGATGAAGGAGGATTAGTACCCGAAGGAACCTATTATATTGTGTTAAGGGCGCTCAATTGTGATGGCAGTGAAGTAAACAAAACGCAGTTTATAGCTGTATTCCATTAAGGAATATTTCATCGTCAATACATATTATTTATAGATATTTGCGTTATGGATGTAAAGATGTGAACCCATGAAAAAACTAATTTTCCCTATATTATTATTGATAACAATTGCATTTTCGAGTTGTGATCCTGCAGAACAATATGCAATCTCGTTTAAAATAAATGGAACTACTGCCTGGTATTCAGCAACAGCTCCTTGTTTTTATAACTCAGGTAAAATATATCTAAACTCTACCAGCACCAATCAAAGTCAGTATATTACTGCATGGGTATTTGAGGATGAAACACCGGGAACCTACCCTATTGATCATATTGATAATCATTTTTCATACGGAGATACGGTTACTGGCTACTATGCACAATCATCCAGCCCGGCCACACTAACGGTTACTGAATTTAATACTACGTCTAAAAAGTTTGTTGGCACATTTAACGGCAAACTATATAATTCAGGTAAAACAGACTCCATTCTTATTACTGACGGGAGATTTAACCTTGTATATCAATAGTTTTAAAATCATTGATTGACTCCTAAATGTTAAAAAGGTTGCATATTTATATACCCTATACAACCTTTTTCCTGTTTTTTACATTATAGTAAGTTGAGTTTAGCTTAATAATTAGTTAAATTTGAAAGTTATAAACCCGGCTATTAATTAAATTTATCCTTATGAGGAAATTACTACTTTTTGCTCCGATTCTTTTCTTGACAAGCATTAGCTCTTACTCTCAATTAATTGGAGGACAGGCCTTCTTACAAGGTTTATATTCTGAAGTGGGGGTATCGGCATGTGGCGTTTATGGTGCGCAAAGCACCCCAGCCGGTTATAATAATAATATGGGAACTAACCTGGGTTTCGTTGCCGATCATGAAATGAATGGGTGGAATACCGGATCACCTGTTAGGTGTGGAGATTACTTCTATCCAGGATCACCTTATGAAGCATGGGGTATTGAAATCAATGGAACCGTTTATGGCAACTATAATGCCTTTGCTGGTTGTGACGGACTTATTGGTGGTGGAATACCTGGTGGGGTTACCTTTTATAATGGAACAGGTGGAACAAAAGATGCTCAATGGGAAGGAGATATTATTGGCGGTGGTACTAATCTTCATATCTGTCAATATACTGTCGTTCCTGATTCAGAATTATTCTTTTCAACTACTATTACATTAAAAAATAATGGAGCTACTCCATTAAGTAACGTATATTATTTACGTCACCTTGATCCGGATAACGAACAACCATACAGCTTCAGCTTTAATACTGACAATACAGTTGCTGAAAATCCGGGGGGACCTACTTCAAATGCATTATGTACTGCAGTTGGACAGGATTATGGATGTTTCTTAGGAATGCTTGCAACAGGGTATCCTGATGCAAGAGCATTTATTGGTGGTGGTGTAGGTAGTTTTCCTACCAGTATTGCTGATACTTGGAATGGTAATATCGGCATGGGATATAACACTACAATAGGCAGTACCAATGGCGGATTTGATGATTGTATGGGTATTAGTCATTATTGGAATACAATCATGCCTGGACAATCTGTTACTTTCAAATTTTATTATGTATTGGATCCTAGTGCTATTGCAAATGCCATCAACTCATCACAAGATATTGAGGTATATGTAAATGGAGTATTAGCCACAATTCAAGG
>CAZUXM010000080.1:0-11590 GCA_964624635.1 uncultured Candidatus Competibacteraceae bacterium
TATCATCATACCTGTTATATGACAAAGGTTTGAAAACACAAAACATGCTTCATGCCATTAAATATAAGGGTCAAAAAACATTGGCTACCCGTTTAGGTGAATTATATGGATATGATTTGAGAGATCATATTCCTCAAAAACCGGACTGTATTATTCCTGTACCCTTGCACAAAAGAAAGTTGAGAGAAAGGGGATATAACCAAAGTGAACTCTGGGCAGAAGGATTAGCAGGGGCTATAGGTACTGAAGTAGATACAACCTCCCTTATCAGAACGCAATATACTAGTACCCAAACCAAAAAATCGAGGGCCGACCGAATCTCGAATGTTGAATCAGCCTTTAAAATAACAGACCCCAAAAACATCAAGGGTAAACATATACTCCTTGTTGATGATGTAATTACTACCGGGGCTACCCTTGAAGCCTGTGGGTTAAGGCTTTGGAATGCAGGTATTGCCTCCCTTAGTATTGCTACCATTGCCTATGCGGTTAAATAGACACTTACATTAGGTATTTGCAATTATCCCTCTATTTTTGTGCCCGTAAAATTAAATCATAACTACTCATGAGTCTTTTAGTTGTTGGAACCGTAGCCTTAGATACCATTGAAACCCCATTTGGAAAAGCAGAAAGAATTATCGGAGGATCAGCTACCCACTTTAGTTTAGCTGCTTCATTTTTTAAGAATGATATAAAACTGGTATCAGTAGTAGGAGAAGATTTCCCAACTCAAGGAATTAAAAATTTTACGGATAGAAAAATTGATATCGAAGGACTACAGGTAAAAAAAGGTGAAAAATCATTTTTCTGGGAAGGCAGATATCACAATGATATGAATACCCGCGACACCTTAGATACTCAATTGAATGTATTGGCTGATTTTGATCCTATCGTACCGGAAGCATATAGAAATGCAGAATACCTGATGCTGGGAAACCTGATGCCAAAACTTCAAATGAAGGTATTGGACCAAATGGCTAAAAGGCCAAAATTGGTCATGTTAGATACCATGAATTTCTGGATGGATATTGCATGGGACGATGTATTGGAAGTTTTAAAAAGAGTAGATGTATTAACTGTAAATGATGAAGAAGCACGTCAGTTATCAAAAGAATATTCTTTGGTAAAAGCGGCTAAAAAAATATTGTCGATGGGGCCTAAGTACCTTATTATCAAAAAGGGAGAGAATGGGGCTTTGTTATTTCATGGCAGTGAGGTGTTTTATGCTCCTGCATTACCTTTAGAAGAAGTTTTTGACCCAACTGGAGCGGGTGATAGTTTTGCCGGTGGGTTCATAGGGCATCTGTCTTCAACGGATGATATCAGCTTTGAGAATATGAAAAGAGCTGTTATCTATGGGTCGGCTATAGCTTCCTTCTGTGTTGAGAAGTTTGGTATTGACCGAGTGGTCAACTTATCGAATGAAGAGTTTAAGGGTCGCGTTTCTCAATTTGTAAACCTGGTACAGTTTGATATTTCCTTAAGCTAATAATCACACTTTGGGCTTTTTTAACAATAAGCCCCCTACACCAAACGAATTATCAGTAATTTAGCTAGGCTAAAAAAATCACTCAAATGGTTAGATACTTCATACCATTTATCATCCTCCTGGCTTTATCAACTAACTCTTTTGCGCAAAATGATAAAACATGGACCATCAATGATTGTTTAAATCATGCCAAAGAGCATAACATAACAGTTAAACAGCTTGAGTTAAATATCCAATCATCCAAAGCACAAACTACCATGGCTTGGGCAGCACTGGCGCCTACTGCTAACGGATCTGCCAGTCACCAATGGAATTATGGATTAAGTTTCGATAATAATTCAGGAATCCTTCAAAATCAACAATACCAAAATTCATTCTATGCAGTGCAATTCAACTGGGTATTATTTAATGGTTTAAATAATTATTATACCATTATGGCTCGTCAATACGGGCAAAAAGCTGCAATCTATGATTTTAATCAGGCAGTAAATGATATACAATTAAATATTGCACAATTGTTTCTTCAATTATTATTTGCTGAAGAACGTCTTGAAATTGTAAAACAACAGGTAGCTGCTATGCAAACTCAGGTAGAAAGATCACAACTTCTATTTGAAGTAGGCACGATTACCAAAGGCGACTACCTTTCGGCTCAATCATCATTAGCCACCTTACAGGTAAATCAGGCGAATGCCGAAAATGCAGTAGCTTCTTCAAAACTTTCATTGATTCAAGCATTAAATCTTGATCAAATGGATATTAAAATTGAAGCCCCAGATTTCTCTAAAGTAAATATTACTGAGTTTAAAGAAGAAAGTTCTTTAGATGGAATATTTGCCTATGCATTAAAAAATACACCATCGATACTTAGCAAAGAAGCTATGGTATGGCAATTTAAAAGAAGTTTAGCGGCTGCTCGTGGTAATTATTATCCATCTTTAAGTTTTAGTGCAACCTTATCTACTACATTTTCTGAATTAAGGAAAGAAGTTCCCTGGGATCCTAACAGCCCTACAATTCCATATACCAATCAAATGGAACAAAACTTTGGCCAACAAGTAGGATTCAGGTTAACCATACCGATTTTTAATGGATTAAACGTTCGGGGAAATGTTAAGTTGGCTAAAATTCAATGGATGAATTCAAAACTTGATCTAGAAAACGAACAATATAAATTAAAAAACACCATACAAAAAGCGTATACGGATGCAAAAGCAGCCTATAAAACATACTCCGCCAATAAATTGAATTTGGATGCTTTAGAAGAAAATTACAATTATGCTAAGGATAAGTTTGATGCTGGTATTATGAATACCGTTGATTTTAATGATGCCGCCAATAAATATTTTAATGCTAAAACCGAATCGTTATTAGCTCAATACGATTACATACTTAAAACCAAAGTACTTGATTTTTATCAGGGTAAAAAACTGGAATTCTAACAATGAAAAAACTTGTTTATACTTTATTTATTGCTATATCTTTTTCAAGCCTTGCTACACTTACTTCATGTGGTGGTCGTGGAGGAGGAAGTAATAAAGTAACCATTGATACTGTTGCTACACGTAACATCATTGAAACCGTTTCTGCTTCGGGAAAAATTCAACCTGAAACAGAAGTAAAAATTGCCTCCGATGTTTCAGGAGAAATTGTTGAATTATATGTGGAAGAAGGTGACTCAGTAAAAAAAGGGCAATTATTAATTGAGATTAATCCTGATGTATACCAAAGTGAATATGAAAGAATGCAGGCCACTTTAAGCCAAACAAAAGCAAACCTGGCTTCTGCTGAGGCACGTAAATCACAACAGGAAGCACAACTCTTGCAGGCACAGCTTACTTACGACATGAACAAAAAACTGCATGATAAAAAAGCTATTTCCGATAATGAATGGAACCAGATCAATACCAATTTCGAAATAGCTAAATCAAATTTACAAGCCGCCGAAAAAGAAGTAACAGCTATGAATTATAGCGTACAAAGTGTAGCTGCTTCATTAAAAGCTGCACGAACCAATTTATCAAGAACACGTATCTATTCACCTATGAGTGGAATTGTTTCGATGTTGAACGTAAAAAAAGGAGAACGTGTTGTAGGAACCGCAACGATGGCTGGTACCGAAATGATGCGCATTGCTGACTTAGCTATCATGGAAGTAAATGTAGAAGTAAATGAAAATGACATTGTAAAAGTTGATTTAGGTGATACTACTTTGGTAGAAGTAGATGCCTACTTAAACAGAAAATTTAAAGGTGTGGTAACTTCCATTGCTAATTCACCCAAAACATCAACAGCCACTATCAGCACTGATGAGGTGACTAATTTTGAGGTAAAGATTCGTATTTTAAATTCATCTTATCAGGATTTGTTAACCAAAAACTCCGGTTCACCATTCCGTCCGGGTATGTCAGCTACTGTTGATATCATTACAGGAAACATTAACAACGCTATTTCTGTACCTATTCAATCAGTAACAGCTAAAAAAGATACTTTATCCGGAAGCGGTAATGATTTTAAAGAGTATGTATTTGTAGTTGAGGACAAAAAAGTAAAAATGATATTGGTTACTACAGGTATTCAGGATAATAAATACATTCAGATTTTGTCAGGAGTTTCTGCCGGACAAATGGTGGTTGAAGGTCCTTACGAAGCTATCTCAAGAAAACTGGAAGATGGGTCGACAGTAAAAGTAGTGGATAAGAAATCACTATATGGAGGAGACAAAAAATAATTATATCCTCTGTATTGAAACAGCTACGGAAGTATGTTCTGTGGCTATATCCCAATCAGGAATTTGTCTGGCCGTAAAAAGCATCAATGAACAAGGAATACATGGTACTCAATTAACCCCAATGATTGAATCCATACTGAAAGAAAACAATCTCACTATGAAGGATCTTTCTGCAGTTGCCTATAGTTCCGGACCAGGGTCATATACAGGTTTACGAATTGGACTATCAGTAGCCAAAGGAATTTGTTTTGGTAACGAAATACCCCTCCTATCTATTCCTACCCTGCAACACCTCAGTAATATGAATAGTCATGCAGGATCATTGAGTTTCCCTATGATTGATGCACGCAGAATGGAGGTATATGCAGCATTGGTTGATGATTCAAATAATTTTATAATGAACCCTTTTGCATGTATCCTGGATGAATACAATTGGAACAATTTACCTTCTGATAAATCCATTTACTGTATTGGGAATGCCAACAAAAAAGCCAAAGAAATTTTATCCATATACCCACATTTTCAATTTATCGATACCCCTATCTCCGCTTCTACTATGTGCAATATAGCTGAAAAAAAATGGGATACGGGCTCTTTTGCCGATACAGCCTATGAGGTTCCATTTTATCTAAAAGAAGCCAATGTAAGTCCTTCAAAAAAGAAATTACTGTAATCATTTTTCTTTGTACTTTAGAAGTATAAATGAGCCCTTTCGAGTATATCACCATTTTAGTTAGTATTATTCTTGGTTTGGGAGTTACCCAGATTATTACCGGCATAGCACATTTTGTTCATACAGGAAATAAAGTAAGAATCTATTGGCCTCATTTGCTGATGATTATTCTCGTCTTCTTTTTCCATCTACAAGAGTGGTGGGTATTCTATGAATATAAAAATATTGAGTCGTGGAAAATGACCACATTTATATTTGTATTACTTTATCCAATCAGTTTATTTGTGCAAGCTCGGCTGCTATTTCCATTCGATAATTTTGAAGAAGAAACCGATCTTAAACATTTTTACTACGATAATTACAGATATTACTTTGGTAACATCAGTATACAAGTAATATTATCACTTATTGACAACTTGTGGTTACGGGGCATGGCCATTCAGGAACAGTTTGTACAGCTCATATTAATCATCATCACAATGGTGATTGTTATTGGAAAAATAAAAAATGAATGGGTTCATAAGATACTAATGATAATACTTACTTTATCAGTAATTATTGGCATTGTACTTAACAATGATGTTTTGAAGATAGAATAGAATTTATTTTTTTCTGGTTACTTTATGGAAAACCTCTTCCAATGAAGTCTCTGATTTTTTCATGGTGAGTATCGTAATATCTTTACTTACCGCCCATCTGGATAATCCGGGCCGAATATCATCTCCTTTTTTTGCTTCAATTAACCAGAACCCGTTGCCTGAATCTTTCACATTAGTAACTCCTGACACTGATTTTAATACCTCCAATGCAACAGGTTTATCAAACTCCACTTCAAAATAATGAAACTCATCCCCCATCACTTCTTCAATGTTAGCAACATCTTTATCAGTAGCAATAGTACCACGATTAATAATAATTACCCTTTGACATACCGCTTCCACCTCTTGCATAATATGGGTACTTAGCATCACTGTTTTTTCTTTACCGATGTCTTTTATAAGATTGCGTATATCAATTAGCTGATTTGGATCTAAACCACTGGTGGGTTCATCCAGTATCAATACTTTAGGATCATGAATCAATGCTTGAGCTAATCCAACACGCTGTTTATATCCTTTTGAAAGGGTTTTAATCTTTTTCTTTTGTTCCAGACCCAAACCTGTCATTTCAATCATTTTGTCGACCAACGCAGTTTTATTTCCACTTACTTTATGCATTCCGGCAACAAAACGTAAATATTCTTTTACGTACATATCACCATACAATGGGTTACTTTCAGGTAAATATCCCACGAGTTTTCTCACTTCCATCGATTGGGTAACAATATCCAAACCACAAACTTTTGCATTTCCGGAAGTTTGTGGAATATATCCGGTAAGAATTTTCATCATGGTAGATTTTCCTGCACCATTAGGTCCTAAAAATCCCACGATTTCTCCGGTTTCTACTTTAAATGAGATATTGTCCAGCGCTTTTTGCGTTCCGTATAATTTGGTAATATTTTTTACTTCTATTGACATCGTATAATTTTTGCCTGAATTTTTGTCAAAGAGAAGAGTTATCAACCCTTTGTTACATTCACTACAAAGAAACGAAAATTATACCATTACATTATTTACATTTATCCCGTATTATCAGCAAAATGGACGAAACAATACAGGAAGCCCCTTTGGCCGAAAGAATGAGACCACGAGAACTCAGCGATTTTGTTGGGCAGGAGCACTTGGTGGGTTCAAGTGGCACCTTTACCAATATGCTTCGTTCAAAGGTATTACCCAGTATGATATTCTGGGGTCCGCCAGGTGTAGGTAAAACTACATTGGCCCAAATCATGGCAGAAGCTTTTGACAGAGATATTTACCGGTTAAATGCTATTAACTCAGGAGTAAAAGATATCAGGGAAATCATTGAAAGAGCCGAAAAAAGCGGATTTATGGGTACTTTTAAAAAACCCATAGTTTTTATTGATGAGATCCACCGATTTAATAAATCTCAACAGGATTCATTGCTGGCAGCCGTTGAAAAAGGCACCATTTGTTTAATTGGAGCCACTACGGAAAACCCTTCTTTTGAAATAATTTCAGCGTTGCTCAGCCGGTGTCAGGTATATGTTCTGAACTCTTTACAAAAAGAGGATCTGGAAAAAGTATTACACAGGGCTTTAGAAAGTGATGAGTGGTTACAACTTAAAAATATAGAGCTCAAGGAAACTGAAGCGTTATTGGCATTCAGCGGTGGAGATGCTCGTAAATTATTAAACTATCTTGAAATTGCAGTCATTGCATATAGCAATCAAAACCCGCTGGTACTTACGAATGAAAATGTAAAGTCGGCCATTCAAAGATCCATGCCTACTTATGATAAAAACGGAGAAATGCATTACGACATTATCTCAGCATTTATCAAATCTATTAGGGGCTCCGATCCCAATGCAGCAGTGTATTGGATGGCAAGAATGTTGGAAGGTGGCGAGGACCCCAAGTTTATTGCCCGCAGAATGGTGATTTCGGCCAGCGAAGACATTGGAAATGCTAACCCAAATGCGCTACTATTGGCAACCGCAGCATTTCAGGCAGTAGAAATGATAGGTTTACCAGAAGGAAAAATCATTTTGGCACAAGCAGCTACTTATCTGGCTACTTCACCCAAAAGCAACAAATCGTACTTGTCTATTTTTGAAGCCATCGATACTGTAAAAGAAACAGGCAACTTGCCGGTTCCCATGCATTTAAGAAACGCTCCTACTAAACTCATGAAAGACCTTAATTATGGTGACGGATACCTCTATTCTCATGATTATCCTAACAACTTTGTGCTTCAGGAATTTTTACCTGACGCCATAGCCGGTAAGGTATTTTATGACCCCGGAGATAATGCCAGAGAAAAAGAAATCAGATCGTTTTTAGCCCTCAGATGGGGTAATAAATACAGGTATTAAAAAGCACCTGTCATATTTCAATAAAAATCCCTATCTTTATAATTAGAACGGCTTGGTGCCTAAGTAGTAACTTTAACCGGGTTACAAATAAGAAAAACAATGAAAAAGACATTTTTTGTCATTTTAATTAGCTGGGCAACTTTATTTTATTCATGTACCACCGAAGGGACTAACTGGGATGTAGATGCTTATGCACCTGTAGTTGAAACCTCAATGGATCTAACCAACATGATTGGTGCCGGTAACCTTCAAACTAATAGCGATAGCTCATTATGGTTAAATGTAGATGTGAATGCATTTACTTTCCAATTAGATAGTTTAGCACAATTACCTAATCTGGAAATTTTATATACCTACGTATGGCCCTTTAGTACACCTGGAACCATTACGGCGGGTATCACCTTACCTGCATTTGAAATTCCAATAGATCTTTCTGGAAGTAATTTTGAATTAAGAGAATCAACCATAAAATCCGGGCATCTAAATATTTCTGTAAAATCAACCAACACTGAAAGACTGGTTTTTAGTTATATTATTCCGGACGCTACCCTGGGCGGAACCCCCTTTAGCTTTACTGATACTATAAGAGGACTCAACTCAGGAGAAGATACCGTAGTAAGTAACTTTATTTTTGATGTAAGCGGTTACAAGCTAATTACTACCGGTCCTAATCATGACGAACACAGTAAATTCTCAGCCTACCTTACCGTTAGTTCTATTGCAGGCGATCCCAATATGCCGGTTGCAGGTAGTCAGGTATTGTTTAGAGTAAGTAATAAAATGGATAATATCATTCCCTTATATGGCAAAGGATATTTAGGGCAGTTAGATTTAAGTCAAAATAATATAACTGCTGATTTAGAAGTAATGCAAATGTTTAGAAGTGGTGTAGTTGATGTAGAGCAATTATCATTAGCACTTACTTTGTATAATTATATTGGAGCTGACCTTCGATTTAAACCAACTGTATTAAAAGTAGAGAATACTAATTCTGGTTCATACTTAAACTTAACCCATTCTTCTATGGGGAATACCGTTAACTTAAGTAGGGCTTATGAAACCGGAATCAGTTCAAATCCGGTTATGCCAAATATCTACTCATTTAATATTAACTCTGGCAACTCAAACATTGAGTCAATGGTTGAACTGCTTCCCGACAAAGTAGATTTCAGTGCATCTATTCAATTGAACCCTTATGGAAATATAAGTGGATACGATGATTTTTATTATACCGACTACCCTGCCTATATTCAAATGCAATTACAGGCCCCTTTAAAATTTTCTATAAGCAATTTATTAATGGTAGATACTCTTGAAAATCCTTTTGCAACACTTGATATTTTAAGTAATATCAAAGATGGGCAATTTATTGTAAGAGCAGAAAACAAGTTTCCACTAGAAGCCAAATTACAAATTTACACATTAGACAATCTGGAAAACATTACTGATTCTATTGTAGTAAATGATATCATAGCAGCGGCTCCTGTAAACTCATTAGATAGAGTTACCAACCCTGTAACTTCAGAATTAATTGCCAGTGTAGATCCTGCAAAAATAGCACATCTACATGATGCAAAAAAAATTAAATTGAAAGCATTCTTTAACACACTCCCATCTTCATCAGGAAGAATGCAGATGTATTCAGATTATTATTTAAAAATCAAATTAATAGCAGATATTAAATACAATATTGTATTATGAGGTGGCCCGAAAAAAGTTTACTGTTTGGAATTCCAATGTTCTTCCTTTTCTCCAACACAAACGTGATGAACTATTTTCATTGGAAATATCCTAAACATCATCGTCAGATACAATTACATTCACAGGCAATAGCTGGTTCCAATGCAATCCATACTTCATTTATCAATACTTTTCTTACCGGGAACTATATTGACAATGAAATGAAGGCTTCTATTAATAATATGAGAAGTTCAAACACTTTGGGATTTGATTGGAATACAGAAATTTCGTTTACCAACTATAATGATACCTTATTGGGTAAGAACTGGGGATATCATCTGGGAATTAGTAACCGTATGTATGGAGATTTTGTATATGAAAAAAATCTTTTTGATTTGGCATTTTACGGTAACAGTATGTTCCGCGGACAAAATATTTCATTAGCTCCGGCACATGGTGAAATTGTCATGTACCAGCAATTCAAGTTAGGCTTCATTAAAACTTTTCAGGAAGGTGATGATATTCATCGATTAGGTTTTGGATTTTCATTCATTAATGGTAATAACCGAATGATGTTTGATTCACAACGAATGAATATGAATACAGATAGTGCAGGTAATTTTGTTGACCTGGATGCACAACTTTTGTTACTTAGAACTAATCCTGAATACAGCTATTTTTTATCCAATAATGGATCAGGGCTTGGGTTAGATATCGGATATGATGGATGTATCAATAAAAGAAACTTTGTACACTTTGGAGTAACTGATATTGGATTTATTGGATGGACACGTCCAGGAGACATTGCAACGGTTGATACCTCTTTACATTTTACTGGAATTGAAATCAACAATATTGTTACCGCCAGTGGTGATGAGTTTCAGAACTTTGTTGATTCATTAGACGACAAGTATGTAAAAACACGTAAGGAACCTTTAGGTACTACTTCTATTCCTTTAGGAATTAATCTCAACTACACCTATGCTGTTAAACCAGAAGTAATTTATATACAAGGTGGAATTCAAACCAAAATGATGAAAAGCTTTTTCCCTTATGTATATGCTAAAGGAATATTTTATCCTGCTAAAAGTGTAATGCTGGCCGCTTCATTCGGATATGGAGGATTCAGTAAATTTAATTTTGGCTTTGATATGGGGTTTGATTTTGGTAAAGGATATACTATTTTACTTTATACTAAAAATGTAGAGGGTGTGATTCCTAATACATTTGGCACAGGGCTAAGTGCAGGTTTTAGATTTAACAAAAGCTTTTAATGATGAAAAGGTTTTTTTTAATAGCCATACTTGGTTTTCAGCTTCTCATAGCTCAACAAGTAAAATTCTACAATACTTATGGGAATGGCATATATGATTCAGGAGAAGGAGTAATTGTTACTCCTGATAGTGGGTACGTTGTTGCAGGAATTACAAATCAGGGAGGAATGTTAGGTAACAATGTAATGATTTACAAAACTGATAGCTTAGGAGTGTTACAATGGTTTAAAAATATAGGAGGCAATGGAATTGAGGGAGCAAAATCAATTGCCCGAGGATTAAATAATGAAATGGTACTTGCGGGTTTCAGAAATGATTTGGATAGTATGGGCTATGATATATACGTTTTAAAAACTGATCAAAACGGAGATACTTTATGGACTAAAAAATTGGGAGGCACAGATTGGGACATGGCATATTCTGTTGATGTACTTGCAGACAGCACCTATATTGTTGCCGGAGAAACATTCAGTTTTGGTGCAGGCAACAGAGACATGTATTTATTAAGGATTAACCAAGCAGGAGATACAATCTGGACAAAGACTTTTGGTGGTTCTGAAGACGATTATGCTAATTATGTATATGTTGACAGACACAATAATATTGTTGCCATAGGTTCAACTAATAGTTTTGGATTAGGTGGTAGCGATGTTTTTGTGGTATACCTAGATATTAATGGAGATACTCTTTGGACAAAAGCGTTCGGTACAGCTCAGGATGACTATGGATATTCAGGGGACATGTACATAGACAATTCCAACAAACAGAGTTTTACTTTTGGGTATACATCTTACTCATCAATTGC
>CAZUXM010000081.1:0-7689 GCA_964624635.1 uncultured Candidatus Competibacteraceae bacterium
TCGGACATCTTTTTGACCCCGCAAAAGCCGGATTCAGGTATAATGGATTCGCATAAAACTGTGTAAACTGCGGGTCTTGTGCATATACTTTACCTTCTCCTATCAATGATATGAGACCCATAAGGATGATGAAGTATATTTTTCTCATGTACTTATTTTTGTTTAACCGAATCAACAATTAACTCATTGCTATGATATGAGCTCTTTAGCTCTTCAACAATTTTTAAAAAGTCTTTTTCAGCACCATCTACTCCAAAAACATTGATTTGAATAAATGCATCCGACTTATCTTTAATCACATCTATTTTATGTTTGCTGAATGTATAAGTTACATTTTTTGCAGCAACAATATTTTTATTTTCAGACACCGTATTATTAACCATTGCTTCAGTAGAGCTAATTCTATCTCTACTTAATTTCTCAAGTATAGCTATACAATCACTTACTTCTTCAAATTGGTTTTTAGTAGAAATTTTTTCTGCTACACTTCTGTTAATCTCTGCATTTATATAATAATAGGAAGAAGTTAATAACCCTAAGATTATTAATGCACCTAAAATAAAGAAGCCAAATACTCTTCTTTTCTTTTTCTTTTTATCGAGAGCATCAAATACATTACTCAACATCTCCGGATCCCCGGTAGCATCAGCCGGAAGATCTTTGATAGTTTTGATGAACTCATCTATGATAACTTCTTTCTTTTGCATTCTAAATTTTTATTTACTAAGTTTTTAATGGCTGTTTTTGCTCTCATGTATTGGGTTTTTGAATTGGATTCAGAAGTTCCAATCATTTGAGCAATTTCTTTATGACTATAATTTTCAATGGCATATAACATAAACACTGTTTTAAATCCATTGGGCAACTGTTCTAACACTTCGTTCACTTCATCCATACTAAGTGTAACATTTTCTTCTCCTGCAGTTTCGGTCCAATCGTTTTTACTTTCTTCTGTTGCCTGTACAACATACATATCAAAGGATAACTGAGTTCGTTTATTCTTCTTCAGTTTATCCATACATAAATTAATGGCAATCCTATTCATCCATGGAATCAATGATTGGGTTTCCTTTAATTTTTTGATATGGTCAAATATTTTAATGAACGATTCTTGTAAAATATCCTGCTTATCTCCATCATCATTTATATACCTTGATACTGTTTTATGGATAACCGGATAGTACAAATAATAGAGCTTCGTTTGCATAACACGATCATTGTTTATGCAACCCTCCACTATTTTTTCTGTATCAGTATATTTTACAGAATTATCCATCAGCACGTAGTTAAGTGATCAGCTTCTATATTAAAAGACTCAATATTCATCATATAGTTGCAACAGAAGGGTATAATACTATCAATTTATGCTAAAATGTTGATTTTCAGAATATTTAAAAACGACACGTTATGAAAATTATAGTATTTAATCCATTTTTACCAGTCTGAAACAGTGGGTTTTAACTTTAATAATATATAACGCTGGAGGTAAATAAGTAATATCAATTCCTTGGTTATAGGTGCTGGAAAATACTAGTTTGCCTGAAACTGTGTACACCTCACAAATTTCATCATTATCCAACCCTGTAACAAAAACCATCGAAGATGTTGGATTCGGATACAATGTAAAACCATTATTGTTATGTGTTTGAAATCCGGTGGTGGTGGTATCGGATAAAAACTTCTGGTCACAATCAGCCAAAAGAGATGATTCGTAATTAACTTGTGCAAGTATCTTATGTTCATTCATCAAATTCGGATACCCAATTAAAGGCAAGTCAGCGATAGTACCATAATATGGATTATCAGGTGTTAAATATAAACTTGTGTCGGTAACCAAGTTCGTCCCGGTGGGCACTGTTGTTCCCTGGTCATTATTCCCATACGAATAATGGTTAACACCCATTAGATTAAAAAATCCGAAAGTAACATGGGTTATTTCATTCCCAATAAAATTTTGTTTATCGTATGCATTCAGCATATTGATACCATATAGCTCTGCCCTGTTTCTGTAAAAAGTATTATAGGGGCCATTTAATCCATGTGAATCATCTATTACTATATTCTGTACTGTGTTTCCTTCGAATAAATTCATAAATGGATAGTTTCCATGCACTGCTATATCACCGGCAGAATTAGCAGGGAAGGATGTCCAATATGGATCACGGGAGTAATTATACCCTATAATATTTCCGTTTACACAAGCTTGCAATAATATGGAATGACGTAAGTGATTAAAAATATTATTTTGCACTAAACAATTTCCACTAGTCAGCTGAATAACGACTCCATATCCTTGACCACCTCCACCATAGGCATGAGCATCTTTAAAATAACTATTGGTTACATGAATATTATATGAATTAGACATCACCACATGTCCGAAATTAGTTTTATTTGATTTTATTCCATTTACATAACAATGCGATGCACAATTAAAATCTACATTACGGGTTTGTGCAACCGTTGTATCTATTCTTTCGATTGATAAACATTCAATACCAACATGGTGCACTTTGTTTATTCTAATATACCGGGGATTATTAATAAGGTCAAAACTCATTCTTAGTGGAGTAGTAAAATGAATTTCATTTCCAATAATTGTATCCACTTCTACTATTTGTCCTAAATATCCTAATGACCATGCTGAGGTTATTCTACCGGTATCGTCCTCTAGTATTTTAATTAGGTCTCCCGATTGAATAGAAGATACATCGGTTACCACTACATAAGTATCATCTTTTGCAAAATTTGAACTGAGAGCATAACTGGTTGAACTAATGGTTCCGTTAACCTGTATAAAATGATTAACACCACCTCCGTCAAATTTCAAAAAAGTACTATCAGCTCCTGCACCTGAAACAATCATATTACTTCTCAATTGAAGGCTATTGTTAAACAAATATGTTCCGGGAGGGAAATAAATATGAATTGGCTGGATTGGGAAATCAATCAATATTTGTGCAAAGGCGGGAGAACAATTGGTACTACCATCATTGGCTACTCCATAATCCATAATATTAATGGTAGTATCCGTGGCTATGGTAAAAAATTCGGTGGTCCATTGGGTTCTTCTATCTACAGTAAGATTTTGTGCCTGAAGAATAGCAAAAATCATGAATAGAGATATAGAAAAACATTTCTTCATTTAGTTCTTATATCTCAACCATTTGAATAATTCTTTATACGTAGGCTTTTTGCCATACATCAATATTCCGGTGCGATAAATTTTTGCAGCTAATTTAACCACCAGAAAAAATGATACCACCTGAATAATCATTGAAATCAATATTTGAAGAATAATTTGTTCTTCAGATACCGCAAATCTAATTGGCATAATGATGGGTGCAGTAAATGGAATCATTGATAATACCGTAGCCAAAGTACCATTGGGGTCATTAACCACATAAAAACTCATGGCAAATGAAAATATCAATGGCATGGTAAGTGGTAACATAAATTGTTGTGAATCTGCCTCCGTATCAACCGATGAACCTACCGCAGCAAATAAAGATGCGTATAAAAGGTATCCAAATATAAAATAGAACACAAACATAAAAATATTCATAGGCAAGTTAATCTGATCCATATTGCTCATTACTCCACCTATATCAATACCACCTACTACCATTTGGGAATTCATATTTCCTGCATTTACCTGTTCCATCATAGTTGGTGCAAATGCAGCAGTAATGGCCGTTGTTACAATCGCTGTAAATGTAACAAGGATTACAAACTGAGTTAATCCAACTAGAGCAATTCCTATAATCTTACCTAACATAAGTTGAAATGGTTTAACAGATGATACGACTACCTCAACAATACGATTGGTTTTTTCTTCCATTACACCTCTAAAAACTTGCACTCCGTACAATAGAATAAACATATAAATACCGGCTCCGAAAACAAAAGCTAAAATCATTCTAACGGTATGAATCACCTCTGTATCTTTTGCTTTAGGATCTGTAGCATGTTTTTTACTGATCATGGATACAGAAATGCTCGTATGAATTTCATTTTTATATACAGTATCAATCCCTAATGACTCCATCTTCATTTTTTCAAACATTTTATTCACTTCCTGATCAATAGAAATTTTCATTAATGGAGTAGGACGTTCATCATATACCAATTTAATTTGTGTTGGGCTTTGTAAACAGTTTAATGGGAGTAATAATATGGATTGGTATTCACCATCCTCCAAATGATCCACCGCATCAAAATAATCCTTTTTAAACATAAACTTCAGACTACCATCCGGTCGCATTGCGTTATATCTTTTAAAATGATTATCCAATTCAAGAGGTGTTTGATCAACAACACAAACAGTATGCTTTTTTTCCTGTTGTGATGTCATTGCGTAAATGATGACCCCATAAAAACCAACAATTAATAATGGTCCCAATAAAGTCATAATAATAAACGTACGGTTGCGAACCCTCGTCAAATACTCTCTTTTTATAATCAACCAAATCTTTCCCATCTCTATTAATTATTTTGAACTGTTTGGATAAAAATATCACTCATAGAAGGTATCACTTCTTTAAACTCATGTACCTCTCCTGAACGGGAGGCAATTTGAATCAACTCATTGGGAGTACCACCAATAATTTTAATCGAATATGTATTTTCTTCTTCTTCTTTTTTCGACGATAAAATTTCGTACCCTGAATTAATCAAACTATCTAACGTAATAGTTGAATTGATAATCCTTAAGCTATATATATTTGTTTTGTGTTGATTACGAACGTCTTTTATGCTCCCACCCAACACTTTTTTAGATCGATGAATTAATGCAATATTATCACATAACTCTTCTACTGATTCCATACGATGAGTAGAAATAATTATACTGGTTCCTTTTTGTTTGAGTGCTAAAATTTCATCCTTAACAATGGCTGCATTAATAGGATCAAATCCTGTAAACGGCTCATCTAATATGAGCAACTGAGGCTCGTGTAATATGGTAGTAACAAACTGTACCTTTTGTTGCATACCTTTCGATAACTCTTCAATTTTTTTGTTCCACCAACCATTCATTTCAAACTTATCAAACCAAAATTTGAGTTTTTCTTTAGCGTCATGTTTTTTTAGTCCTTTTAACTGAGCTAAATACAATGCCTGTTCACCCACTTTCATTTTTTTGTACAATCCCCGTTCTTCAGGTAAATAACCTATGTAAGCTATATGTTCAGGAGATAAGGTTTTGCCAAAAAAACTGAGTTTCCCCTCATCAGGTGCTATAATTTGATTGATGATTCGGATCATGGTAGTTTTACCTGCTCCATTCGGACCCAACATCCCAAATATTTTGCCGGCAGGAATTTGAAAACTAACATCTTCTAGTGCTGTATGGGTAGCATACTTTTTAGTGATATGCTCTGCTTCTATAATAAAATTGGACATGCCTTAGTTAAGGGATTTCTATAGTAACGAAAGTAACTATAATCTCATTATAATACCTATAAAAAAATTTAAATTGAATAGTGTATATTTGTGATAGAAACACCACAAGGCTCATTGCCAATGGAGTTAACAAACAATGAACGAAAATTTAGATCCATCATCAGATAAACTATCTTCTACCGAAAAGGAGATTGAAAAGGTATTAAGACCCTCCGGGTTTAATGAATTTACCGGTCAGTTTAAAGTAGTTGAGAACTTAAAAATATTTGTTGAAGCCGCTAAGCTAAGAGGTGAGGCATTAGATCACGTTTTATTGCATGGACCTCCTGGATTAGGAAAAACTACTTTAGCACATATCATTGCCAATGATATGGAAGTAGGTATTAAAATTACCAGCGGACCCGTATTGGAAAAACCCGGTGATTTAGCAGGGCTGTTAACTAACCTGGAAGTAAATGACATTTTATTTATTGACGAAATACATCGGTTAAGTCCGGTAGTGGAAGAGTATTTATATTCTGCTATGGAAGATTATAAAATTGATATTATGATTGATTCAGGTCCCAGCGCCAGATCTGTACAAATCAATTTAAATCCATTTACATTGGTGGGTGCCACTACCAGAAGCGGTTTATTAACTGCTCCTTTGCGGGCCAGATTTGGAATCAATTCGCGATTAGAATACTATGATGCAGAGGTATTAACCAATATTGTTAAACGTTCATCTTCCATTTTAAAAATGGATATTGCCGAAGATGCTGCTCATGAAATTGCCCGTCGTAGCAGAGGAACACCCCGTATTGCCAATGCACTATTACGCAGAGTGAGGGATTTTGCTCAGATAAAGGGAAAGGGAATTATTGATCTGGATATTTCACAATACGCCCTAACTGCATTGAATGTAGATAAATTCGGATTAGATGAAATGGATAACAAGATTCTCACTACCATGATCGATAAATTTAAAGGTGGGCCGGTAGGACTTACCACCATTGCTACTGCAGTGGGTGAAGATGCCGGTACTATTGAAGAAGTATATGAACCTTTCTTAATACAAGAGGGTTTTATGGTGCGTACTCCAAGAGGCAGAGTAGTAATGGATAAAGCCTATTCGCACCTTGGTAAAAAAAGAACTGCCGGTGATCAAAATTATTTAGACCTGGAATTCTAAAAAAAATAAAACACATAGGCACATAGATACACATACACTATGTGAACCTATGTGCCTATGTGGTGAATAAAAAAAACATGCTTCCAAAATCACAATATTCAACATTCATTAAACAAACTGCCAAAGAGGTAGGGTTTGATATTTGTGGTATTAGTAAAGCTGAGTTTTTAGAAGAAGAAGCACCTCGTTTAGAAAAATGGTTGCGTAGAGGCATGCATGGCGAAATGAAATACATGACGCATTATTATGATATGCGACTTGACCCAAGAAAATTAGTAGAAGGTTCCAAATCTGTGATTTCTGTTTTATTAAATTATTTTCCTGAAAAAAACCAAGAAGATAAAGAAGCACCTAAAATAAGTAAGTATGCTTACGGCAAAGATTATCATTTTGTTATAAGAGATAAGCTGGCCGAAATGGTTGTGAAAATGCAGAAAGAGATTGGGCATTTTACTGCCCGGGTATTTACAGATAGTGCTCCTGTAATGGATAAAGTTTGGGCAAAAAAAAGTGGACTTGGATGGATTGGTAAAAATGCCAACCTAATCAATAAAAAAATGGGGTCTTTCTTTTTTATTGGAGAAATTATTTGCGATTTAGAACTAGAAGCAGATTCTCCTGTTGAAGACCATTGCGGCACTTGCACCAAATGTATTGACGCTTGTCCTACCAACGCTATTACCGATTCATATATAGTAAATGGTAGTAAATGCATTTCTTATGCCACCATTGAATTAAAAGCTACGTTAAAAATCCCTCAGGATTTCAAAAACAAAATGGAGAATTGGGCTTTTGGTTGTGATATATGTCAGGATGTTTGTCCGTGGAACAGATTTAGCACACCACATAAAACCCCGGCTTTTGAACCACATCCGGATCTTTTAAAAATGAATAAACCCGAGTGGGATGATATTACAGAAGAAGTGTTTAATGAAATTTTTAAACTTTCGGCGGTACAACGCCCCAAGTATAAGGGATTAATCCGAAATCTGAATTTCTTATCTAAAGGTAAATAATATATTAATTTGTAATCTTCATTGAATATTATAATTTTATTTACTCAGACAACAACTAACTATTAAATAAACAAACATGAAAACAAAATTATTAGTAGC
>CAZUXM010000081.1:7699-11513 GCA_964624635.1 uncultured Candidatus Competibacteraceae bacterium
AAGTGTTGCGTTGGTAGCAACTTCTTGCGGTAAAAAAGGAGGAACGGATGGTCCAGGAGGTTCAGAAGAAATTGAACTAAAAATGAATCTTACCAAAGGCAAAAAGTATGATATGGGGTTTACCATGAGCACTGATGTTGAAATGAATATGATGGGTCAAACCGTGAATTCGAAAACCGAAATGAACATGGGAATGGATTATGAAGTAATGGATATTAATACAGCAGGTAACTATGTAGTTCGCAATACCTATCGTACTGTAAAAATGAGTGGTGAAACTATGGGAATGAAATTCGATTATGATTCAGAAACCGACAAAGCATCAGGTATACAAGGTGAGCAAATGTCGAAGAGTATGAAAAAAATGATAGGTCAATATACTGAGTTAGAAATTGATAAATTAGGTAAGATCATTAAAACTACCAACAGTCCGGGATTAGACGAAGGCAATGATGGCAAAAAAAGAAAAGGTGGTATTGAAAATTTCAACTTCAATTCTTATCCTGATAAAAAAATTAAAGTAGGTGACACTTGGGAGTCAACGATTGACCAGGAAATGGAAAAAATGTCGATAGTAATTAAAACTACACATAAACTAATATCTGTAAAAGATGGTATTGCAGAAATTAGCATTGATGGAACTTTTAATTTAAAAGAAGGGGCTCCAGGTAAAATTACCGGAACACAAAAAGGAACCAGCAAAATTGAAATTGCTACAGGTATTAATAAAGAATCAGTAATTGATCAGAATATTGATATGGAAATGGATGACATGGGAATGAAAATGCCTATGAAAATGAAAAATAAGATTACCATTACCATGAAATAATTAAAAACGGAAGCAACGTTTTATGAAAACACTTGTCTATATAAATAAAAAGATGAAGACAAGTGTTTTTTATTTTATGATTCTCCTAATACTCGGAGTTGGGCTATTTTCTTGTAATTCTAAATCCTCTACTCCCAAATGTAGCATGTCAAACGACCCGGGAATGTGCATGGCCGCAATACCAAGGTTTTATTACAACCCGACTACTCACCAATGTGAACAATTTGTTTGGGGAGGTTGTGGAGAGTTTCCATTTGAAACGTTAGAGGCTTGTGAAACTGCCTGCGAATAATTATCTTCTTGTAATCTCCACGATTTTACTTTGAGGCAAGTTTTCGTTTCTGATATTTACTTGCTCTACAACATTCTCAGCTAACTTCATAAAATAGTTAAAAGCAGGATGTCCATCTTCTAAAGCGGCCGGTGCACCTTTATCACCACTTTCACGAACTGATTGTATTAATGGAATTTCTCCTAACAAGGGGACATTCATTTCTTCCGCTAATTTTTTTACCCCATCCTTCCCGAATATAAAATATTTATTTTCGGGTAATTCAGCCGGAGTAAACCATGCCATATTTTCAACCAAACCTAATACCGGAACATTGATGTTGGGCATCGTAAACATACCAACCCCTTTACGTGCATCTGCTAAAGCTACATCCTGTGGGGTACTTACAATTACTGAACCTGTTACAGGTACTGCTTGAACCAACGTTAAGTGTATATCTCCTGTTCCGGGAGGCAAATCAATAAGCATATAATCTAATTCACCCCAATCCGCATCTACAAACATTTGCTGTAATGCCTTGCTTGCCATTGGTCCACGCCATACTACCGCCTGATTGGTATCTGCAAAAAAGCCAATAGACAACATTTTTACTCCATAATTTTCTACCGGTTCAATTTTAGTAGTACCGTCTCCCATGTCTTTTATTTTAGGACGAACGTATTGAGTATCGAACATAATGGGAATAGAAGGACCATATATATCTGCATCTACCAACCCAACTTTACATCCCATCTTTGCCAATGCAACTGCTAAATTAGCTGCCACAGTACTCTTCCCTACTCCTCCTTTGCCACTGGCCACTGCAATGATATTTTTTACATAAGGTAAAACTTTTTTACTATCCTGTCTTCTGCTGGTCGCATTAAATATAACTGACAATTGAAGATTAAGTCCACTATCTTTTAATACATCTTTGATGTTTTGTTCCAATTTTCTTTTGGTATGAAGTGCAGGGCTAATAATTTCCACATCTAAAACCAAATTATTACCTACCACATCACAACGCAATACACGTTTATCCTCTACAATATTTTTATTTGTTACAGGATCATTTACCTTTTCTAATAATTTAAATATTTCTTCTTTTGTTATCATAACTGATATTTTATTCAAAATTTGAAATTCAAAGTTCAATGTTTCTCTAAATTTTGAACCTTGAATATTGAACTTATAATTTTAACTCAACCATCGGGTCCCAAAAATATTTTTTGAAATCCACTATCTGGTCATTCTTAACTTTAATTCCTTCTTTTTTTAATCGTTTCTCCATTTCATCCGGTTTACCAAAATGATGCTTACCGGTAAGTAATCCATTACGATTTACCACCCGATGGGCAGGAATCGATTTATCTAAATGTGATGCATTCATGGCATATCCTACCATACGGGCACTTCTTTTCATACCAATATACGCAGCAATCGCTCCATAAGAAGTAACCCTTCCTTTGGGAATTAGTTTAACTACCTCATAAACATTGTCAAAAAAGCCTGTATCCACAAGGTAAAGGTAATAAAGATTTATGGACAAGGACATTAGTTAACGAGTTGTTATTGTAGATATTAAAAGAAACTACTAAACAAATTTTATATATTTTTATATATAAATCGTGTTCTAACACGTTAGTATCAAGTATTTTCGCCAATACATAACATACACAAAACCTGCAATTATGAAAAAAAAATGGATTTTCATTTCCATTGGTGTTATTGCCCTTATCATTATATCCCTATTAATATTTAAGAAAAAACCTCAGCAAAAGGAACTGGTTACCACCGTTAAAAAAGGGACCTTTGAAGTAATTGTAACAACTACCGGAGAACTTCGTGCTAAAAATGAAGTAGAAATTAATGTTCCTGATGAATTACGAACTGTTCAAATATGGCAAATAAAAATTATTGATTTAATTCCTGAGGGCACTATTGTAAAACAGGGAGATTATGTAGCTTCTTTAGACAAAACTGAAGTAATGACTAAATTGAACGAAAGTAACCTGAACGTTCAAAAATGGCAATCAGAATTAAAACAAGCACAATTAGACACTACTTTAAACTTAAGAACCTCAAGGGATGAAATGTTGAATCAGAAGTATTTGGTTGAACAAAAAAAATTGGAAATGGAGCAATCAAAGTTTGAAGCACCTGCCATTCTTAGAAATGCTGAAATAGAATACGAAAAGGCGCAAAGAAATTATGATCAGCAATTGGAAAATTATAAAACCAAAGTAGCACAGGCAAAAACAAAAGTAGCTATTATTCAAGCTGACTTAAGTAAAGCCATGAACCAAATGGATGGCTTAATGAATGTGATGAACAAACTTAACATTGTAGCTCCTCAAGGAGGAATGGTTATATACGCCAAAAGTTGGGATGGTAAAAAAATTGTGGTAGGTACCACAGTAAATCCATGGGAGCCAACAGTAGCTACTTTACCAGACCTGTCAGTAATGGAAGTGGTTACTTATGTTAGTGAAGTAGATATTCAAAAAGTTAAAGAAGATCAATTGGTAGAAATTGGATTGGATTCAGACCCTAATAAAAAACTGAAAGGTAAAATAAATTCAGTAGCCAGTATTGGTGAACAAAAACCCAATTCAGATGCCAAAGTGTTTGAGGTAGTGATTGATGTTCTTACTCCTGATACCACTTTAAAACCGGCAATGACTACCAGTTGCAAAATATTTTGTGCCAACTTT
>CAZUXM010000082.1:0-11456 GCA_964624635.1 uncultured Candidatus Competibacteraceae bacterium
ACCCATAGTGAGATATTTTAATACGTTTAACCCAGCCATCCTGAATAGCGTAAATGTTCCATCCTACTTTACGCTGGGTTCTAAAATCTAACCCCAAATGAAAATGATGCGACCTCATTACACAAAACCCCCCTGAAATATCAGGTGCCACTGACATAGGCTGCTGAGTATATTGAGGATAGGTTTGAGCAATTACCTGACCGGATAAGAATAATAGTATGTATATAATCTTCTTCAACTTCATTTATTTATACAAAAACCAGACCGAGCCGCTAATTAAGCTATAATCAGTCATGATTCCATTAACTTTTAAGAACGTTCTAAAACTATTGGATTTCTCAATTCCTTCCTTAATTTTGTACTTTAACTTTTTAGCCGTAAAGATTTGAAAATAAATGAGTAATTACTCATCCATTATTACCAGTTTAAATTCAAAAATTGAGAAACTCGTTTTTCTGCACCGTCATTTGGAGGAAGAAAAAATGAGGCTCAATGCTGAAAAGCAGGACTTATTAAAAATAATTCAGGAACTTAAAATAAAAAACAACTATTTAGAAGAACAGAATAAAGCAATAAGAATAGCAAAGGACCTAAAAGAAGAAGGAGGAGATTCTATGGATCTAAAACTAAAGATCAATGAGCTCATCCGTGAAGTAGACAAATGTCTGGCATTACTTAACAGATAATATATACATAAATAATGGAAGATCTGTCAATCAAACTAAGCATCGCGAATCGCTCCTATCCACTTACTATCAAGGCGGAACAGGAGGAATATTTTCGCAAAGCAGCAGTAATGATTACTGACAGAATGAAAGTATATGAAGCCAATTACTCAGTAAAAGATCACCAGGACTTATTAGCCATGTGTGCCCTTGAGTTTGCATCTAAATTTCTGGAAGCAGAAAGCAAACGTTCAGTAATTGATGAATCTGTAAGCGATCAACTGGAAGAAATGGAAAAATTCATTTCTCAGTATTTAAGCCAGTATTAATTAAAGGCCTCTCCTGTTCTGTTGTTTATTCATAATAACAGATATATATGGATACACCTACACTTATTACCATAATTGCCAGTGTTGTGGCACTTATCATTGGTTATATCATAGCTACCATTATCAGCAAAAGTGTACAAAAGAAAAAGGTAGAAGACATTTTAAAGAAAGCAGAGGCAGACGGAGAGATTATCAAGGAAAAAAAGATCCTCCAGGCTAAAGAAAAATTTATTCAACTCAAATCAGAGCATGATAAACATGTAAATGAAAAAAACAAAGTAATCGCTGATGGTGAAAATAGAATAAAACAAAAAGAACAACAACTCACCAGCAAAATAGAAGATTACAAGAAAAAAGAACACGAAATAGAAAATGTAAAACGTGACATACTTGATCAGAAGGATATTTATGAAAAACGACGTCAGGATGTAGAGAAGATTCATGCCCGTCAGGTACAACAATTAGAAGCGTTAGCTAACCTAAGTAAAGAAGATGCCAAAGCTCAATTGGTAGAAGCACTAAAAGCAGAGGCAAAAACCAATGCATTGGGATACATTCAGGAAATAATGGAAGAAGCTAAACTGAATGCAACCAAAGAAGCTAAAAAGATTGTGTTACAAACCATACAACGCGTAGGGGTAGAAGCTTCCGTTGAAAATGCCATTACTGTATTTAATATCGAAAGTGACGAAATTAAAGGACGTATTATTGGTCGTGAAGGACGTAACATTCGTGCTTTAGAAGCAGCTACAGGAGTAGAAATCATTATTGATGATACTCCGGAAGCAATTGTACTCTCATGTTTCGATCCGGTACGAAGAGAAATTGCCCGTTTGGCTTTACATCAATTGGTTATGGATGGACGTATACATCCGGCCCGTATTGAAGAAGTAGTCAATAAAGTGCAAAAACAAATTGAAGAGGAAATCATGGAAATAGGTAAACGTACCACCATTGATTTAGGTATTCATGGTTTACATTCTGATTTGATTCGTCACGTAGGTAAAATGCGTTATCGTTCATCTTACGGACAAAACCTATTACAACATAGCCGAGAAGTAGCCAACTTATGTGGTATCATGGCAGCTGAATTAGGGTTAAATCCCAAAATTGCTAAACGTGCTGGTCTTTTACATGACATTGGTAAAGTTCCTGATGGTGAAAGCGAAATGCCTCATGCTATTTACGGTATGAAGCTGGCTGAAAAATATAAAGAGAAGCCTGAAATCTGTAATGCCATTGGAGCTCACCACGACGAAATTGAAATGACTTCATTATATGCTCCAATCATTCAGGTATGTGATGCTATTTCAGGAGCACGTCCGGGAGCACGACGTGAGATGACTGAAAACTATATCAAACGTATCAAAGAACTAGAAGGTTTGGCTATGGAATATCCGGGTGTATTAAAGTCATATGCCATTCAAGCAGGTCGTGAATTACGTGTATTGGTAGAATCGGATAAAGTAACTGATCAGGAATCAGATAATCTGGCTTTCACTATTTCAAACAGAATTCAAACTGAAATGACATATCCGGGTCAGGTGAAAGTTACTGTTATCAGAGAAAGAAGAAGCGTGGCGGTGGCGAAATAATTATTTCAATACTTCCGGCAAATTCTCTACTGTTTTTTCACCTGCTGCCATTTTCATAATTACTACACATTTATGTTTTTCGAAGGTGGTTTTATTGATTTCTGTTAATCCATTTAGTACAGTATAGTAATCTCCTATTACCTGAGTACTCAATCCATTTACAAATACTTCTGATTCGGGAATGGCTTTTACCTGAGCAATATAATCAATCACAACTTGTTCGAAATTTTCGGTGAGTGGATACAAGCTTACTTCAACTGTAACTTTCATAATAAAACCAATTAATCGTCGGCAAATACTTTATAATATTTATTTCTTAGCATTTCATAAATCTCAAATTGAGCTCTAAATGATGCTCCTGTATATGGGAGGTGATTATTATTTAATTCACCATCTATGATTCTTGCTTTTGTATTATCTTTTAATTGATAATTGATGATATCCAGTATTTCTTTTTTTAATGTTGGTTCTGTAATAGGAAAGCCCAATTCAACACGATGATATAAATTTCTTTTCATCCAGTCAGCAGATGACAAATATACTTTTTCGTCACCTCCATGATGAAATACACAAATGCGGGCATGCTCCAGATATTGGTCAACTATTCTTCTCACTTTAATATTCTTCGAATAGCTTTTGTCCGGTATCAAACAACAAACACTTCTCACGATGATATCAACATGAACTCCTGCTTGAGATGCCTCGTACAGTTTATCAATCATTGATTCATCTTCCAGATTATTGATTTTAATAATAATATGTGCTTTTTTACCTGATTTTGCCTGAGCAATTTCAGTATCAATCATCATATGTAGTTGATTTACCATATTATATTGAGCAACTAATAAATGATTGAATTTTGTTTCACTGGTTTTATGCTCTAGTTCTTTGAAGAAAGAAGTAAGTTCATCACAAATTTCGTAGGTGGATGTGAAATATCCATGATCCGAATAAACCTTGGCAGTTTTTTCATTAAAATTCCCGGTGCTTAAAAAAGCGTATTGGCGTACACCTCTCCGATTCCCCGATTCCCTGGATACCAAAATAGCCTTAGCATGCACCTTTAATCCGGGCATACTATAAATAACGTTTACCCCGGCAGCAGCCATTTGTTGGGCAAATCTTAAATTAGTCTCTTCGTCAAATCTTGCTTTTACTTCAACAAAAACAGTTACTTTTTTCCCGTTTCGGGCAGCATTAATTAAGGCGTTTACAATGGCTGAGTCGTTCGCCACCCTATACTGTGTAGCTTTTATTTCAAAAACCTTGGGGTCAAATGATGCCTGATTTAAAAACCTCACTACATAATCATAATCCTGATATGGGAAGTGTAACATCCAATCCCTGGTTTTAATCGCTTCAAACATGGACGGAAAACTATCGAACTCAGGAATCCTTAATGGTAGTTGAGGAAATACTTCTAACGCAGGTGCCAATGGATTTGGAAACTTGAAAAAATCATAGAAGTTATGATACCTTCCCCCGGGTATCATTTCATTTTTTTTCATTTTAAAAATACTCTTCAAAAAAACAACCGCTTCTTCGGGCATTCTTTCATCATATAAAAACCTGCTGGGTGCACCGATTTTTCTTTTTCCTAAACTCCTTTTTACTTTCTCTACCAAATTACCCTGAAATTCATCATCAATGTGAAGATCCGCATCTCTCGACATTTTTATGCTATGAGCATACTCTATATTATATCCTTTAAAAATATCCGACAAATTATATCTGATAACATCATCTAAAAATGTAATACAATACTTACCCTCATGCGATGGTAACTCTATAAACCTTTTTACAGCATCACTGGGTATTTTAATGATGGCATATTTTTTCCTTTTCGGAGCCTTTTTAATACCTGTTTTACTTTTAGCTGTTTTTTTATTTTTTGATGTTAATGCCACAAACAAATAAATACTCCCATTTTGTAAAAATGGTACCACTTTATTTTTTACCAGTAATACCGGTTGAACATGAAATATTAACTCTTCCTGATAAAACTGTTTTAAATAACTCTGTTGTTTAGTCGAAAAGTCTTCGTCCATGCTCAGATGAATCCCATTTTTTTCTAATTCAGGCAATATGGTCCCTCTAAATACCTGTCCAAACTCCTTTTGTTGAGAATCAACTATATTTTTTATATCATTTAATAACTCTTCAGCCTCTTCTTTATGTTTATTATCAGTCAAAGTATGCCTTATCACCCCTACCCTTACCCTAAAAAACTCATCCAGATTATTGCTGTAAATGGCTAAAAATTTAATCCTTTCATACAATGGCAGAGACGGGTCCATAGCCTCCTGCATTACTCTGTAATTGAAGGAAAGCCAACTAATATCCCTATTAAAATACCGTGATTTTTCCATTGGTTGGATAAAACTGCCTAATCAAGCACAAATATTGATTATTTTTTGTAATTTTATCTTGTTCAAATGGTTAATTAATGAAAGGGATATACTTGTTTATTTTATTTCTGACCCTTTGGGGCTCCGAATTAGTGTATTCTCAAAACGGAGAGGTAATTAATGATACCTTATGGATAACCCCTTCGGCTACCAAACCTATTGAATTCTCAAAAGCCTTAGGTAAAGTTTTATATATTAGAAACATAGTACCAGATGATTTGCCGGTAAAACAGCGTAGAATACAGATTATATCATCAGTTGCCAATGAAATAGATGAGAAATTAATCAATGTAATTAACAATAAAGACATCGCTATCAGCCTGGAATTATTCACAGATAGATATTATACGATGTATATTAAGAAAAACAATGCAACCATAGAGAGTAAAAAACTCATCATAAGATAGAAATCGGTTTACCTAATTATTGATATAATAACTAATGAAAAAACTAAAATCCTTACGAGCAGCCCTTTTCATAGCAATTATCACTGCTTTATTCGGACTAAATACTCAAAAAACTTACGCTTCACATATTGTTGGGGGTGAATTAATTTACGACTGTTTAGGTGCTGATAGTATGGGCAATTATACCTATCGTGTTACTCTGAAGCTTTACAGAGACTGTAGTGGTATTGGTTTTGATCAACCTGTAGCTTATATTTCTGTATGGAATAATGCAGCCTCACCAACAATTGCTGATACCCTTATCATTCCATTTACCGGTGAGTCAAATGTTCCCTTTGTATCTTCTGACCCATGTTTTATCCCCCCTTCAGGAATTTGTGTTAGTACAACTACGTACGAAACCATAGTTACATTACCGGCATCCATTGATGGTTATATATTTGCGTACCAGCGTTGTTGCAGAAATAGCTCTATATTAAATGTAGTTGGTCCAGGATCCACCGGGACCACCAGTTTCGAAACTGTTCCGGATACTATTCCTTGTAATAATAGTCCACGATATAATAATTTCCCACCTATTGCAGTATGTATCAATAGACCCTTTGTTTTTGATCACTCTGCAACAGATCCTGATGGTGATTCATTGGTTTATTATTTATGTAATGCCTATAATGGGGCCACTACTGTTGGTGATCAACCCATACAAACTGAAACACCTCCATTTTTAAGTATTGCGTACAACGCACCATTTACTCCGGCTAATCCAATTACAGCAACTCCTCCACTTGCCGTTAATCCAACAACAGGATTACTTACGATGACTCCTACTCAATTAGGTAGATTTGTAATAGCAGTATGTTGCGATGAGTATAGAAATGGGGTATTAATTGGTACTCATACTCGCGATTTCCAATTTAACGTAGTGGATTGTGAACAAATTACTCCTGTACAAATTTCAAGTGGAACCATTGTAAATGGGGTACTGAGTAGTGATAGTATATTTACTGAAGGTTGTGAATTAGGGATGTTTATTATTCATAGAGATAGTATAAATACTACCGATACATTAACCATTGTAAAAGGGGGTAATGCTATTGAAGGTTCAGATTATGATCCAATCCCTAACGTTATTATCATTCCCGCAGGTACTGCAGATGATACAATTATTGTAACTGCTAACGTAGATGGAATAACAGAAGGCATTGATACTGTTACCCTAGAATTAACTTACGCAGGGTTATGTGGAACTACAGTAGCTACCAATGTAGTATATATTGAAGATTATGAACCTATGAAGGTTGCTCTGTTGGGTGATACCGTTATTTGTCCGGGGGGTGCTCCTCCTGTACTTGATCCATTAGTTACCGGAGGTTATGGAGCATACCATTATACCTGGTATCCAACCAGTGATACTACTGATACTTTACAAGCAATATTAGGACAGACCACTGTATTCTATGTAAATATTGAAGATGATTGTGGTAAAATTGTAGCCAGCCCACCTGTTACCATTGTTAAGCAATGTCCAATCATTATTCCAAACGTAATAACTGCTAATGATGATGGAACCAACGACGTTTTCATTATTCAAAATATTACTGATTATCCTGAAAATGAAGTTTGGTTTTTCGATAGATGGGGAGTACAGCTTCATTATGCTAAATACTATCAAAACGATTGGGAACCAAAAGTAACCGATGGGGTTTATTATTATGTTGTAGATGATAAAGTAAATGAGCCATGGAGAGGATTCTTTACAGTATTTGATAATCCATAAAAAACTTCTATAAATAAAAAGCCCCTTGTTTGCACAAGGGGCTTTTTTTATACTGTCATAAAAAAGAAAATTTAAATTCCTTTTTCCATTACATAATAGGTTTTGTAAACGTGGCCTCCAATATTCATTAAGGGTTTAAACATAGGCATGTTATCTTCAACAATATAAGAAGCTTCAGCCCATTCCATCCCTTTATCCAATCCTCTTCTCATTACCTCATAATACATCACCACATCCAATCCTTTTTTCTGGTATTCAGGTAATACTCCCAAGATAACTACCCTTAAACATTTCATGGATCTCTTTTTTGTAAATAATTGAATCCAATTAAATGGGAATACTTTTCCTTTCCAACTTTTGAATACTTCATTCCAATCAGGCAAACAAATCATCCCACCTACTACTTCATCACCCTTTTTTGCCATAATAACCAATTCAGGATCAGTTACAGGTTTTAAGCTACCTGTGATAAAATCAAATTCTTCATCAGTAAGTGGTACCCAACCATGGTTATTGGTTGTATTCCATGCCTTATTAAATAATCCCTTGAAAGTTTTTACACCGTGAGCAAACTTTTTCATATCAAGATCTTCAAAATGAATACCAGTTCTTTCTAAAACAGCATCACGTAATTTTTTTAATCTTTCACCTTGATTTTTTTCAATCTCTCTACCCGGAAACTTGATGGCATATAACTCTTTTATTTTTTGTAATCCATATCCTTGATACAATTTCAAATAATAAGGTGCATTATAGGTAGAAATCAATACATGTTGTTCTTCAAAATTATCTACCTGTACTCCATACTCTTCGTTGCTTGATGGACTTGCCGGACCACGCAATGCATTAAAGTTCCATTTTTTAAGTTGTTCCTTCGCTGCATCTAATAAAGCATTCGCTACCTCCTGATCATCTATAGATTCAAAAAAGCCAAAAAAACCTGTACGGTCTTTCCAGATTTCGTTATGAGAATGATTATTAATAGCTGCAACTCTACCCACCTGTTCTCCATTTCTTTCGGCAATAAAATATTCCATTTCACCATGAAGGAAAAATGGGCTCTTTTTAGGGTCAAATTTTTTTTTATAATCACCAATGATAGGGGCCACCCAAACCGGATCGTTCTTATAGATCTTCCAGGGAAGCATAATAAACTTCTTAAGATCGGCTTTATTTTCAACTCTCCTTACTGTAACTGTAGACATAGAATGCGATTAATTAAGCGCAAAATGCTCAATTTTTTTGAAAAAAGGAAATACCTTTGAGCATGGACGGGCCCTTCATTTTCAAACATTTCCAACTAAATCAGGCTAAATCAGCCTTTAAGTTAGGGACTGACAGCGTTGTACTAGGTTGCTGGATTCCAATATTACCGTATAAAACTATATTAGATATTGGTACCGGTACCGGAATTTTAAGCCTGATGATGGCTCAACGCTTTGAACAGGCATTAATTACCTCTATTGAAATAGATCAAGCTTCCTATATTGAAGCAACTAATAATTTTACGCATAGTAAATGGAATAATCGTTTAAACTGTATTAATGATGATATAGTTGAATGGGGGAAAAATAATGCCGATAAAAAATTTGATTTGATTATAAGTAACCCACCTTACTTTACGGATCAGTTAAAAAATACAGATAAAAGGAAAATGAACGCAAGGCATACGAATAGTTTAAATGCAGCCTCAATGAGAGAAATCCTTCATCAACATTTATCTAACAGTGGGTATTTCGTCTGTATTTTGCCTAACATCGAGTTTGATATATGGAGCTACGAATTAAACTCTGTCGGGGTATATCTTCAACAAGAATGTTCATTAAGTGGTTTTGAGGATTCGGAGGTAATCAGAAAACTGGGGGTTTTTGCAAAAAAGAAAACATCTATGTACACTGAAAAACAGTATTTATACAATAATGATAAATCAAGAAGCGAATGGTATAAAAATATAAGTAGTGATTTTTATATTAAATAGTATTACTATCATAAGAATATAAAGTAGGCGTTTTTTTCGCCATTGTAGTAGTAAACAACAACACAAAAGTGATCATCCCATTAATAAGTATCAGTTCCGGTCCTATTTTATAACCTCTAAACCATAATGGACTGTACATATCCAAAAAGTAACATGCTACAGGTGATATAATACATATTAATGGAACCAACCCGTCGTTTACTCTTATTTTTGTAAATAACCCAAAAGCAAACATTCCTAATAAAGGTCCGTAAGTAAATCCTGCTACATAGAGAATGGTATCAATAATGGCAGTATTATTCGCCTCTTTAAATCCAACAATCACGAAAAAAAGTAATAATGCTGAAATAATATGCACTCTTTTTCTAATTCTGGTTTTTTGTTCATCATTGTAAATATCACTTTCAAAATTTAAGAAATCAATACAAAAAGAAGTAGCCAGCGTAGTGAGTACGCTATCAGCACTACTGAATGTAGCAGCTGTAAGTCCAACAATAAAAGCTAAACCTGCAATGGTTCCTAAATGTGTTAATGCTAAAGTAGGGAAAACCCTATCTGTTCTAATTTTACCTGTAGCTTCATTAATATCCAACGTAATATTCATTTGAGAAGCATATATAAATAACAAAGCTCCCAACGAAATAAACAATATATTAACCAGTACCATTACGAAACTGAATGACATAATATTTTTTTGAGCATCCTTTAAGTTAGGACAACTTAAATTCTTTTGCATCATGTTTTGATCAAGACCTGTCATAGCCACGGCAATGAATATCCCACCCAGAAATTGTTTCCAGAAATACGTTTTTTCTTTAAAGTCCCAGAAAAATATCTTTGAATAATTGGACCCTTTTACCTCACTAATCATCCCCCCTATTCCCATATTCAATTGAGTTCCGATAGCTATAATTGAAAATATAAGCCCCCCTAATAATAAAATACTTTGAAAACTATCCGTCCAAACCAATGTTTTAATTCCGCCTTTATAGGTGTAAGCAATCATTAAAATAATCATGATGGCAACCGTTAGATAAAAAGGTATCCCTAATCGATCAAATACAAAAATCTGAATGGTGCTTACTGCCAGAAATAATCTTCCTCCGGCTCCTAGTAATCTTGACAAAATGAAAAAGAAAGAACCCGTTTTTTGAGAAAACAATCCAAAACGATTTAATAAATACGAATAGATGGAGGTAAGTTGTAACTTATAATACACTGGAAGTAATACATAAGAAATAATCCAATAGCCAACCAGATAACCAAACACTAATTGCAAATACGAAAACTGATCGTAGACTACTTTCCCTGGTACTGATATAAAAGTTACCCCACTAAGCGAATCCCCTATCAATCCTAAAGCTATTAAAAACCAATGTGATTTACGATTACCTATAAAAAAACTTTCATTATCCGCATTTTTACCGGTAACATAAGATATACCTATGAGTACTAAAAAATAAATGCCAATAAACCCAAGAATAAGATACGGACTCATTAAATATTAATCTTTATTTCTGAACCCAAATGTTTGGGTTTGGTTTTTAAAATATATAAATCAAGGATAGCTTTTGATCGAGCAAACAATTCTCTTATGTTTGTACTTCTGCCATAAGTGTTGCTTACATCTTTTGAACAATAACCCACAACATCCATATTATAATAGTTGGCTATAAATACTGCTCTTTGTAAATGAAATTTCTGAGATATAATGGTTGCATTATTGGTCATAAATATTTTTTTTAGCCGAACCATTGAATCCAATGTTCTTAAACCGGCATAATCGCAAGTAATCCTTTCAGCAGGGACGCCCAATTCTATCAATGATTCTTTCATTTGTGCAGGTTCATTATAACCATGTACATGGTTATCACCACTTACAATGATATGTTTAATTTTTCCAGCAAAATACAATTGTGCTGCTGATTCAATTCTATACTTATAATAAAGGTTGATTCCTCCTATTGAATATTTACTGGTACCTAATACCAGCCCTATATCATTCGATGGGATAGTATTTACATCGGTGTAAATTCTTTTTTTGGTGGATTTGATAATCACTGAATTGCTTAAATACACAAATGACACAGGTATAGTTACTAGTACCAAACATAATATAATCAGTTTTTTAAGCCTCTTCATATCTCAAAACAGACGACTAAATTACTCATTCATAAGTGTTAAACAGGATATCCGGGGATTTATTTTTCAAGTATAAATTGTTTATTTTTATAATAACTAACCAAATCATTGCTAACCTATTCCCAATATCCCTTTTTAAGGCTGCTCATCGCATT
>CAZUXM010000083.1:0-10918 GCA_964624635.1 uncultured Candidatus Competibacteraceae bacterium
CCACAGTAACAGGGAAAGTTAATAACCAAGCTATAGCAATAGATTTTATAGTTTTCTTTTGCAAATTTTTGATACCCTTACTGGCCACCATACTACCTGCAATTCCGGACGATAATACCTGGGTTGTACTTACCGGTAAACTCAATGAGGTAGCTGCCTGAATAGTGGTTGCTGCTACTAATTCGGCACTGGCTCCTTGAGCATAAGATAAATGCTGTTTACCAATTTTTTCTCCAATAGTAACTACTATTCTTTTCCAACCAACCATGGTTCCAATACCCAATGCAATAGATATTAGTAGTTTTACCCAGGTAGGTACTTCACCAATGTATTTATCAAGGTGTTTTTTTACTGTAGATAATTTGTCTTTCGATTCTTTTGATATAGGGGCAGTTTCTGATTTTATAAGCTTATCAATATTTTTATTAGCTGACATGATAATTTTTCTTGCTTCTGCTCTTGAATTGGTTGATATAACCGCAGCGGTCCCTCCAATTTTTACAATACTGTCTAATGTACCAAAATCTTTATCTAGTTTTTTTACTATACCTGCATCCACTTCATTAAGTCCACTTTGAGCAAAAACAGGGGAAACACTTTGATAATTTACGATGGCCGTATTCAATTTTTCAGAACTTATTTCACTATTGATAGAAAAATATGCCGGCGCAAATGCAATCAGAATAAGCATAATTAACCCCATGCCTTTTTGACCATCATTGCTACCATGAGCATAACTTACCAGTGTACAGGTAGCTATTAAAGTTAATCTAGTGAAAAATGGAGGACGTTTTTTATGATCTACTTCTTTAAAAAACCGTTTATTTTTTATGACGGCTTTAAAAATATACATAGTTAAAATGGTAAGCGAAAATCCTACCATAGGTGAAATAAGTAGTGATAATCCAATCTTAGTTGCTTCGCTCCATTTCACTCCTTGTGCCAGGTCAATTGAATTTACAAGAGAAAAACCTATTCCTGCACCAATAATGGAACCTATTAATGTATGAGAACTACTACAAGGTATACCAAAATACCATGTTCCAAGATTCCAAATGATGGCAGTTATTAAAATGGCTAATACTATCGATAAGCTTACTGAAATATCGCTTGACATAATAACCGGTGGAGGTAATATACTTATGATTTTATTAGCTACACCAAGCTTTGTTGCAAAGGTTAAAAAACCAAACACCCCAATAGCATTCCATAATCCAGACCAAATAACAGCATATCCCGGTTTAAGTGTATTGGTATAGATAACTGTAGCTACTGCATTTGCTGTATCATGAAAACCATTAATGAATTCAAAAAACAATGCACAAACCAAGCATACGATTAACAAAACTGTCATTGTTGTATCTAATCCAAACATATCTTTATTCTATTGTGGTATAATATTTTATATCTCAAATCATTACAAACATACATTTACTATATTAAGGGAATGTTATGTAATGCATGATTTTTGTCTTTTATTTATAAGTTGTTTATTTTCAAATATTTATATTCCTAATTCTACTTGAAACCTCCACTGCAAATTATTACCATCATAACGATTCATTATCTGATCAAGTTCAGTATGATAGGTAATATCAGTTTGAAGTTTGAGTCGGTGCTTCATAAAATATTTTGAGAAACAAATGGCATAGTCATTTTTAAGGTTTTCATCAGAGATAATTTGCTTATCCGGAATTAAAATACTGTGTCTAAATGCAATCTCGTACTGCTTTTTAAAACAATAACTGATTTGTGAGTTAACTCCCATACCTGCATAAACATAGCGTTTATCACCAACACTATCATAGGTATAAGCATTATCAGTGCTTCTATAAAGGTATTCACTGCTTACAGCAAATCCTTTCCACTTAAAAACCAAATCGGCATGTACCGAGAACAAACTTCTTGGAGCATGTAAAAAAGTTCCAAGTTGACCTCCGGTTCGAATTGCGAGGTGATTATAATGGACCGTTCCTCCTATGGCTAACTTGGGCTTAGGTTCCCTCATCAAATCACCTTCAAAATAATCTCCATTATCAGTAAATTTCCCTAGCGGCAGGATTTCCAGTCTGCCTGTATATGCCAATCCCTTATCTGTTTTTAATACATTCCTTCCTTCTCCGGAAGAAATAGCGGTTTTAATTGCAAAATGAAAGTTCTTAATATTATTTTTATAGCTAATAAAAACCCCAAAATCACGGTCTAAAGTAAGAGCATTGTTTACCATCGATCTATCGGTAAACTGTTGTTCTCCTGATGATATTACCCTTTGTCTGTTTCCGGGAAGTTTTCCCTGACCTATAGCGAAACTTAATCCATTTTTCATTTCATAGGTAATCATAGCATCTCTTAAAACATTGGGTACTTGGGAAACGTCCCAGTCCATATCAGCCCTACTAAATGATAATTGTACATTATAAGTAAGCCTAGGTGTAAACAGAAATCCGCCGATTCTTAAACGGGCCCTTCTTACGCGAAAATCGAATTCTTTTGGAGAGAAATCTTCATCACTTTCTGACGTGTAACCTACTCTGCTTTGTACTCGAAAACGGAAGTTAATGGAGAATAAACTATCTGGCGTAGTGATTCCAAATCCATTTCTACCATAACTAAAGATGGGAACCTTTAGTTTCTTAAGACGTGCATCAATTTTAGTATCCAACGAATCGAATACATTCTGCCCGTAATTAACACCTGAAAAGAAAAAAACTGCCACTATGATGGCAATTCTTATTAAAAAATTCATCTTATTGCGAGTAAGTTGCACAAATGTATTGGTCCATTATTAAGCCAATGTTAAGCAAACTTTACTTTATGAATATTAATATAGGCTATTAATTTCCGCTTCTTTTAGCGAAATGTCTCAACTGTCTTGTTTTAGATGACTTTTTGCACAATAGCAGCCCGTAATTATTTCATCATATATTTTTAAAGTTGAGTTTAAGTGAACCAATTCTCTAGCACATATTTTTGTAATGTGAGTACTCCTGTTTAAAAAAATAGTGAGTCTTGTTATAAGTTCCGAGTACTATCAATATTAAAAATGCGAGTAAGTAGCTTCTTTATTGAAGCTATTACAAAGAGCCGCTCCGGGAAACCGGGGCGGTTTGTTTTTTAAGGATGTTGTTGTTTTGAAAAATATTCAAGCAGTAGTTGCTTTCTACCGGTTACATTAAAGCACCATTCAATTAAAATTTCGGTTTTTTCAGCTTCGCTAAGTTGCCACTGTATATCAGATCTGCGGAGTCTGTCAGTTACATTTTGTAAAATAATGGCTGAACAATTACTCAGATTCAAACTTTCAGTAAAACCTGACATGGGTATTTTCATAAATACATCACATAATTGCATGGCCTCCTCACTAAGTCCATTACGTTCGGTACCCAACACAAAGGCTGTTTTTTGTGTAATATCCACTTCATGTAAATGAATATTATTGTGGTGAGGGCTGGTACCTATAATTTTATACCCATTTGATTTTAAATTTTCAATACAAGTATTGTTGGGTTGTAGGTTATATCTGTGAATATCTATCCATTGAGCACTTCCCATCGAAATATCATCTACAATCTCAAATTGGTATTTGTTTTCAATGATGTGCACATCCTGTACCCCAAATACTTCAGAAGAACGGATAACTGCATTGGAATTTTGCCCCTGGTAAATATCTTCCAATACCATGGTGAAATGACGAGTACGATGATTTACTACTTCATTGAACCGAGCAATTTTCTCTTCGGTTAGAAAATTGAACATGAATTTTTTGAGTTCGATACTTGGGGTATATTCCATGAGACTATAAAGTATTCATTCTTACAAACACCAAAACAAAGGTAAGCATTGTAGGATAAAAGCTTTTCAATTTAAAATCTCAATTATTTTGATACTTTTACACTATAGATTAACTGTATGAAATTATTAGAAAATAAGATTGCTTTTGTATCCGGTGCATCACGCGGAATTGGTAAAGGTATAGTAATGGAACTTGCCAAACATGGAGCAAATGTGGCGTTTACCTATCGAAGTAGTGCTTCTGAAGCAGAAGTGATTGAAAAAGAATTACAAGCTATGGGGGTAAAAGCCAAAGCTTATCAAAGTAATGCTGCTGATTTTGCTCAAACCCAAACCATCATTGATGATGTAATAACTACGTTCGGAGGATTGGATATTGTGGTTAACAACGCCGGTATAACTAAAGATAATTTATTGATGAGAATGACCGAAGAAGCATGGGATGAAGTAATGAACACCAACTTAAAATCATGCTTTAACGTGGTGAAGGCAGTCCAACGTCAATTATTAAAACAAAGAAGCGGATCAATCATTAATATTAGTTCTATAGTTGGTAATGGAGGTAATGCAGGACAAGCTAATTATTCTGCATCAAAAGCAGGTATGAATGGTTTTACAAAATCAGTAGCCAAAGAATTAGGCTCAAGGGGAATTCGTTGCAACGCAATTGCACCCGGTTTTATTGAAACCGAAATGACCCATGGATTAAACGAAGAACAAAAGAAAGCTTGGTTAGAAACCATTCCATTAAAACGTGCAGGTTCGCCAACAGATGTTGCCGGCTTGGTTGTATTTTTAGCAAGCGACATGAGTTCGTACGTAACCGGACAAGTGATAAATGTTTGTGGAGGACTCGCCATCTAAAAAAGAACATTCAAAGGCGTTTATAGCGATGGGTAATTGCCCATTGTTGCTATAGGACAAGATGTTGTATTACAAAAATAAATAGGAAGAATCGTCGTTGTAGTAAAACCTAAAATTGAATATAGTCTTATCATATCCCTGGTGGTTCTTAACCTTTTGTGTTATTACAGGGGCTATATATGCAGTTGTATTATATTATAGAAGTAAAAAAAACAAAGGTGTCAATTCAACTCTGCTGAAAATACTATCCGGTGTAAGGTTTATTACAGTATGTATACTCTGTTTTTTGTTGCTTTCTCCATTGATTAAAAATGTATTTCGTCAGGTAGAAAAGCCGATTATTGTGGTTGTTCGTGATAATTCTATGTCAATACCATTAAACGGTGATTCAACATACTATCGTAATATTTTCCCCAAACAAATGGATGAATTTGAGAGTGGTTTGGGTAACGATTATGAAGTAGTATCTTATAATTTTGGAAATGATTTAAAAATTAAAGGATCTCTCAACTATACTGAAAAAATAACGAATATATCTGCTGCTTTAGATGATATAAAACTCAGGTATATGAATCGAAATCTGGGAGCAGTGGTATTGGCGAGTGATGGTTTGTATAATCAGGGCATGAACCCGGTGTATGAGTCAGCCTCATTAAAAGCACCTGTATTTACTATTGCTTTAGGCGATACTACCATTAAAAAAGATGCTTTGATAAAAGAAGTAGCTTATAATAAAATAGTATTTTTAGGCAATCAGTTCCCTATTGATATTTCAGTTGTGGCGAATAAGTTACAAGGAAAGAATACTGTTCTTTCAGTAACGCATAATGGAAAGAGTGTTTTTTCGAAGTCGCTTACTATTTCCAATAACAAATTCAGTTCTTATAGTTCGGCAACCCTTACCGCTGATGCTCCGGGAACACAACGATATAGAATAGCCATCACTAAAGTAGAAGGGGAGGCCACTGTTCTAAATAACTACTACGATATTTTTATTGATGTAATAGACAGTAGACAAAAAATTCTCATATTAACTGAATTCCCACATCCGGATATTGCAGCATGGCAACAAGCCATTAACCAGAATAAAAATTATCAAAGTGAGATTGGAGTGGTTCCCGGGTTTAATAAGAACCTGAGAGATTATAGTCTGGTTATTGTACATCAATTGCCTACAACTACTGCTAATGCATCCACCTATATACAAGAGATTACATCAAAACAAATACCTGTAATTTATACACTTGGAAATAGTACCAATGTGCAAAGTTTTAATGCGATTAACGCCGGTATGAAGATACAGGGAAATAAAAATAATACTGATGATGTACAAGGTAGCTTGAACACCAATTTTACCTTATTCAGCTTAAGTGAAAACGTACAGAAATACTTTGGCAAATTACCTCCATTAAGCGGACCTTATGGTTCCACTTTTGAAATATCACCCACTACTGAAGTGATGGCATACCGGAAAGTAGGCACCGTTACTACCACATTCCCATTGATATGTTTTAATAATAACAACAAACATAAAATAGGAATCATAGCCGGTGAAGGGATATGGAAATGGCGTAATTATGATTACGAAGCACATAAAAACCACGAGATATTTTATGAAGTGGTAAATAAAATGATTCAATATGTTGCAGTAAAAGAGGATAAAAGCTTTTTCAGAATTAATAGTTCACAACAATTCTATGAAAATGAGCCTATAGTTCTATTTGGAGAATTATACAATGAAAGTTATGAATTGATTAATGAGCCGGATGTAAAACTGGATATATTCAGTGAAAACAATACTAAATACTCATATACTTTTAGTAAAACAGGTAAATCATATCGTTTGGGTGCCGGAATTTTACCGGTAGGGGAGTATAGATACACCGGATCGGTACAATATAAAGGCAAAACACTTACTAAATCAGGAAAATTTATCGTAAAACCTATTCAATTAGAAGCATTAAATACATCAGCCAATCATGATATGTTGAACAAGCTAAGCGTGAATACTGAAGGTAAAATGTATTATCCACAGCAATTAAGCGAATTAAAAAAAGAACTTACATCAAGAAAAGATATTACATCTACAGCTCATAAGCAAAAACAATTAAAAGATTTAATACAATATAAATGGATATTTTTCCTTTTATTGTTTTTATTGGGATTTGAGTGGTTTATAAGAAAAAGAGAAGGACTAGCTTAACGAATAGTGATTTTTAAATCATCTATTTTGAACTTTTGATTTCGATGGTTTATAAATACTATCTCGTATATTGATTCATTACTTGTTTCAGAAGGTGTTCTATAGTACATATTCCTACGTACTCTTTTCCACGATGTTGAAGATAAATTGTAATTTATATTACTAATAAATCCAATAACGGTATATCCTGTGTCGGATTTTGTTCTACATATAACATCATATGCAACAATGGCAGTATCTGCTTTAATGTAGTATTGAACCTGAGTAACCCTTGACAAGTTATGTAGATCTGATTTTTTATATCTGTGAACAACCACTTCAGGCATTTCTTTTGTAACTACTAAATAATGTTTACCACTTCTTGCGTCTTGAGATTCGTCAGTATCCAATTGATCAGATTCAAAGTCTATTTTTTTTATATACTCTTTATTGTGTATATAGTACCAATACTCCTGCCAATCCCATATACCTCTACCTGTAAATGCATGATTATATTTAGATATTATTTTTTGGTTGAGACCTATCGTTACAGCCGAAAAAAGTATACTTAAACATAATAAAACCCATTTTTTTGATTCAAAAAGTTGTTGAAATATATAAGCAGTAATAAGCGTATAACCGGCAAAGGTTTGAACAAAATTTCGTTGGCCATAAGTTGGAGCCCACCAACTAGATATAATGTATAAACTGGCTATTTGATAAAATAAAAAATATATAGCGTACCTTTTCTTTTGTACTACCAAAACTATATTGAAGACCAGGAGTAAAACAATTACAGGACTATATAGAATTAATCCATTATAAGGAGCAAAAAGTACCTGTATTACCTTAGGAGATAGTATGTTTGTAAATCCTTCTTCCCCATATGAATAATAAATGATTTTTCCGGAATATAAGTACCAATAATAACATTGTGGGGCAAAAACAAGGGCCACAACTATTGATGCCAGCAATAAGTTTACTGGTTTTATTATAAATAATAGTAATTTTTTATAATCCTGTACTATAAAAAAGATAATAGGCAAAAACAAAATATCAGTTGGTCGTATAAGGACCATACATGCCGAAATTGCTGATATTAATACGTAATATATTACTTTATATGATTCCTGGAGTTTGTTGGTGACAAACAAAAATGCACTAAATAGAAAAAAAGAATATATATGCGACATGCCCGGATGATGCACTGCATAAGAGTATACATTTGTACCGGCAACAACTATTATTATTGATAACAATGCATAAATTGGCTTAACGTATTTAATTAAAAAGTAAAACAATAATATGGATGCCAACCATAGATAAAATATTCCTGCGATATCAACAGCACGTCGGGCAGGTTTACTGTCAACTGAGTTTTCTTCTCCTTTGATAGAAGTAATGGCTTTTTCTCCAAGATAGAATGGTGTAATGAGGTATGCAACCCCACAAGTGTATTTATCCTTTACTACAGTGCTGTCTAAATGAAATCCGCGACCAAACCATTCATCTGAATGTTCAGGATAGTTAGCCGATTGGTATCCATATTTAAACCACATTAATAGATGCCCATAGTATCCTCCTGCATCAGCATGGTATTCTTGTTTCCATGGAGTATCATCGTTTTTTTGATGATATTGAAAAGAGATAATAAGTAATCCAACAGCCAACAAACTCAAGATCAGAATATATATATAGTTTTTTTTAAAATATATTTTTTTTGCGTCCATTGTTAGCTTTGATATACTCTTGACTTGGTATTATTTATATATATGAATACTAATGTAAACTATTTTATGCAGAATTTAAGGTCATATAGATCTAGCTCTGTTTTACCGATGTTCCAAATAGTAATATTTACTATATCAGGTGTTAGAGAATAGTTAGGAATACTAATGTTTGATGTTTCTTTGATTTTATACACATTGGATGAATTAAAGTAACTTTTATACATAGAAGTTGATGTGTATAAAACCATTTTATCTCCTTTAAACCACTTCATGCATATTTCTAATCTAAACGGCACTGACATTGGAGCTATTCTGTATGTATATTCGATGTGCTTAAAATAAGCAGGTAATTCACTATAGCTGAAATTAGCTACTTCATAAAACTCCTGGTTGGGATTAATATGCAGAACCGGGATGCTTTTGTTTGAATAAGTATAATTGGTTAGATAATACTTATATTCCCTCCAATCCCAAGTGTATTTTCCCCAAAAAAAGTGATCAAACTTATTTAAAATCTTTTGGTTTATACATACAGTACCTATTGAAAACAGTAGTAAAAGAATTAAAGCAGGTTTTTTATTTGATACTTTGTCGATTACAAGTGCTAAAATGAGACTATATCCGGCAAATATTTGAACGAAATTTCTTTGACCATAAGCGCCACCAAAGTTAGGCATATGCCAACTGGCAAAAATATATACTGATATTATCTGATATATGAGATAATAAATAGCAAAAGGATGTCTTTTTATTATTAAATAAAGGTTTGAAAAGAACAATACAATAAACAATAAACTGTAGGGTATAAGGCCATTATCAGGGGCAAACAGAACCTGAGCTATTTTGGGTTTCAATAGGTGAGGGAAACCTTCAGTTCCATATGAATAGTGGATAATATTTCCGCTGCTTAAGTACCAATAATAGAATTGAGGTGTCCATACTACTGCGAATGATATTAGAATAATAAGTATGTTTTTTAAAGTAATTAATTTTTTGAAATTTTCTATTGGTTTATTTCGAACAAATAGGAGGACCGGAGTAAACAATATATCTGTAGGCCTTATTAAAATAATCAAAAACAGTGTTATAGACAAAATAATAAAATGACTATTTTTTTTATAGGTTAACCATTTGTCACCTATCAACAAGTATAGACTAAATAAGAAAAATGAATAAATATGGGCCATTCCCGGATGATATACAGCATAAGCGAATACATTGGTTCCTGTTATAATAAGTACAATGGATAATAATGCTATCCATCTTTTTACAAAACGTTTTAAGAAATAAAATAATGTTAGAGCCCCTAACCACAAATAGAAAATCCCTATATAATCTATGATTCGGTTATTGTGTTTGCTCATAGGGTCGTTTAATGATGTTTCCTTTGATAATAACCATTTGTTTAATAGAAAAAAAGGTGCTTGTAAATATGCCACTCCGCAGGTATATTTATCTTTTACAATTTTGTTTTTTAGACCAATAGAATGCCCCATCTTAATATCCAAATCATGAGGGAAATTATTTGATTCATATCCATATTCAAACCACATTAGATTGTATAAATAATATCCACCTGCATCTACAAATAATTCACGTTTCCACTCATGTTCATAGTTATCTCTATGATAACGTAATGATACAGTAAGCATCCACGCAGATAGAAAAGTTATCAATAATATATAAAACAGATCTTTTTTGAATGTGCTTGTTAACATGGAATATTTTATTTCCTTGTTCTAAGATCAGTTAATGTGTATAGCGAGGTTTCGTTTTGTTTACCTCTGAATGTTTTTGTAGTAACATATTCAGCCTTAATCTCTGGTAAAAGGTCAATACGACGTAAAAGATTTTCGCTGATGAGGATTTGTTTTTTTAAAGTAATACATTCGCTCAGGATTCTTTCGGTAGTGTTGATTACATCACCGTGAAAAACGATTTCTGATTTAAATTTACCTACTTCACCGGTAATTACTTCTCCTCCATGAAGACCTACTTTGAATTGCGGAACTATCCCGTATTCTTTTATATATGAATCCTTAAGTCTTTCCATTACTTTAACGATTCGAAAATATGTTTTTATACAATTTGAACTTTTTACGCCGTCTTTCATTTTCCAGGTAACGACCACTTCGTCACCTACATATTGATATATTTCACCACCATATCTGCTGATAGGTGTTGCGATGTCAAAAAAGAACCTGTTTAAGAACTTATGGTATTTATCAGTACTCATATTTTCTGCGATGGAAGTTGATGAATTAATATCTAAAAACATAAATATTCTTTCTTCCTTCACCGGTCGATGATATTTCCCCAATATATAATTGTACATCATCTTAGGTCCAAT
>CAZUXM010000084.1:0-10846 GCA_964624635.1 uncultured Candidatus Competibacteraceae bacterium
TTGCCATCTTGAAGATGATCATTGCCATATATGTTAAACTTGTATCCAAATTTAGCTTTCCATTCTGGAACTTGCTCAAATTGTTCGACCCTTCTACCATTTTTCCAATCTTCATAAGGAATTTGAAAAGTAATTATCTGAACTAAACAGTCATCAAATCTTTGTTCAAATCTATCTAAAATGGTTTGGCTATTCTCTTGCATAAGCCTACGGTTTTTATCAAGGTAAGAAAATCCGGTGAAATCTTATATTTGTATAAACTACTTATAATATGAGTGAAGTTAATAAAATCAGATTTAGTGAAGCAGAGCATAAATCAGGCTGGGTTAAAATAGAAAAACCATCTAATAATGGTTTAGAAGGTTTTTACGTTTATAAACATCCAAGTGAAGCATACTTCACAGATGATGTAGCTAAATTTATGTTTGATACTGATATTAAAGAAGCATACGTTTTATATTGCTCGGAAGAAGAATCAGAAGAAAAATCCAAACTACTTGGATAAGGTTGCTCCTTCCCATTCTTCTCTATACATTTAGATTATAAAAGGCAACTTTATTAATCAAACTTTACTTAACTTCGATAATGCTTGAAAGATTATTAAAATTCTATACCTTTAAAATAGGGCGTAACTCATTCATAATCAATAAGTCCAGTTTTGTTAATTACTAGATACTTACGAAAATAAAAAAGTAAAAATTTAGATCATGATACAAAGGCTAAGGAACTCTTTTGCGTTAAAAGTATTTTCATTGATTTTTTTGTTTGTATTTGTTTTTCAAATATTGCAACCTATGCAAGCGTTTGCATTAACCAGCGGACCTGGTCAACCCGAATTCGATGATTTTGCACCAGTGGGCTCTACAGATTTGGTAAATCTATTCTCTGGTGATTTTAGTTATAATATTCCATTGATGAATGTTCCTGGTCCTAATGGAGGATATCCTATCAACTTAAGCTATCAATCAGGTATAGGTATGGAGCAAGAAGCGAGTTGGGTTGGGTTGGGCTGGACACTTAATCCCGGGGCAGTGAATAGAAGTATGAGGGGTATTCCTGATGATTTTAAAGGTGATAAAATAGAAAATGAGCTATACATCAAGCCCAATGTTACTATCGGCTTAGGAGTAAGAACCAATTTCCCTGAAATTTTTGGTGCAGATACTAAAAAATTTGCCAGTAATCTTGCTTTAGATTATCAGTTCTACTGGAATAATTACCGAGGTACCGGGCATACTCTTGGTTTGGGGTTAACAGCCACCATTGGCAACCGAGGTAAATATACCACCAACCTTGGTCTTGGATTAACAGTTAGTTCTAGTGATGGAGCAACCATCTCTCCTTCTATTTCTTTCAATCACATTACCGACAATGTTGTCAACAGTTTACGTTTTGGAATGACTTATAGTTCACGTCAAGGAATGACTGACATTGGTCTTATGCAAACAACCCAAATAAAAGAACAAAAAGTTAATATGGGTATGGATAATTGGGGTAATCGAAAAGAAGGTTACGCAAGTAGCAGTCAAAGTGTAGGAGTTAGTTTCAGTTCTAATGGTAATGTTCCTAATTTGAATACTGATTTTAATGGATTTTCAGGAGCACTAAGTTTTAGTTATCAGGCAGGTATTAATATTGATGTTGAAACTCCGGTTCCTACCATTTATGCTCAATTCTCCACCTCATGGTTAGATGACAAAAGTCGAAATGCTAACGTTAGTTCATACGGATATAATTATTCGGCCGAACGCGAAATTCTTGAGCCGGATAACGATAGAGCTATTTTTGATTTCTCCAAGGAAAAAGATTTTCCTGTTCACCATAACGTTCCGAATTTACCGATCCCCCAATTTAATCATGATCAATTGTTTGTAAGTGGTCATGGAGTGGGAGGTAGTTTCAGGCCTTATCGTTCGGATCATGGATTATTATATGACCCCACTTCAGAATCCGATTTTGGAGCGGTTAATTTAGGAGTTGAAATAGGGACTAATCCTCCGGTTACAAAACTAGGACTAAGTATAGGAGGAATGTACTCCTATGGTTATTCAGGAAAATGGAAATCAGGATTAGATAATTTCTACAATATCAAGCAGTTTAAACGCGATATTGATTTATTATCCGGGAACTATACAACAACACAACCTTTTCATTACCAATTTAATAATGAGACCAACATCGTTCCTACCAATTTTCTTGATCCTGTATCCGGCGAAAAAGCGATTGATATTAAATTCAGTCCGGCATTGGGGGATTTAACTTCTTCTGTAGGTACCGATTTAGGATCATCAGGTGGGGGGGGGTCTTCACCATCTACTGGAGATCTGAGTGTTGTTGCACAAATCACTTTATCAGGCCTTGATAATAACAGGGGAATATTAAAAGAAGTTTTTAAAACACGTAATGCCATCGAATATTTTACCCGAAAGGAAAGATCCAACTATGTAGATTATGATGTGAATGAAACTTTAAAAGCAAAACATATTTATAAGCTGGGCGAATATCCGATGATTACATCTAGTTATAGTGTAAATCCACAATCTATAAAACAAGAATCAAATCAATTGTATACAGGTTCTGTAGACCATTCAATTGAGCATCATGTAGGAGAATATACAATACAAAATGATGCAGGTGTAAAATATACTTATGGATTGCCCTCTTATAATATTGAACAGGAAATGGTGGCTTTTGCCCTTCCCGAGACATTGGATCAAGAGTTGGATTACCTCAAAACTGTAAGTTATAATTCAGGTGTTGATGATAAAAGTGAAAATAATAATGGGAATGATCATTTTTATTCGTCTCAAAAAGTTCCACATTATGCAACAACCTATTTATTAACAGAAATAAAGGGTCCTGACTATGTAGATGTAACAGGTAATGGAATAACTGATGATGATCTTGGATATTTTGTGAAGTTTAATTATTCTCCACTTACCGTTAATGGGAATTATTATGGATGGAGAATGCCTTATGGTGAAAATTCTGCATTTTACAATCCCGGTTTTCTAGAATATAAAAAAGATAATAAAGGAACCGTAATGTATGGTGAAAAAGAAGTTTGGTATTTAAATTCTATTGAAACCAAATCACATATTGCCGTATTCCGGTTATCAGATCGTGCTGATGGATATGGAGTAATCGGTCGTAATGGAACTCCAGAACTAGGTATAAAACTTAAAAAATTGGATAGAATTGATTTATATTCTAAAGTTGACATTGAAGCAGGAGGAACTCCATTAGAAATTAAATCGGTCCATTTTCAATACAGTTATGATTTATGCGGTAATGTTCCTAATAACGCTGATAATCTTTCAGGAGGTAGTTATACGGACGAAAACCATCCTCATAAATGTTTTCAGCAAACACAACCGAATAATCTTAATAAAGGAAAACTAACCCTTAAAAAAATTCATTTCACCTACGGAAAAAACAATAAAGGAGCCTCTTCTCCTTATTATTTCGATTATTACGAAAGAGACAGTAATTGTCAGATTGATGAAAACAATAATCCGCTATATTCCGTAGGTCAGGTTGACAGATGGGGTACTTATCGTCCAGATGATTTATCAAACCCAAGTCCTTTAAACAGGTGGTGGAATGAAGAAAATCCTTATGTTAATCAAAAGCGAGAAAACAAAAGTGATTTAGATAAACAATCATCCGTTTGGTGTCTCAAAGAAATTACCACACCATCAGGAAGTGTTATGAAAATCAATTATGAAACAGATGATTATTCTCATATACAAGATAAAGTACCCGGACAAATGTGTGAAGTAATAGGAATTGGAGATGGTACGGAAAATTATTTTTTCTCCAACTCTTCGGTTATAACAGAAGAGATCCCTCTTTATAACTCAAGTGGAAATACACTTGCCAGAATTTATTTTAAGCCAGAATTTCCTTTGAGTAGTACTGGTTCTATTGCTACAGAGGAAGTAAAAAAATATATTGCTAACCTGAATGATAATTTCCTCTACTTTAAGTCATTTTTAAAATTGGCGATTCCTAAAAATCTAACAGATAATTGGGTTTCGGATTATGTGGATGGTTATTGTAAAGTTAAGGCTGGGGCAAATAATTGTGGATGGGAAGATGTTACGAATGGAGACGATATTATGGGATTTGATCCCGGAAATCCTTTGTATGCTGGAACTAATTGTAGTAGGATTCCTTATGTTGAAGTTGAATCTGCCGGACCTCAAAGCAGACACCCTTTCAGTTTTGCCGGATGGCAATATCTAAAAACTCAAAGACCTGATATTCTTACAGAGGATTATGGAGCTGCAACTTTTAGTCCGGTTGGAATCATTGCATCTATTTTCAGCATCATTGAGTCAGTTATTGAATTATTTGCGGGCTTTAATAATATGCAGTTTTTCAAAGGGCATTGTAAGTGGTTGAAAGAAGAACGACCCACCTTGCTACGATTATCGAGCCCGGATAATGTTAAATATGGAGGTGGACATAGAGTAAAGTCTATTGAAGTAAAAGACAATTGGAACTCCGGAACCTCGGGTTATGAATCTACTTACGGTCAAAAATATTTCTATCAAATGGAAGATGGAGGAAGTTCAGGGGTGGCATCTTATGAACCACTTACCGGTGGAAATGAGATATCTTTGAGGTATCCTCATTATTATTCAGACAATCTACTGCAAAATGACCCTGTAAATTTTTTAGAATATCCACTCGGAGAATCTTTTTATCCTTCTGCTTCTATTGGCTATCGTAGAGTCCTTATTGAAGATATTAATCTTGGGAAAGACCATAATGGTCAATATGTAACTAAAAATAACACAGGTGTTAGTGAGTATGTATTTTATACTTGCAAGGAGTTTCCTGTAATCACAGGAAAGACCAATGAAGTGGTTGATGGTGTTAGAGAGCATTTGATTTTCCCAATACCCCTTATTGGAATGTTCTCACTAAAATCAGATAATTATACCCAAGGTTATAAAATTGAACTCAACTCCATGCATGGTCAGTTAAGAAGTATGGCAACCTACGATGCAGACCATGATACGGATGGTGATGGTATATGGGATGCTGGTTCAGCCGATTACACCAACAAAGTGGTGTACACCTATAAAACTCAAAACCCACAATATAATCCCAACGGTTTAAATAAACTGGATAACAATGTAGAAGTTTTAGTAGCTGATGGCGTTACACAAGATGTTTTGATGGGAGTGAATTATGACTTCTATACCCATATGGAACAAAACTCAAACTTCGCCATCATGGCAGGACTTGATGTAAATCTCATATTACTTGGTAGTTTTCCTATACCCTCCTTCTTCCCGAGTATTGAATTAAGTTATAACCAGGCAAAAATTATGGTTACTAATAAAATTCTTTATAAACAAGGTGTATTAACTAAAGTGGAGAATTTCACGGAAGGTACCGTGTCAACAACCGAAAATCTACTTTGGGACGGAGAAACGGGTGATGCCTTGCTTACACGGACTTCAACAGAATATAATAATCATAACGATATTGGTACTGATAATGATTATGTATATAACTACAACATGCCTGCTCATTGGGCATATAATGACTTGCAGGGCAATTATACCAACTATCGAACATTGGTGAAATTATACCAGCATCCATCAGCAACTACGGTTAGTGCATTTAATGCCAATTATGTATTGAGTAATACTAATCCTGAAATTTATACTGATAAAATATTAAACGGGGATGTACTTATGTTATATACCATGCAAAGTGGTGAATTGAAGCCTTTAGGATTGAATAAATGTTATTGGGTAAATAATCTGATGATGGATGCAGGAAATGGAGGTACTGTACCTCCTACCTTTACCTTTAAGTTGATGGACAAATCCGGCAATTATGTTCTTGGAAGTACTCTTTTTGCAGGTATTACTGATTTGTATGCTAAAGTAGTTACGCCCATTCGTACAAATCAGCAAAGTACGGTTGCCGGTAATATTGTTACACTACAAAACCCTGTTACTTCAAGAGTTTCCCCATTTGTAGAGGCATACAATTTAACCATCCCTTTCACATCTATGAGGTGTGGAGGAGAAGGTGTTACTGAAACATCACTCATTAAATATTTTTGTTTTACCTCATGTGATGGAACAACATTATATGGAAGTAGATCAATTGTTGAAATCAATGGTGTAAGTTATTTGATTATTAAAGTTGACCCCAATTTGTCAAATGTTCCATGGAACGCTACTACCGATGCTTGTACAGAAATCAGGATTCAATTGCCTGACTATATCAATAGTTTTCATCAACTGGATGCTATCAACAATACTTACGCATGGTTTATAGATCCTGGGTCTAATCAACCATATTCTTTACCTATTATTCAACTATGGGGATTAGGTGATGGTCAACGAACAGAAACATTCAGCAATGGATGTATCAAAGAATGTTTAGATGGAGTTTTAGATGCATGGTCGGTTGACTTTGCTAATGATTATCCATACAACTTTACTGATCATGGTCGTTTAGGATCTACCTTTACTTCTAACAACAATAAGTATCGTAATGGTGGTTTGGGAATTTGGAGACCTAAGCAAAATTCAGTGTATCTGGTAAACAGAAAACAAAAAGGAACCGCCGCAGGTAATTTCCATTCATATACAGGTAAAGATGGAACGTACGAACATTTTACCATTTACGTTTGGAGAAGACCTGAAAACGGAGGCCCACTTGCACAATCTCCATGGATATTTACCAATCAGTATACACGTTATAGTCCTTATGGCCAAAATCTGGAAATTAAAAATGCACTTAATCAATATTCATCTACCATATACGGATATAAAGATGCGTTACCTACTGCAGTTGCAGCTAACGCTGCTTATATGGAAATTGGTTATGATGGTTTTGAAGACTATGGAGTTGGTACAACACCAACTTATTATGGTATATCTCCGGATGACCACAATAATGGACATTTACCCATCACTGAATCAAATTCTGCAATAGACTTAATCATGACTTATGGAACCGGTCATACCGGTAATTATTCTATGTATGTGGATTTGAAAAGCAATTCCAATTCGGCATATATTGAAACTGTTCCTACTGACAATACGGGTCTTACTACCCATGGTTCTTCCGCTATTAAACTTGTGAAAGATAAAGAGTATTGGATTTCTTTCTGGGTAAAAAAAGCTCGAGCTGATATTGATTTTACCAATACAGCAACTGTTCCCGGAGTATTTATTTATGATGGAGTAACATCTGTACCCATTAGGTTAAGTAATGAAACGATTGCTGTAGAAGGTTGGTATAAGGTGGAAGGTAAATTTAAAGTGCCTACATCTCCTTCTTTCCTCAGAATATACTTATGGCCAGGACAAAAAACGACCACTGATTTGAAAGCATACTTTGATGATATACGTATTCAACCATTCTCAAGTAACATGAATACTTATGTATACGATTTCAGACAGTTGTATAAAACAGCTGAATTGGATGCCAACAATTACGCAACGTTTTATGTATATGATGAGGAAGGAACATTGGTTCAAATCAAAAAAGAAACTGAAAAAGGCGTAGTTACTGTACAGCAAAGCAGATCTAATATCAAAAACCAATAAGGTATATATGAAAAAGTTCATCATATTTTTTGTTTGTATACAAACCGTTTGGAGCCAATCCTACTTAGATATTTATAAAAAAGTAGGGGATCAGTATATTGATGCTAATTCCTTCAGTGCTGAATTAAAAGTAAAAATTAATTATACAGAAGAAGCCAAGGTAGCCGACGAGGTCTATGTAGGGATGGTTATAAAAAAAGGAGAAAATTTATATACTCAATTTGCTGATAAAATAAATATAGCCAGTGATAATAAAAATGTATTTATTGACAATCACAGTAAACTCATTCTTATTAGCAACTATAGTTATGATGAAAAAAACATTAAGAAAAACGTTTTTTCGGGATTTGAAGAGGAAACCTATCTTGAAAAATACAATTTTAATATACTTAAAACTGAAAACGGGAGTAGCTTTTTCGAGATAATTCCTAAAGATACTTCAGATGTGTATAAAAAAATTGAGCTCACTATAGACTCCAAAGACTGGAGCTTAAAAAGAATTTGGTATGTTATGAATCCGGTAGATGGAAATATGGTTTCTGATGTAGAAGTTTTATATGGTAAAACCGAGTTCAATAAGGTGGAGGATGAAACTCCATTCTTACTAAAAAATTATATAGAATTTAAAAACAAAAGTTATCAGGGAGTAGGCAAATATGCCGGCTTTAAAGTAATTAACCAGACAAAACTATAGGTATGTATCAACTTACTAAATTTTTAAAAATGCTCGCCTTTTCATGCAGTATTTTACTGCTTAGCATCAATCAGCTGCATGCGTTGCAAGGTGTACAAGCTACCTCACTTACGGGAGGGGGAACAGCAAGCACAAACATTATGGTGGGTAACAGACTTTGTATTATTCCTTCTGCTTGTTCTGGTTGTACGGTTACTAAGAGAACCTTAAAAGTATGGTTCCGTTTTGAAGATCAGCTAAAGCAAGTACCCCCAGGTTATAGATATTATCGGGTAGAGTATAGTTTAGCTGCTACCGGTGTTTGTAGTGGAACTTTCACTTCCACTTATACTGCTCAGGAATTAATTATCGATGTTCAATCTGCAGATGCATATACTGATAGGTCTGTTAACTATTATGATATGACAACTGGAACGGTAAGCAGCAGACTTAAAGTGGATAGAGTACAATATGGTAGCAGCCCTACTGGGCCCTGGACCAACGCAGCTCCTGCTACTGATCTCAATGGGGACTTTTTCTTAACTATGGAGTACATTGTTGATTATTACAGCAATGTTGATGGATTAACTTTCCCTACTGTTTCTCATTCAGGAACTGTTTCGTGTGGTTCAGATGTAAAAACTTCTGATAATTATTTACCCATTAGCTGGAGTAATACCATTTCTGCTGAATCATTTGAAGTAGAATGGTTATTTATTGATATGGGTACAGCATCATATCCATACACTGGTGCTGTTGATTGGAGAAATGCCACCAGGATAACTACCAGCGTTAATAATTATAGGATACCTTTAGCTTTTCCCAGAGGAATAGTTGCTTATAGAGTAAGGGGTGTTGGATATAAATTGGACAATGGTCCCGGGGGCACAGGTAAACCCATTCCGGTTTATTCTAAATGGAGCCATACTAACAATACTACTTTGCCCGCCAGCACCAATTATATTCAATTCTGCGGTTTGGAAAAAGGATTGAATTGGGATTATTCTGCAGGATATGCTGAAAACGGAGTACTGGCCGAAAACCTCAATTTTTATGATGGTACCATGAAGAATCGTCAAAGCATCGGGTTTAATAAAACAGACAATACAGTAGCCATTGGCGAAAACATTTATGATTTTATAGGGCGACCTACCGTTTCATTATTACCCGGTTTTCAACCCAACGGGAGTTCGGATGGTTTAAAATTCTATGGTTATAACATTAATAATAATTATAACAAATCGAACTTTGACACGGATAATAAAATTTCTTCCGGACCTGATGCATTAACAACTGGTATTACTGGTGACTTTTATTCTACTGGTAATGATTTTCTTTCATTACCTAATTATGAATCTCAATCCTATATTCCGGATGCCAACGGATATCCTTTTTCTCAGGTACGATATATGAATGACGGGAGTGGTAGAATTCATTCAGTGGGTGGAGCGGGGCCTGATCACCAGATTAAAACAGGTGGACATTCCAGTAGGTTTTTTTATGGTTCTACCTATCAGGAAGAACTGGATCGTTTATTTGGTAATGAAGTTGGTTTTGTGAATCACTATTCAAAAAATACAGTAGTAGATGAAAACGGACAGGTATATGTTAGTTATTTAGATCAATATGGAAGAACTATTGCTACTGCATTGGCAGGCCCTCCTGAAAATACTCCGGCATTGTTAGGATTAAGGGAAGAGGATGGTGAAGATCTTGACCCTGTATCCATGCAGGTTGATTTTCTTGCTTCCAATAATAATATGAATTCTGATGGTGATGCTACCATCTCTGAAAAAGTTATTCTTACCACCCAGGCAAACACCATCTATAATTTTACTTATAAATTGGATGATATAGAATTTTGTAATGATTGTCTTTTATCTGAACTTGAAACCGAATGTTATGATTGTCATTATACCATTGATATTCGTATCATCGATCTTGAAACAAATAACGAAATAACTCCTACTATTACCAGCCCTGGGGGATGGACCTTCCCTCATACCATTAGTAGTGCTTCCAGCCCCGACATTGTTTTTAGTGCCACTTTACCCAACATCGGAAGCTATAAAGTAATTAAAGAACTTAAACTTGATCCCGGACCATTTAATACCGTATTAGGTACCCTGGCCACTTTATTAACAACCAATAAAAACAGTTACAAAAATCAATACATCGATTTTCATTTGAATGGGACAGGGAGTGAACCTTCTCCATTTTCTTCCAACTGTATTGAATACGAAATTAATCCTGTACCATGTTATAGTTGCGAAGAACTTTGTGAGAATGCATATAGATTTAGATTAACAGATGCAGGCGGAACTCCATTAACTTATACGGCAAGTGGCGGTGGAGCTAATTCAGGAGACCCAGTATATGTATATTATGGTGCTAATGGGCCTACCGGAAGTAATTTATGGATTCCTGATAATACGAATTTTTCAGGAACTCCTTCTATTACCAATTTAAATAATGTTGCTATAGGTGGTGGACCTGTTATTGCCACACAGATTGGATTGATAACTGACTGCCAGACGAATTGTGGAGCTGATATGGATATGAATCTGAGCGAATGTGATCTGCG
>CAZUXM010000085.1:0-9913 GCA_964624635.1 uncultured Candidatus Competibacteraceae bacterium
AACACCAGCTGCCAACAGCGGTTTGGCGTAATGGCGGGTTCAGTGCTTCGTATGAACTTTGGTGCTGAAGATCGCCAACTTCGCCAAGCCGCAAACCGTTAGTGATCGGTTTAAGAAAACAGATAAATTATGAAAAATCTATTTATACTAAGTATTTGTTACTTTCTAAGTCAAACAATGAATGCTCAGGAAAGCATATATACCTACGTTAAACTTGGCAAGTATAAAGTAGGTATTATGGATACAATTGTTTTTGACTCAAAGTATAATTATGAACAATTTGGTTATAACGGTAAGAGACCCTATTTTATAAAAGTTTGGCATCCAATACAGAAAAGACAAAACAGAAATTATTTAAAGGTTAAAGACCTATTTATTTTTAACAAAAACAATGAGATGAAGGTTGTTCAGGATTCACTTGAGCAAATCTATAAAAGACATTTTATAAGAGATTATTTAGCTGAAAATTTAGAAAATGGGAGTGAAAACATTTTCAAAAACTATTCTGTGGAAAGTGTTTTTAAGTTAATTGAAAAGATAGACACAAGAAGTATAAGTGTACCGTTAATAGAAAAATCAAATTTACCTATTATAATATATTACAATGGTTCACAAGGGCATTACTTTGAAAATTATATTTTAGCAGAATACTTTGCATCAAGAGGTTATATTTTTATTGGTGCCAGTTTTGAATTACAATTTGAGGATTTACCATTTGGAATGTTACCTTATGAAAGATATCATTCTAATGAATATGAAGAAGGTTTAAAAACAATCACGCAATTTGCTCAATCTTTAACGGGTTCCAGTAATGTCTTTTTTGTAGGGCATAGTATGGGTGCTCAAATGGGTTTGAGAACATTTGGACAAGATTCTACTATAAAAGGTATGGTTTCGTTAGAAACCAGCATTGAGTTCAAATCAAACTACGAAACAATAAAAGAAATGTGGCCTGAGGTTTATAAAAAAGTTTTTACCGATAAGGTAAATTATCCTTTTCCTATTTTATTCTGTGCTGCAACAGGTGAATCAAAACCATATAGTTTTTTGGAAAACGTTAAATCACCACAAGTTACTTATGCTAGTACTATTACAGAATTTGAACATAACGCATACTTGTCTTTGTTTTATTTAAGATACTTCTTAGACAAGTCGGTTGAACAAACTGATAAAGGAATCATTAAAGAAAGACTCTTTATATATGTAAAGTACCTTGACATAATATACAGTTTTATAGATAGAATAATGAATAAGAAAAATAAAGTAGCATTAGAATCAACATTATTAAAAAAATAAATGCTAAAGCAATCTCATGGACAAGTACAAAGAAACATTTGATACCTGGAACAAAGTAGCATCATTATACAATGAAAAATTCATGAAAATGGATTTGTATAATGATACTTACGACTTTATTTATAACTCCATTGCTAAAGAAGAAGCAAAAATTTTAGAGGTTGGTTGCGGACCTGGAAACATTACCCAATATCTTTTATCTAAAAGACCTGACTTTGATATTTTCGGAATTGATATTTCACCCAATATGATTGAACTGGCAAAGAAAAATAATCCATCTGCCAAATTCGATGTAATGGACTGCCGAGAAATAAATAAAATCAAAACAAGATTTGATGGGGTAATTGGAGGGTTTTGTTTACCATATTTATCTGCAACCGAAAGTAACGAACTAATCTCAAATTCATACGACTTATTAAATGATAATGGTTTGATTTATTTAAGCTTTGTAGAAGGCGACCCGGATCAATCAGATTTTAAAGTGGGGAGCAGTGGACGGGTTTATTTTCATTTTCATCGTCTGGAAGTTTTAAAAGCACAACTCATAAAAACAAAATTTGAGAAAATAGAAACTTTTAAGGTAGAATATAAAACCTCAGAAACTGAATTTGATATACATACCATACTCATAGCGAAAAAGTAAAATGCCTTACAGTGGCGTGTATTGTAATGTAGTAATGAACAAAATTGCAGATAGATTTGAAAAATCAATTATGATATTTTTATATGACAATAGCTGATACACAAAAAATAATTGATTCCTATTTAACAACAAATAGTTCCTTCATATTAAGGAAATCGGGTAAAGAATTATCCATAAATAATGTAAAATATTATATCAAACCGGACGAGGCTGTTTATTATTCAAATCAAATTTTGATTATTGAATACGAAAATACCAGAAGACCCATTGAAAGTGTTACAAAATATTTTTGGTTGATTAAGAATACCGGATGGATTAATGAGAACCTCAAAATAAATTTACTTCTCACTTTAAATAATTCAAAGTCAGACACTGGAAAACAAATTCGTGCTGAATCAAGCCAACTTATCGGAAACTTATTAATGGAATTATATCCGCAGCACTTTAACTTTTTCATGATACGATATAAAGACTTAAGTACAGAGAAAATATTCAATGCGTTAGATTCTTTTGGGCTTAATAACACAAAAAAAAGCATTTAATCTATTCAATAGAGTCTCTACATTACAACAAGTCAAATAATCAGCAAACATCCCTCCACCCTTCCGTATCTAATTTAAAGTTTTGGCATTATAATAAATGATGTGTACCATCAGTTTATTATATAACCCCTTAACCATGCAGCTATGAGACCAATGTTCTTTACTCTATTCGTTATTTTTATGGGTATCTCCTGTACCCACAGTCAAACCAGTATGAGTTTGAAAATTAAATATGCCGATACAGTGGTTACCGGAAAATACGAACCCGACCTTAATAATGGCTTTAAGTACAAAGAAATTTGGGTGGAGCCGGGTGAATATAGAATCCTGAATCCAACCATTCCACGACTTTTAAATGATGAAACCATTACTCAGGTAGATCTGGTCTATTCTGATTATCCCAAAGGAGATGACTTTAGCGACCTCAACCGTAAACGAATCATTGAATTATTTATGGATTGTCCCAATGCTTTTAGCAAACAAACCATTACCTGGCGGTTGGTAAAACAAACCGGAGTAACAAGTAGCTACGAACTCAAAAAATACTTTCATGGGTTTGTGGTGTATTTCCGTCCACTCATTCCTTACCAAACAGAAAAAGAATTTTTTAATGATGTACTAGAAGGGAAAAAACAATTGCAGGATTCTACCTTAATAAAAGTATTTACCCGCAACACCAGTTGGAAAGATATGTTATGTGTTGCTGATGTAACCGGAAGTATGTCGCCTTACACAGTACAATTGTTGGTTTGGATGAAGTTCAATGAAAAGCTCAAGACCTTTAAACAATTTGTATTCTTTAATGATAATGATGATAAGAGTAATGATCAATCAGTCATGCAGGATACTTCCGGAATATGGAATATTGAAACTTTTAAATCAGAAAAGTTGATTGACAAAATGTTATATAGTATGCAAAAAGGCGGACATATTGAAAATGATTTAGAAGCCATTTTTTATGCTACCAAAAAATATGGTGATAATGTAAAAAACATTGTTTTGATTGCGGATAACTGGGAAGACCCCTGCGATATGCATTTATTACCTAAACTCAAAGAATTAAAAATTCCTATAAGAGTGGTTATTTGTGGAGTTAATTCAGTATTGAATACTAAGTACCTTGATTTGGCCTATGCTACCAATGGATCAGTACACACCATGGAAGAAGACTTATTGGAAATGGGTAAAATGAATGATGGAAAAATATTTACTATCAGTAAACTTAAATTTAAATTGCAAGCAGGTAAATTTATTCCGTTGCAATAATCATTTGTACTTGATAGAAATAGTTTATATTTACTGTAAATATTAAGCTATGAAAAAATTATACATTTTCGTGGCATTGATAGTTCTTACCACCCCGATCAATGCTCAGATCTCCGTAACCTATACCATTAATGCCAATACCGGGTACAAACCTATTAGCCCATACATATTTGGATCATGTAATGGTGGCTACTCCTCTACTCCATTTATGCGACAAGGCGGAAATAGAATGACAGGATATAACTGGGAAACCAATGCAAGTAATGCCGGCGCTGATTGGTATCATCAAAGTGATGATTATTTGCCCTGGGTAAGTGGTATCACTGCTCCATTCAATGATCAGGCAGGTACGGTTACCATGGCATTTATAGACAGTGCTAATGCACGAAATGCATATTCTGCTGTTACTCTGCAAATGGCAGGTTATGTTGCCAAAGATAAAAACGGAACCAGTGTAACTTTACCTGAAACTGCTCCTAGTATCCGTTGGTGTGATGTACAAAATACAAAACCAAGTGCATTTAGTTTAACTCCTAATACTGCGGATAATACAGTATACATGGATGAGTACATGAATTTTTTAATTACAAATTATGGGAATGCTTCTACTACAACAGGTGTAAAAGCATATATATTAGATAATGAAACTACTTTATGGCCGAGTACACATCCACGAATTCATCAAACAACACCTACTATTCAGGAATTATTACTTCGATCTATTCCACTAGCTACACGAGTAAAACAAATGGACCCGAATGCAAAAGTTTTCGGTCCTGAGTCATATGGGTTTTATGAATATACAGAATATCAGGGAGCTTATGACTGGCCCAATTATTCAAGTACATATCCTTATTTTTTGAGTTTTTATTTAGACTCTATGCACACTGCTTCCACCAATGCCGGGGTTCGATTGTTAGATGTACTCACCGTACATTGGTATCCTGATGTAAATGTAGGAGGTATTTATAGCAATGATACCTCAACAGCACGAGTATTAGAAAGAATACAAATACCACGTTCGTTATGGGATCATACTTATATTGAAGATAGTTGGATTGGTCAATGGTTTAGTAGTAGTTTAATCAAATTGCCACCTACTACCCCAATACACAATTAGGGGTTACTGAATATGATTACGGAGCAGATTTACACATAAGTGGGGGCTTAGCACAAGCCGATGCGTTGGGAGGGTTTGCCCGAACCGGAACACATTTTGCTTCTAAATGGGGAGCATATTCTGACTTTAGTTTAAGTGCCGTTCGTATCTACGATGATATTGCAGAACCATTTTCAGGATTTTATACAACCTGTAGCAGCAGTAATTTACAAGCAAGTACCGTTCATTGTTCTGTTGAAGACACCGTAAATAAAACTTTACATATTGTTGCCTTAAATAAAAATTTGGATTCAACCGTTACGGCGTATTTTAATATCACCTCCAACATAGGTTATGATTCTATTAATGTATATTGGTTTGATAAAACGAGTCCAACCATTCACTCTGCTGTATTGCCTGATTCAGTTGTACATATGAATGTATTTCAGCAAACTTTAAATCCGGGTTCCGTTTATCATTTTGTATTACATGCATCCAATTCTACCACAAGCATACAAGAACAACATACCATAGATGTAAAAGTGTATCCTAATCCGGTAAGTGACATGTTACAGGTACAACTCAATGAAACTACTATCAACGGCTTCAAATGGAATGTGATTGATATGACCGGAAAAATGCTGATGAGTGGTGAAACATTATACAACCAAACCACCATTCCGGTATATGGATTGGCAAAAGGTAATTATCAATTATATATTTACAACGAAAAATATAAAGGTGTAAAAACATTCATAAAACAATAATGGAGGATAATAAGAGTATTAATAAATACCATGTAACATCAGAGATTATTATCCATGCTCCCATTCAAACTATTTGGGACGTAATGACTGATGTAAAAAAATATAATGAATGGAATAGTTTTGTAAAAAATATTGAAACCAGCAATGAAATTCCTGTTCCGGGAACTCAAATGAAGTTTACTGTAGAGTTTCCCAATAAAAGTAAAGCTAGTTCAGGTGAATTGGTAAAACTATTACAACCACCTATAGAAAAGGAAGGTAAATTACAAGCAGAATGGATTTACGACTTTACCGGCCCCCTACATAATATTGGCATGGTAAGGGCTAGCAGAACTCAGCAGCTAACTGCCATTGATGAAAATACTACCCACTATTATACCTGCGAAAGGTTTAGCGGCTGGGGGAAAATATTTTTACCTTTAAAAAATGTTCGTGGAGGATTTAAAATTCATGCGAATGATCTCAAAAAACGTTGCGAGAAAAAATGAAAGCAGCCTCTGTAAGTGAAATAAAAAAAGATCTATCCGCCTTATCACAAAAAGAAGTGATAGAACTCTGTATGCGACTTGCAAGATTTAAAAAAGAAAACAAAGAGCTTCTTACCTATATCCTTTATGAATCAACGGATGAGGAAAATTTTATTACTTCTTTAAAAGAAGAAGTGGATGAACAATTTGAACAAGTCAATCATACCAGTATGTATTACGCAAAAAAAAGTTTTCGTAAAATCCTTCGGTTCATCAATAAACATACCCGTTATTCAGGAATTAAAACCACCGAAATTGACTTGCTCATTTATTACTGCAATAAACTCAAATCTTCCAAATCTCCCATAAAAAAGAGTAACCAAATGATGAATCTTTACCAAAGACAACTAGATAAAATTGAAAAGTTGGTTGCCGGCTTACATGAAGACCTGCAGTATGATTATAAAGAGGCAATAGAAGGATTAGAGTTATAAAATGGTATTTTTATCAGGCAGCCATTTTCAGTGTCTTTCTAAATTTCCTTTCTAAAAATTTATGCACCGGGAATATTAATGCCGCCAATACTATATTAATACATAACTTATAAATAGGTTCTCCTCCTGTAATCTTATCTAAAAACGGATCTGCAAATACCAATACAGATTCGAACACCAGTAATAGGGCAACAAAATTAATCCATTGTGCAATAGTTTGTGGTAGTTTAATAAATCCCATTAGAAGTACTACTCCTACAATAATTACCACAATCAAAATAATGATGGTATATTCAAGCATGTCCCTGCGTGCTATTTTGGCGCTTTCCTTTTTTTGACGTTCTAACTCTTGTTGTTCCTCTATAATTTGTTCTTTTTCAAACTCATATTTGAGTTTTAATCGTAATGATTCTTTTACTTTTTCTTCACTCATTAAACTATCTCTATATACAACAAACATTTTATAATTATCTAATGCCCCCAGATGATTTCCTTTAGCTGTAAGTGCATTTGAAATCCCCAAATATGCTTCTTTTACACTTTCCTTATTCCCAATTTCTTTTCCCAAATTCAATCCTTTATTTAAAAATTCCAATCCTCTTTCATATTTATTTTTCTTTACAAAAATATTCCCAATACTAATGAGTGAATTGGCTTGCCCTGATTTATCGTCCATTGCCTGTTGAATTCCCATAGAAAGAAAATGATTATTTAATGCTTTATCATAATCCAATAGATGTTCATACACACTTCCAATGTTATTGTATGAGTTGGCCTCACCACGCTTATCACCCACCTCTTTTCTTAACTTTAATGCCAATTTATGATTATTAAGGGCTACAGCATATTGGCCCAAATCATCGCAAACCATTCCAATTCCGTTAAGCGCATCACTCATTCCGGTGATGTCTCCTAGTTTTTTTCGAATTTCCAGCGCTATTTTAAAATTTTTAAGGGCTTCCTTATAATTTCTCTGTTTAGTGTAAACGTCTCCAATATTACTACAGGCGGAAGCAATGCCAAAATAATCGCCTGATTCTTCAGCCATTTGTAAGGCCAGGTAATGACTCTCCAAAGCTTCAGGGTAATTCCCAAACAAAAAGTAAACTGCTCCCATATTATTATAACACTGTCGTAACCCTTTGAAGTCATTGATCCTTTTACTAATTTTCATCGATTTTGAAAATTCCATCAATGCCTCATATAAATTTCCTTTTGTAAAATAGATGGCGCCAAACCTGGTATGAGCTCTCGCCATTCCTTTCTCGTAATTAATTTCCTCCGAAAGCTCAAAAGCCAAATCAGCGTACTTTTTGCAACTATCCAGTTGACTTTGTACAAAATAATCCCAACTAATGCTATTTAATGTATTTGCCTTATTAGTATCCTTAGGGGAAGTGGATAAAACATTTAATAAAGAATCTAACCTTGCATTTTGACTAAAGCAGGCTATACTAATACTAATGTAAGCTATTAGGGTGGTCGCATAATATTTTTTCATGTGACCAAGGCTGGTTAAGCTTGATTAAAAATAATGGAAAAAATGTAAAACAAAAAACCCCGAAATAATTCGGGGTTTTTCTAAAATTCTTTTGTTAGTCTGAGCTTAGTTTACCCTGAGTGCTGAGCTTATAAAAGCGAAGCATTGAAGGGAAGACTATTTAGCAGCTAAATTTATTTAGCGTATTGTCCGCCACCCATTCTTTTACGATCGTAACCTTTACCTAATCCAACAGGCGAACCTAAACGATCCATACAACAACGGAAACCAATCCAATCAGTAGCTAATTCTTCGTCATAGAATCTGCGAGTACCGGGTACTAACCAGTAAGCAGGATCTTTCCAAGAACCACCCTTAACAACACGAGCTTGGTTATTAATTAAAGTTACGTTACCGAACTCATACATCATTTCGTTGTATTTTGATGAGTCAGAAGTATAAGATTCATCATTATAGAAGATAGATGAAGCATGGTCACCATCAATATAATCTCTATAGTCTGATTTTTTATAATTTCTGCGTTTTAAGGCATCGTCTTCAGTAACATTTACTGTTTGAATCCTACCTAAACTATCTTTTTCTTCAATTTCACCATCAGTATTCAATAGTTTTTTCTTGAACACATTACCTCTATGAGGACGGAACTCATCATTTTCTAATGTATTTAATGGACGATAAAGATCCATAGTCCACTCAGCTACGTTACCTGCCATACAATATAAACCGTAATCATTCGGCCAGTAGTTAATACCGGAGCTGTAATATCAGCTTGGTCATTTAAACGACCAGCAGCTCCCATCATATCACCACGGCCTCTACGGAAGTTAGCTAAGAAATCTCCTTTAAAGCTATCATATGGATTACGAGAAACGTGACCATTCCAGGGATATAATCTTCTTTGTTTAATAATCTCACGATCTGTTTCAGGATCAGTATTACCAATTAATGATAGAGCTGCATATTCCCACTCAGCTTCTGTTGGAAGACGATACTTTGGTAAAAGAATACCATCTTCTACACGTACGTTACGAGCTCCACCAGCAGGACCAAAGTTTTGCAACTGACCTTTTTCATTTCTTAAACCTTCGTATTGACCTTCAAGGTAAGCATCTGTATTAAAGTTATCTTCAGCTACCTGATTTGGATTTACATATAATATACCCTCACGAATAAGAATGGTTTCGTTTACACGATCCGTTCTCCAGGCACAATAATCTGATGCCTGTAACCAATCCACTCCAACTACAGGATAGTCCATATAAGCCGGGTGACGGAAATAATATTCAACATAAGGCTCGTTAAATGCCAATTTTGATCTCCATACAAGAGTATCAGGCTTCGCTTTTTTAACTACCTCAGGATAATCTTCTCCAAATACTCTACCTAACCAGTATAAGTATTCACGGTAATCAAGGTTAGTCACCTCTGTTTCATCCATATAAAAAGAGGACACAGTAACACGACGTGGAATATTATCCCAATCGTAGTTTACTTCCTGTTCAACACGACCCATAGTAAAGGTACCTCCTTCAACGAGTACCAAACCCGGACCTGTTTCTTGTTCTATGTAAGGAACTTTTTCATAACCACCATTGTTAGGGTCGTTATAGTTCCAACCGGTGGTTCGGCTTACCTCCTTTGAGCAGGAAGCCAGCATGGCAACTGCAGTAGCTGCAACTCCGATGTACTTAAGACTAGTTAAAGATTTCATATTATTTGGTGAATTATATGATTGATAACGATAGATTAGACATTAATTATATATAAGGTATGTATTTTAATATTTAGAATGACGGACATTTAACAGTTCTGAACTTCTTACGCGGCTCTCTACATCC
>CAZUXM010000086.1:0-6630 GCA_964624635.1 uncultured Candidatus Competibacteraceae bacterium
ACTATTCGGATTTTCTGCTCCTGTTACAGTTAAACTGGCATGTTTTATAGGGTCTGTTACTTACCTTTTTATACTACTTCAAATACTTAGACAACTCGTTGAAGATAAACGTTTGGTTTGGTTAAGTTTTATTTTATTGGGACTTGGTTTGGAAAATATCATTATGATGTTTGCCGCAGGATTAGAGCTTCCTATACACATCAGTATTATTCTAACTACCGTATACTTTTATTTAAAAAAAAGAAACCAATGGTTTTTGGTATTTGCGGCAATATCAATAATGTCAAAACTTGATGCGGCCCCATTGATAGCTGTTTTAATAGTATTGTATTCTTGGGAGCATATACTCTTACCTAGTAAAACCACACCCATCAAAAACATCATTATTTATTTTGGCTTACCATTGGCAATCTGGATTACCTTTACCTACTTTTTATTTGGTTCTCCCCTCCCCCAGTCTGCATTTGCGAAATACTACTACCATCCTAATGCTGATAAGCATGCTTTCCCTTTCCTGCATTATTTTATACAACATCCCATAAGACAAATTACCATCGTTATTTTCGGAATTTTCGCAGTTTTACATTTTGTTGAAATTTTATACTACCGTAAAATCAACTACACTAAGCAGTTTATTTTTGGATACATGTTCATAGCTATTATGGCTATGTATTATTTTTATAATCCATTTGAAAGAATGGTTTGGTATTATAGTATACCTGAATTTTTACTTACGGCACAAGTTATCTATAGCTTTATCTACTGGTCGTCGAAGAAGATTTTAAAAAGAGTACCAATTATAACAATTATACCACTTTTGGTTTTTTCTATTTATGCTCTAAAAAAAACAGATGGAGCCCTTACCTATCATGATTTCTATACTAAAAGAGTAGAAAGAGAAAGATACATGATTGGAAACTACATGCATAATATTTCTTTAAAAACCGATACCCTTATGAGCAGCCATGGACTAGTTAGCTGGCAATTCAAAGGATATGTGCTTGATCTTTCCGGACTCAATTCGAAATTGGTAACCAACTATAAACGCAATTCTGATTCTTTACTCAATGCATTTAAGCCGCATTACATTATTAATCATGCATGGACGTATGAGATAGATCACTATGGGGATAAAGGATACGAAATAGACACTGCTTTTGCTGATGTAACTTTGTTTGATTTTCCTTTTTGGGTGGTAATGAAACGTACCAACGATCATAAGAAAAGAAGGTATAAGAAATTACCCTTAGAACACTGCCATAATACCAGAGATCCTCAAAAATTTTCACAAACAACCCGATTTTACAGTGACTCGTTATACATTGATACCAAAGCTTTAGAAGGAAGGATTCCTAAATTATGGATGGGAGTAAAACGAGAAGAAGCTTCATTTACTTTACAAGTTACTTTATTCAATAATGACAGTATTTTGCATAAAGAAGACATTTATATCGAAAAAGGTACTGAACACTATGTTTCTATGTATGTAAAAGGAATATCAGTGCCTTTGGAATATAATGGCATTAAAGCAACGTCTATTATTATTATACCTAATGGAATTGATGCCTACGGATGTTTTGACCCAATATTAGAAGAGGTTTACGAATAAATATTATTTATTGATAACTCCATCGAGTACATTCCAAACCCTTTTGGTCGTATCATCCCATGAGAACTTTCTCATTTGGTGTTTTCCTTTTTCTGCCAAGGTTCTTCGTAAATTAACATCTGAAGCAATTTTAATATATGCTTCTTTTATTTGGGAAATGGATTTTGGGTCACATAAAATAGCAGCCTCACCGGCTACTTCAGGTAATGCTGTGGTGTTAGATGTTATGACCGGGGTTCCTGCTCTCATCGCTTCTAGAATGGGCAATCCAAAGCCTTCAAAGGTTGAAACATAAGAACAGGCCAAGGCTCCTGCAAGCAGTTTGTCTACATTTTCACGAGGTTCGATCCTACCGGTAAAAATCACATCGGTTTTATGCTTAAATTGTTGAAAAGCCTCAAATATCGAATCACTTTCAGGGTATGATTTTCCAACAATAAGGAATTTAATATTTGAGCCGGTTTCCGTTTTGAATTGATCAAATGCCATCAATTGATTGATTAAATTTTTACGTGGGTATAAAGCGCCTATAAAGATAAAATACGGGGCTTTAGTATATCTCCCGGTAATTAAATCAATCGCCTCCTGATCATAGTTTAAATCAGACTCTTCTACCCCATTATAAACTACTTCAATTTTTGATGGATCAATTCTGTAATTTTTAGAAATATCACTTTTTGAAAACTCTGATATGGTAATAATCTTTTCTGCTTTTTTAGCAAATTGAGGGAAATAAGTATTAAAGTGCCACCTTACCCAAAAAGGAAAGTATGATGGATAATGAAAAAAATTGATATCGTGTATTACCGGAACCTGAGGTATTGACGTACGTGTAGATAAATACCCATCCGGCGAAAAAAACACATCAGGTTTAATTTTGTTTAATAATCCGGGAATCCTTCTTTCAAACCAGGTAATAAATAAAAATGGGTGACGTGCCTGTGGACCAATTACATGAGGAACAACATTAGGTCCGTATATAAAATCATTGTCATAAGGTCTGTCAAAAATAAAATGAAACTCAACCTCAGGATGTGCTGCTACCAAACGCCTTAATACTTCATGTTTAAAAGTACCCAGTCCTTCTAACCGTCCTTTTAACAACAATCTTGTATTAACAGCTACTTTCTTCATAATAAAAATGCCTTTGAGCAGTTTACCTACAAAAATATCAGATATTTGTTATAATTAAGCAATTAATTGACTCTCAAGCAATACATAAACCCAAGAAACGCCTTCTTATTGTCAGCTCTTATGTTATCAATAGGTATTGGTTGCTCAAATGCATTAATGAGTTGGGGTGGAATTGGGTTAGCAATCTCTTTTATATGGCAAGGAAAATTTAAGGAGAAAGCTAAGCTCATCTGGTCTGATAAAAGGATTGTATCCATAGTTTTCGTTTACTTTTTATTTGTTATTGGTATGATATATACTTCCAATTTTTCGGAAGGACTACATCAGTTAAAAATAAAACTACCATTATTAATTATTCCATTGGGTATATTTTCATTTTATCCTCTAACACAAAAAGAGTTTAAACTCCTATTTCATGGAATATTGATGGGTGGCCTGATCAGTATAGTTGTTGGAATCCTGGTTTACTTCGGAATAATTACTAAAAAATCAACAGATGTTAGGGAATACAGTTACTTGATATCACACATCAGGTTATCAACGCTTCTTGTATTTAATATATTCATGTGTTGTTTTGTTATAGTAAACAAGAAATACAGATATGTTCACTTCTTGTTTTACATTGTATATATTATTCTTTCGTTGCTCTCAATTATTCTTTTGCAATCAATTACTGCTTTTATCACTATTGGCGGTTGTATTTTAGTGCTTTCCATATATAGTATAACTAAAAAAACATACAAAAAATATGGAATAGCCTTGATGTCTTTTTTTTTAATTCTATTCATAACCACTATCTATCTTTTTTACACTGAGTATAACAGAATTCATAAAATAGAGACCTTTGAATATTCCCAACTCCCTAAGTTAACACCTGATGGTGGAACATATGTTCATCTCCGAAAAAATGGGGAAACTATTAACGGGCATTATGTTTTTCTGTATATATGTTACCCTGAAATAAAGGAAGCTTGGGAGAAAAGGAGCAAGATTCCTATTACAGGAATGAATCGACTCAACTGGTCTATTTATGAAGGACTCATCAGGTATTTAACCTCTAAAAATAAACCTAAAAACAAAAGAGAAATTGAAGCATTATCTCAAAAGGAGATTACAGCAATTGAAAATGGTAGTGTAAATTTTTTACAATTAAATAAGTTTGATATCCGCTATAGAATTAATTTAATTTTATGGGAACTTGACTATTATACAAAAACAGGAGATCCTAACTATCAATCATTAAGTACGAGATTAGAAATTTGGAAAGTTGCTACATATAAAATTAAGCAATCATGGTTATTTGGGTATGGAACAGGTGATATGAAAGCTGCATTGAGTGATGGTTATAAAGAAACACAATCAACTCTTTTAAAAAAGAACCAGCTAGACCCACATCAACAATATCTGGTTACCCTTTTATGTTTAGGGGTAATAGGACTTATCCCATTTATTATTCTGATATTTTATCCGGTTTTACAGTTAAAAAACAACCATTTTCTTTTCATTATAGTACTAACCATTACTATGGTAAGTATGATGGACGAAGACGTATTAAATAGTCAGGCAGGATGTACGCAATTTGTACTAACCTATGTTCTTACTTATATATTTAGTAAGGCAAAAAGAGAAAAAATAATTTCTTAGAAGAATTTATATCCTAAAGTAAATGAAAAAGTTCCGTATTTAAAGTTGGCCGTAGGATCCTGAAAAACTACATTGTTACCAAACATATTCACAAACCCCCATTGATATCTAAAGTCAAGTGTAAATCGCCAAACATCAACGCCTGCGCCTAATACAATACCTCCATTATAATCAGCGGCATTTGTACTGGTAATCGTACTATCGTTTTGAGGAAATGCCTGATCATGTACTTTAAGTGTTTTGCTCATATTCCAGGCAAAAAAACCTCCTGCTTGTAAACGTAAACTTATCAGTTTAAAATCAATGATTTTATACCCTAATAACAGAGGAACTTCTAATGTATTAGCTCTGGCACTATAATAACGTGCCGGATTATCTGAAAAATTTCCTTCACTACCTACCATCGAAAAATTCAATTCAGGCTGAATATGGAATTTTTTAATATTGATTCGGGCAAATACCCCCCCTCTAAAACCGGCATTAGCTGACGAAAAATAGTCAGGTATATTAGTACTTAATGTACTTACGTTAACCCCTGCATGGATTCCTAAAGTAAAAAGCTTTTGAGCATGTAGCTGACCGGCTAAAAGAAAAACTAATATAAATCCTAATTTTTTCATGGGTTAGACGAATATATATGAATTAATAACTACAAAGGTCACCAAAAATTATTAAACAACAACCATGCCGTCTGAATTTTTAGTGAACAATAGATTATTTAAGCTGTTTATAGTAAAAACTAAATCCTAATGTAACAGAGAAGCCGCTGTATCTGAAACCTGCTCTGGGGTCTTGAAAAACAACGTTATTTCCGTATAAATTAGCTAATCCCCACTGATATCTCATTTCAAGATTAAAACGCCATATATCTAATCCTACCCCTACAATTACCCCTCCATTAAATTTAGCTCCTCTGTTACTTGTAATCAAACTGTCATTTTGAGTAAATACCTCATCATGCACTTCAATATGGTTAGTGATGTTCCATGCCCAAAAACCACCTACAGAAGCTCTCAAGTTTACATACTTACTTTTTACCAATCGTATTCCAACAATCACGGGAACTTCAAGTGTATTGGTTTTTGATGAATAAAATCTATGAGGGTTATTTGCAAAAGTTCCACTGCCCCCTACCATTGAAAAATTGAGTTCTGGAGATACACTTAATAACCCAAAATGGAATTTTGCAAAAAAGCCACCTCTAAACCCAGGTGACACATGGGTATAATAATCAGGTAAACTGGTACTAAGTATACTTCCATTAGCACCGGCTTGTACTCCTAATTGAATTACCTTTTGGGCAGAAATACTTCCCCAAATAAACAAGGATATAAATAGTATCTTTTTGATAATAATAGGATTCAAGTGTAGCAAAAATAGCAATAAAAAAGCCTCTTATTACTAAGAGGCTTTTAATTAATTATATTCTTGTCATTCTGAGCTTATCGAAGAATGACGAAGCCTTATTCAGCTACCACGTTAAAATTAAATTCAACTTTTATTTCTTTATGAAGTTGTGCAATAGCTTTATAAGTGCCAATGGTTTTGATACTGTCATCAGCAATATGTAAAGTTTTACGCTCTACGTTGTAACCTGCTTTTTTTAGTGATTCAGCCAATACAACAGTATTGATAGATCCGAAGATTTTTCCTGACTCACCAACTTTAGCAGATACTTCAATAGTAGCACCCTGAATCTTTTCAGCCAGGGCTTTAGCTTCAGCCAACATTTTCTCAGCTTTGTGAGATTGTTGTTTCATGTTTTCTTTTAGCATTTTCAAATTGCTTTCTGAAGCAACTTGAGCAAAGCCATTAGGAATTAAAAAATTACGGGCATATCCATCACGAACTTTTACCACATCATTTTTATAACCTAAGTTATCTACATCTTGTTTTAAAATGATTTGCATAATCTTTCCTCCTATTATTTTAACATATCACCTACATAAGGCATTAAAGCTAATTGACGGGCACGCTTTACAGCTTGTGCCACTTTTCTTTGATACTTCCAAGAAGTTCCTGTAATACGACGAGGCAATACTTTTCCTTGCTCGTTCACCAATTTCAATAAGTAATCAGCATCTTTATAATCGATGTATTTGATACCTGATTTTTTGAAACGGCAGTATTTTGATCTTTTCACCTCAATTGGAGGAGGGGTAAGATATCTGATTTCTGAAGAATTTTCTTCTTTCGCGTTAACGTTAACGTTAGTTGCTGTTGTTTCTGTGCTCATAGTTAAA
>CAZUXM010000086.1:6640-9590 GCA_964624635.1 uncultured Candidatus Competibacteraceae bacterium
TTTAAGCTGTTTTCTTAGCTGCTAGTTTCTCTCTTCTTTTTTTGCTCCACACGGCAGCATCTTTGTCCAATTTAACTGTAAGGAACCGCAGAATTCTTTCATCGCGGCGAAAGGTAAGTTCAAGTTTGTCGATGAAAGCTCCATCGGCTTTAAACTCAAACAGTTGGTAGAAACCTGTAGACTTCTTCTTGATAGGATAAGCTAACTTCTTTAATCCCCAAGATTCTTCATGGATCAATTCACATTTTGCTTCTTTTAAAAGCTCTTTGTAACGACCCACGGCTTCCTTTAGCTGTTCATCACTTAGCACTGGGGTAAGAATGAACACTGTTTCGTACTGATTAATCATTTGTTGTTTATTTAAATATAAATTTAAAGGGGTGCAAATATACAGTTATCAGCTTTAAATACCAAGTTTTACAGGCAGTTTTTCAAAAAACAGTAATTTAAAGAAGAACTCTTCCTTAATTCAGCCGAAAAATATACTTTAGGCGCCGGTTAAAATGGCCTTGACCTGTAGAGCCCTATCCATAATAGATGTTGATACGCCTGGCCTTTTCCCATTGATTGACAACATAAACACTTAGTAATCTATGAAGGTAGGTATCCCATCGGAGATCTCTCCCAGCGAATTAAGGGTAGCAGCTACACCCAAAACGGTGAAACGTTTACAAAAACAAGGTTTTGAGGTTTACATACAACGCGGTGCCGGTAATAAAGCCAATTATTCTGATACTTCTTTTGAAGAAGCCGGAGCACATTTGGTAAATACTGCATCAGATATCTATGGCTCATGTGATATTGTTTTAAAAGTAAAAGAACCCGCTGTTGAAGAAGTAGCATTGATGCGTGAAGGTCTTGTATTACTTAGTTATTTATGGCCTGCTCAAAATCAGGAACTCCTACAAAAATTAGCCGATAAAAAAGTAAATGCCATTGCAATGGATGCTATACCTCGTATCTCCAGAGCTCAAAAAATGGATGTACTTTCTTCTATGGCAAATATTGCCGGTTATAGATCTGTCATTGAAGGTTCTTTTTATTTCGGAAGGTTTCTCAATGGACAAATTACTGCTGCAGGAAAAGTAGATCCTGCTAAAGTATTGGTTATTGGTGCCGGGGTAGCAGGTTTAGCTGCTATTGGGGCTGCTAATTCATTAGGTGCCATTGTTAGAGCTTTTGATACCCGTAAAGAGGTGGCTGAACAAATTGAATCAATGGGTGCCAGCTTTTTAACGGTAGAAATTGACGAAGATGGTGCAACTTCCTCCGGATATTCAAAAGAAATGAGTCCTGCTTTTATTGAAGCAGAAATGAAATTATTTAGTGAGCAATGTAAGGAGGTAGATATTATCATTACCACTGCATTGATTCCCGGGAAACCAGCTCCAAAACTTATCATGGATTACCATGTGGCTGCGTTAAAACCGGGTTCAGTTATTGTTGACTTAGCTGCGCCTACGGGAGGTAACTGTGTGTTAACCAAACCGGGTGAAGTATATAAAACTAATAACGGAGTTACCATCGTTGGAAAATTAGATCAACTACCTACACAAGCTTCTCAATTATATGGAAACAACTTATGTCATTTATTAGATGATATGGGTAAAGCTGAGAAATGGAGAATTGACATGGAAGATGCAGTGGTTTCAAGAGCAATGGTTACCTATAATGGTAAAATTAACTGGCCTCCTGCCCCACTTCCGGTAAGTCCGCAAGTAGCTAAAAAAGTAGATACCAAAGTAGAACATAAAAAAGGTCATGGTCATGAAGAAGCTCCAAAAAGTGCTTCAAGTATGGTGATAAAACTTCTTGTAATTGCTGCTTTGTTAGGTATAGTTGGATTGTTTGCCCCAAGTGAATTTATGCAACACTTTACCGTATTTGTATTATCCGTATTTGTTGGATGGCAGGTAATATGGAATGTATCACATTCATTACATACTCCATTGATGGCAGTTACCAATGCTATTAGTGGAATTATTGTAGTGGGAGGATTAGTGCAAATTGGAAGTCTTGAAGACCCATTAGCTGCACAGAATTTACCAATAACCATTTTGGCTTCTGTAGCAACACTGGTAGCAAGTATAAATATTGTAGGAGGATTTGTTGTAACAAGAAGAATGTTGAAAATGTTCAAAAAATAACGGAAGACGATGGAAAAAGAATTATTAGAGCAATTATTAAATGTTAGAAACGTAGCTTATTTATTTGCTGCAATTTTATTCATTTATAGTTTAGGTGGGCTTTCCTCCCAAGAATCTGCGAAAAAAGGTGTTTGGTATGGAATTATTGGAATGGCTATCGCCATCATTGCAACATTATTAGGACCTGTTGGAGCCAAAGAATCACTTCGTTTCTTTTCAAGCAATGCGTATTTATTTATTTTAGGAGCTATTGGTATAGCGTCAATAATTGGAATTGTTCTGGCTCGTAGAGTAGAAATGACCTCTATGCCTCAGTTGGTAGCTATTCTTCACAGTTTTGTGGGTCTCGCAGCGGTATTAGTTGGTTTCGGATCATATCTTGAAAGTATCAATTTGGAAGCCGCCGGTCATACAAAATCCGGAACGGAACATGTTATTCACTTAGTGGAAGTATATCTGGGTATTTTTATTGGTGCCATTACTTTTACCGGCTCAATTGTTGCCTGGGGTAAATTAGAAGGTAAAATCCGAAGTAAACCATTGTTATATCCAGGCCGACATGCAGTAAATATTTTATTGTTGATTGGCTGTATAGTATTGGGTGTTTTATTTACCCTGGCTGAGGGTGGTGATGGAATGATTTATTTATACATCATGACGACCATTGCCTGCTTTATTGGAGTTATGTTGGTTATGGCCATTGGTGGAGCTGATATGCCTGTTGTAGTTTCTATGCTCAATTCATATTCAGGTTGGGCCGCATCAGCGGCAGGTTTTATGTTAGGAAACGATTTATTGATTGT
>CAZUXM010000087.1:0-724 GCA_964624635.1 uncultured Candidatus Competibacteraceae bacterium
GAAAGAAACATTTTCCATGGTAGTTAATAAATATATACTACCCGAAAAACAAATGATTCCTATAATAAATAAAATCGCAGCAATCTTTAATGCAGGTTTTTTAAATACTTCCATAAGGATGGCAATGATAATCAATGCAAATGCATGGTAAAAATGGTATGTAACGCCGGTTTTAAATGCATCCAAATGTTCGGGAGTAAGTTTTGTTTTGAGTGCATGGGCTCCCAGGGCTCCTAGTATAACAGCTATGGCGAGTAGAAATGACGCAGTTAATATGATGTTTCTAGACATATAAATAACATTAATGATTACAAATGTAACCTTTTTGTTTGTTGTAAAGACGGACAATTGTCCATCTCAGCTTACAGACGATAAAAACCTTTTTTGTAATATTGGCATCAAATTTATTCTCTATGTCTAACATCTTACTCATTGGTGCCGGCAAATCAGCTACAACATTGATTGATTATTTATTGAACAATTCATCTGCAGGTAACTGGAAACTAACTGTAGCCGACATGAATGTAGAAGTGGTGAAAGAAAAATTACATGGACATCCTAATGGAAATGCGGTGCAATTAGATGTATCAAACTTAGAGCAGTTAGAAAAATTAGTGAGTGAACATGATATGGTGATATCCATGTTACCGGCTTTCATGCATATGAATGTAGCTCGTTTTTGTTTAAAGCATAGAAAGAACATGGCTACTGCTTCTTATGTTTC
>CAZUXM010000087.1:734-7150 GCA_964624635.1 uncultured Candidatus Competibacteraceae bacterium
GCTTTACATGAAGAGGCAAAAAAAGCAGGCATTATTTTATTGAATGAAATAGGTCTTGACCCGGGTGTGGATCATATGACAGCCATGGAAACTTTAGACAAACTAAGAAACAGAGGTTGTACCATTACCGGATTTGAATCATTTACGGGAGGTTTAATGGCTCCTGAAAGTGAAAATAATCCGTGGAAATATAAGTTTACCTGGAATCCACGTAATGTGGTAATGGCTGCCAGTGGTGGGGCTGTAAAATTTTTGCAGGGAGGCAAATTCAAATACATTCCCTATCATAAAGTATTTAGAAGAACAGAAGTAATAGATATTGAAGGATATGGAGAATATGAAGGTTATGCCAACAGAGATTCATTAAAATATATTGATTTATACAGATTAGAAGGAGTACAAACTATTTATAGAGGAACTTTACGCAGGGTTGGTTTTAGCAGAGCATGGGATGTGTTTGTACAATTAGGAGCTACTGATGATTCGTATTTAATGGACAATATCGAAACATTAACACATCGGGAATTTATTAATTCGTTTTTGTTTTATCATCCAACTGATTCGGTAGAAACAAAATTAGCTATGCTGTTAAAGTTGGATCATGACTCGGATGAGATGAGAAAAATTGCCTGGTTAGATATGTTTAAAAATGAACCGGTAGGTTTATCAAAACCATCGAGTCCTGCTCAAATTTTACAGCATATTTTGGAAAAAAAATGGACTCTTGCTGATGATGAAAAAGACATGATTGTGATGTGGCATAAATTTAATTATGTAGAACATGGAGTGCCACATGAGTTACATGCTACATTAGCAGTTAAAGGAGATGATGAGATTAATACAGCTATGGCAAAAACAGTAGGAATACCATTGGGGATAGGAGTGAAAAATATATTGAATGGGAATATATTTACTCCCGGAGTACAAATTCCAAATACAAAAGAAATTTACCAGCCTGTATTAAAAGAATTAGAAACATTTGGAATCAAATGTTCGGAGAAAATACTTTATTGATTCGATTTATCTTTATCTTTTTTATCATCAGGATTTCCTGATCCACCCGACATTTTATTTTTGAGTGTTTCCTCATCATTTACACCGGGAATGACTAATCGTACACCTTCTGAACCTGCATTTTCATCAGGATTAAGCGGTTTTACATCAGGTAAGTACTTCCAACCCGTTTTTGTCAATTCAAAAGCATCATAACTTAAATCAGGAACATAGTGTTCGTATTGGTCAACAAATTCAGGTCGACTAGGGGAGAGATGATCAAAAACAATCATTTGAACTCCATCAATATATCTCAAAGATATTTTTGCACGGGCATCGTATTCAAGAACAATCCTACTGGCTGTTTTTTTATCCTTTTCGAAAACGGCAGCACCAAATCGTGGCTGACCATTATTCATGATTTGTACTACATCTACTACTTTTTTATGAGATAACCCGTTACCCGGATTAAAGCCTAATAAGAGATGATATTTTTTCCCTTTTATTTTAAAGGGAATCATATCATAGTACAAAGCCCCAAACCAATTTTTCGCATTTAAGGTTTTAAATTGAGCAGAACGAAGATCTTCACCTTGATCGGATAGCCTTGTAACCACTGCATTTTTGATTTTTGGATTGATGGTTTGCATTAAACCAAAAGTTTTATAACCTGATTTAGTAATCACAAACCAGGTAAAAACTCTAAAAGATTTATCATGAGAAGTTTGTACTGATACAGAATTTAATTCTGGAAATGAACGGTCAAATGATTTTTTATTTTCTAAAAGTGAAGTCAACTCATCAATAAATAATTCATTATTGACAAGTTTTGTTTCATCATTATATTGTTTATCAAGAAACTTGGAAGACCATGAAATCAGTGAATCTGTTTCTGACTGAGCAAAAACAGGAATTGATAAAAAAACTAATCCCAGTATTACGAAAATGGATTTTCGCATAGTTTAAGGGTAATGATTATCAATAGAAACGGATGTAACTCCGATTTGTTTTAAGTTACAGGTGAAGTTTTTCTTTTTTAGCTAAAAGAGCATCATTCGATTCTCTGTTATCTTCATCATCCACACAACAATCAACCGGACAAACCGCAGCACATTGAGGTTCGTCATGAAACCCAACACATTCAGTACACTTGTCGGTTACAATATAATATACATCGTTGGCTACCGGTTTTTGGTTTTCATCAGCACCAATGGAACTTCCATCTGATAATTGATAATTGCCTGAAACTGAGGTTCCATCAGAAATTTTCCATTCAATACCCCCTTCATAAATAGCGTTATTAGGGCATTCCGGCTCACAAGCCCCACAATTAATACATTCATCCGTAATTTTGATCGCCATTTTATCAGCTAATAAATATTTTTGCAAAATTAATCAAAAATTTGGCAATGCTGCTTATTAAAGATAGAATAGAGTCACTCGCTGCACTTGGAACCCTTATTAACAAAGGAATTGAAGAAATTAGAGGTGGTAAAGAAAACCAGTTGTCAAGAATAGTTGATAAAGCCGGATTAGAGAATGGTTGGTTTACCAAGGAGTCTGTTGTTAATAGCATTGAAGCTATTGGGACATGGCTAAACGTTAAAGTATTAGCTGATTGGAGCAATACTTATTACTTATCTGAGCCTGCTCAACCCAAAAAGATAGCGGTAATCATGGCCGGAAATATACCTTTAGTAAACTTCCATGATTTTTTATCAGTACTTATTACAGGTCACCATTTTATTGGTAAGCTATCATCACAGGATAAGGTTTTATTACCCTATTTGGCAGATGAATTAATTAAAATAAATGATGGATGGAAGCCATATATTGAGTTTACAAATGGGATGCTAACTGAATTTGATGGGGTGATAGCTACAGGAAGTAACAATACATCTACTCATTTTGAATATTATTTTGGCAAGTATCCTAATATTATCCGTAAAAACAGACATTCGATAGCAATATTAACAGGTAATGAAACTCCTGATGAATTAGATAGTTTGTATGATGACATCTTTAAATATTATGGATTGGGATGCCGGAATGTATCAATGTTATTGGTGCCTGAAGGATATAATATGGCTGATTTGTTTAAACAATGGGAAGGTATGAAGGAGCCAATAGAACATCATAAGTATAAAAATAACTATGATTATTACCGATCTATTTATTTACTCAACTCAACTCCGTTTTTTGATACAGGCTATGCCTCGTTTGTTGAGGTAGATTATTTATCAAGCCCTATTTCTGTAATAAATTATCTAAAATATTCAGATAGTCAATATGTTATAGATTGGGTAGAGGCTCATAAAAATGAGATTCAGTGTATTGTGACTTCATCAGTGATACCTGGAGTAACTACTGTAGGCTTTGGAAAAAGTCAATATCCCGGCATTACTGATTATCCCGACAATGTTGATATTATACAATTTCTATTGGCATTATAATTGCAACCTTTTTTGTGGATTTATACTCTAATCATTAACTTTACCATAATTATATACTCGATATGAAAAGAATATTATCAATTTGTGTAGCATTTATAGGGTTTTCAGCATTAATGGCTCAGTCGGTTGAAGTACCTTCATCACTAAAAATGTCTTTCAAAGAAAAGTTTAATGTTACTACCGCTGATTGGTCGATAGCTAACCAAAACTACGTGGCAAAATGGGAATCAAACGGTAAAAAAATGACCGCTTTTTATACCAAAACCGAAAAACCAACACATTTAAGAACAGAAACTGATGTGAATGTTACTGATTTGGGCACTACTACTCAATCAGAAATCAAAGCCAGATTTATGGGTGAAGGAAGCCTATATACTTTTAGCAGAGCTTTTAAAGTAGAGGGTGTTGCCGGAGCTGTAGAAGGTGTTGAGTTCTTGTTTTCTACAGGTCAAAGCGAAAAAATCAGTATATTCTATGATACCAATGGAAACATGGTACGTAGAGAATTATACTAATCTTAGTATATCATTAATCATAAATCAAATTGGATGAGCCTTACCTATGGTGGTAGGGCTCATTTTTTATGATGGTAAATGATCGGTATAACTGTTCTACAAAAAATAACCTTACCATTTCATGTGAAAAAGTCATTGAAGATAAGGACACTTTAGCTCCTGCTTTTTCATAGATTTCTTCGCTAAACCCATAAGGCCCGCCAACAACTACTATAATTTGTCGAGGCCCCCTGTTGAACCATGATTGCCATTGCTCCGCAAATTTTTCAGAGGTATAAGATTTCCCTTTTTCATCCAGAAGAATAATCATGTCCGTGGGTGAAAATTGAGATAATAATAGTTTACCTTCTTCCGTTTTGCGTTGTTGAGCCGTAAGGTTAGATGCGTTTTTTATATCAGGCAGTATGCTTATATCAAACTTACAGTATTTATTAAGTCTTTTAATATACTCATCTACTCCGGTTTGAATGTAGCCTGACTGAGTTTTACCAATACATAAGAGTTTTATAAGCATAGATTATTTCTTAAAATTCATTAACTTTGGCTTAGTTTTTGGTATAATTGTAGAGATTTTTTTGATGATGAAAAAATGGTTGTTCACAATATTAGCTTTGGCAATAGTATCATTTTCTTTTGCTCAAAAATCAGTAGATGATATTTCTACGGCTTTAAAAACAGGAAATGCTAAGTTATTGTCAACCTATTTTCATTCTACCATTGACCTAACCATTATTCAAAAACAAGGTACTTATTCTAAGTCGCAAGGGGAACAGGTAGTTCAAAATTTCTTTAATGATAATAAGCCTTCCAACTTTACTGTAAACCATAACGGAACCAGTGGAGAAGGGTCAAAATATATTATTGGGACTCTTTCTACTTCTACCGGGGAGTATAGGGTTTATGTTTATTTTAAAAACATAAATGGGGTCGAATTAATACAAACCCTAAGGTTTGAGCAGGAAGAATAAGCATTCTTTCTATTCCATTTTTTAAAATTTAGGTACTTTTGTTTTATGGATCTTAATGAATTCATCCAATTATCATTAGCTGAAGATATAGGGGATGGTGATCACTCCACCTTATCAGCTATTCGTGCTGATGCGCAAGGCAATGCCAAACTATTGGTTAAAGAGGATGGGGTGTTGGCCGGGCTGGAAGAAGCGCTTCAAATTTTCAAGTTATATGATTCTTCTTTAAAAATTACCGGGTTTAAAAACGACGGTGATAAAATTTTGGTGGGTGATATAGTGTTTGAAGTAGATGGTGCAGCCCGTTCTATTTTAACTACAGAAAGGTTGGTTTTAAATATCATGCAAAGGATGAGTGGAATTGCTACTCAAACCCGTAAGCTGGTGGATATGGTAAAACACACTCAGGTAACATTGTTGGATACCCGGAAAACAACACCACTGTTTAGGTATTTTGAAAAAAAAGCAGTTAAAATAGGTGGAGGAGACAACCATAGAATGGGATTGTATGATATGGTGATGTTAAAAGACAATCATATCGACTATTCGGGAGGTGTAAAAGCAGCAATAACCAAAACCAAAGAATATTTACAACAAAATAATAAACCTTTAAAAATTGAAGTAGAAGTACGAAACTTTAGAGAATTGGATGAATTGTTAGATACAGGTGGAATTGATATTATTATGTTGGATAATTTCACACCTGAAGATATAAAAAAGGCACTTTTAAAAATAAAAGGATTGTACAAGGTGGAAGCTTCCGGTGGAATTAATAAAGACAATTTAGTAAGCTTTGCTGAAACAGGGGTTGATTTTATTTCAATAGGTGCATTAACACACCAAATTAAAAGTCTTGATTTAAGTTTAAAAGCTAAAATAAGTAAAGCATAGTTTTGAGTAAAATTGGACAATTTATAAAAGGACTACCTATTTTAAAGCAACTGGATGAGTTGGCACATAGAATGTATCCTCCCGGGTTTAAAGGAGTGAGTGTAGGAGAGGTGTATGATTTTTATGCAATGGCATTAAGAGATAGTTCTATTTTGGAAAGAGCTTACTCTGCTTCCTTCAAATTTTTTATGGGATTGTTTCCGGGATTAATTTTTTTAATGACATTGATTCCAATGTTACCTATTCCTAATTTTCAATCCAGTTTATTAATTAGTTTGGAAGGTATTATTCCTTCTAAAATTTTCCCGTTAGTTGAACAAACTATTATTGATGTAATTAAAAATAAAAACACAGGATTATTATCAGTAGGTTTTTTAGTAACCATGCTATTTTCAAGTGGAGGAATGAATGGAATCATGAGGGCTTTTAATGATTCAGCGTTGATAACCGAAGATAGAAAACCATTGAAACAAAGGCTATATGCACTGTTGCTTACTTTTTTCGGATTTTTTGTTTTGATATCCATGATTACGTTCATCATTCTTTCAAACAAATATCTGTTGCATTTAAAGATGAGTGGAAGTATTTCAAAAACA
>CAZUXM010000087.1:7160-9480 GCA_964624635.1 uncultured Candidatus Competibacteraceae bacterium
GTATCAGGTATTGTTGTCATCAAAATGGTTGGTTATATTTTTTATGATTTATTTAGTGATTGCAACCCTGTTTTATTTCGCCCCAGCCAAATATTTACGTCATCGTTTTTTCTCTCCGGGGTCAATAGCATCTACTTTATGTGCCATATTATTTACTTACCTTTTTACTATTTATATTAATAACTTTAGTAATTACAATAAAATATATGGGATATTGGGAACTCTTCCTTTATTACTGGTTTGGATATTTTTAAATATAGTATCGTTGCTCATTGGATTTGAGTTGAATGTAAGTATCATGTCAGCAAAAAAACAGAAAACCAACATACGTAAAACATCTGCAGGAACAGAAATTGATGAAGCGGTAGAAATTAAAAGCAGAAAGTATAAATGAGGTTAATGCCCCAGGTGAGATAAAATATGTCCCATTTTATCTCTTTTAGTTTTTAAATAAAACTCATTGTGAGTATTGCTGATTACTTCCAATGCAATGTTCTCAACAATTTCTAATCCGTATCCACCTAATGCAATTCGTTTCTTAGGATTGTTGGTAAGTAATCTTATTTTTGAAATACCGAGATAACGCAAAATTTGTGCTCCTACACCATAATCTCTTTCATCCATATTAAAACCAAGCGCAAGATTAGCTTGTACGGTATCCATTCCGTTTTCTTGTAATTCGTAAGCCTTTAGTTTATTAATTAAACCAATACCTCTTCCTTCCTGATTCATGTATACGATTACACCTTTCCCTTCCTTTTCAATTTGTTCCATTGCTGCGTGTAACTGTGGTCCACAATCGCAACGGAAAGAACCAAAAATATCACCAGTCATACATGAACTATGTACTCTAACCATCACTGATTCATCTTCGGTCCAATCACCTTTAATAAGTGCCAGATGAATTTGATCAGTGGTAAGTTGTTTAAATGCTGCTAATCTAAAATCACCAAATCCGGTAGGAAGTTTTACTTCAGCTTCTTTTGTAATAAGTGTTTCGGTACGTAATCTGTATTCAACTAAATCAGCAATACTGATGATTTTTAAATTAAATTTTTTAGCTACTTCAATGAGCTCAGGTAAACGAGCCATGGTTCCATCTTCATTCATGATTTCTACCAACACACCAGCTGGTTCAAATCCTGCCATACGAGCAAGATCAATGGCTGCTTCAGTATGACCTGTTCTGCGAAGCACCCCACCCCTACGGGCACGAAGTGGAAATATATGACCCGGTTTGCCTAACTCTTCAGGACGGGTATCTTTATTGACTAATGCCTGAATAGTTTTTGCACGATCAGAAGCAGAGATGCCTGTAGTAACTCCATGTCCTATTAAATCAATAGAAACAGTAAAAGGAGTTTGATGCAATGCAGAATTATCATTTACCATTAAGTTAAGACCTAACTCATCACAACGATCTTCAATAAGTGGGGTACAAATTAATCCACGACCATGGGTGGCCATAAAATTGATGATTTCAGGAGTTACACAACGGGCCGCCGCAATAAAATCTCCTTCATTCTCTCTGTCTTCATCATCTACTACTATAATAATTTTTCCGTTTTTAATATCTTCAACGGCCTCTTCAATGGTATTGAGTTTAAATCCGCTCATCGTAAATCCTTCTGTATAAAATTTAGTGCAAATGTAGTGTTTTTTGGTGGGGGGAGGGGGTATAATTTTGCCTAAAAATGGTAAAAACAACCGGTTTAATGGAGGATGATATAAAATTGAAATAAAGGGCCCGTGGCAGGAGTGATAGCTACCAAGCTTGTAAACCGATGGTATACAGACAGATGCCGAGTAAAAGAATGTATACCAGGCAGGTGTTTGTATACCACGGTTTACAGGCTTGGTACTAAAACGGATGACACGAAAAGGACCCATCAAAAACATTGCGTTTTTTAATTTGACACTCCATCTCCATCTTGTTAGATTCTATCCCAAAAACGCAAAAAAAATATGGCACGAAATATGTCATTAAAAACTGCTTAAAGCCAATAATGACGGGCGTTAGCAAAGTGTTAATAACCCCATTTTATACCAATCCAACTAAATTTGAGTTTATAACATCTAAAAAAATACCATTCAAACTTGTTTATGAAAAAATATAGTAGTATTTTTGATATTGAGTTTTCAACAATCAAGTTGTTAACTAATGGTCAAGCAAATATGAAGAAACTCTACATCGCTTTATTAGCAATACTTGTAGGAACGGCGGGGTTAAAATTGCATGCCCAGGATCCGCAGTTTACACAGTTCTATGCGAATCCATTATACCTGAATCCGGCTTTTGCGGGGTCAAAAAGATGTCCGA
>CAZUXM010000088.1:0-9466 GCA_964624635.1 uncultured Candidatus Competibacteraceae bacterium
CTGCCATTATCTGCAATAACAAACCGGCGTCTGCCAGCGAATGGGTAATAGGTCCAATTTGGTCAAAAGAGGAGCCGTATGCCAATAACCCATAGCGTGATATCCTGCCATACGTAGGCTTTAAACCAACAAGTCCGCAAAATGAAGCCGGCTGACGAATAGACCCACCCGTATCACTTCCCAACGTAGCCAAACACATATTAGCAGCTACTGCAGCTACGCTACCCCCCGATGATCCTCCCGGAACTCGAGTGGTATCTACGGGGTTTTTTACACTCCCAAAAGCAGAATTTTCATTGGAACTACCCATAGCAAACTCATCACAATTGGTGCGCCCAATAATAATCACATCTTCGGCCAACAATCTTTCAATAGCTGTGGCTGAATAGATGGAAGTATAACCTTCCAAAATTTTTGAAGAGGCAGTTACATGGTGGTCTTTAAAACAAATATTATCTTTAATGCCCAACACCATTCCAGCCAATTTGCCCAGTGGTTGGTTATTCTTTTTTTTAAGATCTAATTCTTTTGCTTTTTCCAAGGCGGTATTGGTAAATACTTCCAAAAAAGCATTGATCTCAGAATTTTTATCGGAAATAGCTTGTAGGTAATTGCCTACTAATTGCTCCATGGTAATAGAGCCTTCGTTCCAGGCCTTTTGTACCTCAGCCAGGCTGCGAAAATTCATCACAGAAATTACTTATTATCTGATTTTTTAGGGTCGGCACCTTCTTCACCTTCACCCTTTACACCATCTTTAAACTCCTTTACCCCTTTACCTAAACCTTTCATTAATTCAGGAATTTTACGACCCCCAAAAAATAGAAGGACAATTACAAGGATGATAATTATTTCAGTAGCTCCGAATTTGCTAAACATGTTGTTTAAAATAAATATTAACACAAAGGTACAAATATTAACCATACTAAGACCATGATGAAGGCTTTTTGAATGATTAATTGAATAGATTAAATGAGTATATAATTTTATTGTGACCCTTACGTTTACTACTTTTGTATCGAAAATTTAACCATGAAAAAAGTATCCTCTTTGCTCAAATTTAAATATGTATTGCTTGTAATAGCCGTAATTACAATGGTTTCATGTGCTTCCACTGCTCCACGCAAGTGCAACGGAAGTATGGGCAAACGTACTCCTATGGGGGTGATGTAATTGGCTTAATTGTTGTTATCACCTGAGGGTAATGCAGGCTTAATAATTATTAAAAGTAAGCATGCAGAGCATAATACGATTATTTTAATTACGTTTGTAACACATCAAATATGTTTATGAACCGAGCCGCTGGAAGCGGTGAGCTCACGAATACAATAGAAAAAACAAGTTTATGAGTAAAAGACTTTGTGTAGCGATAGTTGCCTTGGGAATGGTATTTTCGGCAGCTTATTCACAGACCGACATTAAAAAGGACCAGGTAAAAAAACTGCCTAAGCCCAAAAAACAAGATGTAATTTTATTCAACTTTAACTGGATGACCATGTTGAATCACCCTAAAGGTGCAGGAGACAGTCTTTGGATCAGCCCATTTTCAAGAGGTTTTGATGTAGCTTTGATGTATGATATTCCGTTGGGAAGAAGCATGTTCAGCTTTGCTGCCGGAGTAAATTTTTCCTTCCAAAACTTCTTTACTAATCAAATTGTAAAAGATTCAGCAGGTGGAAACAGCATTTATTTTGAGAACATCGATCAAATGATTAATCGTGATAATCCTGCTACCAGAAGAGACTGGCAAAAGGCAAAAATTGCGAATGCTATTATCGAATTACCTATTGAGTTCCGTTTCCGTTTAAAACCTCATAAAAGAAATACTTTTAAAATTGCTGTAGGTTTTAAAGTAGGATATGTAATTGATACATGGCAAAAATATGAAGGTCCTAACTTTTTACCGGGCGAAGATTTGAATACCAATTTACGCCAAACTACCTATGAAGTTCCTGCAGTAAACAGATTAAGCTATGGTGTTTATGGTAGAATTGGTTATAGCCGTTTTAATGTATTTGCCGGTTATACCATTAGCACTCATTTCCTTGATAAACCTGAATTTGGTGGAAGAATGGGAAATGCATTAACTATCGGATTTAATTTTGCTCCTTTCTAAAGAGGTTTAATACCCGCCAGCCATATCATCGCCCCGTGGGTCTCCGCCCCCATAGTATTTTTTCCCTTTTTTAAGAATGGCATCTACACGCCCGATTAACTCACGGTAGGTGATAGGGTACCCTGCCTTCGTTAGCTGCTCTATCGTAATATTATTTTTCCAAGCTTCTTCAAGATATACCACATCAGGGTACCATTGATGATGGAAACGGGGCGTTTTTAAAGCTTCTTCAATACTCTTTTTATAAACGATGGTTTGCAGTATGTTTTGAAGCACCGAAGTAATAATGGTAGCTCCTCCCGGTGATCCTGTTATTAATACAGGCTGACCATTCTTAAAAACGATGGTTGGCGTCATCGAACTTAACATTCGCTTACCGGGCTCAATAGCATTGGCAGAGTCACCCAATAATCCAAATTGATTAGGTACTCCGGGTTTGGATGAAAAATCATCCATTTCATTATTCATTAAAAAGCCGGCTCCGCTTACAAACACTTTGGATCCAAAACGGCTGTTGAGTGTAGTGGTGATAGCTACTGCATTTCCCCATCGATCTACAATAGAAAAATGAGTGGTTTGCTCACTTTCCGTTTCTCCGGGTTTTACATTAGATGAAGGTGTATACTGTAGCGGTTTTATATTAGTATATCTTTTATCAAGATATTTTTGGTCTAATAATTTTTGAGGTTCTACCTTATAAAAATCAGGATCTCCTAAGTGATGGCTTCTATCAGCATAAGCCAATCTTTCTACCTCTACTACTAATGACATATAGGCCGCAGAATTGAGTTTGTATTTTTTAATGTTGAGCTTTTCCAGCATATATAACATCTGCAATAAGGCGATTCCTCCGCTGGAAGGAGGAGGCATGGTTAGCACCTCGTAACCGTAAAAATTCCCTGTTAAGGGAGTTCGCCAAACGGATTGGTAGCTTTTTAAATCTTCAAGTGTAATTAATCCACTACCACTTTGCATTTCATTTACTAGCAAGTTAGCAATCTCCCCTTCGTAAAAACCTTTTTTGCCATGAGCAGCAATTTTTTCAAGTGTAATTGCCAGGTCGTTTTGAACAATAACATCGCCTGCTTTATAGGGAGTAGATGATTGAAAATATTCCAGGTTATTTCCGCTACCAATAAAATACTTGTTCAACTCAATAGCATCTAATTCAGTAACAACAAAACCTTTTCGGGCTAAATTAATAGAGGGTTGAATCAAATTGGCCCAGGGGAGAGAACCATATTTTTTATGAATAGTTTCCATGCCATCTACCGCACCGGGAACTCCACAAGCTAAATGACCTATAGTACTTAAATCAGGAATTACATTTCCGTCTTTATCCAGATACATATCACGGGAAGCTTTTGCAGGTGCTTTTTCACGAAAATCAAGAGCTACACTTTCTCCTGTAGCAGTATGTGCTAACATAAAACCGCCGCCACCGATATTGCCGGCCTGTGGATAACAAACGGCTAATGCAAAGTGAACAGCTATGGCTGCATCAAATGCATTGCCACCTTTCATTAAAACGTCTAGCCCGATACGGGTAGCTTCTTCCCGTGCAGAAACTACCATTCCGTTTTTACCTGAAGCGTTTTTATTAATCTGTTGTGCTGAAATGATTGATGGAAAAAACCAACCAACCAAAAGAATAATTACCCATAATTTTTTTGAAACAGATAGGCACATAGAAATCATAGAATACTTACTATGTGAACCAATGTGCCTATGTGGTTTAAATTTTTTTTGCATGTCGATCAAGATAGTTTGATACATACATTTTTTGCTTCCGTAAAAAATCGCAATGCTTCCCATCCACCTTCACGACCCACTCCGGAATTTTTCATTCCACCAAAGGGTGTTCTTAAGTCACGTAATAACCAACAATTGATCCAAACAATGCCGGTTTTAATTTTATCGGCTATACGATGTGCTTTATTGAGATCCTGTGTCCAGACATTGGCAGCTAACCCATAGGAGGATGCATTGGCGTACTCTATTACCTCCTCTTCGGTATCAAATGGTGTTAACGAAATAACCGGACCAAAAATTTCTTCCTGATTGGTTCTGCAATCAAAAGCCAACCCTTCAATAATAGTAGGTTCAAAATAATAACCGTTGGCAAATTCACCACTTAGTTGAATTCGTTTACCACCTGTTATAACGGTGCCCCCTTCCTGCTGAGCAAGAGCAACGTATGATTCAATTTTTTCAAGATGTGGTTGAGAGACGATGGCCCCCATATAATTATCCTTGTTATTGGGATCCCCCACTTTTATTTTCTTTACTTCATTTACAAAATCGGTCTTAAACTTTTCATAAATTCCTTTCTGAACAAAGACCCTAGATCCACATAAACAAATTTCACCTTGGTTGGTAAAGGACGAACGGATCGCATTTTTTAATGCTTTATCATAATCACAATCGTTAAATATTACGGTAGGGTTTTTACCTCCTAGTTCAAGAGATAATTTTTTAAACATAGGAGCGGCTATACGAGCTATATGTTCGCCTGTTTTGGTGCCCCCTGTAAATGAAACTGCCGTAATTTCAGGATGAGAAACAATGGCATTACCTGTTTTACCACCTAATCCGTGAACTATGTTTAAAACCCCCGGAGGTAAAATCTTAGCACATATTTCGGAAAGTAAATAGGCGGTATAAGGAGTTACTTCACTGGGTTTGGCAACTACGGTATTACCTGCAGCTAATGCCGGTGCAATTTTCCATGTGAACAAATATAATGGCAAATTCCACGGAGAAATACAACCAACCACACCAATAGGTTTGCGTAATGTATAATTGATAGCTGTATTTTCCATGTGATGTGATTCACTGGCAAAATGCATAATAGCTGTTGCGAAGAATTTAAAATTGGAAGAAGCTCTTGGGATATCTACTTCAGTCGCCAACCAAACGGGTTTTCCATTATCCAAACTTTCAGCAGCAGCCAGTTGATTTAGATTTTTTTCAATTTCATTGGCAACAGCAATTAAATAATCGTGTCGTTTTTCGTTACCAATAGAACTCCAAGAATCAAAGGCAGCTTTAGCCGCTTCTACTGCAGCTTGCACATCTTTTTCATCTGAGTCAGGTACTTTTGAAAATACTTTTCCGCGGGAAGGATCAATATTTTCCAGGTAGTTTCCGGAAGCAGGTGTAACCAGCTTTCCGTTAATGTAATTAGCAAGTGTAATCAAAGGAAAGTATCTTTTTTCAAAGGTAAACAATCTAAAGTGCTCTACAAAGGCTTAACTGCGAATCCTCTATTCGATGTCATTGGATAAGGCAAACCATCGAAGTGGATTGTTGACCTGGGGATAATAATATTCCTGATTGGGTTTTGTTTTCCATTCCAATAAGGCTTTTTCGGCTATATCATCAGCTAGTTTAAAATAGGCATTTTGCAGTTCTGTACGATTAATTTTGGAAGGTATTTCGTTGGGAACATTTAACCAATTTTCATCATTTAAAGAATGAAGGGCATTAGACCCTTCATGAAGGTTTTTCCATAGGGCAGTTCTATCATTAAAGTGATATTCTTTCAATAGTTTATATCCATTATTTGCAATCCATTGAACCGATTTTATAATAAATTCCACTTCAGAATCAGGAATAAAGTAGTTGAGATTTAAACGAACCCAGCCTGGTTTTATTCCCACATTTCCGGTAGCCAATTCATCCATATATTCATCCGACTTTTCGTTGCTTAAGTCAAGTAATTCATGTCCATACGGACCGGCACAACTGCAACCACCCCTTGATTGAACCCCAAAAAGATCATTTAGTAATGCCACCACAAAATTATGGTGTAAAAAGTATTTTCCACATTTGATATGAAATGCAATAAATGCTAGTCGTTTACAATTGGTATTGCCAAGGATGTATATATTAGGGTGAGTTTTTAATTCAGAGAAGGCATACTGAATAGCTTCATTTTCTTTTTCCTCAATTAGTTTTTCGCCAATTTCGCTTTTTAATCTAAAAGCAAGTCCTGCACGGATTGACTCAATTATTCCTGGAGTCCCTGCTTCTTCTCGAGTTTCGATGTCTTCAAAATACCTTTGTTTATTTCTGGTTACAAAATGTACAGTTCCTCCTCCTGGAACTAATGGTACATCATTGGTAAATAATGACCGTTTAGCAATTAATAATCCCGGACTACCCGGTCCACCAACAAATTTATGGGTAGAAATAAATACAGCATCTTTATGACGATTATTTCCCGGATTCATGTCAATTTTCATGTATGGTGCACCTGCAGCATAGTCCCAAAATGCAAGAGCTCCGTGTTTATGCAGTAATTCGGTAATTTCATCAATTTGAGCAATGATTCCCGTTACATTGGATGCTGCTGAAAAGCTGCCAATAAGTGTTCCTTTACCCTGATGAGATATTAGCTCCTTTTCTAACTCTTCTAAATTTACCTGACCATCTCTGTGCAAAGCAACGGGTACTACTTCGAAGTTACTTTCACGCCATGGTAATACGTTAGAATGATGTTCAAAAGGGCCATGAAAAATGATAATTTTTTCACCGGTTTCTTTTACTTTTTGCTGCAATAGTCTATACATTTTATCTACCGCCGCAGTAGAACCTGTGCCACAAAAAATAACAACATCTTCTTCGCTAGCATTTACACATGATTTTATTATGTTACGTGCTTCTTCACGTAAATGTGTTGTATGCAACCCGGTGAAGGATGATTCGGTGTGGGTATTCGCATAAAAGGGTAATACTTTATTTTGGATAAACTCTTCAATAAAACGTAGGGGCTGCCCCGAAGCAATATAGTCAGCATATGTAAGAACCCGCTTTCCGTAGGGACCATCAATAATTGATTGATAGCTATATTGAGAAGAAAAAACCTTTTCTAATAATTCTTCTTCCTTGGTCCTTTTATTGATAATCGTTTTCATAGCCGGTATTAATTACTTGGTCTTTCAATATTAAACAAAAACTCATAATATTTAAAGCTTCCTTTAGGGTTTGGGAAAGAACTCACAAGGAGAAGTCAGAATTGTACTATTTTGTTTTTATAGGCCGTTTAATGGTACCTTAGATATGTTTAAAAAAGGGTTTAACCCTTAAATATTGTTACAAAACTTCCATCATGTAACCTTTACCTGTATTTTTACATCACTAATATATCATGACACCTAGGCTACTCCGATTTATCATTCTCTCTATTACACTTGCTATGATTGGCTTGGTAGGGATTCAAGTATACTGGGTAACTGATGCTTATAAACAGAGGGAACAACAATTTATCGAATCAGTCTTCAAAGGAATGAATGATGTTTTGTACGATTACGAAAGGTATAGAGTACAAAAACAAATGGATCGTTTGTTTGATATGGATCAAATGCAGGACAAAATGGTTACCTATATGGACTCCATTACCGAAAGTAAATCCACTATCAAAAAAAATAGTGAAGGAGACATTGAAAAAATTACCATCGAAAATCCACGAGGATTAACCAATATATTTTTCTCCAGCGGTCAATATGGATTCCCTGACCCTTTCGGAATAAAAAGTTACGATGTACTTACGGATATGCCCAATGGAAGCGAAATTGGGATGAGCCAGGAAGACAGGAATAATTCAAAAACCGAATTTCTATCATTACACGGACAAAGTATCATGGAAACTATTTTATACGATTTCCTTGAGACTTATATGAGAGAAAACAACACTTTTATTGACAGTGCCGGATTAGATTCTATTATTTTTCAGAAATTATCTGACCAGGGGGTTACAGCCAAATACGATTTTGCTATATACAACAATACAACTGATACTTTTGATTGTGTTAGATCAAAGCACCTTAAAAAAATAAAATCATCAGATTTTGTGATGCCAATGGCGATGGGTAAATACTATGATGAGTATATGCTTGTTTTATATTTTCCATCACAAACCCGTTATCTTTTTAAGAATATGGTGTTTCAAATTACCTCCTTTTTAGTATTATTAATTATCATTATTTTATTGTTCTACTATACTATTCACACTATTGTAAAACAGAAAAAGGTACAAGAGATTAAAAGTGACTTGGTAAACAATATTACGCATGAATTAAAAACACCTATTTCTACTATTTCATTGGCTTGTCAGGCAATGGAAGATCCCGATTTGGCCAATTCACCATTAAGGGACAAGTACATCAACATGATTAATGAGGAAAACAAACGATTAGCTCTGTTGGTTGAAAATGTATTACAAAGTGCCGTATTTGAAAAAGGAGATTTTAAACTGAAAATAAAAAATGTAGATCTGCATTTACGTATTGAAAAAGCAATGAGTAGTTTAAGTATGCAGGCTCAAACTCACGGGATTAAAATCAATAAAGTTCTTTCGGCTACTAAGTTTAATGTAGAAGGGGATGAAGTAATGCTTACGAACCTGGTGTTTAATTTGATTGATAATGCCATTAAATATTTTCGTCCCGGGGATCCGTTCATTAAGGTACATACTTACAACAATGAGTGGAACCAGATTATTATTGAAATAGAAGATAATGGTATAGGTATATCAAAAGACCACCAACAAAAGGTATTTGATAAGCTTTTTAGAGTACCTACAGGTAATGTGCATAATGTAAAAGGATATGGACTTGGATTGAGTTATGTGAAGTCTATTGTAGACCACCACCATGGGTCCATTTCAGTGGAAAGTAAATTAAATGAGGGTAGTAAATTTATTATAACTTTACCTTTAAATCAACCTAAAGAATAATTAATAACAGACATAAATTCAATTCAATATGGAAGAAGTACAACCAAAGGTTTTGCTGGTAGAAGATGAAGCAAACTTAGGCATTATTTTAAAAGACTATTTGATAGCCAAAGGGTATGATACCACATTAGCTACCGATGGTCAACAAGGTTTTGATGCATTTACCAAACAAAAGTTCGATATATGTTTAATTGATATCATGCTTCCTGTAAAGGACGGGTATACATTGGCGAAAGAAATACGTCAAAGTGATCAATATGTGCCAATTATTTTCCTTACGGCAAAATCATTACCAGATGATAAAATAGAAGGATTTAAGGTAGGAGCTGATGATTATTTGACCAAGCCTTTTAATATGGAAGAGTTGATTATGCGTATTAAAGCGGTACTAAAAAGAACTTCAGTGGTGGCAGGTTCGGTAGATCAGGAAGGAAATTTTGTAATTGGTAAATATCAATTTGATTCTGTAAAACAGATTTTAAAGATTGAGAGTAATGAGAAAAAACTTACTTCAAAAGAATCTGATTTATTGCGTTTATTAGCATTGAATCTGAATAAAACATTAGATAGAAATTTTGCTTTAAAATCTATCTGGCACGATGATTCATATT
>CAZUXM010000089.1:0-9461 GCA_964624635.1 uncultured Candidatus Competibacteraceae bacterium
ATTTCTTTATTATCTGTAGTTTCAGGTAAACCGGTACCTCTCCATTTCATAATTCCACCCATCAATTCATACACTTCCTTATAACCAATCGATCTCATATATGAAGCTGCTGCTGCGCTTCTACCTCCACTTAAACAATAAATAAATACTGGTCTCGACTTATCAATACTATTGATTTGATCTTTAAAATCGGCACCATTCCAGTCATAATTAATGGAATTAATTAAATGACCTTTGCTGAATTCTTCCGGAGTACGAACATCCAGAATCAATCCACCCGGGGTGTTTTTTATTTTTTTATCAAAGTCTGTAGCATTTAGGCTATAATTTACCACTTTATCAGATTGTCCGTGTCCACAACTTCCATATCCTAAGGTAACTCCAACGAGTATAAAATATATCCAACTTTTCATATTTAGTTTGTCTTTTGCTTTGTTTTAATTTCCTCGTATTCTACCTCAATTGCCGTATCTGTTTTTTTGATATTTTCAATTTGAGGTGTTGTGCATTGACCAGAGGCACACCCTAAACCTAATACACCCATCACACTAAAATAACCTCCCATAGAAATTCCTAACCAGTCTGCTGCAATAATTGATTGAACCAATACAAAACTTCCTGCTACTAAAAATAATATTCGCTGGATGTTCCAACCGTATAAAATTCGACTTATCATGATACTGCGAATTTATGATTTAAGTTGATTATTGAATACTACTTTCTCGTTGTATACAACTTCCCAGGTAACCGGAATAATTTTTTTAAGCATATGACTAACCCCACAAATTTTTTCCTGACTTTGCATTACCACCTCTAGAGCTGTTTGTTCATCCTCCGGATTTCCTTTCATTTCATAAACAATATGAACAGCAGTATATTCAATTGGAGGCTGTTTACTAATTTCTCCGGAAACCTTAAGATTAAAATCGTTTAATTGTTTACCCGCTTTACGTAAAAGAGCTATTACGTCCATACCAGTACAACCTGATAATGCAGATAGTACAAAAGGTTTTGGAATAGGACCGTGATCTTCGCCGCCAACTCTTTCAGGGGCATCCATGATGATAGTGTGTCCATTAATTAATGCATTGAATTGCATTTTACCCATCCACATGGTTTCTACTTCGTGTGTCATAATCATTTAATTATGGCACAAATTTCAAGATTCATAATCATCTTATTAGTGACATTTGTCACACTAATTGTATTTTATGATATCTTAATTAAATCATTAAATCAAAAACCACCACTAGGTATTAAGTGATGGTTTTTTTCAGCTGTGGTGTAATTATAGCTTTTCTATCCAGTTTTGAACATAGGACGCTACTTCTTCCCAACCTTGTTCACCACATATAAAATGACTTCTGTCTTTAAATTCTTTAAAATCTACTTTACTATTGGAGCTCTTATAACTCGATGCTATTTTTTTAGTTAATACCGGACTAAATATAGTATCCTTTTCCCCACCAATAAACAATAATGGTTGATGAGGTTTTTTAAAGTTTACTTTTGAAAAAGATTTTAATACGGTATCCCTTCCAATTTTTCTACTTTCAGGAACAGCAATCTTGTTATAGGCAATATCTGATTCCTGATCGTTTAAGGTATTAAAGAACGCTTTTTTATACCATTTTTTTGAGCCATTATAAGCGCTATTACCTTTAAAAAAATTGATAGCAGGCCAAACTATTTTTACAGTTGATAAAGGAGCCATGATGTTTTTGGGAGGTGCTCCATTGATACTTATACCGGCATAGGCTTTATCCATTTCAACCAGTTTTTGAACTACTAATCCTGCCATTGAATGTCCAATAACAATAGGCTTTTCAGGTAAAGTATCAATCAGTCTTACAATATTCATTACTACATCTTCGAAGCCTGTTTTAGTTAGCTCCGGATGGATGTTTTTACGGAGTGTTGCCGGATCACCTTCATGGCCCGGGTTGGCAGGAGTGTAAACAGTATATCCTAAGTTTTCAAAATATGCTTTCCATTCGGTCCAGCTGGTGTTGTTCACAAACATTCCATGTATGAGAACAATAGTTTTTGATTTTTTCATGTTGTGTGTTTTATAATTACAACACAAACGTCCGAACAAAAAACCTCAATAATTTTAACCTGGGTTAAAATCGTATTATTTGCCACTAATTCTTTTACGGATACGGCTCAACGATGGACCCTGAATACCTAAGTACGATGATATATGATATAAAGGAACGGTATTAAATATTTCAGGCTGTTGTTTAATAAGGTCCAAATATCTTTCTTCGGCTGACTTGAACATCATTCCTTCAATGCGTGTCATTACTATATTAAACGCCTCCTGAGCAACCAAACGTCCAAATCTTTCCCAGTGGTGTGATTCTTTATATAACCTTAAAAGCTCAGTTATATGAATCTGTACTACTACTGAGTCAGTAATGGATTGAGTATGGTAATCACAAGGTATTTGATTGATAAAACTTTTGAATGTAACTATAAAACCATTGGAAGAATATAAGAATACATTTTTTTCTTCCCCTGTTTTTTCATCTATTATATACGACCTGAAAGAACCCTCCACCACAAAACCCATGTATTGACATACATTTTTATAACGGTTAAAATATTCTCCCTTTTTATATTCTGCGAATTGCCAGAATTTGGAAGATTTGTCAAATTCTTCTTTGGGCATATTGCTTACATGAGCAAACGCTTCGTATAGTTTGTCAAGTTCTATCATAACAATTATCTTCTTTGAATAATCTTCATTGGAAATCCTTCTTTGGTACCTAAAGTTCCCTGCATTTCCCAGGTCACATCAAAGTTAGGTCTTAACTGTGGTGCAAATTTTTTGGCTAAAATGGCCACTAATAAATGTGATTCCAATAATGAAAAATTGTTACCAATACATACTCTTTTTCCTGTTGCAAATGGATGGTATGCATATTTATGGCGTGCTGCTTCTTTCTCGGGGGTCCATCTGTCAGGGTCAAATTTTAAAGGATCTTTCCAAAAATCAGGATGTCTGTGGGTAAAATAAGGAGATAGCATAATTGCTGTTCCTTTATTCACTTTATGCCCATTGATAACATCATCTTCAACAGCATCTCTAACATAAAACGGGGCGGCCGGATATAATCTGAGCACTTCTTTTACCACCTGTAATGTATAAGGCAATCTAAATAAATCTTCAACGGTAGGTTCTCTTTCACCAAGTTCTCTATCTAATTCTTCATGCAGTTTTTTAGCTGCTTCAGGGTTCATGGATAATGCATACCAGGTAGCACTCATGGTTCTGGCGGTGGTTTCATGTCCGGCAAAAAAAGCGGTGATAGATTCATCTCTTAATAAGTTTTCTGACATTGCTTCGCCAGTTTCTTCATCTTTGGTAAGCATGAGTTTTGAAAGCAAATCATCGGGCCACTGATCAGTTGGAATCGACTTTCTTTGTTGAATAATTCTGTTGATGTATACATGTACTTTTTCCTTGGCTCTGAAATAGATTTTATTTCTTTTTGTAGGAACCCAATCAGGTGCATATAATCCTTGTTCTTTGGTTGTAGCATATTTAATCATCACTTCAACACATTCTTTCATCTCCAGTGTTTCTTCATCCAACTCTGAACTGAACATGGATTTTAAAATGATAGAAGCGGTTACTCTCATCATTTCTTCACTCATTTCAAGTTCTTCACCTCTTTTTGCCAATTCTTCCCAACGTTCTGATATTTCTACCGCATCACGGATCATAATATTTGCATAAGCTTGTACTCCTTTGGGGGTAAAAAATGGTGACATCAATTTTCGTTGTTTTTTCCATAATTCACCGGTACTGGCAACCAATCCTTCACCCGTTAAATATTTACGTACTACATTATAACTTTTTACCTTATCATAGTTTTTACTATTGGTAATATTTACATATTGTACCACATCCGGGTGCATGGCAAATATCAATGACCGGAAACCTAAATTTAATTTAAAAAAATCACCATGGTCTTTCCATGCATTTCCTATATAGTCCAGAAATCCATGTTTGCTTAACCCCTTAAAAGCTGATGGGATAGATGGACCAGGAGTGTTGGTATTGATAGATGCAGATTCTAATACTTCAACTACCGCATTTTCGTTATTTGATGAGGTTTCTGAATTCATGGTAATATGTTGTGATGAAAAACTATTTATAAATATACAAACTATACTAAATTTTATTCCGGAATTTGCTCTACCAGGATTTCAATTTCCTCTTTGTTATAATAAGTACATGTCATTTTTGTTATATCAACAACCCATTTGTAGATTCCTGTTTTACTACACATTTCAATAAATTCCATGAAGTTGGTTTTACCTTGTTGATGTTGTTTTAATTCATGAGTAAATGTTTTTATATCACAATCACTTACGTCAGCTACTTTTACCGTAGTATATTTGGGTGCTGATGAAATCATAGTGCCACTTATATCATAATAATTGGTGTGTCCATCATACACAAATGTTTCGTAGTAGGTAACGCCTAACATTTTTATGTTTTTTATGTAGTTGGGGAAATTAGCTCCGCTTTTTACTTTGCCGTGAGCTTGATGTATTTGTTCTATAGTAAACATAGTTATGGGTATAAATAAGGCTCATTGTTAAGAGCCATTTGTTTAATATTATTGAGTACTCGTTTCATATATATATTCCAAAAGGTCTTAGCAAATATCCAATTGAACGGATATAATAAAAATATATTTGAATGAAGAGTATACGTGTATTCTATTTGAACTTTATTTTTTTCTATTTCAATGGTTTTCCATTCTCCAACGAATTTGTAAAAACCCAACATCCATGTCTGAAAATCGCTTACTTCAATTTTCCAATATTTGTTTTCTACTCTTTCCAAAACTTTATCGATAGAGGCAAATCCTCCTTTTTGGGTTAATGAAGATCCTACAAACACCTTTTTACTATATCCCGGCTTTCCCCAGTTTTCGTCTTCGGTACAGTGTGTTACTTTAGGCATAACTCCATAACCGGTGTGTACCTTACTTACATCACACAACATGGGTGTTTTAAAAGCCCTTTCAATTGAGCATGGGTAAATATCCAATACTTTTACAGTAAATTTCATTTAAAATCTTTTCATTATAATGACTCCTCCAACTATCAATAACATTCCGGCAATTCTCCCAAAACTGATGGGGTGGTGGTGAGCTCCCAATATTTGAAAATGCTCCATTACCATAGAAGTGATTAATTGGCCCGCTACTACCAACCCAAAGGTTAAACCAGGTCCTATTTTAGGAAATACCAGTACAATAATGCTTACATAAAATGCGCCCAAAATCCCACCTACCCATGCATATGCAGGTGCTTCTTTTAAACCTTTAAATGATACTTGTTGAGAGGTAACCAAAATATATATAATCAAAGCACAAATACCTACTGCAAATGATATCAATGAGGCATATAATGCACTCCCCCCGGCTTTAGCTAATTTACTATTCATTCCGGCCTGTATAGGCAAAACAACACCAGCAAAAAATGCTATGATGATCCAAATGACTCTATCCATCTCTGTTATAAATTGGCTAAATATCGGAAGATTGGAGGAGATAGAAATAATGACTTTTATAAAAACGTATTAAATTTTTATCTTTAACTCATGGTTTTAGCCTCCATCAGGAAAATATCAGGTAAAAAAAAGCTGAATAAATTAACCACTGCTCAGCCTAAACAAATACCGTTTAATAAAATTCAATCCATTGGGATTGTGTATTACCTGGATGATATTTCTAATTTAAAACATCTCAAAAAGTTGTTGGAACTACCATACTTAAGTAACAAGGATGTGAAAGTAATTTGTTGGTTAAAATCAAGTAAAAAAAATCCACATCCATCTATTGAAAATGTAAATTTTATTGAACGATACGATTTTGATACTAAGTTTTTACCTTCTTCAAAAACGACTCGTTATTTTTGTGAAACTAATTTCGACTTGTTGGTTGATCTTTCAGCGAATTATCATTTTCCATTACATGCTATTTCTGTGATGTCGAATGCAAAAATGAAAGCAGGGAGAGATTATAAGCTTAATTGGCATTTACAGCTTCGTATAAAACTAAGTGAAGCAAAAGCTCAGCAATCAGTTTATTTGTTTGAGCAAGTAATAGGTTATCTTGAAAAATTACTGTAGTTTTTAACTACTATTGATTTTAATAATCTGATTTACAATAGCTTTTTGTATTTGGTTCTCTTTGTGTATCCGATAATGTAAAAATTAAATATCTTAGCATTATTCAAGTATAATAACCAAACCCAAATTTATTTCTCATGTATCTGTTTAAAAGTTTACTTTCAATTTCTATAGCCTTAGGAATTAGCATCACTTACGCTCAAAATGTAGCTATTAATACCTCCGGTGCTGTAGCCAACTCAAGTGCCATGTTGGATATAAGCTCAAATAATACAGGTTTGTTAGTGCCTAGAGTGAATTTAACTATGACAACAGTTGCAGCGCCTGTAACCACCCCGGCTACCTCTTTGTTGGTGTATAATAACAATACGGTAGGAGATGTAACTCCCGGATATTATTATTGGGGAGGAGCTGCTTGGATACGTTTAGACTCAAATCAAAATGATTGGTTATTAAATGGGAATGCAGCTACCAATGATCCTGCAGTGCCAGCGACTTATGGTACAACACTTATTGGAGCTACTGAAAATTGGATAGGTACTACTGACGCTAATGATGTAGTGGTTGGAACTAATAACAGAGAACGTTTTCGTATTAAACAAACTACAGGAAACATAGGTATTGGTACAGCTGCCCCTACCGAAAAGGTACATATTGTAGGTAACCTTCGTTTTGATGGAGCTTTGATGCCGGCTAATAATCCCGGTACCAGCGGACAAGTATTAGTTAGTCAGGGACCGGGTGTATCTCCTGTTTGGCAATCCTTAGGTAACCTGATTACTAACTTTAAAGTATCAGCAACTCGTACATTGATTAACTCTACCAGCTTTATTCAAATTACAGGTCTTTCTCAAACAATTAACCTTACTACCAATGCTCAGGTGATGATTTCAACTTATGGTTCATTAGAAACTACTAGTGCCATAGATGGAGGTTCCGGTGCCATTGTGCAGGTTTTTAATAATGGTGTAGCGATTGCCGATATGTTTCAAACGACCGATATATTTGATGCAACCGGCTGGACGGGTACTATCAGCAATTGGAGCATGACAAATATGGTAACCCTTACACCTGGCAGTTATACCTTTACGGTAAGAGCCCGTAAATATGCTTTCGATAACTTTTATGCCGGTGGAAACACAACAGCTCCAAGTCCTAATGAAGGAGTTTTGATTATTACTGTTTTCCCTCAGTAGCTAACTGTAGGGTAAAAACACTTAATCAAACACATCATAATCGCTTTCCAGCCAATCGTCATTGTCTTCCCAGATTTCATCTTTTTGTAAATCTTTGATAGAACCAAAACCAATCATATCCTGAAAAGCTTTTTGTTTGGTCACCTCGGCACCTTTTACCACCGAACCATACCCATACTTATTTTTAATCTGGTAAACGGTTTTACGTAGTTTATCTCTTTTTTGATCAGTGTAAAACATGTCAGACTGTACTAAATCATCTGTAACAAATCCGGTTACATTTAAACTCATACTTGTCATTCGGTTATTAACCAAATTGTATCCGTCTTTGTTTTCACTGTCAGTAATTAATTTTTTAAATATTTGATGTAAACGATTTCCATCCTGTATAGGTAATTCTGAACGGATATGATCATTCCATCCTGTTCCATCTTCGTATGTAAAACCTATGTTCATACTCCGGGCAAATAGCTCTTGAGTCACCATTCTTTTTTCAAGCCTCATACATAAAGCTAACATCAAATCATGCAAATACTGAACTGATTGACGATTTTCCTTCGAAATCTGACGCATGGCTTGCATGCTTTTATAGGGTTTGGTGCTTAAGTCAACTTCCATAAAATTGAGTCTGCAATGCCAATAATACCCAACAATACTCTTCAATGCATTTTTGATGAACCATGGTTGAGCATATCTTAATTCCAAGGGACTATTAATCCCTGCCATTACGAGTTTTATTGAAGTTCCTTTCGCAATACCCGGAAGATCTTCTAAATTGAGTTTACCTAACACATCATCAATGGTATCAGGTGTGATTACTGTTAAACCATCAGGTTTTTTTATATCACTGGCCAATTTTGCCAAAAAAGTATTAGGTGCCAAACCTATACTACACTTGAGCCAATCACCCACTTTATGGGTAATATCTGATTTTATATTCAGAGCCACTTCTACCAGATCTTTATATACGAGGTGATAGTTTTTAAAATTGATAACCGCTTCGTCAATACTTTTAGGGATAACATCTTGTGAATAGGATTTGAGTACATCCATAATCTTCACATGGTAATCTCGATACTTATCAGGTGAAGTAGCTAATTGAATCAATTCAGGACAAAGTTTTTTTGCATCATTGGTTCTCATCCCTGTTTTAATACCGTATCTTTTCGCTTCTATCGAAGGAGCAATAATGGGGCTATGAGGGGCCACATAGGTACAAACCACCACTGGTTTACCACGTAAGCTAGGATCATCTTGTTGTTCACAACTGGCAAAAAAGCTATTCATATCAATAAACATAACCGAAGCCTTTAAATGCTTCTTTAATTCGTTTTGATTAATGCTTTTTTGCATAAGAATATTTTTGCCATAAATATTGGCAAACGAGTTATGCCTAATATAGACATTTAGATGATAGATATTAGACATTAGATTGTAGACTTTAATTTCTGACACCTAAAGTCTAGTATCAAGTATAGAAATAGAACGTTTATCTACCAACTTAGTAATAGCAAGATCTACAGGCATGGTTTTAATAAGTTCAAGGTCCATCAACCTGTTTACAATTGAACTAAGTTTTTCGGTATCTACGCCTAATTCCATATTCCACTCAACAGCAGCATACCATTTAACAGCATCAAAATGTTGTAATCCAAATTCATTGGCCACCATAGATATAATATCCCCGGATTGAATCAAGCCTTTGGTTACATTATGTAAACGTTCAAAAAGAACATGTAGTTGATCAAAGTTTTCCTTAATCATACTGTTTCTGCATACCACTACAAACGAAGGCCAGGGGGTGGGGCAGGAGCCAATCCTGTCAAACTCTCCATTATCAACAAAAGGTTTTGTAATATATTTTTCCCAAAAGAAAATGTCAGCTTCGTCATTAGCCAGTGCTTTTCTTGCACCATTTAAATCTTTTACAATAACAAAATCTTCATTTTCTATAATTAGTTTTTTTTGACTGGCATTTACAAATGGCATCAAATGCGAACCTGAACGATAGCGACTGATGGCGTATCTTTTTCCCTGTAAATCGTCCATAGTGATGCCGCTTCCATGTTTTATATGAATCCCCCAATTAAGAGGAGAATCCACATAAA
>CAZUXM010000090.1:0-9426 GCA_964624635.1 uncultured Candidatus Competibacteraceae bacterium
AACGATGTACAGTACTTGTTTGAACACCCGAAAGACCATAGCTTAATCCACGTACTTTTAAATATAACATCAACTTCACAATATGTTCAGGCACTTCATCACCCATACCACAGGCATGAGATTTAACAAGATTTTCCTGTAAGGTCCCTAAATCACTTTCGTTGATAGATTTATTATATAGCGCTCCAAAACCTGTATTAATACCATAAATTGGTGCTTCCGTTTTTTTTATTTTTTCATCAAGAAAATTTCTACACTCCTCTATTTTACTATTTGCATTAGACGACAATTCAAAAGTGGTTGAACTGAGTATTTTTTCAATATCGTTGATTGAAATGGGATGTAATGGGTCAATGCTAATTGTACTCATGCTAAATTAATTGAACTGTATATTTTATTTTACAAATTTAGTTTTAAAATCACCCGTACTCATACTCACCTGCTCTCCGGTTTGCATATTCTTCACTGTAACTTTTTTATTTTGTAATTCATCAGAACCTATCATACAAACATTTACCACATCCATATCATTGGCATAACCCATCTGTTTTTTAGTTTTTACTTCGTCAGGATATAATGCAGCTGTTATTCCTTTTTGGCGCAAAGCATGTACCAGTTGTAATGATGCCATTGCTTCTGCTTCTCCAAAATTTAAAAAGAAAAACTGAATTTTATTATTATTAAAATCAGGATATAAATTTTGAGCAAGTAATATATCATATATACGGTCTGCACCAAATGAAATACCAACTCCCGAAAGACCGGACATACCAAAGATTCCTGTTAAATCATCATATCGCCCTCCTCCGGAAACACTTCCCATACCTGCACCTGGAATAGTTGCTTCAAAAATACATCCGGTGTAGTAATCCAATCCTCGAGCTAAGGTAAGATCCAACTCTAATGTACCATTTTGTATCCCCAATTCTTTTGAAACTGAAAATACTTTCTCAATTTCTGCAACTCCTTTTAGCCCTGTTTCATTATTGGTAAAATAGGTTTTGAGGAACGATAATTTTTCTTCATTAGAACCCTGTATATCTAAAATGTCACTTACTTTATCCAACTGTATGTATGTAAATCCTTTTGATTTGAGTTCTTCCAACACTTTATCTTTCCCAATCTTATCTAATTTATCAAGAGCTACTGTAAATGAAATGAGTTTATCTTGTCCACCAATCATTTCTGCAAAACCAGATAGGATTTTCCTATTATTCATTTTTACAACGTAAGGAGTAAGTTGTAATGCATTAAACACCTCATTGTAAATCTGCACAAATTCAATTTCATTGATAAGAGAATCAGAGCCAACAACATCCGCATCACATTGATAAAATTCTCTATACCTTCCTTTTTGTGGACTATCAGCCCTCCATACAGGTTGTATTTGGTATCTTTTAAATGGGAATTTTAGTTCATGGTGGTATTGTACAACAAAACGTGCAAAAGGAACCGTTAAATCATACTTCAATGCTTTTTCGCAATATTGAAAACCTTGTTTGGTTACTCTTTTTTTATCTTCATTTTCTAAACGACCTATGTCTAGTTTAAAAACACTCTCATTTAGGTCGTTTACAGGAGTAGAGCCTTTAAAAAAGTTTCCACTATTTAATACTTTAAAAATCAGCCGGTCACCTTCTTCTCCATATTTACCCGTAAGAGTTTCCAGTTTTTCCATGGCAGGAGTCTCTATCTGGGCATATCCGTATTTTTCATATATCCTACGGATAGTATTAAAAATATAGTTACGGCGAACCATTTCGATTGGTCCGAAATCACGCATCCCCTGTGGGGCTGATGGTTTTTGATTTGACATGGGCTCAAAATTATACAAAAAACGTATCTTTTTTCATTTTTGTTCCCGCAGATATTTCACTCTTATTAATATCTGATTTGTATATTCGTATCATGAAAAAGGTTTTGATATTCATATCAATTGTATTGATTACAGGCACCATGGGCTGCAAGCCAAAGCGTGATCCTTCAAAAACCTACTTTGATCAGCCTTCTGATTACAATGATTTTATTGTTAATCATCAAAAAGAAGTAATGGTAACCTTTGAGGATTTTGCCAATGCTGTTAACCATGGAGATAAGGATAGTATGAGTTTTTGCAGAAAGACCCTGATTAACAGAAACGAATTGGCATTAGAAACTGTTGGGAAATTAGCCGATTTCAAAGGAGATACGTTGTTTAGAGGCGCCGCTATGGATTTATTCAGGTATATTGATTATGCCTGCAACAATGAATTAAAAGAAATTGTTGATATAGCATCTAAAGACTCTACTATTACAGAATTAGATGTAGAAAAAATACATACATTAAGTGAAACGTATACGCTAAAGGAAAAAGAAAAAAATGATGCTTTAATAATAGCTCAAGAGAAATTTGCAAAAAGATTCAATGTCATCATCCGTTAAAACGATTGTAGCTTTATTGAGTATAACAATTCTCATAAACTGTGGTTCGAAAAAACAACTTGATCCAAATAAAAAACACTTCGATCAGGCTTCAGATTACAATAATTATATCACCACTCAATTTGATGAGGTGAACCGGTTATGGAATGTTTCATTAACTGTTATGGACGATAGTACACTTATATATCAACAGTTAGATTCATTGATTGTAGCAAGTAAAAACTCTGTACATAATATGGATCAGCTAGCTGATTATAAAGGGGATACAAGCTATAAACACGCAGCCAGGGACTATTTTCAATACATGCATGATATGGCCAACGGGAGTTATAGAGATGCCATTAAAATAGGTTTAATGGGAGAGGTTTCTGACTCATTACACTTTGAGTACATCTCCATTAGTAACCGGATAGGTGCTGAAAAAGATACTTGTATCAATCGTTTAAAGGCTGCTCAACAGAGGTTTTCCGAATTCGTATCAAAATAAAGCGTTGGCATTATGGCTAAAAAAACTCATAAATAGTTGATACCATTAGTATTATTTATATTAATTTTGCCTCATCAAACAAGAAACTCAATCTATCATGAAAAAAATAAGCATCGTTATAGCTTTGGTAACAATAACTCTATTGGTATCATGCGGGGCTAAGGATAAAAGATTGTCATTTAAAGAGGCCGGGAAGTACAACGACTACATTGTTGATATTGTTGACAACGTAGACAAAACATGGACAAGTGCTTTAAAAGAAGAAGATAAAAGTAAAGCTCTTATGCTATCTGACAGTTTAGTTAATTGCTCAAAAAATGGTATTGCAAAATTGAACAACTTACAACCATACAAAAAAGACAGTACCCTAAGAGATGTAAGTATCCAATATTTGACCTACATGGAAAAATTAGGAAAAAATGAATTAAAAGAATTTATTCAAATTGTTCGTGGGGATAAGTTTACGCTTGAAGGGGAAAAAAGACTTGATGAATTAACCCCTATATTAGATGACGAAAGAAAAAAGCTATTTGATGACCTTAAAACCGCTCAAAAAGATTTCGCCAGCAAATTTCATCTCATAATGATTAAATAAAACTATTCAATTACATTGAAAAAGGAGCAATAAAGCTCCTTTTTTTTAATTAAACTGATTAACTATGAAAAAGATTATTGTATTAACGATTGCATTTATTGCTACACAACTGGTGTCTAATGCACAAAACAACACATATACCGAAAAAACTTCATGCAGCACTCCCATTGAATATAACGATTATCTGGTAGATATGATTAACTTATTAGATAAAGTATGGACACGTGCTTTAGAAGAAAAAGAGCTTTCTGCAGCAATGAAAGTAAATACTGAATTGAAAACGCTATCTGGAAAAATGCAGAAGTCTCTAAAGAAACTACAGGGTTTTGGTGGCGAATCTGCGTTTAAAACAGCTGCAATCAATTATGTTAATCATATGAACAGCGTAAGTAAAAAAGAATTACCAGCCTTCTTAAAGATATTAAGAACTAAGGGTGACTTTACTACTGCCATGGAGAAAAAAGCAGAATCTTATATTCCTGTTTTGGATGGTAGAAGAGAAAAACTATTTGCTGAATTCGAAGCTGTTCAGGAAAAATTTGCTAAAGAGTACGGATTTACCATTGAAGGGAAATAACCCGCAGTAATGAAGAGTGGATTTCACTTCTAAATAATATTATTTTTGCTTTAAATTCTACACCACATGTCAAAAGATCCACAAATATTTGATCTGATTCAAAAAGAAAAAGAACGTCAAACCAATGGTATTGAGCTAATCGCTTCTGAGAACTTTGTAAGTGAACAGGTTATGCAGGCGATGGGTTCAGTACTCACTAATAAATATGCTGAAGGGTATCCTAAAAGAAGGTATTACGGTGGATGTGAAGTAGTAGATGAAGTAGAACAACTAGCCATTGATCGTTTAAAACAGTTGTTTGGTGCTGAATGGGCCAATGTACAACCTCATAGTGGTGCTCAAGCCAATGCAGCAGTAATGTTAGGATGTATTAATCCAGGTGATAAAATACTTGGATCTTTCACATGGTGGGCACTTAACTCATGGTTCTCCTGTAAATTTTTCAGGTAAATTATACCAACCTTCATTTTATGGAGTGGAAAAAGAAACAGGTAGAATTGATTTTAACAAAATAGCGGATATCGCAAGCAAAGAAAAACCAAAACTCATTATTTGTGGAGCCTCTTCATACAGTCGTGACTGGGATTATAAAAAATTAAGAGAAGTAGCTGATAGTGTTGGTGCCATTTTGTTGGCGGATATTTCGCATCCTGCAGGATTAATTGCCAAAGGTCATTTAAATAATCCGCTACCTCATTGTCATATTGTTACTAGTACTACTCATAAAACATTACGTGGTCCACGAGGAGGAGTAATTATGATGGGTAAGGATTTCGAAAATCCGATGGGTCATACCACTCCAAAAGGAGAAATAAAAATGATGAGTGCTGTACTTGATGGAGCAGTATTCCCAGGTACACAGGGTGGACCGTTAGAACATGTGATTGCAGCTAAGGCTGTAGCATTCCATGAAGATTTACAGGAATCATATAAAACTTATACTGAACAGGTAATTAAAAATGCTCAAGCCTTAGCTAAGGCCTTTGTAAGTCGTGGATATAACATTATTTCAGGAGGGACTGATAATCATTTAATGCTAATTGATTTACGTAATAAAGAGGTGACCGGAAAAGTAGCAGAAAACTCATTAAATGCGGCTCATATTACGGTAAATAAAAACATGGTTCCTTTTGATGATAAATCACCTTTCATTACATCAGGAATTCGTATAGGATCACCTGCCATTACTTCCAGAGGTTTAAAAGAAGACCAAATGGACTCTATTGTTGGGCTAATAGACGAAGTATTGATGGACAATGGCAATGAAGCTACTATTAAAAAAGTGGGAGAAAAAGTGCATCAAATGATGGGAAGTTACCCGCTGTTTTCCTGGTAATGTGACTATTGTCACCTTTGTATAATTTATATAGTATTACCTTTGTAATGTTATAATCGTTCATCGTATGAAATCGTCTGCCTTATATAGTGTATTTACCGGTACATGTCCAAGATGTCATGAAGGAAGGGTTTTTTTATATAAAAACCCTTACAACCTAAAACATATTATGGAAATGCACGAAAATTGTCCGAAATGTGGTTTAAGTTTTAAACCCGAACCTGGTTTTTACTTTGGTGCAACCTATGTTAGTTATGCTATTGGAGTAGCTATTGTTGTAACGATTGGTGTAGGGATGTCTTTTTTTATACCATTTTTTGAAAATTTCGGGCTTTATGCCGGAGTAATGATAGGTACCGTAACAGCGTTATTTCCTGTAATTTTCCGATTATCGCGCCATGGATGGCTTAAAATGTTCAATAAATATAATAAAGACGCTATAACCCAACACAATAACTCATTGCATTCAGTAGCTCATTAGTTAGAAGGGAGATTTTGCCTACCAAAAAAGTTATTATATTTATATAACTAACTTGAGTATAGGTGAAAGAAAAAGGCCCAAAATATTATGCCGTACGATTTTCTGCCGAATTTATATTGATCTTTGCATCAGTTATTGTTTCGTTTTTTATTCAAGGTAAAATAGATGACAGTAAATCAAAAAAAGAAGCGATTCATATATTAAATCAGATAAAAACTGATTTAGTGAGTGATACTTTAAAATTTGACGCCGAATTGGAAAATGCTCAAAAATTGATAGGCGTATGTAATTTCCTTTTAAATATGGATTACAATAAGGAATTAAATACTGATGGAGATATTGATACCGCTATATTTTTCATTGGAGAATCCATCAATAATCTTTATACACCCATACACATTGCAGGATATACACGATTGGTGAATTTTACCGAAAAGGAGGTGATAAAAAACAATGCACTCATTGATTCAACCATTTCTTATTACACCATCGAAAAAACCAAAATGGAGAATTTTTATGACGTTGACAGAAACTATGTAGACAATATTATGGTGAGAAAATATGTAGAAACACCTAGTTATAATGTGCTAAATACATACTATACTCGCAATATACTTGGAGCTGAATATTCAACTCATGTAAAAGAAGATATTATTGAATTTCTGGAAAATAAAGAAATAAGATCGTTACTCATTTTTAATATTATCAATAAAGCCAATTATTCAAATCAAATAAATAATACCAAAGCATCTGCTACCCGAAAAATCAATATGCTTAATGAATGGCTCCAACCCCAAAAGAAATAAGCGGTAAGATTTATGCTATCGAATCGCTCAGATATATTGGAGCCTTTGCTGTTATTTGTATTCACTTTTTTTATCCTAAGAATAAAGATTTTACGTTAGTAGTAAATCAATGGGCAAGATTTGCTGTTCCATTCTTTTTTATGGTAAGTGGATATTTTTTGGCTCAGAAACTAAAAAAAAATGATGCTCCAATTATTTATTGGCAATACATAAAAAAGACTTTACTGCTTTATTTGGGATGGCAGTTCATCTATTTTATCAATCCGCCCATTGGTGATATCTATATTTATGGAATAAAAAAAGCCTATGAATTAAAAATCAATACATACATCAACCAACGATGGGATATGATTACATTTAAAGGGTTTGCTCAACATCTATGGTTTTTTGCCAGTTTAAGTTTAACGGTAGGTTTCTTTTTAATTTTTAGACTGAAGAGGGTATATCTGATGTTGGTTATCTCTATTGTATTATACATTATTGGAGCACTTACCAAAGCGTATGTTAAAACAAGTATTGGAATTGATCCAAAGAGTTTAGGATTTCCTGATAAATTCAATACTAATAACCTTATTTTCTTTTCAGCACTACCCTTTACTTTAGGGGTTTTATGTAGTATTAAAAACTGGAAAGTAAATATATGGGTGGCATTTAGTATTCTGATTGCAGGATATCTTTTACATGGATATGAAGTATGGTGGTTGGGTCATTTAAAACTGCACCAACGGGTTGATTATGTATTTTCTACCATATTAATTGGACTTGGGGTGTTTTTTGTTGGTATGGCTAGATTCAAGCCCCTGGAATGGAAACCTTTAGCATCACTTGGTAAATATTCATTAGGTATTTACGGGATGCATGCACTGATATCACTTTGGATATATACGTTATTACAAAATTTTTTATCTGAAAATGAATTCAGCATGGTTTCTCAATACAAGTTTTTGATACTAACGTTAGGTACATTACTTGTAAGTACTGTTATTACATTTATATTATCCAAAATTCCTATTCTAAAAAAACTAGTTTAAACTAATTGTATAAAACTACATATGCATTGAGCGATGTGGCAATGAATAACCATATAGCATAAGGTAATATTAAGATAGAACTCCCTTTCATTTGTGTTCTGTGCTTAAAAAGAAAATAAATGACTAATAAGGTAAGCAATATTATTATCATCAATCCTATCATTGCCTCATGAAAATAAAAGAATACCGGATTCCATCCAATATTGAGAATCAATTGCATTAAGTATATTAATACTAACCTTGATTTATTTTTTTCTTTATTCCACAACAGTGCCATATATATACTAAAACAAATCATGATAGTGGTCCATGAGGCGCCAAACACCCAACCGGGGGGTGTCCATGGGGCTTTATTTAAACCATGATACCAATCAGAAGGAACTCCTATACCAGTAAAATACCCACCTACAGCCAGTGCTCCGAAGTTGAGGATTAAAAAAACTATGAAAAACAATACGATTTTTATTTTCATGACCTTAATTAAGTTTTTGACAAAAACAATCTTACTTCTGTAGCTCCACCTCCGTAAGTTTTAAAAGATGCATCATAATATTCCAGAAATGTATAGCCCGATAAAAGGTGTAATAATTCAGACCTTAAGGTTCCTTTTCCTTTGCCGTGAATAAAAATCACTTTCTGAATTCTTTGTTTTCTAGCCTTTTCAATAAGGGTTCTGGCATGTTTTATTTGAATATCTACGATTTCACCATTCGATAGATGTTTATAATCATCAATAATCTCTTCTATATGTAAATCAACCTCCCAAATTGATTCTTTGTTTTTTCCCCTGTACACGGGTTTGTTTTCACCCAACAATTGAGGGTCTACCTTAAAATCATCGTCTTTTACTTTTTTAATGACAGTTTTTTTTTGAGTTGGAAATTCAGTGGTAGGTTTTTCTTTTTGGGTATTTGTAACTGTGATTTTCTTTTTTTTAGCTGGAGTTTTATACTTGACTAATTTTGACAAAGGTGAGGTAATTTCAAAACCATCTTTTGTTTCAATACAAGCTTTATTATTTTCAATTCTAATAATAAACCCTTTTTCGGTTCCCTCCAGAATTCCCACGTAATCCCCTATATTCCATTCTGTTTTCATTGAAGATCAACTTTTAAGATATAGGGATCGAATACCTGGCAGATATACAAACTTCCTTTATAATATATAGCCGTAGAACCTGCACTAATGGATTCACCGTTGGTATGATAGACTATTCCTTTGGTTTTAGTTACAGGGTTTATAGAATATACCTGGCAGGGTGATTCGTGCTTGGCATGATCTCTGTGTTTTAAAAATTTTATCGGATCCGTATGAGATGTACAAATTAGATGGTCGTCTTTGACTGAGAAATTATCCCACATCTTTCCTTTGGTTACCAACTCAACAGAATCTTTTATCATCCCCCCTTGTTCGTTTAATTTTATTGAAAATATTTTGTTCTGGCGAGAAGTAGAAAAATATAACTTTTCGTTGAACTTGATAATCCCATTGGGATAAGAGAACTTTTTATTAAATCGTTCAAAATTGCTGCCACTGTAATAAACAATAGACCCACCTTTGATTTTAAACAATAATTCTAATCCTGCATTACGCGATGAGGCATCATTGGTAAAATAAAACGTACCATTCCCCCCATCACATACATCGTTGGGTGAAATAATCAATGAATGTGTAAACATCGTATCAAACAAG
>CAZUXM010000091.1:0-9202 GCA_964624635.1 uncultured Candidatus Competibacteraceae bacterium
TATATCAATTTTATGTTCATAGTTTTGACAATGGATGTCCTCCGAAAGATAAATTTGAGTTTTATACGATCAGAATTTTACCTCCTGAAGTTCCTGAACTGTTGGGTGCCGATACTGCTTGTAAAGGAACCGATTCGGTTTTATACTGGATGGTGTTGGACCATCATTTTCAGTATGATTGGAATATTGAAGGTGGAAATATACTTCAAAACTTTGGTGACTCTATTGTAGTCAGTTGGGATAATAACGACACAGGAAAAGTGTATGTGGATGTTTTTACGGCGAACGGTTGTTATGTAGGCAGTGATAGTTTAAATATAACACTTATAGATGTACCTGATCTTTACGCTATGCCTGAAGATACAGTTTGTTTAAACGATACCCTATTACTAACAGCCACAGGAACCTCTGCATATTATTGGTATCCTGAATCAGCATTATTGAATATCGGTGAGGGTGATGCCTGGGCTATTATTCATCATACAGGTTGGTTTTATGTAGCCGGTTTACCGGGGCAATTATGTCCACCATCTGATTCAGTATTTATTACCACATTATCTTTGCCGGATGTATATGCGCTGGCCAATGATACAAATGTTTGCAGGGGTGATACCATTATGCTTTTTTCTACCGGTGCGATTGGTTACCATTGGGAACCTGAAAATCAGGTGATGCTTCCTGATTCATCTCATACCTCTGCGATTTCTCAAATGAGTACAATGTATATTGTTGCAGGTACCGATAGTAACCAATGTGTCAATTTTGATACGGTTTACGTTGAGGTATTTCAACCATCGAATATTTCATTATCTCTGATAGATCAGATATGCAACGGAGATTCAGCCATCATTTCCGCATCAGGTGGTGTAAGTTATGTATGGTTAGCAGGCAGTGTGGTATTGCCTGATACGGGAAGTTCGATTACTGTTTTTCCAACTATTACGACGGATTACTTTTTAACTGTTACGGATACGAATGGTTGCAGCTCCGATACAAATTTTCAAATCATAGTGGTTAACCCACCCGATGCTTCATTTACCTACGATACTTTAATGGTGAATTGTGAAGGAACATGGATACAATTGAATAATACCTCCAGTACTTCTAATGGGTATCATTGGATCTTAGGCAATGGAAACACATCAACTGACGTTAACCCGTTAGTGATATACCCATTTGGAGGAAGTTATATTGTTGAGTTGATTGCATCAACCCTTGTACAATGTTCGGATTACTTTATAGATACTATTCATACAGGGAATTTAGATTCACTTACGATGATAAAGCAAGTAAATGTATTTACTCCCAATAATGATCAGTTAAATGATGTTCTTGATTTTAGTATACCTCTTTCATTTGTTGATTGTACGCATATATATGTATATGATCGTTGGGGAGTATTGATGTTTGAATCAGAACCAGGGAATTTACATTGGGATGGAAAAATAAATACTAAGAATGTGTCTGCCGGAGTTTATTATTGGATTGTAGATGTTAATGGAGTAATCTATAAAGGGAGTGTTCATGTGTTTGAGTAAGAAGTATGGGCAAGTAATGAATTTTTAAAGTTTTAATTATATGATAAATGACATGAAAAAAATAACATAAAAGTAATCAACATGAAATCGTCGGATCAAAGCCTTGATTGGTCAAATAAGACAAGTATATAATCGAATAGGGCGATAAAGCGACAAAAATGTTGGCAAGGAAATAATAAATTCGGTTTTGAAATAGTATGTACATAACCTATATTTAACTAAAGCACTTTTGCTAAAATTATTGGAACCAAACCTAATACTTACTGGAAAACCTAATATTTTAACCAAACTGCAGCGAAAATGAAACAATTAAATCCAAAATTAAAAGTAGTTATTGTAGATCAACATTTTTTAAATGTTGTAGCATTACGATTCATGATAAAGGAGCTTGGATTCATGGAAATTGTGGGTGCTTTATCATCAGGGGTAGAATTGATTGAACAGCTAGCTCAACTCCAGCCAGACATTGTATTTCTTGATATGATGATGCCAGTGATGGACGGAATTACCACTACAAAAATAATTGCAGAAAAATATCCGGAGACTATAGTTATTGGATTGACCGAAAATGATGATGTTAATACTATCAACAAAATATTAAGTAGTGGTGTATGGGCATACATTACTAAAAAAAGTACGAAAGAAGATTATGACAATCTATTTAAAAGAATTATGTTGAGCCATAATTATGTTACTTCATCAACCACTGTAGTGAAGGAATCTAAAATCAAATATGATATAAAACCCAAACCTGCAGTCAGTTTATTACCTAATATTACCAATCGCGAAAAGCAGGTTCTGTCATTAAGCTCCGAGGGAAACACGGATAAACAAATAGCACAGTTATTAAATTTATCACCCAGAACTATTGATTCACACAAACAAAATATTATGAAAAAACTGGGAGTCCGTAAGTCAATAGAAATGGTATCTATTGCCATTAAGTTGAATATTATATAAAAAATCAATCCCTTTTTTCAAAAAGAGCCCGCTTTTAAGCGGGCTCTTTTTTTTGACATAAAAACTGCCATACGTATAGATCGTATTACTTACAAAAATACCTAGGTGTTTTTACCCACTTTTTGCTAGGTGTTATTTGAGTGAATTTACGGATTGTAGATGAAGTGTAATGGTTTGATATTTATACTGTAAAAGATAGATATACCAAGCCGTTCTACCCTGATGAGAAAAAAACATTTTTATAGAATTTATGCATGTTTTATAATGATATTTTTTATTAGTGTAGTTAATGGTCAAATAATAATGAACCATAATACCCCTCAAAATATTTATAAGCTGATGGATTTGTTTAATCTGAATATTGATAATAATCTGGGTATATCGGGATATTCATATTTGGAGGTTGAATTAAATGAACAAAACTATGGACATACTGGAATATTAAAAACAGATAATTTTTTATTACCCACAGGGAGCTCAACACTAGAGCCTAATAATATATCTATTCATTCAAAGAGCTTTGCTAACCTCGATTTTACTAACAGTTTAAGAAATAGTGGTGTTTTTAGTCCTGGAAATTACACAGCAAAAGTAATTCTTAAGAGTTCATCAGATAATAACCAATTAACTTTTATAATGGTTGCTTTTAAGATAGAAAAATTGAATGCCTCCAATGAGAGTAACCAGACTCAGAATAAAAAAAATACTAACCTTAATTTTAATACTTCAGGAACAGCTGAAGTTTTAGGATACTATTCTTTTGGTCAACCACCCACAAGTTTGATGCCGGCTTCATATCTTCAAATGACGTTGTCTCCACAGATTTCTTTATTCGATGTTCCGGTTGGGGCAAAAATATTTTTAACTACTCAGCAAAACTCAGGGATGCAATCCATGAATTATTTTAAGCTGAACTTTGATGCCAATGCTTTTAGATCAATGCTTACCAAAAGGCTAATGGATATGATCAATAAGAAAGCAAATCTTGACAAAATGAATCTGAGTAATTTTGATACTTATAAGAACCAATTGTCAAACATTGATAATACTCTTAATAATCCGGGGGTAATCAAAGAAATGACCCAGATCAAGGAACTGGATTCTCTTAAAGGGCAGTTTAATTCATATAAAGATAAATTCAATTTTTCTGATTCTTCATGGTCCACTTATCTCAATGCACTCAAAGATTCAATGAGTAGAATACCTAACGATAGTTTAGGTAAATATGATTCTCTTAAAACCAGTTATACTGATTCTATATCAAAAACGAAAGATTCAGTCATGGCAAAATATGAAAAATTGACAGCGATGTATGAAAAGATAAAAGGAATGGAATGGCTTGAAGAGAAGAAAAAATATTATGATGGACTACAACAAAAAAAGGACGAAATCATTGGATATGGCAAAAAAATCGGATGTATTGACAGTCTTGGAAACTTCAGTAACCTAACTGAAAAATTCGATGCTAAAAAATTCTCTGATCCATCAACACTTTATTCAGCACTTAAAAACAATAAGTTAATCAAGAAGTTTGAAAAATACCTTTTTTGGATAAAGAGTGTTAACATCGGTATGGCATCTCCAATGTATTCTAATCTTACATTAAATGGTGTTAATGTAAACGGTTTTGGGATAGAACTGGAACCATATAAATTCTATTTTTCATTTCATTATGGAGAAGTCTTTAAGCCGGTTATTACCAATAATTTACTTCATGCTAATTATAAAAGGAATCTATGGAGTTTTAAAGTAGGGTATGGTAGAACTGAAGATTCACATATACATTTTACCATGTTGAGTGCAACTGATGACTCTAATTCAGTAAATCCAAGAGATTCTTTATACCTGTATAATAAGTTGCCACAAGATAATAAGGTAGTTGCGTTGGATTTTAAACTAAGTCTTTTTAAAAAGAAGCTAAACATTGTTGGAGAAATTGCTGGTTCACAGACGATAAGAGATCTCACTTTTAATTCAGCACTGTATAACTTTATTCCCGTTATTAACATAACCAATGGCAGCAATTCAAGCGATCCATGGTTCACAAATATCATCACTCAACAGGGTACTGATTTAAATAGACAAGTAGACTACGCTTTACAGTTTAAAGTAGAAGGGAGCCCTTTCGCAGGTTCGAATATAAGTGCATCTTTTTCAAGAGTTGGCCCTAGGTTTCAATCATTTGGACTACCATTTTTAGTGAAGGATAGAATGATGGCTGAGTTTAAGATGTCACAGAAATTTTGGAAAAACAGAATATCTGCAACAGCCTTTTTTAGGTATAATAACGATAACCTGGATTCAGTTAAATCTTCTACAACCCAATTTATGAATTATGGGTTTGATATAAAAGTAAATATTCCGAAAATACCGGTGATGTCAATATCATATTTACCCGTATCGGTTCAAAATGATTCTACTACTATTAACATGAACGTGTTGAATGCTAATTGTTACCACTTATTTCATCTCAGAAATATGGAAATAACCAGTATTCTCAATTATATATATCAATCATCATCAGGTGATAGTGGTACAACTAATAACTTCAATCTACATAATGTTAATCTCACTAATATTTTTTCATTCAAGCCTCTATCCATTAATAATACACTGTCATATATAAGAAATATAACTCCGGCTGTAAATAACAATACATTTATTGCTTCACTTTCTACCTCATTTACACTATTTAAAAAGTGGACCAATTCAGTAGGGGGGAATTTATACATAAATGAAAATTCATTTAAAGGCGGTGGTTTTTACCAAACCGGAATTTCATTTATTAAAAATCTCACGTTTAATATTCGTGTTGAAACCAACAGGTTTAACACCTATGTATTTATGCCCGGATTTCAAGACTATACTCAGTTTTATTGTAGAACCTCAATTCAATATAAATGGTAAAAAAAATATTTTTTGGTATCCTATTATTGTTTGCTTTTATACAAAGCAACAAATCATATGGACAATATACACTTACAGCCTATGCTCCCGTTGGAAACAATGTTGCTTTAGAACATCTTTGGCATTTTACCATTGCAGGTCAGGCAGATCCCGGATTAGTTGAGTTTTATGTTGGAATGCGTGTTTTTGATGCAGAAAACGATTTAATCATCAAATCAAATTCTTCAGTTTTTTCAATGCCAATATTACCTGTTTATATTAATCATTCTGATTTAAGTTTATTAGCTCCCATTACTTCTGTTTTGTATGATAATTTCTATAATGATGTAGTGTATTCGGGAGGCTATTTTCCTCCGGGGTCATACCATGTTGTTATTACACTTTATGGCAGACCATTGGATGGTTTCAGAATTTGTTATTGAAGCATTATATCCTCCGGTGTTGATTTACCCTTGTGGTGAAACCATCACCACTTTGTATCCAACTTTTACCTGGACACCGGCCTTCCTTACAAGTTCTACTTCTATTGAATATTGTTTAAGAATAGTTGAGATCTATACAGGTCAAACAGCTTATCAGGCAATCATGTCTAATCCATCGTTTTATGAAGAATGTAATATTCCGGTAACGATGTTAAACTATCCACCAGCTGCAAATCCGATCGTGCCAGATCAACCTTATGCCTGGCAGGTAACGGCCACCATTAATGGTGTTCCGGTGGTGAGTAGTAATATTTGTGAATTTATATACACGTTACCCGATAGTAACATAGTAGACAGCACTATTTCATATGCAAAGCTTTCAACAGAAGAAAATCAAAATTATTATACGGCTAAAACAAACCTCTTACCATTTATTTATCATTATAATGATTATTCAGTTCAAGTTGGTGATTCTATACAATTTGAAATCATCGATGAAGAAACAAATCAGGTGATAAAAAAAACAGGGGATAATATTGCTATAGGACCTTATATTATAGTGTTTGGTGAGAATTATTATCATTTTGATTTAAGTTCCTGTGGGCTAAACCTAGAAGAAAATAAATACTATATGTTAAGAGTTTCAGGACCTAAGAGTACTAAATATTATTTAAGATTTTATAACGAAGAAAGCAATGGCGAAATCAGATGTAACTAAAAAACAGAAACCCGGTTATGTAATCTGGGTTATTTTATTTATTCAGTTAGGAATCATTTCCTGGCTTTGTATTAAACAATCCGAAAGCTCCAACTATAAGATCGGATATGTTGAAATATCTAAAGTCTACGATGAGTTTTCATTAACTAAAAAACTCAATGAAGATTTTACCAGGATGCAAACTGCTAAGCAAGGGCAAATAGATACTTTGAAATTAAGAATTGAACAGATGGAAATAAGTATCAATAATGGAAATAAAAATCAAACAGAGGAATATTTAAAACTGAAGGAACAATATGTTTTATTACAGGAACAGATTAATAACGATAACCTTATAGTTCAGAACAAGTATTTAGAGCAAATTTCAACCCAGCTTAATTCGCTTGTAAAAGAATATGGGGATAAGGAAAATTATGATGTAATTCTCGGTGCAAATGGTGATGGAAATATTATGCATGGTAAAGAAGCATTAAATATTACAGAAGATGTAATAGCATATATAAATAAAACTGTAGAATAATGAAAAAGCTGTTTTTTTTATCATTAATGGTATTGCTGATGGCATGTGGGAATGTATTATCTCCCGAAGACTATATTAAATATGTAGAGTCAGATAATTACCCTTACAAGATTACCAGGAAATATGCAGATAAAGAATTTACGTTGATATATACACCTAATGAGTATTTGGTTCTTAAACAAATGAACCTGCAAAAAACTATTGATAAAGATGCTTTTAACAATGAGTTGAAAGCAAAACAAGGTTTTATGCATTTTGTTTTTATCATTAAATCAGGCAGTAATAAGAACAATGAAGTAGTTTTAAATGAAACCAGCAATCTGTCATCATATACAAATGATCTGATGTACATGATGAACGACGTTCAATTTGATTTCACTATGCATCAAAAAGAAAATACGATGCCATGTGTATTTGCTAATTATGAAAGAAATTATGCATTAACAAACAAAAATAATATGCAGGTTGTATTTGAAGAGCCTTCTGGTCTTTCAGATATCAAAATTATTTACAATGACAGGTTATTTAATTCTGGACCTGTAGTTTTTCAGTTTGACGATATAAAAAATAAACGTAAGTATCTATTAATTAACAAAATCGGCAGAAATATTTAAGGTACCAACTTTGAAAATAAATCTGTCTATAACTTCTTCATTCTGAACATACAATAAAAGCTTCACTTTTTCATTCTGTGAAGCTTTTTTTAATTATCCGATTTTTTTAGTACTTAGTAAGCAAAATATTGTGTAACTTACTGATATTAAGGTATTTTAAGTAGACTTTACTTAATTATCTTCTTAATTTAAGGTAAGCTTTTATAAACACAATTTTAATGAACGTATTACAATTAATGAGTGAATTTTCAGACGATGATAAATGTCTGAAGTATCTGGAAAAAGTAAGGTGGAATGGCACACCTATTTGCCCGTATTGCAAATCAAATAAAAGTAGTAAAGGTAAATCAAGGTATTACACTTGCTTAGGATGTAATCGAGGATTCTCTGTAACAGTGGATACAATATTCCATGATACAAGAATTGGATTACAGAAGTGGTTTATTGCTATCAATTTTATACTGAATGGTAAAAAAGGTGTTAGTGCTTTACAATTACAAAGGGAAATTGGAGGTAGCTATCAAACTTCATGGAGAATATTAAATAAGATTAGAACAGCTATGGGAGATCCTGAAGTAGCTAAGTTCTTTAATGATATTAATGAAGTGGATGAAACTTATGTAGGTGGTAAACCTGTAAAGAATTCTAAAAATAAAAGAGGTCGTGGTACTGATAAAACACCTGTTGTTGGTGTATTGGATAGAACTAATAAGAAAGTATTTGCCAAAGTTGTATTAAGGAATGGAGAAGGTAAAAACTTAACGGGAAAACAGCTTTTAGGTGTTATTGACTTATGTGTACAGAATAAAAAGAGTACAATTATGAGTGATGCTTTTACATCATATAAGATGTTGAGAAAAACAGATTATACGCACAAAGTAATTAATCACAGTGAGAAGTTTGTAGATGGAGATATCCATACTAATACAATTGAAAACTTCTGGCTGATATTAAAGAGAGGTGTATATGGAGTTTACCATAGCATTTCTAAAAAGTACTTGCAGGATTATGTAAATGAGTTCTGCTTTAGGTATAATCATAGAGATAATGATAATGTATTTGATCTACTTCTATGGAAGGGAGCCCAGTACAGTATTAAGAAAGCGGCTTAATTGAAAAAGCCGTATATTTGGTATTAACATTTAAAAGAAACATATAGATAATAGATAACAAAACATATTAGCGTTTAGCTCTCTGCCGATAGAAAACTGGTAATTTTTAAAATGTACAGAAGAGTTTAGTTAAATGGCCGCCGATAAGCGTGGGCTTTAGCTATATTCTGTACAGGGCATACCAGTGCCTCTATCGGGATTGGTTATATGTCCCACGCTCATTTTTTATATACTAATCATTATCATGGGACAGGGTAATACAAAAACCATTGTTATGATAAAATTTCGTTTCATTTTTCTGTTCTTATTTGCAATCATTTTAAATGCAAATGCTTTCTCTCAAAGCATAGATGATCTACCAACCAAGCAATATGCAATTGTTGCTAAGAATATCAATCTAAGAAAAGGCCC
>CAZUXM010000092.1:0-4502 GCA_964624635.1 uncultured Candidatus Competibacteraceae bacterium
TTAAAGATGTATTATATACACCCATTGAATCAGTTCAAAGAGATGGCAATACATATTTTGTATATGTAAAAGAGAATGGAAAAATATACAAGCAAGAAGTAAGAACGGGGATGTTAAATGAAACGGATATTATCCTTACAGAAGGAGGCTCAGAAAACATGAATTTGCTTTTAACTACCCCTAAGGATACTACTAAGATGGAAATGAAACGTTTGCCTGCTATTAATTCAACTCCTGCAAAAAAATAAACCATGTTGAATAGAAAAATGCTCATGAGTTTTCGAATGGGTTGGGAAGCATTGCAGACCAACAGAATGAGAGCATTACTTACTTCTTTGGGAATTATATTTGGGGTAGCTGCCGTAATATCTATGATGGCTATTGGTAAAGGAACCGAAATAGAAATCATCAAACAACTCAAAGAAGTTGGGTCAAATAACATTATCATTAAAAGAAAAGAAATTGAGCAAGACCCGGCTGCCAGAAAAGACGATGAAAACGAAAAGAAACAAACATCTGACGGACTTACTTTAAAAGATGCTTACAATATTCAACAAACCATTCCGGCGGTAAAAAATATTAGTCCTGAAGCAGAATTTGAATCAAGTTTTTTAAAAGACGGAAGAAAAATGTCGGGCAAAATTGTAGGGGTAACCAATTTTTACTTTGAGCTTACTGATTTAGGTTTTGACATTGGCAAACCATTTACCTTACAACAATCCAATTTTTCTGAACCTGTTTGTATTATTGGAAAAGAAGTAAAAGATAAATTATTTCCGGGAAGAAATTGTATTGGAGAACAGATTAAATGCGGTCCTAATTGGTTAACTATTGTGGGGGTTCTGGCACCTAAAACCATTTCAGAAAAAAGCAGGGCTAAACTCTCCATACGTGATCCCGGGAAAGAGGTATATGTACCTATAGAAACTTTTTTACTCAGGTATTATAACAGAAGCTTAGTTACATTAGGTGCTATTCAGAAAGCCATTAACATGGATGCTGAAACCCGCGAAAATGAAAAAAAGAAAAACTATCACCAGTTGGACCGTTTAGTAGTGCACATTGATGAAACTGCCATGATGGAACCTGCTGCAGAAACCATTGACAAAATTTTAAAAAGAAGACATAATGGTATTGTAGATTATGAAATTATTTTACCTGAATTGATATTGAAACAAGAACAAAAAACAAAAAAAATATTTAATCTGGTATTAGGAGTCATTGCAGGCATATCATTACTTGTTGGTGGAATAGGTATTATGAACATCATGTTGGCTTCGGTACTTGAAAGGATTAGAGAAATTGGATTGCGTCAATCAATAGGTGCTACCAGAACGGATGTAGTATGGCAGTTTATGAGTGAAGCAGTTATCATGAGTATTGGCGGGGGAACCATCGGTGTTATACTGGGTATTAGTTTAAGCTTATTAATTAGTAAAGCATTTGATCTTACTATTTTTATCACATTTACTTCTATCATTATTTCATTTAGTATTTCCGTAATGGTTGGATTACTTTTTGGCATATGGCCGGCCAGAAAAGCAGCTATGCAAAACCCAGTAGAAAGTTTACGTCATGATTAAAAAAATATTTTTCCTATACATTTTATTTAATCTATCAACTGTAGTTCATTCACAGTTGTCCGGCAAATTAAGTTTAATGCAGGCAATTGAAATAGGTAAAGAACGAAGTTTACGATCCACCGAAAATGGATTTATTTATGAAGCTCAGAAGTATACGTTCAAATCAGCCAGGGCAAATCTGTATACTAATTTTTCGCTTAATGGAAATCTCCCCGGTTTAAACAGACAGATTAATTCCATCACACAACCTAATGGTAGTATTTTATTTGTACCAACTTCACAAGCAGTTTCTAATGTAAACTTTGTAGCCAATCAACCTATACCGGTGCTTGGAGGAAATTTTTGGATAGGAAGTAATTTAGGCAGAATAGACCTATTCAATGATTCTTCAGTATACTGGAATGCATCACCATTCTTTATGGGCTTATCAATTCCACTTGGAAGCTTTAACCCAAACAAATGGAATTGGAAAAACGCCAAGCTCAATTACGCCAAAAGTCATAGTGATTATGCTGAATCTATAGAACAACTATCGATTGATATAACAAATGCTTATTTTGATTATTATATCGCCAATATTCAATACAACAATGCCGAGACTAACGTAAGTATTAACGACAGTATCTATAAAATATCGGAAGGAAGATACAATGTGGGTAAAATTGCCGAAAATGAACTATTACAAGTAGAGCTTAATAAAGTAAATGCTCAACAATCAGCAGCCCGATTACTTGTACAAAGAGAAATTGCCGAACAAAGATTAAAATTATTAGTTGGTTTAAATGAAAACGAAAAAATAGAATTAGATACATTACCCAGTATTAAAAAATTAACCATTGATATTGATAAAGCAATTATTGAAGCGAAAGAAAACTCAAGTTTTGTCATTCAGAATAAAATTGATTTACAACAGAATCTTATCAATATGAAACAAAGCAGCAGAGCAAGATTTCCCGACGGAAACATCAATGCTACTTTTGGATTAAACCAAACAGCAACCACCATAGGTGGAGCTTATACCAACCCCCTTAATTCACAAACAGCTACTATCAGTTTTAATATCCCACTCTATAATTTCGGCAATGCTCAATCCAACTATAAACTAAACAAAGCTTATTATGATGCATCTGTAGCCAGATCGGAATACCTTAATAAAAATCTAAATATCAATATCCAAGAAGCAGTATTACAATACCAAACTTTCGAAGAATCAGTGAGTAATGCAAAAATGGGATATGAGATTGCAGCTAAGAGGTATGATGTAACTAAAAATAGGTTTCTTATTGGTAAAATTGACATTACCAATCTTACAATAGCCCAGTCAGAAAAGGATAATGCGCTAACAAATTATATTGGAACTTTACGAAGTTATTGGATAGCTTATTATAACTTAAGAAAAACAACTTTGTATGATTTTGAAACGAATCAAAAGTTAGTTGTTATCCCAAAGAAATAGTACCACTATTCTTCATCAATAATATCTCCCTTCTGCTTTTTCTCCTTCTTTTCTTTTACTTTCTTTTCTTTAGGTCCATCCCCGTCTTTCAACTTTTGCTCTTTCGATCTTAAATCAAATTTATAAAACAACGAAAAGTTAATTAATGAGTTTAATTGACCAATATTAATTGACGATACTCCCCAGGGTAAGGTTCCATAAGTAGGTTGTACAGGCACAATCGAATTCATAAATCGAAGATCTAACCCAAACCCTTTAGGTAAATAATAATTCAACCCAACAGCTAAACTTATATCATACACATTAAATCCTGTATTAGTGGTATTAATCTCTTGTTGATTTTCATACGCTTTTTGTCGAACTAAAAAACCAATAGAAGGACCGAATTCCAGAGAGAAATTTCTTTTTTTACCAAAGTAAAAATTAAACATCAGCGGAACTTCTATGTAATCCAAATCCACCGAAAATGAATAATAATCTCCTTTGTCAACATTAGGGTAACGTGCCGCCCCTTTCATATTATACAACACTTCAGGATCAAACGACCAGTTTTTATGCCAACGATATCCGAACTTCGCCCCTCCTGAGAATCCGAAATGATTAAATGCTTGTGACCCTGTACCAAATATTTGTGCCACATTTAAACCAGCTCTTAAACCAAATGAAAATTTAGGTGGCATGGTAAAAACATACGGTTGCTTTTTAGTGGTATCTTCTAATTCTAAAACAATGGTTTGTGCATTCAATAAAGAGAAACCAGAACCAAGAGTTAAGAACCAAAAGAGAGCAAGCAACAAAAAAATCTTGCCTCTGGGTTCTGGGTTCTGGGTTCTATTTATTCGTAGAATTTTGAGCATGAGATCCTATACTAACTATTTGAACTATTTTCATTATACTTAGCCTTCTTACTTCCTGCATAGATATCAAAACCTAGGAATTTACATTCTAGGGCACCATTCATCATGTCGAATTTTTTAAAAGGTTTTAATCCTATTGATTTAATTCCCTCTTTGGAACTCGTTATCATCCAACATTTAAAACCACGGTACTGTTTTTTCCAAGTATCCCCAATTTCTTTATACAATTGTTGTATATCCATCACCGCTAATCTTTCGCCGTAAGGTGGATTCATTATGAGCACCCCTTCTTCAAAATCATGATGATATTTTTTATAATCAGAAATTTCAATGTCAATAGTTTTTAATCCTGCTTCTTTTAAATTTTGCAAAGCAATTTTTACTGCGCCGGGAGAATGATCACATCCTCCTATAAATCCCGGAATTTTAGCAAGCTCCGCTTCTTTGGCTTCACCTCTAATTTTTTCCAACAAACTGTCATCATAATCACTCCAACTCATGAATCCAAATTTTTCTCTGAATGTTCCCGGAGCCACATTTTCTGCCATCAATGCTGCTTCACATAACAAGGTTCCTGATCCACACATGACGTCAATAAATGGTTGC
>CAZUXM010000092.1:4512-8840 GCA_964624635.1 uncultured Candidatus Competibacteraceae bacterium
CCCGCTGCTAGCACTTCATTCAACGGTGCTTCATTCGCTTCTTTTTTATATCCGCGTAAATGCAGCGATTGCCCAGAGCTATCTAAAGAAACCGTCACCTGGTCTCTATTGACATGTAAATTAATTAATACATCCGGATTTTCTGTATCTACATTGGGGCGATGACTGTATTTATCTCTAAACTGATCAGCAATGGCATCTTTGGATTTTAATGAAACATATAATGAATGATTAAAAAAATCAGAATATACAGTAGAGTTAATGGCAAAAGTTTGTTGATAGCTGAATATTTTATCCCATTCAAAACCTTTCATTCCATCATACAACATTTGTTCATTATGTGCTTTGAATTCGTAAATAGGTGTAAGAATTCTAATCACCGTTCTGCAACAATAGTTAGCTTTGTACAAAATATACTGATCTCCTTCAAATGCTACTCCTCTTTTTACGGGAACCACATTGGTGGCACCAATTGAAATTAATTCATCTGCCAGTACTTGTTCTAAACCCATAAGGGTTTTAGCTAAATATTTTTTGTTAGTTGTCATTTTCATCATGAGCTATTGTCGAGTGGTTTTCTTCATCCAATAAATATGAACAGGCCACTTCCCTATCCAGGTTTTTTTTACTGAGTCAGCTTCATTTACAATGTCATACCCATCAGCACAAAAGGCTCCATCAGAATCAGCTTCCCCGGGTTCGGTTACTACTATATCAGGTGCATAGGTAGTACTAATATTTTTATCATTCAAAAAATCTTTCCAAACGGGTAACGATCGCATTTTAGTGTTCCACGTAACGGTGGGTGCCCAGGGCCCCAAAACAACCATATTTCGTGTATCATATTGCTGCATGTATTCATTAATGTTTTTAACTCTATAGGTTCTATTTATCAATGCTCCTGAATAATTATAAAGATGTGTTCCAACGAGCATTAACACCGTGGTTATTGTTATTATACGTAATGATTTTTTTGCGGTGATTTCCCAAAAACCATATACCGTGGTAGAAACAAAACATAGCATGGCAACATAACCACTTAATAAATACCTGCTGGGTACATGTTGAATTTCAATTTTATGTAGTTCAATGATAAACCACACCAATGAAAACAACAGGATTCTTTTAAATAGTTTATTATCTGATTTAATCCAGACATAAATTCCCAATGGTAAACTAATTAAAAAACCAATCCATACAGGTTGTACAAAAGGTGTTGTAAAATACCTGTTTAAATTCTCCTCAATAACCCCCCAGAAATATTTAGCAGGTGGAAATCTGTTACCGGTTTGGTTTTTCATGATGTATTCAAACGGCTCCTTGTATTCCAAATACCAAAATTTATAATATATCCATATCATCACCCCGGAAACCAGGACTGAAAAAACGATTACCCAAACTACACTTCCTGTGATTTTTTTGTTTTGAATTATTTGATGTAAAATATAAATGAGTAGGAATACAAAAGCTACTACTCCAATATAGACGAACTGAATCTTACTGTACCAGGAGAAAATAAGGAACATCAGGCCCAATACAAGGTATTTTATTTTTCGGGAAGTATCTTTTTCATCCCACATATTTACCAATCCAAACATCCCTAACAAAATACATGATACAGACATCATTTCTGCTAATGAAAAATGCATGTATTGAAAAACATGGAACTGTAAAAACACCACAGGGATGGTCCAAACTAACCACATTCGCCAATTTTTCTTTAACCCCATAAAAAACAAAGTCCCCAAAGTAAAAAACAAAATAGTAAGCCTCCCTACTAATAATTTAGTTCCAAAAATTTTAAAAGGAAGAAATAAAACAAGATTAAACAGTGGGTTTTTCATCAGGTTATCACACTCCCAGGCACTCAAATATCTATGATTGATATAGTTACGCAACTGAATAGTATTTAACCCCTCATCACTATGTGCATCACGGCTATGTGATAAATATAAATCAGGATCAGCATTTAAAAAAGGAAGCTGTAGTATAACCAAAAACAACAACAGCATCCACCAAAGATGCTGTTGTAAAAAATTTATGACTTTGTTTTTTATCAAGATTTATTATTCAAAGAATTAAATGTATCCTGAATAATTCTGATACAATCTTGTATTTGTTCATCATTGATAACTAATGGAGGAGCAAAGCGTATAATATTACCATGGGTAGGTTTAGCCAATAACCCACGTTTTTTAAACTCATAACAAACATCATAGGCAGTAACACCATGCTGCTCATCAATTACTACAGCAATAAACAATCCTTTGCCACGTACACTTTCTATCAATGGGGTTTGAATATTTTTTAAAGCCGTTTGCAAAACGTTTCCTAAACGTTCAGCATTTTCAGCCAACTTTTCTTCTTTCAATACTTTTAATGACTCAATGGCAACTGCACAAGCTAAAGGATTTCCTCCATAAGTACTTCCATGTTCTCCCGGTTTAATGGTCAGCATTATTTCATCACTACTCAACACAGCACTTACAGGAACGGTACCACCGCTTAATGCTTTACCTAAAATGAGAACATCCGGTTTTACATTTTCCCAATCACAAGCTAACATTCTACCCGTTCTGCATAATCCGGTTTGCACTTCATCAGCAATCATTAATACATTATGCTTGGTACATAAATCTCTAACACCTTTTAAATATCCTTCATCCGGAACTACCACTCCAGCTTCTCCTTGTATAGGTTCAAAAATAAAACCTGCTATATATGGATCTGCTTCAAACATTTCTTTTAATGCATTCAAATCATTGTAAGCTACTTTCATAAATCCCGGAACATATGGACCAAAACCTTCATAGCTGCTTGGATCGGTACTACCTGAAACGGCTAATAAAGTTCTACCATGAAAATTACCTTCTACAAAAATTACTTTGGCTTGATTGACCGGAATTCCTTTAACATCATAACCCCAACGACGAGCCAATTTAACTGCGGTCTCTACTCCTTCTACTCCGGTATTCATTGGGAGTACTTTATCAAAACCAAAATATTCAGTAATATATTTTTCGTATTCTCCTAAACGGTTATTATAAAATGCACGGGAAGTTAACGTCACTTTTTTTGCTTGCTCTATTAATGCATTTACAATTCTTGGATGACAATGCCCTTGATTAACGGCACTGTATGCACTTAAAAAATCGTAATATTTATTTCCTTCCGGATCCCAAACGTTGGCGCCTTTAGCTTCTGCCACTACCACTTTAATAGGAGCATAATTATGAGCCCCATATTGGTTTTCCAATTCCATGGCAGTTGCACTGTCTATTTTTAGCTTTTGTTCCATTTCTACCTGCATAACCGTTTACAATTAAAGCCCAAAGATACCGAAAAAAGGGCGATTTAGCAATTTCAGGGCGGCTCCCTTCCTGCCCGCTACCCATGCCTGTTCTAAGTTAATGGCAAATATTTTCTCAATCTTTTACTTCCCGCAGATATCGCAAATTTTCACAGATTTTTTGTCGCTTCTTAGCTTTTTGCTAGAATTTTTATTTCGCTGATAGGCACTGCTAGCGGTGCATCAGCGAAATAAAATAGCAACGCTATAAAAACAGCGACGTAAAAAAATCACCGTATCTGCGGAATAAAAAAGAATGATGCCTTAAAAGAATTATTTATCCTTTTTTACTTCTACCGTATCCTTCGGCATATAAAAACAACCCATATTTTTTAAGGTAGTATCAGCAGGAGCATAGCCCTGTTCAAGGAGCAATGTCATTTCTTCACAACTTTTATGGTGATGTCCTAATCCATAATAACACATGGCACGGTAATATTTTGCTTCAACTAATGTGCTATCCACCTCTAAAGTTTTTTCGAAAAACTTAATAGCCATTTGGTACTTGTGTTTTTTATAATAAGTTTTGCCCTTGTTCAAATAAATATTGGCTGCTGATTTTCCGCAGGAAAAAATCAACATAAGAAAAACAATACTCAGAATCGGAAGTAATAAGTACTTCTTCATATTATCTAAAGTGTGGATAATCTTCCTCCATCTACGGGCAAATTAATCCCCGTTATATAAGCGGCGGCCGGTGAAGCTAAAAACGCCACGGCATTGGCAATTTCTGTAGCTTCCGCAAAACGAGCCAAAGGAATCTCCTTTAGCATTTCATCTTTCACCTCATCTTCCTTTTGCGCATTTTTATTAGCCTTAGCATGTATTATATTTTGCAATCGTTGAGTAGCTGTTGCTCCGGGTAAAACATTATTGACCGTTATTCCATACTTCCCGACTTCATTGGAAAGTGTTTTTGCCCAGCTGGCTACAGCGGCTCTTATTGTATTCGATACCCCTAAGTTAGGCAAAGGAGCTT
>CAZUXM010000093.1:0-3279 GCA_964624635.1 uncultured Candidatus Competibacteraceae bacterium
GTTATTTGTACATCAGGTACTGCCAGTTTAAATTTATCTCCGGCTATTGCAGAAGCGTTTCATCAACAAGTTCCATTAATCGTTTTAACAGCTGATCGTCCAGAAGCATGGATATATCAACAAGACGGACAAGCCATCAATCAGAAAAATATTTACAGTAATTTTTCAGCGGCTTCTTATTCGTTAAAAGGTGAATTGTATACAGATGATGATCTTTGGTATACACAAAGAATTATCAACGAGGTATGTCATGTTGCCCAATCACAAAAAAAGCCGGTGCATATTAATATAGGTTTTGCAGAGCCATTGTATAATGATACTTATTCTCCTGTGAAAGGAAAAAAAATCGATCTTTTTGACAGCCCGGGTTATTTTTTACATTGGGAAAATTTGTTTGATAAGACCTGCAATGTACTTGTAGTTTTAGGACAGTTAAACATTCATCCGAAAGTGGTTGATAGTATTGCGAAGTTGATGATTAATCCTAATGTAGTAGTGTTGGCTGAAAATCTGGCCAATGTACCTTCGGAATATATTATTTCCAATGCAACCGAAGCGATTGGGATTGATAAAGGTATTACGAAGCCCGATGTAATTGTGTATGCAGGAGGTGCCATTGTATCAAAACAACTTAAAAAGTATATTACTTCATTAGGTGTTAAAGTAGTTAGAATTCAGGAAAATGGATTTGAAGTAGATACATTTAAAAATAATGTAGCAGTTGTTAGTCAATCAGTGGTTGATGGATTAGAAACACTCGCTGATTATGCCGGAGGTAATAACAGTTCTTCATTTTCAGCTGAATGGAAATCAGCGGCGGAATCTGCAAGAAGATACAGAAATGAATTTATACATACTGCGAGTTTTTGTGATTTGAAAGTGTTTGATTTTATATCTAAAAAACTTCTTCCTGACACTGTTGTGCATTTAGGTAACAGCACTCCGGTTAGATATGCTCAATTGTTTAATGATATTTATAGAGAAGATATCATTTTCCAATCCAATCGAGGCACCAGCGGAATAGATGGTTCATCAAGTACAGCATTGGGATACAGTTTTGCATCAGATAAAAATAACTTTTTGATTACAGGAGAATTAGCATTTCAATATGATTCAAATGCTTTTTTTAACCAATATCAAAAAGGAAATCTCAAAGTGATTGTAATCAATAATTCAGGAGGCAATATATTTAGAGTGATTGATGGCCCTCGTGACCTTCCCGAAAGAGAAAAATATTTTGAAACTATACATCAGTATGAATGCTCACATCTATGTAAACATTTTGGGCTGAATTATTTTTCAGCAGAAGATGAAAGTAGTTTACATGCAGTGTGGTTTGATTTTGTTAGAAATAATACAAAAACATCGGTACTCGAAATATTTACCGATGCTGAACTAAGTGCTAATACATTTAAAGAGTTTTATAAAAAAATTTAATCATAGTTTATGTCAATTAACTGGACAACATTAAAAGAATACGAAGACATCACTTTTAAATACTGTAATGGTGTAGCTCGTATTGCTTTTAACCGACCTGAAGTAAGAAATGCTTTTCGTCCAAAAACAACTGCCGAGTTATTGGACGCATTAATTATTTGCCATGAAAGTCAGGAAATAGGAGTAGTATTATTAACAGGCGAAGGTCCATCTCCTAAAGACGGTGGTTGGGCATTTTGTTCGGGAGGTGATCAACAGGTACGTTCTAATACCGGTTATAAAGGAGATGATGGAGTAAATCGTTTTAATATACTTGATGTTCAGCGTCAGATTCGTTTTATGAATAAAGTGGTGATTGCAGTTGTGCCGGGTTGGGCAGTGGGTGGTGGACATAGTTTGCATGTGGTTTGTGATTTAACTATTGCCAGTAAGGAGCATGCTATATTTAAACAAACAGATGCCAACGTAGCTAGTTTTGATGCGGGTTTTGGTTCAGCATATTTAGCTCGTCAGGTAGGCCAAAAACGAGCCAGAGAAGTTTTCTTTTTAGAAAAGGAATATTCGGCGCAGGAAGCCTATGAAATGGGAATGGTAAATGCAGTGGTATCACATGCTGAACTAGATCAATTCGCCTATGATTGGGCACAAACTATTATGACCAAAAGTCCAACAGCTATTAAAATGTTGAAGTTTGCCTTTAATTTGATTGATGATGGATTGGTAGGTCAACAAGTGTTTGCCGGTGAAGCAACCCGTTTGGCTTATATGACCGAAGAAGCCGCCGAAGGTAGAAATGCTTTCTTAGAAAAAAGAAAACCTGATTTTTCAAAACTTCCTAAATTTCCATAAATAGATTTTAGGTTTGAAGTCTATTATCTAAAATCTAATATCTATAGTTTCATAAAAATGAAAGCCTGGTTAAAAGCAATGCGATTAAGAACTTTACCACTTGCGGTTTCAGGCATTGTGGTGGGTAACGCAGTTGCATTTTATTATGGAACCATGGATGGATTGATTCTTAAACTATCATTATACACTGCATTGTTATTACAAATACTTTCCAATTTTGCCAATGATTATGGTGATTTTTTAAAAGGTACTGACAATAAAGAAAGGGTGGGCCCGGAAAGAGCATTGCAAAGTGGAGCTATTTCTCCATCAAGTATGAAAACCGCCATGGTGATTACCGGATTTTTTGCATTTGTTTGCGGATTATGGTTAGTTTATCATGGTTTAAGTGATGCCAATCCTACGGCAGGTTTCTTTTTTATTGGTATCGGTATTATTTGCATCATTGCGGCTATATTTTACACGGTGGGTAAAAACGCCTATGGATATAAAGGGTTGGGTGATATCATGGTGTTTTTGTTTTTTGGGATAACTGCAGTTGCCGGATCGTTTTATTTGCAATATAAAAATATTGAATGGCAGGTGATGTTACCTGCGGCAGTTATTGGATTTTTTTCAGCCGGAGTACTTAATATGAATAATATGAGGGATGTGGTAAATGATCAGGCTTGTGGAAAGATTACCATTCCGGTTCGATTAGGATTTAAAGCATCTAAATTTTATCATAGTTTTTTAATGTTAGGAGGTACTACTTGTGCCATTCTATTTCAGTTCATGTATCTTCCTATCTATTTTTCATGGCATTTAGCATCTTTATTATTGGTTTTAATACATCTGGTAATTGTTTGGAAAATTACCGATGAAAAAAAATATGATCAACAATTAAAAGTAGTAGTGTTGATTACGTTGTTATATTCTACCTTATTGAGTGTTTCATTATTTACTAAATAATTATGATACAGCCGGATTTTGATTCAGAAGACGTTTTTGACC
>CAZUXM010000093.1:3289-6477 GCA_964624635.1 uncultured Candidatus Competibacteraceae bacterium
CAGGAATCTTGATTTTAAAAATTTAAAAGCCGAGTTTGTTCCTTATCAACTCAAATTTAAACGTCCTGCACGTACATCACGTAATGTAATGACAGATAGAAATATCTGGTTATTGAAAGTGTATGAAAAGGAGTATCCTGAGTTATCAGGATATGGTGAAGTGGCACCATTGCCCGGATTAAGTATTGATACACCTCAAATGGTAGAAGATGCTTTGATTGATGTTTGTGTAAAGATTAATCAATACGAGAAACTAATCTCAGGAGAGTTAGAAAGATATCCTTCGGTACAATTTGCTTTGGAACAAGCACTACTTGATTTAAAAAATAACGGAGATAAAATTTTATTTCCTTCAAAGTTCACTCAAGGTCAGGAACTAATTAAAACCAACGGATTAATTTGGATGGGTGAGCCGGATTATATGATTGATCAGATCAACGAAAAAATCAATGCAGGATTCAAATGCATAAAATTAAAGATTGGCGCACTTGATTTTGATGATGAAATGAGAATCATTGAACAAATACGAGATGTTTTTGGATATCAAGATTTGGAAATTAGATTGGATGCCAACGGCGCTTTTCATATTGATGATGCCTTATCGTTTCTTGAGCAATTAGCACCGTATGAAATTCATAGTATAGAGCAACCAATCAAATCAGCTCAATGGGATGAAATGGCAGAGCTATGTCAACAAAGCCCTATCCCAATTGCATTGGACGAAGAATGTATTGGTGCTATTACTAAGGAGGAAAAAGAAGAAATATTAGATAATATTACTCCATCTTTTATTGTTTTGAAACCATCTTTACTGGGGGGATTTCAACAAAGCGAAGAGTGGATAGAATTAGCCGAACAACGTGATATTCATTGGTGGGTCACCAGTTCTTTGGAATCAAACGTGGGTTTAAATGCTATTGCACAATGGACTTTTACCAAACAAAATCCTATACATCAAGGGTTGGGAACCGGACAGTTATTCACCAATAATTTCGATTGCCCCTTGTATATGGATACAGAAAATTTAATGTATGACCCTTCAGAACCCTGGAAACTAAAATTTTAAATGAATCCATATTTCCATATCAATGGCGTTCAATATGATGCCCCTCGTATTATGGAAGAAATCATTTCTCATCCACCGGAATGGAAATTAAAAGGATTGGAGTTTATGATTCAGATGTTGGACCCTTCCCATGCCCCTGTTCATTTTTATACTTCAGGTACTACGGGAAAACCGAAGCATGTACAATTCACTAAAAGTCAAATTTTATATAGCGCAAAAAATACTTGCAAGTTTTTAAAAATAAATTCAAATTCCACGTTGTTTTTATGCTTACCTGCTGATATGGTAGCCGGTAGATTAATGTTGATAAGGGCATTGGTATCAGGAGCAAAACTTATTTGGGTGGAGCCTTCATTACAACCGTTAAAAGAAGATCATCATATGGATATGGCTGCTTTTACACCGGCTCAAGTAACTACTATTTTGCAGGAAGAGGGTCCAAAAAATAGACTCAAAAAAATACAGCAAATAATTATTGGTGGGGGAGAAGTGAGTTTTAGTTTAGAAAACGAATTAAAAAAACTTTACACAACTATATACGCTACCTATGGTATGACGGAAACATTAACCCATGTAGCCATGAGGAAAATTGGTGAAGAATTATATCATTCCGTTTATGCGGAAGGGGTATTTTCTGTAAATGAAAATAATTGTTTAGAAATTACCTTGCCGTTTATGAATGAACAAAAGTTGGTAACCAACGATATTGTTGAATTAATATCTTCTTCTTCTTTTATTTGGAAGGGGAGGATTGATCATATAATCAATTCAGGAGGAGTAAAACTCCATCCTGAAGAAATGGAAAAGGTATTGGTGGAAGCCCAGATTTTGCCTCAAGGTAGTTTTTATATAACCTCCCAACCTGACGAAAAGTTTGGTGAATCTCCTGTATTGATTGTATTAAAAGAACTTGCACCAACTCATTTGGACCCATTTTTGTCATCTGTAAACGGATTGTTAAAAAAACATGAGGTGGTAAAAGCTATCTATATTTTCGATAAATTTGAATATACAGCTAGTGGTAAGTTAAAACGCAGTAAAATTCATTGAAAAAGCTCTCCTTCATATTTGTTTTGTTTATGAGTAGTATAATTCTTACTGCTCAAACTACTGATGATGCCATATTGGTAGATGTTGAGGTTAAGCCTACCTGGAAAAGCTGTGAAGCGGAAGCAGATGTACAGTTAAGGCAGGAATGTTTCGAAAAAAATCTGGCTTCCTTTTTTAACGACTTTATTATTTATCCTGAAAAAGCCCGTAAGAAAAAAGTAGAAGGGCAGGTGATTGTACAATTTGTAGTTGAGAAAGACGGATCAGTTTCTAATATCCAGGTAATGCAGGATATTGGCAACGGTTGTGGTGATGAAGTAGTAAGAGCTATTCAGCATTTACCCCAATTAGCACCCGGATTTAATAATGGCTCACCGGTTCGTGTTTTATACAGAGCTCCATTTAATTTTAAGTTGAAGTAAAAGTATTTGGTCTTTATCGTCATGCTGAACTTGTTTCAGCATGACGCAATGTATTATTTCATTATATCAAACAACTCATTTAAGTTAGGCGTAAGGATGATTTCAGTTCTCCTGTTTTTAGCCCTGTTTTCAGGACTATCGTTTGATACCAATGGGAAAAACTCCCCTCTTCCGGCGGAGGTAATTCTGGAAGGTTCAATAGAAGCACTGCCTAAAATAATTTTGGTAACCGCATTGGCTCTTGCAACTGATAGATCCCAATTATCTTTATTACATCCTGTTCCTTTTAAAGGTACATTATCCGTATGACCTTCTACCATAATATTGATGTCTTTTTCTTTTTCCAAAACTCTGGCTAATTCTTTTAAGGCATCTTTACCTTTAGGGTCTACTTCGGTACTTCCACTGGCAAATAATAATTTTTCACTCATACTAACATATACTTTACCATTTTTTATTTCTACCGAAAGTCCGGAATCTTTAAAACCTTTTAAAGCATCCAATAGTTTGTTTTTTAAGTTTTGTACATCACGGTCTTTTTGAGCAAGGGCTTCTTCCAAATCTTTTAGTCTTTGTGATTTTTGAGCTAATTCATCTTCTCTTTCCTGCAATTTAATTTTTGATTCTCTTAATTCATTAATTAAATCAGT
>CAZUXM010000093.1:6499-8777 GCA_964624635.1 uncultured Candidatus Competibacteraceae bacterium
ATTTCTTTTTCGCTACCTTTTAAAAGTTTCATGTAATTATCTTCAAGGGTAGTATTTAAATCACTTAACTCTTTGTTTTTTGATCTTAAATATCTAATCTCATTACCTATACTGGTGGTATCAGCTATCAAATCTTTTTGTGCTTTTTCAAGTAGAGTAATTCTGCTGGTTGCATCCGCCAGATCTGCGTTTAGTTTTTGATTGGCAATAGTAAGGCTATCTCTGTTTTTGGCACAGTCGTTATATAAATTTTCAAGATCCTTAAATTTTTTGCTGGTTACACAACTGCTTAATGTAATAAGGAGTATAACTATATGGAAAACTTTTATGTACTTCATCTTGTTTATTTTTAAACTAATTACAAAATTGCAAAGACCCATGCCTGCTTTCACCTCAGTATTGAGTAACTTTTGAACAGGGCATTGCGTATAACCTTACAAGAGTATAGAGTATGAAAAAACTTGAAAAGAATTGGATTACAGCCCCTATCATCGATACAGAATATAAGCAGTATATACTTTTGGCCTATATTCAAGAGATTAAAAACTCATACGATCAGTTAAAATTATACCCCCATTTATCTGAGCTGATTGATCAGTATTGTGAATTATTAACTTTAAAAGACAATCAACTGGCATTGATTGAAAAATTCCCTAAAACTCTCAAGGGCATTGATGCACAGGAAATGAAGTTAATCTTCAACAAGGAAATTTCGGAAGAAAATTGGGTCGAAGAAGTAAGTAGAATTATCGAAATGGCTATTCCTTTGTTAAAGGGAACCATTCAACAGGGCAAGGGAATTTATGAAGAAATTGAAAAAAATATTCATGTAGAACCTGTAGGTATAGCCCCTTTAAAAAACAATGAAGGATATTTTATTCTCAACGCATCAGGTTATAACGAAACATTGGTCTATAGTTACCGGGTAAGTCTTTTCGAAAATGTAGATGATAAATACAGAGCAATTAATACCCATTATGCTGCGGCTTTTGTAAAAACCTTATCGGTTACCAATCAATATATCAAATCAGAAATAACTAAACAATATCCTCATATCCCTAACCCGGCAGTGTTTGCATTTGAGTCAGAGTATACCATTCCTGTAGATGATACCTACTTGCCCATAGCCAAGCGGATGATTACTAAGTTGGTAAAAGTTCAATAGTTGATCAATAGATATTTTATAAGACCTCGGTTACTACGTTTTTATATTAGTACGTTTATCCGGTGCTAGGTACCGGTCCTCATATAAAGGTCAACCGGTACTAAACACAAAAGGCTATTTCTTCGGCATAGCTTTTGCATCAATTGCCGGTATTCCTTATATATTCCGGGCCGGTACTGTCGCCCCGGCGTAATATGAATAGGGTATTTTTAGCTTTGTTAAACCTTTTTTACACCTGTTTACGATTCCCAATAAAGTAAAAACCTTACATTTATATCAAATCATCATTGTCATATGAAAAAACTACTACTGACCTTTTTAGCAGCCGGTTTAACTATCACTACATTTAGCCAAACAGCCACTTTTGTTGAAGAGGTATTACCTTCTAAAAAGGGAGAACTGGTTATTCCTTACAAAAAGTACAAACTACCTAACGGACTTACGGTTATTCTGCATGAAGACCACTCGGATCCTATAGTGCATGTGGAATGTATGTACCATGTAGGTTCTGCTCGTGAGTTGGTAGGGCGTAGTGGTTTTGCTCACTTTTTTGAGCATATGATGTTTCAGGGATCCGAACATGTTAGAGATGAAGAACATTTTAAAATAGTTACCGAAAGTGGAGGTAGATTAAATGGTACCACCAATCTTGATAGAACTACTTATTTTGAAACTTTACCAAGTAACCAGTTAGAGACTGCACTTTGGTTAGAAGCAGATCGTATGGGGTGGTTTCTTGATTCTGCTACTCAACAAAAATTTGAAATTCAAAGAGCTACCGTAAAAAATGAAAGGGGTCAAAACTGTGATAATCGTCCATATGGATTGGTAGGTGAAAAAACGGCAGAAGCTTTATATCCTTTTGGTCATCCATATTCCTGGTTAACCATTGGTTATATTGATGATTTAAATGCAGCTACCTTAGATGACCTAAAAAGATTTTTTCTTCGTTGGTATAGCCCAAACAATGCAACTTTGGTAGTGGCAGGTGATATTGATCCAGCAAAAACATTAGCATTGGTAGAAAAATATTATGGACCCATCCCAAGTGGACCTGAAGTAAAAAACATGGCTCCGGATGTACCTAAAATAGATAAAGACAGGTATGTTTCT
>CAZUXM010000094.1:0-8717 GCA_964624635.1 uncultured Candidatus Competibacteraceae bacterium
TTTTTTTGCAGGATGGAAGACCTTACCCAAAAGAAATTTGGTGTAATGATACAAGTACATGTAGGGGATTATAATAGTTATATGGATTATAAAGTAGATCAATAACCTTCTTAGTCTTTTATGATATACCAGGTATAGATTTTTCTTTCTTTTTCTGTAACAGGAGATGACTCAATTAATTTTAGTGTGTTTTTTTTATTTTTTCCAACAACAATTTCGGGCTCATAGAACTCAGTTTTATCTAAAAATTTATTTGCTATAAGTATTGAATCAACCATGAGTTGTTGTTGAGGTTTTAATTCTATTGTTTTATCACTAGTATTAAGGTATGAACCTGATAGTTTTTTGAGGAATACTTTTACTTTTTTTGAAGTTTTATTGATTAAAAGAAAACCACTTGTATTAATGATTTCTTTTTTTACCTGAGGCATATCAACGAATGGTTTATTAAAGTTGGTATCAGTAATAGTAGTATGCAAGGTGGGATAGCCCTCAGGCATGCTTAAATCTAAATACCCCGTTTGTTTACCACTTTCATCAAACTCATGTATATATCTATACCATTGAATCCCACCATCAGGCATTGAACTGTATTCTGCTTTTGAAACTTGGCCGTTAGAATAATACTTTAAATAAATGGATGCGTGCCCTGCTATGCTTCTTAGGGAGTAATTAAACAACTCTATACCTTCTGAAGAAAATCCTTTGATGCTACCCCAATGACGATCTTTGTCCCATTCTTCTATCGTTGAAATTTTTCCGTTTTTATGATAACAACTAGTTACATTGGATCCATTCTCAATGGTTTTAGTTTTACAATTTAACTGGGCAGATAGTTGAAAACATAAGCCATAAAAACACAATATGTACAATACTCGAATCATACTTATACTAAATTCAACTATTATGCCAGTTTATTCATAATTTCACTTGAGCATAGGTTTCTGAAGTTAAGAAAAAATACTATTTTTATGTCTTATTAAAATAAACAACCCCGATGAATAAGTGGTCTCTTCATAAAAAAGGAGTATTGAATAGTATTTTAGTATATCCTTTGCTTATTTTATTTCTTTTTATTTTTTCCGGGCAAGAGGTGGGTGCACAGGGCTTTTATAAAAAACGCAGCAGCGTAAGAAAAAGCAAAAAACAAGGCGAAGTAGAGCATAAAAAAAATATTATCTGGCTTGAAGGTTTAGGTTCAAACCAAGTAGTAGGCGCTAAATACGAAAGAATATTTATGTTTGGAAGTGTGGTTTCTGCCAGAGTAGATGCCGGTATTACACCCTTCCTGCTTGACGAGAGGTACAACTTTATTGCTGGCAGAAGTATTACACCCATTACAGGGCTTGGGTTTTATTTTCATATAGTTCCTTTTCCGGTACGTTTAGGTTTAGGTTGTTCTGTTTTACACGATGTTTTTTTTAATGGGATTCCTGAAATTGCCATTGATAGTGCAGGTGGTGGCGTTACTCAATATGATAAACTGACTTATAGAGCCAGAATAATGCCTTACGTAAAAATAGAAGTTACCATTAAAGAAAGGTGGACAATTATGGCAGGATATAGCCCTATTATTGATCCACCAAATAATAATCAGTTAAATACCTACTTTACCAACTGGGCAACTTTTGGTGTTGGATATAAATTTGGCAGGTAATTTATTTGCTGTTTACCTGTTTCTCTAATTTACGGGTCTTTCTTTCTAAATAAATTAGGTAGAATATAATAGTAAAGAATAAAATCATAGATACCGAAATTACCACATAGATTTTTCCTTCTTTACGAAAACCGGTAGCCATTTCAATTTTATCAGAAGTAACTGAAATTAACCGAATATCATTGTTTTTTACTTTTATTTTTATGGTATTTTCATACCATTCCTGATCGGTTGCAAATGTTTTAATGTCAAAAGAAAAATTAGCAGTTAATAAATCACTTTTTTCTAAGGTAACAATGCCTCCCTTTTCATCCAATTTTAAGCCATTGGCAGCAATGGATTTTTTACTTTCTTCAGATATCTGAATTTTAGTAATACCATTATTAAGGGAGTTCATATTTACTACAGTATCCCCCGGAAGGTAAATTCGAATTTCTGAGACTGTATTACTATCCTTCTGAGAAAATAGGGTAATTGGCAATAACGCAATAATTATAAAAAACACTTTTCTCATGACTCTTTTTCTTTAATACTATTTTCAATTCGTTTCATACGACATTTAACGGTATACATCCAGATACCTACCAATGTCCAAATCAACACTGAACCGTAGAAAATATATCTCATGGTACCTGAAATGTCTTTATAATTACCGAACCCAGGGTTATCTCCTTTACCCGGATGTAATGATTCGTTTAATCTTGGATAGATGCCTAATAGAATAAACATCAGAACAAAAGCAAAGATATTGTATACTGCAGCAACGCGACCACGTTTTTTTTCCTCTCCAATTGAATTGTATAAGATTAGATAAGCCAAATAAGCCACCATAGTAATAGCCGCAGAGTTTAGTTGAGGATCGTTGACCCAAGGAGCTCCCCAGGTATTATTTGCCCAAACCATACCGGTTAATATTCCAATAGTACCATATAGCATACCTACCTGAACCGACATATTTGCCCTAATATCATGTTTACTTTTTCCTTTATTCAAATACATTATTGAGTTTACTAAAGAAATAGTAAACAATACAAACATTGCCATCCACATAACCACATGAAAATAGAGATTGCGAATGGTTTCATGTAAAATAGTTTGAGTTGAAACAGGTTTCATCCATGCCATATAAAGTAGTACAGGCATTAAGAGAATAATTAATACTTTCCACCAGTGTTTCATTGGAGATGTTTCAAGTTTAATGTTTCAAGTTTAATGTTATTCAACTTTGAACTTTCAGCATCAAACTTTGAACTTATTGTTATTCACGCCAAAGGTAAGGAAATAATATAAATGCAAGGGCTATAATGACCACATCTAAACCACCTAATGCCAAGAGATATTTGGTGTTTACATTCAGGTCTATCATGTCAACAGCATTTTTGCCCGATTTGATTACCGTCATAATCACAGGAACCATAACAGGGAAGGCTAGAATACTGGTTAGTCCAAGATTATTATTTGTTTTAGCGGCAATAGCGCTTACCAGTGTTAGTATACCCGAAACACCTGTAGCTCCTAAAACCAGAACTATTAATAATTGTCCCGAAAATTGGCTGCCATCTCCAGGATAACCTAAAACTAAACTATACACCAGATAGGTTACCAACGTAAGCGAATTAATGAGAATAAAGTTATATAACACCTTAGCTAGGATAATGTTTTGTGGTGAGGTGAGTAGGTAAAAATACATCTGCTGACTCTTAGTTTCATGATAAAAACTTTTATTCACTGCATTTACTGCAGAAAACAATATGATCACCCACAACAAAGCATTCCACACCTGAATATTATCTAATGATTTAAACGACTGATAACATATAAATACGGTAGAAACCACATATAACAGCATTGAACTAATAGAAACCTTATTTCTAAATTCCAGCGTAAACTCTTTGGAAATAAGTGCTGATATGGCTTTAAAGGAGGTCATTTATCTGAGTTCAATTACTTTTCCGATTTCAGGAATTTCTACATGACCAAATCCTGCTTGTTGTAGATGTCCTTTAAATGCTTCCTGTGCATCCAGATCACCATGTACAAGAAAAATGTTTTTTATTTTCTTTTTATTCTGGCATTCCAAGTAAGTAATCATTTCTTTGTAGTCACCATGTCCGCTAAATGAACGTATATATTCAACTCGAGCATTTACCCGTTTTAATTCGCCGAATATTTTTACTTCTTTAGCACCTGCTGCAATACGTCCACCTAAGGTAGAAGGCTCACAATATCCCACCATGAGGATAGTGGTATCAGGATCTTCGATATGATTAAATACGTGATGTTTTACTCTTCCTGCTTCCAACATTCCGGAGGCACTGATGATAATGCACGGTTCCTTACTTGCATTGAGAGCTTTGGATTCATCCACCGTTTGAATCAAGTGTAAATTGGGAAAATCGAAAGGAGATTTATCACGTTTTAAAAATTCCTGAAATTCTTCATTAAATAATTCAAGATGGTTTCTGAATATTCCGGTTCCTTTGGTGGATAATGGACTATCAATGTAAACAGGGATATTAGGTAATTCCAAAATGCTATTGAGGTAATCCAATCCATATACGATTTCCTGAGTTCTACCAATACTAAAAGCTGGGATAATCACTTTTCCCTTTTTATCTATACAAGTTTCGATAATAATCTTTACGATTTCATCCAAACTATATACCTCGTCATCATGTAATCTATCACCATAGGTTGATTCGCTAATGATATAATCAGCCTGAGGGAAAGGTTGAGGCTTCTTGAGCATACTCTTTGTTTGCCTTCCAATATCACCCGTAAAACATAGTTTTATTTCGTTCCCGTTATCATCTATGGTTAGGTTTACTGCTGCACTCCCTAATAAGTGCCCGTTTTCAGTAAAATTTATACTTACTTCATCACATATCTTAAAATCCTGATAAAAGGGAATAGCTTGCATTAATGCAATAGCGTTTTCAGCATCTTCCTGATCATAGAGAGGTTCTAAAAGTTTTTTACCGTCACGTTCTCTTATTTTGTTTTCGTATTTGATATCTGACTCTTGTATATGAGCACTGTCTGGTAACATGATTTTATTCAAATCAAGGGTAGCCGGAGTGCAATAGATGGGACCATTAAACCCCTCCTTCACAAGTTTAGGAATAAGTCCGGTATGGTCAATATGGGCATGGGATACAACCAGATAATCTATAGATTTCGGATCGAATCCAAAATGGGCATTTTTCTTTTCGGCATCCTTTCTTCTTCCTTGATACATCCCACAATCAAGTAGAATTTTTTTGCCTTTGGCAGTAGTGATAAGGTGTTTACTGCCGGTTACTTCCTGAGCTGCTCCGTAAAAACTAAGTTTCATTAAGAAATTTTAATGAGGGCTTTTTGAATAACTGCCCTATATTTGCTACAAAGTAAGTAAAGATTTATTTAGAATGTTAAAAACAATAGTATTTGCTGCACTAACTACAGCCTTAGCTTGTAAACCCATGAATAATATTGGAATACAAAATAATTTAATGACTAATGATGTAAAGACTTTTCATGATATATCTGCTAAAGATATGGAGGGGAAAGAGTATAAAATGTCACAGTTAAAAGGCAAAAAAGTATTGATAGTAAACGTTGCATCACATTGTGGGTATACTCCTCAATATGCTCAATTACAAGAGTTGTACGATAAGTATAAAGATAAAAACTTTGTGATTTTAGGTTTCCCATGTAATCAGTTCATGGGCCAGGAGCCGGGAAACAACACTGAGATTCTTGAGTTTTGCCAAAAAAACTATGGGGTTACATTCCCATTGTTTGATAAAGTAGATGTAAAGGGTCCGGATACTTCTCCTGTGTTTCAATTCTTAACTAAAAAAAGTTTGAATGGGGTAGAGGATAGTGAAGTAAGTTGGAACTTTAATAAATATCTGATTGACGAAAATGGTCAATACATTAAACACTTTAAAAGTGGTGTTGAACCTTTGGATCCTCAAATTACTGATTGGATAGAAGGAAAAAAATAATTGGTATCAATAATTCCAAATCTCAAATTCCAAATCTCAAATTCCTGAGCATGTAGAAGGATTGTGATTTGGAATTTGTTTTTTTAGAGTTTTTCTATTTTGTTACCTTTGGTACATGGCAAATAAATTAGACATATTAGCTTTTGGTGCACATCCTGATGATGTTGAGTTGGGGGCCGGAGGTACATTGGCATCTCATAAAAAAATGGGTTATTCGTTTGGTATTATTGATCTTACTTTAGGGGAACTGGGAACCAGGGGTACCGTTAATATCAGGCTGAAGGAAGCTGAAGCAGCTGCCAAAATATTAGGAGCAAAAGTAAGGGAGAACTTAAAGTTTAAAGATGGTTTTTTTACCAATGATCAAAAACATCAATTAGAAGTAATTAAAGTAATTCGTAAATATCAACCGGATATAGTTATTTGTAATGCACCAGAAGATCGTCATCCGGATCATGGTCGAGCATCTGAATTGGTGGAAGAAGCCTGTTTTTATGCGGGATTAGAGAAAATTGTGACGAAAGGATTAAAAGCATGGAGACCCAAACAAGTGTTACATTATATTCAGTTTCGTGATATTAAACCTGATATATTAGTGGATATTAGTGATGCAATTGAGACCAAAACAAAAGCTATCAAAGCGCATAGTTCTCAGTTCTATGATCCAAAATCAAAAGAGCCTCAAACACTCATCTCTCAACCTGAATTTTTGGATAATATAGTTAACAGAGCTTCATATTATGGTCAATACATTGGTGCCAAATATGCCGAAGGCTTTATCAGTAAAAAAATGTTAGGTATAAATAACTTATTTCAATTGAAATAGGATATTTATTATTTACCACCCAATACCTTTTTCGTTTCTACAATTGCTTTGAGTTGCTCCTCCGTTGGTTTAGGAAACTTTACATTCAATGATTTTATTTCGTCCATAATTACGTTCATCATCAATAGGTGAGCATACCATTTATCATCAGCCGGTACAATATGCCATGGAGCATGTTTGGTAGAGGTATGAGAAATCATATCATTAATTTCATTCGTGAATTTTTTATAATCCCTGTTAATCTGTACATCGTGTTCACCTACTTTCCAAAATTTATCAGGAGTAACAGCACGTTTTAATAAACGTTCCGCCTGTTCTTTTTTTGAAAGATTCAGGTAGAATTTGATGATTTTGGTACCGTTTCTTGAAAGGTATTTTTCAAAATTATTGATATCCTCGAACCTGTGTTTCCATATATCTTTTCCAACATTTTCTTTTGGAAGATTTTGTGCATCAAGGAGATTTTTATAAGCCCTAACTACCAGTACTTCCTCGTAGTATGATCGGTTGAATATGCCAATTTTGCCTTGTTCAGGCAGGTGTTTAATACATCTCCATAAATAATCATGACGCAACTCCTCATCCGTAGGGGCTTTAAAACTTATTACATGACATCCCTGTGGGTTTACACCTGAAAATATTCTTTTTGTAGCGGAATCTTTTCCACTTCCATCCATTCCCTGTAAAATAATGAGAACAGACCATCTGCCATCAGCATATAATACCTCCTGAAGGTCAGCTAATTTCTTAGTCTTTTCTTCTAATATTTCTGTAGCGGTTTCTTTATTGAGTTTTTTATCGGTGTATTCAGTGTCTAATTTAAGTATACTGAATTTTTTGGGTTGTACAACTCGTAATGGTAGTTTATTCATTATTTGATTTGTGTAGATAGTAAATATAAAAAATGATTGGAATATATTAATCGATAAAATCAATATCTTCCCTAACCGGCAATTTCATAAGCAATGAGATGGCATTTTGTATCGGAAAATCTTCATATAGTACCTTGTATACTAACTTGGTGATGGGTGTTTTCCAATTATAATGTTCACTTAAGTGATAGATGAGTTTTGTTGTATTTACCCCTTCGGCAGTTTCATCCATGGAAGAAAATATTTGTTGAGGTAGTTCACCTTTTGCTAAACGATACCCAACGGTATAGTTTCTACTTTTGGGACTGTTACAGGTAGCCATAAGGTCTCCAATACCCGCTACCCCCAAAAAAGCCTTTAATCCGGCTCCCATATGTGTGCCTATAGCCATGATGTTTTTTATTACCCCGCAAAGTTCTACTCCGTATACATCATCACTCCATAGCACCTGAAAATTTGAGGAGCGTAACAATTGTTGACCCACATCCAATACTTCTTGTGAATTGCTGGCTACAACAGTAGCTGCCGGTTTTCCTTCTGCAATTTCACGGGCAAGATTAGGTCCGGCTAAACAACCTGTGTTTTTTATTCCCGTAACCTGCTCTATTACCTGTGTCATGGTTAGCATATCTTCTTTTCGAATAGAAGAAGATATTTCTGTGTTTAAATGCAACCCTTTGGTTCCATGTATAAGTATATGATTTGATAGTACATATGGTTTTAAATCAACCATACAGCTATAAAAATCATGACTTGGAATAATAGGAAATATAACTCTGCAGGCAGAAGCCATTTCGGATAAACTGGAAGTAACTTTAATGTTCTTATGTAATTTTTGCCCGGCACTTATTCTGCTTTTGTTAATGTTTATAGCACTTTCTTTACCGTTGGTCACCAAAATTACTTGAGCATTTTCTGACAATAAATTGGATACTGCGGTACCGAAACTACCTGCACCTATAACACCTACTGTAGGTTGATTGCTCATTTATTTCAACACAGCTTTTAATGTATATCCTTTTTGGCGAAGTAAATTGATTACTCCATTAACTCCCCCTAAATGTCCGGCTCCTACGGCAAAAAATGTGGGATCTTTTTTCATATAATCTTCCATTGGGGCAATCCATTTGCGATTTCGATTATCCAGTAAACTTGTTTCATGTTGTGCCATATCGTAATCGCCCTGTTCAAAAATGGCATTCAAACTATCCAGATTCTGATCTTTATAATAACGTATCATCCGAATCATTTCTGTATTATCTTTTTTAATATTTCGAACACTTTCAAGTAACATTTGAGCTTGTTCCTCCAATGATATACTGTCCAGAATCTGCATTTGTTCTTTTAGCGTTTCTACACCTCCAAAAGTTTTG
>CAZUXM010000095.1:0-8604 GCA_964624635.1 uncultured Candidatus Competibacteraceae bacterium
TTGGGTGTTGTAATCTTCCAACATAAACATACCCCATGGTTTACCTTCATTGGAGATGCGATGATCCGTTTTATTCACGATACAGGCAAAGGTAAATGCGGGGCCCTTTAGTTCACTTAAATTATTGAGGTCAGCTAAATTTTTAGAAGTGAACTTTTCTATATCAAATTTAAAATCGTCAAGCGGATGTCCTGATAAATAAAAACCGGCTACTTCTTTTTCCAATTCCAACTCTTGCATTCTATACCACTTTTCAGCTATAGGAGGAATTGGTTCTTTGATAGAAACATCTTCCATATCACCAAACAATGATGCCATACTACTGTCTTTTCCGGCATTGGCACTTTGCCCGAATTTCAATAATTTTTCAATAAAAGTTACTTCACTTCCCTGATCATTACCAAAATATTGAGCTCTGTGTATTTGTGGAAAACAGTCAAAAGCCCCTCCTTTAGCAAGTACCTCCATTGTTTTCCTATTCAAACTTCTGCCACTTACTCTTTTTACGAAATCAAAAATGCTGGAATATTCTCCATTATTCTTTCTTCTACGATGGCTTGCGTTGCAGCTTCACCCACTCCAGCCAATGCGCTTAACCCAAAAATCAAACTTCCTTTATTATCAGCAGAAAAATGAATATCCGATTGATTAACATTTGGTTTTAATACTTCAATCCCCATTCTTTTACATTCTTCAATAAAAAATGTAATCTTTTCGCTGGAACCTGCATCATTTAACACCGAAGCCATAAATTCAGCAGGATAATGCGCTTTTAAATAGGCTGTTTGATAGGCTACAAATGCATAACAAGTGGAGTGTGATTTATTAAATGCATATTGCGCAAAAGCTTCCCAATCGGTCCATATTTTATTCAGTTTGTCTTCAGGATGCCCTTTTTTAGTAGCTCCTTCCACAAACTTCGATTTCATTTTATTCAGTACTTCAATCTGTTTTTTACCCATTGCCTTACGAAGTACATCCGCATCTCCTTTGCTGAATCCTGCCAATGACTGTGACAATAACATCACCTGCTCCTGATAAACGGTAATACCATAAGTTTCTGCCAAATGTTCTTTCATTTCGGGCAGATCATACGTAATTACTTCTTTACCGTGTTTACGCTGTACATACGCCGGAATATATTCCATAGGACCCGGGCGATATAAAGCATTCATTGCAATTAAGTCTTCAAACTTATCGGGTTTTAAATTTTGCAAATGTTTTTGCATTCCGGGACTCTCAAACTGGAAGGTTCCATTGGTTTCTCCTTTTTGATAGAGCCTAAAAGTTTTTTCATCATCCAGTGGAATTTTATCAATGTCAATTTCAATTCCGTGGTTTTGTTTGATGAGGAATAGGGCATCACGTATTTGAGTTAGTGTTTTAAGACCCAGGAAGTCCATTTTAATAACACCTGCTTCTTCAATGATGCTTCCTTCGTATTGGGTTAACAAAAGATCTGAATCTTTTGCCAACGCCATTGGAATCAATTCGGTTAGATCAGACGGCGCAATGATGATACCTGCAGCATGTACTCCTGTATTTCGAACAGAGCCCTCTAATACAGATGCTTCTTTTAATACTTTAGCTTCCGGAGTAGATGTGCCTAACATTTCACGAAGAGCAGTCAGTTTTTCTACATCTTCTTTTCGTAATCCATTTTTTTCTATTAATCCACCGGCTCCATTCAAATCGGCATACAGCATTTTGTTTAATGATAAGTTAGCATCCGGTAATTTAGATTTCAACTCATTCATTTGGTTGATGGGCATATCCAATACACGAGCTACATCCTGAATGGAAGTACGTGCTGCCATTGTGCCATAAGTAACAATTTGAGCCACTTGATTTTTCCCGTATTTGTTCACTACATAATCGATTACTTTACCTCTTCCTTCATCATCAAAGTCAGTATCAATATCGGGCATGCTCACCCTTTCAGGATTCAAAAATCTCTCGAAAAGCAAATCGTATTTAATAGGGTCAATATTCGTAATACCTACAGAGTATGCTACTGCACTTCCTGCAGCAGAACCTCTTCCCGGTCCAACAAAAACCCCCATTTCACGAGCTGCTTGTATAAAATCAGATACAATGAGAAAGTAACCGGGAAATCCCATATTTCGGATAACTTCCAATTCGAAATTTAATCGTTCTTCAACTTCGGCATTAATTTCTTTATATTTTTTACGGGCTCCTTCGTAAGTAATGTGTCGTAAATATTCCCATTGGTTTAATACATCCGCCGTCAGTTCTTTGTTATTAAAGGTGCCTGAGGTTTGGTGTATTTTAAAATTATCAGGAATGGGGAAATTAGGAAGTAAAATATCACGTTTTAAATTCAATGTTTTTATTTTACTTACAATTTCATTGGTATTGTCAATGGCTTCTGGCAGGTCGCTAAAAAGTTCACTCATTTGCTGAGTGGTTTTAAAGAAAAACTGATCATTATAAAAGGCGAATCTTCTTCCTTTTACATCCGAAGTTTCATCTCCATCTTTAAATGTAGGATCACTTTGTCGGGCTCCTGTATTAATACAAAGTAAAATATCATGCGCATTGGCATCTTGTTGATCTACGTAATGCGAATCATTGGTACAAATAACTTTTACATTATATTTTTGAGCAAATCCTAAGAGAACGGCATTTACTTTATCCTGCTCAAGTATACTGTGACGTTGTAGTTCAATATAATAATCTTCACCAAAAATATCGAGCCACCATTTGAAAACCTTTTCCCCTTCTTCAGCACCTTTTTTCATAATTGTTTTAGGAACTTCGGCCCCCAGACAGCAGGTAGTTGCGATGAGTCCTTTATGATATTTTTGAATCAGCTCTTTATCAATACGAGGGTACTTACTGTACATTCCTTCTGTCCAGCCTAATGAACATAATTTACACAAATTTCTATACCCTTCTTCATCTTTAGCTAGAAGCAACTGGTGATACCTAACATCTCTTGTACCGTCAGTAAACTTTTTTTTATGACGGTCTTCCACCAAATAAAATTCACAACCTACTATAGGTTTTACTTTTAGTGATCCATCTTCATTTTTATGCTTAAAAGCTTCTCCTACAAATTGGAATACTCCAAACATGTTACCATGATCTGTTATAGCAAGAGCCGGCATATTGTCGTTCATCGCTTTTTTATAAAGCTTGCCTATTTCTGCAGCTCCATCCAGCAGGGAGAATTGGGTATGTACATGTAGGTGACTGAACTTACTCATGCTACAAATGTAAAAAATAGGGTAGGCTTGCTATATAGGTGTTAATAATTATTGAAGACTAATTTTTCAATAGTTAAATAATACTTGATTCATACCAAATGCAGCTCAAAACATTAACTTTGTGATGTGTCATCTGCATCCGGTAAATCGTTTGATTTAAAACTTATTTTAAGGGTACTTACCTATACCAGACCCTATAAATTCAGGTTCAGAGTTACTATTTTACTTACCGTCTTATTAGCGTTATTAGGACCCGTAAGACCTTATCTTATCTCATATACAGTAGATCACTTTATTGTTACTACTGATATGTATATGTTAACTATATTCAGTTTGATATTGGTGGGTACTTTAGGTTTAGAAACACTCATCCAATATTATCAAACCTTCTTGTCGGGTTTTATGGGACATCAAGTAGTAAAAGACATTCGACAGCAATTATTTGTACATATAAGTAAATTTAAACTTAAATATTATGACCATACTCCTATTGGGACATTGGTTACTAGGGTGATTAATGATGTAGAAACCATTGCTGATGTATTTTCTGAAGGGTTATTAAGCATTATAGGAGATGTTTTAAAATTGGTCATCATTTTTGGTTGGATGTTTTATAGAGATTGGGAGTTATCATTAGCAAGTTTATTACCTGTACCCATTTTATTGGTAGCAACTAATTTATTCAGAAAAGGGATTGCTAAAACCTTTAACGATGTAAGGAATCAGGTAGCTGCTATGAATGCTTTTACACAGGAGCATATTACAGGGATGCATATGATCCAGGCATTCAATAGGGAGGAAATTGAAATGAATAGGTTTAAAGAGATTAATGACAAACATAGAAAAGCCCATATACGTTCGGTTTTGTATTACTCAGTTTTTTTTCCGGTTGTTGAAATTTTATCGGCACTCTCTGTTTCACTCATGGTATTCTGGGCTGCCAGAGATATTATCGTTCATGCAGTATCACATTCAACCCCCGGATTAATCATTGAGTTTATTTTATACATCAATATGATGTATCGTCCGATGCGACAATTGGCCGATAGATTTAATACCCTTCAAATGGGAGTTGTGAGTAGTGAACGTATATTCAAAATCATTGATAGTGATGAAAGGTTACAGGATGATGGGAAATCTACCTCAGAGAATATTCATGGAAATATAGAGCTACGCAAGGTAAATTTCAGCTATGTAGAAGGAGAACCGGTTCTTACCGATTTTAATTTAACCATTAAAAAAGGAGAAAAAATTGCCATTGTAGGTTCTACGGGTTCCGGAAAAACTACCATTACAAATCTTGTTTCCAGAATGTACGAAGTAAATTCCGGTGAAATATTTTTTGATGGAGTGGAGATTAAAGAATACCAGTTGTCTGAACTTCAAAAAAGTATTGGTGTGGTTTTACAAGATGTTTTTCTTTTTGCAGATACTGTAACTAATAATATTACCCTTAATAACAAAGAAATTTCTGAAGAACAGGTAATATCTGCTGCTAAAGCAGTAGGGGCCCATGATTTTATCATGAAACTCCCCGGAGGCTATGATTATCAGATAGGAGAGAGGGGGGCACAATTATCAGTTGGACAACGTCAGTTATTGAGTTTTATAAGGGCATATGTTTACAACCCTAAAGTGCTCATTCTTGATGAAGCGACTTCTTCTATAGATACGGAAAGTGAAATGTTGATTCAAAAGGCTACTGAGAAAATTACGGAAGGGAGAACAGCTATCATGATTGCCCATCGATTATCCACTATTAAAAATGCTGACCGTATTTTAGTAATGGAAAAGGGCAAGATTATTGAAGAAGGTAGTCACCAGCAATTGTTACAACAAAACGGTGCTTATAAAAAACTATACGAACTGCAATTTGAACATTAATATATGACCACCACCGCCCAACATATTGGATCAGCATTAAAAACCTTTGCTAAAATTGGGGGAGCCATTATTTTACAGATACTACTTTTTATAGGGGTAGGTATTATCCTCAACATCATTTTAACCCTCATCATGATACCTGAAATTGGTGAACTGGCAAGCAGTGATATGATAGAATATAGCACTGAACGATATAGTTTTTGGGATAAGTGCAAAGTGTATTTACCGTTGGTATTATTGTTATTATCGTTTCTGATTTTGTTTCCGGTATTGTATTTTTTTGTAGGTAAAAAGCAAGGTATAAAAGCAGGTATCAGTAAATTGATACACGAAAAAGGAAACTCAATGATTGGGTTTATTGTATCGAAATTTACTGATAAAATGGCCAATGACCCCAAATGGATGGAAAGTGTAAAACAAAATGGAATTGTAAAAACAGTACGAAACTATTTCCCCGGATTCATTCGTACTTTGAACGGGTTGCCCTGGTTATTAAAACGACCCCTGAAAATAGTTTTTGAAACTATTGATTTTGCTTCAGCTGTGGAAGAGGCGGTAAAAACCAGACCAGATATGCCTATTAACTCGCCGGAAACCAATGCCTATATTACCGAAAATGTTTCCAATAAACTCAAAGCAAAATTTCCTCCACCCAAAGGCAAACTATTATTAATAATGGTGCTGATAAATGTGGTGATTTGTGTAGTGATAAAAGTGGTAGTGTAAATTAAAATATCAGCTGCTCTTTTTTTACTTCAAATTCGTATAACCCTTGTTCACTTTTTATTTCAAATGGTTCGGCCGTAGTGATAAGGAAGTCCAATTCATCACCATTAATAATTTCATCCACTATTGTAACCTTAAATGTAATTTCTATCGGATATAAATCTTCTTTTCCATGGGGATTATCTACACCACACATTACAGGTACTTTTTCTACGAAACTGTGAAGCTTACCATGACGATCTAATAGGTCGCATTTAAGAAACCCCGGAAACCAATCGATATATTCAACAGCCATTACTCGTAGGTGTACGATTCTATCATCCATACTCAAAATTACCAATTCTTAAACTAATTTTCCTACCCATTTATATCTATTTAACCGATTTAGTAAATGAAAGACAACCGACAATGCTCTTGTACAGGCAGCATTTTTGTATATTCACAAACATTTTTTTGAACCCATGTACCGTCATTTAATCATTTTATTCGTTACCATAGTTTCTTTTGGCTTTGCACAAAACCTAACACATATTTCTAACAGGTTCCCTACAGGAGAAAAATCCGCTGTTAATGTTGCTGATGATATATTTGAATTCGATTCAACCCGTAAATCTTTTATTCAGGAACAATCAGAATACTACAATTCATTAAATATTACAGGTGAGGAATATTATAACATTAATATTCCTGCTGTAATGGATCATTCCAATTCACGCAGTGCTTGTAATCTTAATAAAATGGTTTTTGGCTGGCATCCTTATTGGCAAAACGGATTCGAAGCCAATTATGATTGGGATCTGATTTCTGATTTTTGTTATTTTAATTATGATGTAGATCCTGCTACCGGGAATGCTACCTCTACTCATAATTGGGCAACCGCTAATTCAGTGGATACAGCATTGGCAAGAGGTTTAAAAGTACATTTATGTGTTACTTTATTTTCAGATCATGCTACTTTGTTCTCATGTCCAACAGCACCACCCTTATTAATAACCTCATTAGTTTATTAAATACTCGTGGTGCACATGGTATCAATATAGATTTTGAAGGATTGCCCGCTTCGCAAGCGACCAACTTTACCAATTTTATGATTAATTTGTGTAATGCAGTACATGCCAACGATCCTAATATGATGGTTTCTATTTGTTTGTATGCAGTAGATTGGAGCAACGTATTCAACGAAACAGTTTTATCCAACTATGTTGACTTTTTTACCATCATGGGATATGATTATTATTATTCCGGAAGTTCACAAGCCGGACCAACTGATCCGTTGTATGGTTTTACTACCGGATATGATCGTTCATTATCAAGAACGATTACTTATTATTTAGACGCCGGCATTCCAAAAGATAAACTTGTAATGGGCCTGCCTTATTATGGCAAGGAGTGGGAAACTACGTCAAATGCAATTCCCGGATCTACTACAGGTAATTTTACCTATAGTCGTACATTCAGATATATTAAAGATAATGCATCGGGGTTATACAATTCACCGATACAAAAGATCAGTATCCAATGCATATATATTTATGAATGGAGGTACCTGGAGACAAGCGTGGTTAACCGAAGGATACGAAATGGAAAAAAGATATGATTGGATTAACCGACGTGATATCAAAGGAATTGCCATCTGGACCTTAGGCTACGATGACGGATATACAGAGTTATGGGAAGCTATTGAAAATAAATTATCTGATTGTGAAGTGGTACCATGTATTGATACCATTTACGATGGAGGTGGACCCGAAATGAATTATTACGATAACGAAGAATACACCTATACAATCAGTCCTGCAGGTGCAACATCACTCTCCTTAAATTTTCTTTCTTTCGAAACAGAAGCAGGATATGATACATTGTTTTTATATGATGGACCCAATACAAGCGCTACATTGATTGGTGCTTATACGGGTACAACATCTCCGGGTACTATCGTTTCAACAGGGCCAAACATTACAGTTCGTTTTAAATCAGATGTAAGTACAAGAGCTCCCGGATGGATGGCCATCTGGACATGCTCACAGGATAATGTACCTCCATCAACTGAAATTCAAAGTCCATCCAATTGGATTACCCAGGATGAAACTGTCAACTTTGATGATGATGATAATTTAAATGTGCAGTATAGTTTCTGGAATGTAGCTGACCTTAATGGAGGATTCTGGCATTCGAATATCAATCACGGTTTTTGTTTTGATCAATTTGATGAACTAATCTCTGATTGGAACATATCTACAGGAACATGGAATCAAACCGGGACTACATTATCACAAACTGATGAAGCGTTAACCAATACCAATATTTATATCAATGTTAATCAAAATGGATTTGATGAATATTTGTATGCTTGGAGAGCAAGAACCGGTGGAGCAGGTACAAACAGACGTTCAGGTTTTCATTTTATGTGTGATGATCCTACATTACCTAACAGAGGTAATTCATATTTTGTTTGGTTCCGACCTGATCAAAATCAATTGCAGTTTTATGAAGTAACGGCAGATGTGTTTAATTTAATGCATACAGTAACTTTAACTACTACACCTAACGTTTGGTATGATTATAAAGTGATTTATAATAAAACTACAGGTAGAATGGATGCATATGTGGATGGAATTAATGTTGGATATTGGCAGGATCTTACTCCACTTACAGTGGGTAATGGGGTTTCTTTCAGAACAGGAAATGCTACAATGGAAGTGGATGAGTTGGTCGTATATAGACAGCGTAGTTCTATCGAAACAGTTACAGCAGGATCTCTTAC
>CAZUXM010000096.1:0-8442 GCA_964624635.1 uncultured Candidatus Competibacteraceae bacterium
TCTAAAGGACGGGAAGCTTCTTTCCAAGCTTTTTCGAGGGTCACAAATGACATTATCTCCACATCATTACCATCAGGCCATGAAGCAGGATGTAGATTGCTAACATAGTCAAGTTTATCTAAATGACTAATATAATACTGCAATGCTTCATCAATAATATTAGGATCAATCAAAGGACAATCACTGGGTATTTTTACAACGGCATCTGCTTTATATTTTACAGCTACCTGATAATGTCTATCTAAAAGGTCAGTACTATGCCCTCTAAATACATCAATATTATGTTGATTACATAATTCAACAATGACATCATCCTGAGGTTCGTTGGTAGTAGCCACTATCAAATCACCGTGAAGTTTTGAGGCCTTTACACGATCAATCTGATGTAACAATACCGGTTTGCCTAAAACAGGCATCAATACTTTATCAGGCAGCCTTGAAGAACCTCTCCGGGCCTGTATAACAGTAAGAATTTTCATTAAAAAGTTATTAAACCGGCTGGAGGATTGATTCCAGATCGAATTGTTTCAGGAATTGGGCCCCATCCCCATTAAAATCAATATACTCTCGGGCAATGGCGGCAATATTGTAGGCTGAAGTACCTTCGTTTTGAATAGGTAATTGTTTTTTAAGTACCTCGATATTAAAGTATGAGTGTACCGGTTTTCCCAACGCAATACCAATGTAAACCACAGTAGAATATTGAGTAATTAACTCACTGCAATTAGCAATCATGTAGTTGGTATCTTCATCCTGAAATACCATCGTACCCTCAGGGGTATTTTCTATGATTTCATTATAGGCTCTATCCCAAATTTCATTAGGATGAAGCTTAAAAAATAGTTTTTTACCATTCGCAATCTCCACACACTTTTGTATAAATCCTACTCTGTCTTCACTAAATTTTTGTTCACGTATATCAGAGGTACAAACCAATACGTAATCTTTATAAGGGAAATCGTTATTTAAAAATTCTCTGGCATTATCGTAGTTAGGGATACCAGTAACCGCAATTCTGTCTTTTTCGGTTCCCATACTGGCAAAATAATCTTTGTAACCCTGGCTGGCTACACAATAAATATCTGCCTTATTAGAACTACCATTCAAGGAGGTTTTAAATGCCATATAAGTAGGCAACTTCATTTTTTTAATGAACTTGGCCCATGAATTAACAGGATCAGTCATTCCTTCCTGAACCCAAATAGTTTTGGTTTCCTTACAAATTTTAGGGTATGACATATCAGTACAAACAAAAATAAGGTCGTATTTATGTCCTAAAGATTCCCCGGCATAATCATATTTTAAACCATGGTCCTTTACAAACTTTTCGCCCATTTGTTTGAACTTACCAGAGATGATAGTATGCTCTAAAGTGCCCAGTTTTAGGGTAGTATACATAATCCAATCACCCGGAAAGAATTGGGTAAAATAACAATCGTATTCGTCTTTCAGCTGCAGATAGATCTGATGCATTTGGGTCGTTTGATTAGGCGATCCAATGACGAACAATATTTTCTTTTTATGTTTCGGGCTCAAAACTATCTATCTAACTAAGAATACAAAATTATATTATTTACTGACTCTTGAAAATTTTTCTGTTTTTCCAAGCAACGAAAGTCCAATATATCCTCTAATATTGGCAGCATCCATACTTGTCATGGTAATCTTACAACCATATGTTTTACCTTTCTCAGGATCATACAAAGTTCCACCACCCCAAACACCATCACCTTTGTACTTCATATCTTTCATAACTCTTAAACCTAAAAACGGAACAGAACGTAAGCTTGGATCCGGATTGTTTTTATCCAATTTTGGTTTTCCATCCGGTTCAAGTGGTTTCTCTAACCAAACGAGTTTACCAAAATAATGAGAACCAATTTTTTCGATTTTTACTCTCATTACCTTGTCTGAATTGGTCCATGTTCCAATAATGTCATCAGAGGTAAATTGAATCTTTGATGTGTTTTTTGACTGGGCGTTGGCTTGCTGGTTTAATCCCGGTAAAATAAAAAACAGGGTGCTTAACAAATAGACTAATCGAATCATGCAAGAGGGGCTATTAACAGGCCGACAATTAATTTTTTGCAAAATTAACCATAACTACGGCAATTACACAGGTTGTTTAACAAAATTTATACCACAACCCAATGTTGATATGTAAGTAAATGGATTTTAAGCCTCTGGTACAAAGAGTGCTTTAAGCTCTGTAGCCTCTTCTGGTTTCATTTTTCCAGCCAGAATAAGGCTTAGTTGACGGCGACGAAGTGCCCCATCGTAACGCTTCTTTTCGTCTTCAGTTTCAGGGATTAGTGGTGGAACATAGATAGGATTACCCATTTGATCCACCGCTACGAAGGTATATATCGCTTCATTACACTTCATTTTCTCGCCAGAAAAGGTATCTTCTACCCAAACCTCAATAAATACTTCCATAGAGGTGGTAAAGGCTCTCGATACCTTAGAGTAAAGAGTTACCACATTCCCTAATTTAATTGGATGACTGAATGAAACATTGTTTACCGAAGCTGTAACTACAATTCTGCCGCAATGTCTCTGACAGGCTACTGCTGCAATAATATCCATCCAATGTAACAGCTTACCCCCCATTAAGTTACCCAAAGTATTGGTGTCGTTTGGAAGAACGATTTCTGTGTTTTCGGCCATACTTTCTTTAGCCGTTTTCCCTTTTAGCATATTCTTTTAATTTCCTTTTTCAAGCAAGCCCATTACTACTTGCAAATTGTTTTGTGCCAAAACAAAATTAGGCTCCAGTTTTAATGCACCGTCAAAATATAATTTTGCTTCTGTATACTTGTGTTCATCAATAAAAATTATTCCTCCTAAATTAAGTGCTGCCGCCAACATGGGCACATCCTGACTTCCATTTTCATAAGCAATATTTACTTTCTGGTCTCCTACTGATTTATCTCCTATAATCTTGTCAACATTTGCCATTGACTCGGCATTCCTTTTTAAACCATATTGACATACTGCCAATTTATATCTGAAGAATAAATCGTTTCCTAATGCTAATACTTTATCATAATATTCAATTGCTTTATTTAACACTCCAAGATTTTCGTAACTCACCGCAATAATTCGAAGTGTGTTTGTATCATTTGATTTGGTTTGGACAATCTCTTCTCCTAACAAAATGGCTTGCTCATACATACCCATCGCACCATAAATGGCTAATAAGGTATCTTTCCATTGTGGTGTTTCAGGATGTTCAATCATTAACTCCATTACCGCAGTTCTAGCAACGGGTAAATCTCCATATTTCAACGCTGTTCTGTATACCAGGTATTCGTCTTCTACTTTGGTTTTTTTGCCCTTCTGAGCCATACATATAGAGACTGATAAACCAATAAGAATGACAGACAAGAAATATTTCATACAAATAATTTTTTCCGAAAGTTAACGAATATCTATTGAATAGATTGTGCAAATACCAAGGCTTTTTCAAGATCAGCAGGGGTATCAATAGAGATAGTTTGGTGCTGGGTTATACCAACAGATATTTTAAACCCATTTCCTAGCCATCTTAATTGCTCAAGGCTCTCCGCTTTTTCAAGATCTGTAGGAGCCAATGTCTTAATATTGCCTATACCGGCTGTTTTAAAAGCATAAATACCGATATGCTTATAAAAAGTTTTCTTTTGTAACCATTCTGACTTCTCTATCCCTTGTAAATATGGAATAGGGTTTCGACTGAAATACATAGCCTTATTCTGTTCGTTCAGAACTACTTTTACTGTGTTCTCTTCCCAAAGTTCAGAGGCATCAGTAATTTGTTTGGCAAGTGTCGCTATTGAACAATCACACCCACTGATGAGTTCTGCTACCTCTTTGATTTGCTCGGGTTTAATAAAGGGCTCGTCGCCTTGAATATTGATCAGGTAATCAAACCCTCCCTCCACTTGTTTGATTTTTTCATAGGCGTCAAAACACCGGACGGTTCCATTCAATGCCATTGAATCAGTCATAACAGCCAACCCGCCATGACTGGTAATTTCATTAAATATCCTTTGATCATCAGTGGCTACATATACTTTTTTGAGCACTCCAGCCTTCACACATTGCTCATAAACACGCCATATCATAGATTTGCCTGCAATATCAACGAGTGGTTTTCCCGGAAAACGAGTACTTAAATATCTGGCTGGAATAATGCCAACTGCAGTCCCTGTCAAAATCTGGATGGTGATTTAATTAGGCGCAAAGATACTAAAATTTGATGCAAGTCAATATTGACAAGGCATTACATTATTTAAGCCAGGTAACATTCACTTATTCAGCGTGTAAATAGTTCCAGGCAGAATGATAAAATCCTGATTTTTCTACATATTCTAAAAAATCAGCATAAAATTTATCATTGCTTAATGTGGCACTGTCACCTACAATAATCAGTTTCTTTTTTGCCCTTGTCATGGCAACATTCATTCTCCTATAGTCTTTTAAGAAGCCTATATCCCCATTATTATTAGACCTAACTAAAGAAATATAAATAATGTCCCTTTCCTGACCCTGAAAAGCGTCAACTGTGTTTATTTTAATCAATTTTTGTAATTCCGGAATGTTCTTCAGTTCCTCTTCAAGTTTAATAACCTGTCTGCGATAAGGTGAAATAATAGCCACTGATGGAGGCCTCTCCAATTCAAAAATATGTTTCCAATGGTATAGATGGCTAAGTACTACTTTTATTTCTCCATCATTATAAAGGCTTAAACTTTCTGGATCTTGGGTTTCCTCAAAACCACATCCTGCTATATCTATAAACTCAATAGAATCAGTATTTATATCACTTATTTTTAGCCTTCTCTCAATAACTGAGTCATGAGCCTTTAATTTATTATCATAAAATTTCATATTGGAGAATTTCATGATATCCTCATTCATTCTATATTGAACATTTAAAAGATGGGCTGAATGGGGTTGGGTTTTCATACACCTTTCCATCAAAGTAACAGCTAATCCTCCTTTTTGAGCTTCCATACTTTTAACGGTAGGTGGCAATTGAAAAGGATCTCCTGCCATAATCACTTTTTCGGCCCTGCAAATAGGTATCCATGTAGCCGGCTCTAAAGCTTGAGCCGCCTCATCAATAATCACCGTTTTGAAGATTCTTCCCTCGAGGTATTTACTTTCTACACCCACCAATGTGGTTACAATTACCTGTGACATTTGCAGGATGTCTTCTACCATATAATCTTCCAACATCCTCGCCTCATTGCTTAATGAACGGGCTTCTTTATACAGCAAATCTCTTTGTTTCCTTTCTTCATAACCAAAGTTGCGCTTGTATTTAGAGGCCATTCTCCTATACTCCAAAGCTCTCCATTTATAATCTGAAAGTTCTTTTTGTCGGCTATGCGTTTCTAATAAACCCTCAATTGTAAACTTTAAAAGCTCGGTCGAAACCCTGGCTACATTTCCAACTCTGGCTACTCTGATGTCTTTATACCCTAACTCTATAGCAATGTGATCTGCTGCTGCATTACTAGGGGTGCAAACCAGTATTTGTTCTCCCCTTTTTACCATTTCATGAATGGCCGAAACCAATGTGGTAGTTTTTCCTGTTCCCGGGGGACCGTGTACCAAAACCAAGTCAGTTCGTTGAATAATGTTATTTACGGCTTCGTTTTGAGATTCATTAAGGTCAACGTTATTATAAATAGATTTCGTGGGTGTAGCTTCAAGATTAGAGTATCCATATAAAATATTGGCCAACTCCGCCAACCGGCAGTTTTTTGCATTCATTACGGTGGTTACCGCCTTGTGCATTTCTTTATACGTCTTATCATCAAACATTACATCCACCGCTAGTTTACCGTCATCAACCCAGTCCGGTAAATCATCCATGATAAAAACGATTTTCATTGAATTGGTGTCAACGTAATGTACTGACCCTGTAATGAAGTCTCTATCATCAACAGTACTGTATAGTTTTACTTGTTTACCTGCCGAAAACTGGTGTGAAACATCTTTATTCCGGGTTTCTATTTTTAGATAAGGATAATCTCCAAGACCATATCCGGTATCAGTGACTTGAATTGGATACCAGCTATACCCCTCCTTTACCTTATGCTGAACAGGAAGGCGGGCAAGATGTTCAAAGAAATAAGCATACTCCTCCTTCCTCTCCACATCAATTAAGGTTAATAATTTCTGTAAATCGTTTACAACTTCTTCATGCACCTTTCTCATCTGATGTATATATTGTATCCAAAATTAGTATTAACCAGGCTATCGTATTTTAGTTGAATGAATAACCCATCTTTCTGCATATGACGTCTTATCTGGTAGAAATCAATCTTCCCGGCAATATTACGGAAGAGTTTGAACAAAGAATACCCCACCATCGTTTTATGGTGAACAAACTCATGGAAAAAGGAACGATACTTTCCTATTCTCTATCTGTTGATAAAGATAAACTTTGGATTATTACACAAGCTGCTAGTAAAACCCAAGTTCGCAACATGATTTCAAGCATGCCTTTGTATGATTTTTTTGAAGAGTATATGATTCATGAATTGATGTTTAGTGAGACCACCACCCCCTCTATCCCGCAGCCTTCATTGAATTAGTTGTTGAATAATCTATTACTACTTCCGGATTTTAATTAAGACGATTAATTAATAATCAAGAGTCCATTTATCACTATATTTGCACCAGTTTTGGTAGTGATGTATAAATACTGGGTCATTTTTAGTTTATTAATCATATGTTCCTGCGGAACAAAAAAAGATTCCCAAGTTACTGTTGATATGCCCCATCTTCCTTACATGGGAGAATATGATATTATTGAAAGAACTGAAAACGGTAAAACCATTTACGATACCGTTTTTACTTCTATTCCAGCCTTTAGTTTTACTAATCAAGACGGAAAAACCATCACTCAAAAAGACTACGACGGTAAAGTGTATGTTGCCGATTTCTTTTTTACTACGTGCCCTAGTATTTGTCCTAAAATGACGAATACTCTCTATCTCGTACAAGAAAAATTAAAAGATGAACCCCAATTTTCCATTCTTTCCCACAGTATTGATCCTGAATACGACCAACCAGAAATTTTAAAATCGTATGCGGAAAAAAATAACGCCAACCCCTTAAAGTGGAATTTTGTAACAGGAGATAAAGAAGAAATTTATGACCTATGTGAAAACTATTATATGGCTTATGCTAAAGCAGACTCATTAGCCGAGGGAGGTTATGTGCATAGTGGATTTCTAATTCTGGTTGATAAGCACAAGTTTGTAAGAGCTGCTTACGATGGAACCAGACCTGAGGTTGCTGATAGTATAGTGAATGATGTGAAACTTTTATTACAAGAAAAATAATGAAATTGACAAAGAATGACAGTAGGGCAAAATGGTTGATATTTTTAGTATCACTTATTGTTTTTGCAGCAGTTACCGCTTTAAGCAGAATTAAATTGGATGTAGACTTAGGATTTGACAAGCACATTTTTGCACAATTAAATGCCATCATTAATGGTACTGTTTCTGTTTTATTAATTGCAGGTTTGGTTACGATTAAAATGAAAAAAAGAAAATTACATGAAAGAATTATGCTCACCTCAATGATTCTTTCAATAGTGTTCCTCGTTTCCTACATCTGTCACCACCTATTTACCGGAAGTACTCCTTTTGGAGATGCCAACCATGATGGGATAGCCAGTGCCGAGGAGATTGCAGCTGTGGGTTCAATGAGACTGGTATACTTTATTATTCTGCTTACCCATATTTTTTTGGCAGCCATTATTTTGCCTTTCATCTTATTTACTGCTTATAGAGCATTAATTAGCGAGTATCCTAAACACAAAAAATTGGCTCGTATTACCTGGCCCATCTGGTTATATGTTTCTATAACCGGGGTAGTGGTTTATTTATTAATTTCACCTTACTATTCGTAATGAAAAAAAGCATTTACATAGGTGTACTAATCATATTCATAATGATGATTGTTTCACCATCATTATTGGATGCTCAATGTGCCATGTGTAATGCAACTGCTTCAACAGCTACTGAAAGTAATAAAGAATCAGCATTGGCACTAAATAGTGGAATCTTGTTTTTAATGGCCATCCCCTATATCCTTTTGATGACCCTATTGGGAATTTGGTTAAGGTTTCGTTGGTTAAAGAAAAGAGAACAGGCAGCTCAGTAGAAAAAACGTTTTAATAGAATCCCGACACTACGCTCGGGACAAGCTGCGGATATTGCTGATTGGGCGGATTTTCGCAAATAAAAAACGTCGGACCAAGGCCCGACGTTATAATAGTAAAATCAAAATCTTTATACCGATATTTAATTGCTGTTCACCAACAGTTTAAATCCTTTACCATGAACATTTAGGATTTCAATATCCTTATCTTCTGAAAGGTATTTTCTAAGTTTAGTAATATATACATCCATACTACGTGCATTAAAATATGAA
>CAZUXM010000097.1:0-8072 GCA_964624635.1 uncultured Candidatus Competibacteraceae bacterium
AAAAACGGTAGATCATTTGGTGGCCTCTAATCCTACGTATTTCACTATAACTGTGGCATATCCGATTAAAGGAACCGGATTATACAAGGAAACGGAAGAATTGTTCATTAAAAAATTAGACTGGGAAAAATCAACTGATAGAGACATAGATTTTAAGCGAACATACCCGCGTGAATACTATGATTATGCAGTAAGATACGTAACCAACCAAGTACACTTTAAGAAGTACACCGGAGTGAAAAAGTGGATACATCCAAACGCTTGGAAGTTCAGAATTAAAGCTACATTAGCATTTGGAAAGATGCAGAAGTACAGCCCTAACATTGTAAAAGCACCTTTTGTGTAATAACTGGCATTATATTTGAATCTATTAACCCATTATAAAATTAATTATCTATGAAACGTTTACTTTTTGCAGTCCCATTTGTTCTGATGTCATTTACAGTGCCCACTTGGAAAATAAAAACTGAAACAGCCACCGTTACTTTTAAAATAAAAAACGCCGGATCATGGGTATCTGGTAGTATTGGAGGGTTAACCGGAACTATTCATTTTAGCCCTGACGATTTGGCTAATTCAACCATTACAGGGTCAGTAGATGTAAATACCATTAATACAGAAAATAGTGGAAGAGATAAACATTTAAAAAATGCTGATTTTTTTGATGCTCCAACATATCCACACATGACAATTAAGTCAAAGAGCATTAAAAAAAGCGGATCAGATTTTGTAATGGAGGCAAGCTTAACAGTTAAGTCAACCACCAAAACTATTTCACTACCTTTTACATTCACTGCTGCTGATGCAACGAAAGGTTTGTTCAAAGCTGAATTCGAAATTGATAGAGTAGAATATGGTGTTGGGGAAAGTGGTGTAATAATGGGTAATACAGTTAAAATAAGTTTGTTTGTACCAGTATACCAATAATAGATTTTCTATTTAAATACTTCAAAACGCCGGACGTAGTTCGGCGTTTTTTTTGTGCTTTAACCACAGGGGACTCAGAGAAAGAATCACATAGGACTCAGGAAAATGTACTGTGCTCACTGTGTAAAAGCTTTGTGTACTCTGTGATTAAAAATTAATGAGCTTGAGAAGCCTACACCGGTAACAAAATAAAATACGCATGAGACTCATCTATTTTGAATTTACTCTTGGTCATATTTTTTAAAACGATGGTTTGTGGAGTAGCAGTAATAGTAAATGTTTTGCATTTATTTTTTCCGGTTACTATAGAGATGGGTAAATAAAAATCATTGCTTACGTTATTAAAATTGATTTTTACCTCCAGGTCTTTACCTTTTTCCACCAACTCATATTGTAACACAGGTGGAGAAGCATTTTTTAAATAGGCATCAAATAAAAAAGTATAATCTTTACCCAGTTTTTCATTCATATATTGGATGACTTGATTTCCGGTGACAATTTTAAAACGAAAATCTTTTTGCAATCCTGTTATAGTAGGATACCATTTTTTATCATCATTAACCAGCCAACGCAAAGTGTGTAACATCAATGCCCCTTTGTTATACATATCCACCGATCCTTCGTTGTGTACACCATAATCACCTAATATAGGGTAATCGTTTTGTACAATGTCTTTCCATGCATTACAATATAATAAAGCGGTATCGGCCCCATAGAGTTCTTCCACATACAATGCTTCAGAATAAGTGCAAAATCCTTCGTGTACCCACATGTCAGCAATATCAGCCGTGTTGATGCTGTTACCCCAATATTCGTGTCCGGCTTCATGTACAATCACAAAGTCAAATCCCAGGGGTAATCCTGATCTTTCCATTCCTTCGTATCCGGGTTTAAAGTCATTACCATAAGCAATCCCGCTCTGGTGTTCCATCCCTAAGAAAGGTGTTTCAATCAAAGCAAATCCATCTTTTGGAAAAGGATAAGGTCCCAGTTTTTTTTCGAAAGCATTCATCATGGGAACAACTTGTTTAAAATGTTTTTTTGCTTTTTCAAGGTTGTAGTCTAAAACATAATAATCTAAATCGTAGGTGGTTTCTGTTCCCTGGTATTTTTCATTGAAGTTTACATAATTTCCTATGCTGATGCTTACATTATAATTATTGATAGGATAGCTGACAAACCAATTGGTTAGTTTTTTATCACCATTTAGTTTTTCTCTTCTTTTGTTTCCGTTAGAAACTACTGTCATATCTGATTGCGTAATTATATTAATATTTACGCTGTCTGCTTTATCTGCTTGTGTATCCTTACATGGCCACCATATACTGGCACCACTAGCCTGACATGCAACACTGGTCCAGGGTCTTCCTTTTCTGTCACGGGTAAATTCAAATCCGGGTTCCCAGGGAGCATTGGTTGAGATGGTGGGAGTGCCTTCATATTCTATACGAACCATTGGAGATGGATTGGTTAGAAGCCCAGGAGTAATTTTTATAAAAACAGCATTTTCATCTCTACGATAGGTGAGATTATTTTGATCTCTATCTTTGATACTGTTGATGGTAAAATTTTTGTATAGGTCAATTTGAATTTCTTGTAATAAACCACCTAGCATAAATCCAAAATGAATGTCAACATATCCCTTAATGTACTTTTTAGAAACATCCACTTCCAGATTTAAATCATAATAGTGTACGTCATATGAGTCTCTTTCGGGGCGTGATCCTCCCTTGAGTGAATCAGCATGAGTATATGTTTGTGCAAAAAGAGATGTTGCAGCTACAGCAAAAACAATGGTAACCAGTTTTTTCATATGATAAATTTACAAAAAAAGACTATTGATATAAAACAGAAACGACGGGCAACAACCCGTCGTTTCACATATCATAGAATTAAAAGAGGTTAACTAGCGCTTTACAATGACCTTTGCATTTACTTTTTTGTTTCCTGTAGCAACTTCCAGCATATAAAATCCGGAAGCGATTGCTTCAACATTTAAATGAATGGTTTTGGAAAACTCATTGGAGTTCAATACAGATTTTACCACCGATCTTCCCTGTATATCAGTTAAACTAATTTGTAGTTCAGTAACATTATTTATAAAATCTTCAGAAAACTGAACATATAAATCATTTGTTGCTGGATTAGGCCATACACCAATATTTACTTGTTCGTTTTCTCCAATTCCAGTTGTATTAGGAACAAAATTAAAATCAGAGGATGTAACCGAACAGCCTGCCGAATTAGTAATTACAACATAATACAAACCTCCTGCTGGCGGATTATACGAGGTAGTACCTGAAGCTACTAACACATCAGATGAATTGTACCATTGATATGTATAGGTTGAAACTGAATCAGGATTACACTCAAGTGTATTTATGTTTTGAGTAATAGAAGGACTTGGTAAAAATGGAGCTGCAATACATGGAGCATTACCTATCATACCACGCATTAAATCACTGGGTAACGGCCCGAATCCCAAACTAAGGTTTTTACCCATACTTAAATGACAATAGCTCATAATGGTTCCAATTCTGGGAACATCAGCACCACCATAACATTGAAATCCACCATCCTCTTCGGTAAAATAACAGGAATCAATGGCGCCGAACACCCCGGGAGAAACTTCCCATCCACACCAGTGTGTATGAGGGCTTCCTAAATTATGTCCGGTTTCATGTGCTACCACATCAATGGTCCATGAATAGAGAGGTAGGTCTTCGTAATCGTTATCAATGTTACTGTAAGCAAATCTACCGGATGAAAACCCCGGGTCGTAATTTTCACATAGTACATTTAACCAGGCAACCCCTCCATTAAATGCAGGTACTGTAGAAATTAAATGTGCCAAATCACCATTAAATGAATCCTGAATATTATCTCCAAAAGCTTCCAATGCATCAAATGAAGAAGTGGATGGATATGGATCGGTAGTATCCCAAACAAAAACTTCTGAAATGAGAATATCAATTCCATCATTATTATAAATACTACTTACCACATTAAACATGGCAGTTGTAAAAGCGGTGGTATTAGATACACTTGACCCATTGTCTGTATACATGGCAAAATCACATTCGTAATATTGAGTTACTGTTTTACAATTGGTGGTAGCTCGATTAGATGAATTGTGAACCGGTTCTTTTTCAGGTTGATTAAGCATATCGGTTGCACAGGTAAAATGGTTTTCAATAGTTAAATCACGATCATTATAAATGATATATCTATTATCGATGAGTTTGGTGGTTGGGTCTTTAAGAGCTGCAATGGTATAATTGCCGTTATGGTTTGCAATTAATCCATATAAAGCATGATTAAAAAAACTAAATGCTACGAGTGAATTTTCGTCGTTAGTGATATGTCCTTGGTAGTGTATCCCCAGGTCATTTTCTTGAGTAGTGCCTGTTGCCGTTGATACTTTAAATCCAGGAGCAAAAATATTTTTCTTACTCAATTTTACTTCTACATTTCCTTCTGTAGGAAGATCAAAATTGAGCGTAAGTTCATTGGGAGCTTGTTGAACCAATTTTAATAATTCAGAAGTATTTAAGGTAAATGTACTTCCTTTTGTAAGTGCTCCTGAACTTATACACATGGTGTTGAATTGAGCTGGCTGTAACAATTGAAAATTAGATTGGGTGAATGCAGCTGAAATGATGAAGCATACAAACGAGAGGGTAAATAATCTTTTCATGCGTTGGATAATTTTGAGACTAATTTAGCGATTGTTACTTACGATACAGATGTATTAAATGTTCCATTTGTTGCAATCTTTTTTAAAAATAAAAAAGCCCCATCTTTCGACGAGGCTTTCTGATAAGCTGAATAAAATTATATTACTTAATTTTCTCAACAACAGCTTTAAAAGCTTCAGGATTGTTCATTGCTAAATCAGCAAGTGTTTTGCGATTCATTTCAATTCCTGATTTGTGGATCTTACCCATGAATTCTGAATAACTCATTCCATGAAGGCGTGCCGCAGCGTTGATACGTTGAATCCATATTGAACGGAAATTACGTTTTTTCGCTTTACGATCTCTGTAGGCATAGCCTAAGCCTTTTTCAACAGAGTTTTTGGCAACTGTCCACACGTTTTTTCTACGGCCAAAAGAACCTTTGGCCAGTTTAAGCACTTTCTTTTTACGTGCTCTTGAGGCTACTTTGTTTACTGAACGTGGCATCTGTTTTTGATTTTAGAAATTTAACTTAAGATCATTAATTTAACATTCTTGGTATCACCAGGAGATACAAGAGCATCATGACCTAAAGCTCTTTTTCTCTTAATGGTTTTTTTAGTAAGAATGTGACGCTTATAAGCGTGCTTTCTTTTAATTTTTCCAGAACCCGTTACTTGAAAACGCTTCTTGGCACTGGAATTTCTTTTCATTTTTGGCATTGTTCCTAATTTTTAAGGATTAATCTCTTTTACTATACTGATACTGTTACTTTTTACTCTTTTTCGGAGTCACCAGCATGATCATTTTTTTCCCTTCGAGTTTGGGCAGAGATTCCACTTTTCCGTATTCTTCAAGTTCAGTAGCAAACTTTAACAGTAGCACTTCCCCTTGTTCTTTGAACACAATACTGCGTCCTTTAAAGAATACGTAAGCTTTCACTTTGGCTCCGTCAGCTAAGAACTTTTTAGCATGGTTCAACTTAAAGTTGAAGTCATGATCGTCAGTTTGTGGCCCGAAGCGGATCTCTTTTATGATCACTTTGGTGGCTTTCGCCTTTATTTCTTTTTGCTTACGCTTTTGTTCGTATAAGAACTTTTTGTAGTCAATAATTTTACAAACCGGTGGTTCAGCATTTGGGGAAATTTCTACTAAATCCAATCCTTTTGATTCGGCTAATTTGATTGCTGCTGCAATGTCTAATACTTCCGATTCAATTCCATCTCCAATAACCCTTACTTTAGGTGCACGAATTCTTTCGTTCACCTTGTGCTCATCCTCCTTTTTTCCCCGATTAAAATCCCTTTTAAAATTTGGATTAAACGGTTTCTTTGGTTGTAAAATATTGACCTCCTTTATTTATTAGTTACTAAAATTCTCTTTTACTCTTTGATCAATTAGGTTTTTTAAATCTTCCCAACTCATGGTTCCCAAGTCACCCTTACCTCTTTCCCTTACAGCCACTAAGTTTTCATTCTGTTCTTTCTCACCGATAACAATCATAAAAGGAACTTTTTGTAATTCACTTTCTCTGATTTTTTTACCGATTTTTTCAGCCCTCTCGTCAAAGGAGGTGCGAATTTCGGCATTTTTGAGGAAATCAACAAGTTTTTGTGAATAATCATTGAACTTCTCGCTAATTGGTAATACTGCTACCTGAGTAGGAGTTAACCAAAGTGGGAAATCCCCGGCACAATGCTCCGTTAAAACCGCAATAAATCTTTCTAGTGATCCAAAGGGGGCTCTGTGAATCATTACCGGCCTATGTTTCTGATTGTCAGAGCCTGTATATTCAAGTTCAAACCTTTCAGGTAAGTTATAATCTACCTGAATAGTACCTAATTGCCAACTTCTGCCCAATGCATCCTTCACCATAAAGTCGAGCTTTGGACCATAAAAAGCCGCTTCGCCATATTCAATAATAATAGGTAGTCCTTTTTCTTCCGCCGCTTCCTGAATCTGTCTTTCGGCTTTATCCCAGTTTTCTTCTGATCCTATATATTTTTCACGCTCAGTTTGATGGCGTAGGGATACCTGTGCCGTAAAATTTTCAAACTTTAATGATTTGAATACATGTAGTACTAAGTCAATTACCTTTTTAAATTCTTCTTTTACCTGATCCTGGCGACAGAATATATGTGAATCGTCTTGAGTAAATCCCCTAACACGGGTCAATCCATGTAATTCACCACTTTGCTCATATCTATATACCGTGCCAAATTCAGCCAAACGCAGGGGTAGGTCTTTGTAGGATCTGGGTTCTGCTTTATAAATTTCACAATGATGAGGACAATTCATGGGTTTTAACATAAATACCTCATTCTCCTCGGGGGTATGTATAGGCTGAAAACTATCTTTTCCGTACTTATCCCAATGCCCGCTGGTTATATAAAGTTCTTTACTACCAATATGTGGGGTAACTACTTGCAGATACCCCGCCTTTTTTTGCGCATTACGCATAAAGTTTTCTAGTCTTTCGCGAAGATCAGTTCCTTTCGGTAACCAAAGCGGAAGCCCTTTCCCTACTTTTTGAGAGAATGCAAACAAGCCTAATTCTTGTCCCAGTTTGCGATGATCTCTTTTTTTAGCCTCTTCCAATAAAAATAGATATTGGTCAAGCTCTTCTTTTTTAGGGAAGGTAATACCATATATACGAGTAAGCTGTTTGTTCTTTTCGTCACCTCTCCAGTAGGCTCCGGCTACGTTTAGGAGTTTTACAGCTTTTACATAGCCGGTGTCTGGAATATGTCCTCCACGGCATAAGTCAGTAAAACTTCCCTGATCACAGAAGGTAATATCTCCATCTGTTAAGTTCTCAATCAGTTCTACTTTATATTGATTGTCCTTCTTTTTATAATACTCTAAAGCGTCTGCTTTACTAATAGAATAAAGTTTGAAAGGGTTGTTTTGTTTGGCCAAATCCATCATTTTAGATTCTACTTTGGGTAAATCGTCTGATGTAAATGAATGGTCACCAAAGTCAATATCATAATAAAACCCATTTTCAACGGAGGGTCCAATGGTAAACTTAGCCGAAGGGTACATAGTTTGAATTGCTTCTGCCAGAATATGAGCTGAACTATGCCAAAAAGCTGATTTTCCGCCCTTATCATCCCAAGTAAGCAGCTTAAGTGAACTATTGGTAGTGATGGGTGTATTTAATTCACGTAACTCGTTATTGATTTCAGCTACAAGAACCTTTTTAGCCAGTCCATGACTAATGTTCTTAGCAATTTCCATAGGGGTTATACCCGGGTTAAATTCCTTTATGGATCCGTCAGGAAAAGTAATATGAATCATACCTACAACACTTTAAAAAGAGAGCAAAAATAGTGATTTCGATGAGAGAAAATATAAAAAAGGTAGCACAGTGCAGGTTATTCAGTGAATTGGGGATAACAAAAACAATCATGGTATTAGTGATACTCTTGTTATCTTATACATCTATTTATGCTATAGATATAAAGA
>CAZUXM010000098.1:0-332 GCA_964624635.1 uncultured Candidatus Competibacteraceae bacterium
CTGCTAAAGGGGTTGATATTACTCAATTATCTTGTAAAGACGATTTATTGGGCAATTCCTTTCTTGAATATAAGGGTCAGTTATATATCCTTAAGAATGGACAAATGGAAGTTTATAAATAGCCCGATAAAGCCATAAAATTGTAAATTCGTAAAATTAAAATTTGCTGTTATATTTGTACAGTTGAATGTATAAATAGACTCCAATGAAAAAATATTTTTTACCTGCAATTTTTACTTTATCGGCAGCGTTCATGTTAATGAGTACTTCTTGTGATCCAAAAGTATGTATAAAGTGTACTAAAACAGGCGATCCATCAGATGTGCAAGAAT
>CAZUXM010000098.1:342-7793 GCA_964624635.1 uncultured Candidatus Competibacteraceae bacterium
AATATTGTAGTTCTAATACATATGATAGAAACGACTGGATGGTTGAACAAATTCATGCAGATTACAATTGCGCAACAAAAGAATAAGATATTACCTTAAAAATATATGTACGGGCAGCTTGTTAACTATACTTGCTGCCTGTTTTTTTTATTCCTGCGAATATCAGCAAACCCCCTCTGAAACGGTACCTCCCGTAATCACATTGAATGATCCTGATAGCAATGGGCTTGTTAAAAATGGAGACACCCTTCGTTTTACAGGCTCCATCACCGATAATCAGGGTTTACATAGCATGTTACTTACGATTGAGGGGATGCAGGGTCAAATTTATTATACCTATAACCCTACAGTGGACGGACTCACTTATTTTAGTTTTGACACTCCATGGCTTGTATATGGTATTCCTTATGATACCATAGGCTATTTAAATCTCATGGTAACTGATAAAAATGAGAACTATGCCTATGAACACTGGTATATGAGGCTTAGAGATTAAAACTTGAGCCAATTTTCCTAAAATCAGTTTCTAACTGATAGCAAATGTTATTTTTGCACTTGAAATATACCACATGTCTAAGTTTCATCCATTAAAAGTAAAAGATGTTCGCAGAGAAACTGCCGACACTGTATCTATTGCTTTTGAAGTCCCTTCAACTGAAGAAAATGTATTTACATTTAAAGCAGGCCAATATTTAACTCTAAAAACCCTAATTGATGGGGAAAATATTCGCAGGAGCTATTCTATTTGCACATCGCCAGCGGATGCTGATTTAAGGGTAGCAGTTAAAAAAGTAGAAGGGGGGAAATTTTCAGAATGGGCTAATCGTACTTTAAAAGCAGGTGAAGTATTAGAAGTGATGCCTCCAATGGGGCACTTCACTCCGGATATCAATACGTCAAATGCAAAAAACTATTTACTGGTAGCAGCTGGGAGTGGTATTACTCCGGTAATCTCAATTTTAAAAACCGTTTTATTACAGGAGCCACAAAGTACCATAACACTTTTGTATGGGAATAAGGGTAATGCTACCATCATTTTTAAAGAAGAAATTGAAGCATTAAAAAATAAATATATGGAAAGGGTTACCCTACTCCATATATTCTCTAAAGAACAATTAGATACCCCTCTACTCAATGGACGAATCAATGGGGCTAAATGTGAAGAATTAAGTAAATATTTATTGGATGCCGAATCATTTGATGAAGCTTACCTATGCGGCCCCAATGATATGGTAGATTCAGTAAAAGAATGGCTTATTCAAAAGAATATGAGTGCTGAAAAGGTCCATTTTGAGTTATTTGGCACCCCAACTCCTACCGCAGGTTCAAAAGAGGTAAAAAAAGCAGAAATCGTTAAAAAATTTGATGGAGAATACAGTGATGTAACCGTTATTTTAGACGGTAAAGAAACTCATTTCGAATTAGCCGCCTCCGGCGAAACTATTTTAGATGCTGCAACACGCTTTGGAGCCGATGCCCCTTATGCATGTAAAGGAGCGGTTTGTTGCACCTGTAGGGCTCAGGTGGTAGAAGGTGAAGTTCAAATGGAGCTAAACTATTCACTTACTGAAGCAGAGGTAGCCAATGGGTTTGTACTAACCTGTCAGGCACACCCTACTACCCAAAAAGTGGTTATCAACTTTGATGTTGCATAACTTAATTAAGAGATAAAATCTCATTCAATAAAATTTCTTTTCTTAGTTATCGTTTTAGCACTTTATATATATTCATGTACCTACGACATTCCTTATACCTCATCGGATTTACTTTGTTAGTTTCTTGTGGCAAAGAAAAACCTAAAGATAATAATAACAATACCAACAAACTCAATGTAGAGCCTAAAGAAGCTTCTATTGATCAGTTAACACGTATGATAGAGAAAAATCCGGATGATGCTGAATTATATTATTACAGAGGTCTTAAAAATGCCGATATAGAAGACTATACCTTATCCATTCAGGATTTTTCAAACTGTATAAGATTAGATAGCAACAATGCCAGAGCATGGTTCAATCGGGGAGCTTCAAATTTCTCATTAAATTATTTAGACGCTGCATTGGTTGATTATAACAGAGCCATTAAGCTAGACCCTTATTATACCGATGCATATGTAAACCGTGGCGTACTTTTTGATACCAGAGAGGATTATAAAAATGCTATTCCTGATTATGATAAAGCATTACAATTAAAACCTGATTACTGGGATGCCATGTATTACAGAGGATGTGATTATTTATTATTAGATAATAAATCAAAAGCATGTGATGATTTTAAATTTTTGGCTGAAAAAAAATATGAAGACGGTATTAAAGCATATGATAAATACTGTATCAAGAAAAAATAATTGATATTGAAGAAGCTATACACACATATCATTTGTTGTTTATTATCCGTAGGACTCATTTCTGCACAAGGGGTTAAATTTGATAGCGATGACCCTATGTGGATCAACAATAACGGAATGGCCATGGCTACCATTTTTGAGAGTTATAAAGATGCTCTTAAAAGAAAAAATGAAGCCTATAAACTTAGCAGTATCAATGAAATTATTTCAAAACCTTCCCAACTCATTAAGTTATCGAACCTTCAGTTGCTTAATCTTGAAAATAATAAACTTACCCAATTGGGTCCTGAATTTGCTTACCTGAGCAATATGTACATCATGGTATCCAAAAAAAACCCCATCACCTATATCGACCCTGCCTTTGCATCAAAAACCAGTTTACTTTATCTGGAGTTATATGATACTAAATTGGACTCCCTTCCAAGAGAAATTGAGCAGATGGGAGGTCTTGAATTATTACGTATTGTAGGTAACAGTACTGATACCCTGCGTATTTCTGATAGCATAAAAAGAATGGTTAATTTACGCGAAATCACCATACGTGACGCTAACCTATACAATTTCCCATCATTTATATGCCGTAGTAAAAAATTAGAAGTAGTTAGTTTAGTGAATTGCAAAGTTGATTCCATCCCTTTCGAAATACAATGGATGGAAAATTTAAAAGTATTGAACCTTCAGGGTAACAATATAAAACAAATCCCCTATTGGATTAAATACTGCAAAAATCTGGAAGTGCTTATTCTCAAAAACAATAAGATTGATAATTTTAGTGAGTGGATTGCGCATTTACCCAAATTAGAATTTATGGATATTAGCGAAAATCAACTTTCATTGCCTGATTGTGATATCTTGAGAGTACTATTCAAAAACCGCAGTGCCAAAGTGTACAGCGACTACGAGAAGCTAATGAAAGAACGTTTTGGGGAACAAAAGAAAGAATAGAGATATAATATTATTGATGTTTAAATTCATATGCCTGTTTTTTTCTTCAATTGCATTTCTTTCTGCTCAAAGAAACCAGACTTTATTCGTAGCAACTCCTTCAGGCTTATCGTTGCGTGAACAACCAAATAAAGAAAGTAAAAGGATTGAATTACTACCTTATGGCTTTCTAATTGAAAACATTGCAAAAGATGAGAATGGTTGGCCAAAATCTTATAATCCACAAACAATTGATGGGTATGAAAGTGATTGGATAAAGGTTACTTATAATGGTCATACTGGCTACATTTTTAGGGGATATACTATTCCCATCCCTCCTCCAAAAGAAAGCGATACAAGTTTGTTAAAATACATAAACAGAGTATGGAGTCAGCCAGTTTTTGTTGATAGTTTTCCTAATACATATCAATTTGACAACGATGCTGTCATAGGAATAAACTACAGGTACTTGTTTAATAGTGGCGAAATTTTTTTAGTAGCATCTTTAGAAGAAGCTCACGAAAATTCAATAGTAAATCTGAATATGACAGTTCAGCAAGCCTATTTGTGGTTTTACTTAGTTCAAAAACATTTTTTTTCTTGGGAGGTTGTATATGAGAATATTACATTTCCTACTAAGAATATAGAAAATGATTCCATTGTTATCAAAATTAGACAGAATGACAGCTTTGGTCAAGAGTTAGAAATTAATGCTATGAAAGGTGCATTTTACTACGCAAAGTTTCAATATCAAAACGGACGGATTAATCTTATCTGGGGTGGCCACATATAAACATAAAAAAAGGCCTTCATTACTGAAGACCTCAATATATTTGGTGCAAAACAGAATTTCTTAACCTAAGTATCCTTTTTCAGCAGCTCTTTTAATAGCTTTTTCTAATCCAAGTTTGTTAATGGTTTTCATTCCTCTTGGAGTCACTTTTAAAGTAACCCAAATTTTTTCCTCTTCCCAGTAGAATTTTTTCTTCTGTAAGTTCGGATTGAACTTTCTTTTGGTTTTTATATTTGAATGGGATACTCTATTACCACCAATTGTTCTTGTACCAGTAATCTGACAAATCTTAGACATAACTTTCTAATTTTAAGGACTGCAAAAGTAGGCAATCCATTTGAACTTTCCAATTATAGAAGGTTATTTTTTAAAGATTTGAAGTAAAATGGCACATACTTCTGCTTTTTATGAGACCCCAGCTGTAGCTGGGGATCATTTTAAGGTTGTAAATATCAATTGGTGATTCCCAGCTCCAGCTGGGATCCCCTGTTAAAAGCCGTTTTCTACCTCCTGTCAAATATTACCTTATGTTCAGCATAATGGCAATAATCATCTTTAAAAAATACGTTTAGGTTAGTACCATAGGTAGGGTCTATATCAAACCCATAATATTCATACACAGGATAAGAGATTGACCATTCTGAAGAATCCGAATAATCCTCCCCTAGCAGTTCAATCACTTGTTTCTTTGTTTTATCAATGAGTATTTGTGATTTGATTAAATCATCCACCATGAGGTAACGGTCTTTTTCAAAACCATGAAAATCCTTTTTCCACTTTTCGCTATTAAACTTTCTCTTAGGAGAACACCCTATCATCAATAACGAAATTAAAACAAATCCTATGATGTAAGGCTTTTTATGCATGCTCCAAAGGGAATGTTTCCCCAGTCAATGACATACTATAGGAAAATGCTTCCTGATTAATAGATAGCGGTAACTTCTTTTCATTGAACAAACTAATCAGGTTTTCGGTGGGCAAATTACCGGTTAGGCTATCCTTTGCCATAGGGCATCCGCCATACCCTTTTAAAGCAGCATCAAACTTACGGCAACCTGCATTGTAGGCAGCTTCAATGTTCTGACGCCAGTTTGTTGGGGTAGTATGAAAATGTGCCCCGAACTCCACTTCCGGGAAATTAGGAATGACATATGAAAATAAATAATCGATATTTTCAGAATTGGCCTCTCCAATCGTATCACTCAAGGCAATTTTACGAATACCAATCCAAGCTAGTTTCTCTACCCATTCACCTACAACATCTGTATTCCAGGGATCTTCGTACGGATTACCGAAAGCCATAGAAATATAGATAAGTAATTCTTTACCACTTCTATCCGCAATTTGTTTGATTTCTCCTATACGGGTTACCGTTTCAGCCATATCCGAATTAATATTTCTCTTTAAAAACGTAGGTGAAACAGAGAAAGGAAAACCTAAAATGCTGATTTGCTTGAAAGCTTCTGCTCTTTCGGCACCTTTTTGGTTACCTATAATAGCGAGCAACTTCGTATTGGTATTAGTTAAATCAAGACGCTCTACTACTTCATCCGTATCAGCCATTTGAGGCATTACTTTAGGATTTACGAAAGAGCCAAAATCAAGCACATCAAAACCCACCTTTAGTAAGCTGTTCATGTATTTTACCTTTTGATCGGTAGGAATGAACTCGTTAATGCCTTGCATGGCATCTCTGGGGCATTCGGTAATAATTATCTTATCTGACATGACTGTTAACGACCCGAAAATAGCTATTTTTTTGAACCTCTAATAGCTCTTACACATTCTTTAACCAACCCGGGACCTTTGTAAATGAACCCGGTATACAGCTGAACCAACGAAGCTCCGGCATCCATTTTCTCTTTGGCATCCCTACCATTCATGATTCCTCCTACCCCAATAATGGGTATTTTTCCCTCCGTTTTTTTGTGTAAATAGCTGATTACTTCGGTACTTCTTTTGGTCAAAGGTTTACCGCTGATGCCTCCAGCACCTAACTTCTCAATCTTTCTTTTACTCCCTAACAGCCCGCTTCGATCAATGGTGGTGTTGGTAGCAATGAGTCCACTTAATTGGGTATCAAAACTAAGTTCGGCAATATCATTTAACTGGTCCAACTCCAAATCAGGAGCTATTTTAAGAAGTAAAGGTTTAGGATTACCTAAATTTTTATTCAATTTTTGTAGTTCTTTCAATATATCCGTAAGTGGACCTTTGTCTTGTAACTGGCGAAGCCCAGGGGTGTTTGGACTGCTAACATTTACCACAAAATAATCTGCTACGGGGTATAATTCTTTAAAGCAGGTAACATAATCATTGATGGCTTCTTCATTAGGCGTCACCTTGTTTTTACCAATGTTGACCCCTATAATGAGGTCATGACGTTTACGTTGTCTAAGCTTTTCAAGAGCAGCAAGGGCTCCTTGATTGTTGAACCCCATTCTATTTAAGAGGGCCTTATCGTTCACTAATCTGAATAATCGAGGTTTCTCATTTACTGGTTGCGCTTTTGGGGTAACGGTCCCAATTTCAATATGCCCAAACCCGAAATTGGCAAATTCATCAAAGATGAGAGCATCTTTATCTAATCCGGCAGCCAACCCTACCCTATTTTTAAACTTTAATCCAAACAATTCTACTTCATCCTGAGGAGTAGAAATATCAAACAACATTTGGGTTATTTCATTACCACCTGGTAGTCGGCAAATAGTTTTAAAGGTATCAAAACTAAAATAATGCGCCTTTTCAGGCTGCATAGAGAATAAAAATGGTTTGAGCAGTGAATACATAATTTTGAATTGGGGGCAAGATAGGTATTAAAATAATTCGCTAAATGTGAAACAAACATACCATAGGATGATTAACAACTTGAGTGCTTTTATTAGCTCAAAACTTTCTTATTTTTGAAATTCAACAATTCGAATAATATGAAACTCCAATCTATTTTAACCCCGGCTATTTGTTTACTATTATTCAATTCATTATCAGCAGCGATAATTTATGTAACCCCATCAGGCGCAGGGGCTATGGATGGAACCAGCTGGACCAATGCTTATCCGGGTACTTCATTACAAATAGCTATCAACTCGGGTAATCCCGGCGATCAGGTTTGGGTGGCATCAGGTACTTATTTTACTACCACCACTACTAATCGCACCATTGCTTTTAGTTTAGAGAACAATGTAGATGTATATGGCAGCTTTGCAGGTACTGAAACTCTTTTATCACAACGTAATATTAGTTGTGGTCCTAACAGTATTTTAAGTGGTGAAATTGGTGGTTCTTCCAATACTGACAACAGTTATAAAGTAATGCGAAACACTTCGGGCATTGATAGCAGCACTGTACTAGATGGTTTTGTTATTACAGGTGGCTATGATGAAAGAATTG
>CAZUXM010000099.1:0-7409 GCA_964624635.1 uncultured Candidatus Competibacteraceae bacterium
TTGAATGGAACCCCGCCCCCCCGAAAGTTTCTATACATCCCGAATTAAAAAAAGCGTTGACGAAAAACAAAAAAGCACAATCTGAATTTAAAAACCTACCCCCCTCTCAACAAAAAGAAATTTTAAAATACATTAATTCCTTAAAAACCAATGAAGCCATTACCCGAAATATTCAAAAAGTAATAGAAAGATTATCCACTATTAAAACCATACTAATCTTCGTTTTTTTTATTACAAAATGTATAACCGGATATTCACAACCGGTATACGAATACATCGATCTTCAAATTCATCCAACGATGCATGTACCTTATCCGTTTTTTGGAAAAGGATTGGAGTTTTTTGATGAAAATAATCCACCGCAATTGGGGTATAAACACCAATTCAATAACGTAAATTATGCTAATTACTTTGTAAATAATCCAGGGTTACGAATCATGGTAGTAGGCACACTTAACAATGAATATGTACCCAATGCTGCCAAAGCAAAAAAAATGATTCTGCAACAAATCAAATACATCAATGATTTTGCAGAAAAAAACAGTGAACATTTTGTAGTAGCAAAAAATCCACAACAGGTAAGAGAATATGTAAACACCACGAATAAAACCATTATTGTACATTCAATTGAGGGAGGAAAAGAGCTCATTAAAAGTCAGGAAGATGCCAACTTTTGGGCCGAACAAGGAGTTAGTTTTATTACTCTCATCCATTTGGTAGATGGTGAATATGGGGGTGCCGCTATTTTACCCGGAGTTCCAACACGCATCATCAACAATGAAGCATCCTGTGATCAACAAAAAGAAATAGGTCTTACTGTGTTAGGAGCCAATGCCATTGTTTGGCTAGCGAATGCAGGTATCATGACCGACATTACTCATATGAACGACCGTACCCGTAAAGAGGCATTGATAGTAATGGAAAAACATGGTATTCCTCCCCTCTCAACACATCACCCTCGTGCATTGGATGAAGAAGACATTATAAAAATATATAGTAATGGTGGTTTTATGTCGTTACCCATTAGTGGATATTCTTGTATGCCCTATCATCCTGATTCTATTTATCAAAAACAGATTGATAGCTTGAATTTATATTGTGAAGGGTCTATCGACAATTATATTTTTCTCTATAATCTGGTAAAAGATTTCGTACAAAATCAATCATCGTTGGGTTATCACGACTCTTTGAGTGAAAACAAAAAAGTCAATTTTGCTATTGGTTTTCAATCAGATTTTAATGGATGGCTTAATCATAGTAGACCTCGTTATGGTGAAGAGGGATGTTACCGCCACATTCCGAATTCTATTACAGAGCCCATTGAAACATTAGGACTGGCACATCCGGGATTATTAGATTCACAATGGAAAGTGATGAAACAAGAAGGAGTGGATCTTCAACCCATTCTGCGTGCATCAGAAAAGTTCTTACAACAATGGCAATATTTTATTGATCATAAGGGCAAATTTTAGCCTTTCGACAGGCCCAGGGCAACAAATTTCGTATTATTGTATATCAAACACTGAAGCATGAAAAAATTACTTTTTATAATTTTCATATGCAGTATAAGCACTTTATCTGCACAAACTATTCAAAATAGTTCATGGAATACTGTTGGTTACATTAAAGAAGATGGAACGGTACAAGATGATTCATGGAGAACACTTGGATATTTTAAGGAAGATGGAACAGTACAAGACGATTCATGGAGTACCATTGGTTATATCAAAGATGATGGAACCATTCAAAATAGTTCGTGGAGCACGATTGGATATATAAAACCTGACGGAACGGTTCAAAACAGTTCATGGGAAACTATAGGATATGTAAAAGATGACGGAACCATTCAAAATAGTTCATGGAGTACTATAGGATATGCAAAAGAGGTAAATCGATTTTGGGCTGCAGCAGCTGTTTTCTTTTTCTTTTATCGATTAAACTAATCAATATACATTTTTATGGATTTCGGACGTGTTGAAGAAAAAGAACTAGACAAGATTAATTTTAAATTACCTAAAGATCCTGAACAAACTACCCGTGTTCTTTCCAAATCAAAACGGAAGGGAAAAATGAACATTATGGTAGGTTGTGCCAAATGGGGACGACCTGATTGGGTAGGAAAAATTTATCCTAAAGGCACCAAACCAGCCAATTTTTTAGATGAATATGCTAAACAATTTAATTGTATTGAATACAATGCTATTTTTTATAAACTCCCTTCGAAAACAGATATAGAAAAGTACCAAAAGCAAACCAACAAGAATTTTAAATTTTTTCCTAAGTTTCACGAACCTATTACCCACAGAAAAAGATTAAAAAATTGCGAAAAAGAGCTGGACGATTTTTGGGAAGTATATAACCAATTTGGTAAAAATGCGGGTCCTGTTTTTCTCATGCCACATCCACAAATGAACCCAAATAAAAACCTGGAAACCATACAGGAGTTTATTCAAGTGGTACCAAAAGATGTGGATTTGCATGTAGAATTTCGTCATGAAACCTGGTATGAAAAACCACATGTAGATAATATATATAACTGGCTGGAAAAAAATAAACGGGGAAGTATTATTACCGATTCTGCTGGAAGAAGAGATTGTGTACATATGAGGCTCACAACACCTGATGCCTTTATCCGATTTGTTGGAAATAGTTTACACAAAACGGATTATAAAAGAATTGATGATTGGGTAAAACGAATCATTGAATGGGACCAACAAGGATTACAAAATTGTTACTTTTTTATGCACCAGCATGAAGAATTATATTCTCCCGAATTATGTAAATACCTGATTGAACAATTAAATAAAAAGGGTGGATATGATTTGAATGTTCCGGTATTTGCCGGAGGGAATAAATTGTTTTAGAATATGTTATTGCTCCATCTCCAAAAAGGTTTTAATTGGAGTCCAATAATATTGATGCCATCCATTTTTTATATCTTCATACTTATGATAGGGTACCCCTTTTTGAGTAAATGTCAGTTTTGTTCCTACAGGGGTTTCTTCAAATAAAAAAGTACAGATAGAAAAATGTTCTTCGGGCCATTCATGTTCATCAAAATGCCAGCCCTGAATAATTTTTGACCCTTCTTCCAATTCAATATTATATCCGTTACAATATCCTCCGAAAGCTGAAAATTTACCTTTTATACTGCGTGACATTTTTACTTCAGATTCAGTAATGGCAGCATGTTTTTTTTCGTCCATAATCATTTCATAGATTTCAAGTGGACTTGCCTTAAAATTGAGAATTTGACGGATGGTTTTAGTTCTCATACAATACAGGTTGGTTTGTATGATAAATGTATAAAACTTAATCTACAATTAGTAATAATACTTGCTCACTATTCTTCTAAAGCTATCTTCAATCATACCAGCCCATATAGCTACTTCTTTAGCAGACGGATGCAATTGATCAGTACTTACTAAGCTGGCATCAGCTTTCATTTTTTGAGTAGTAGCAAATATATCTACACAAGGAAGTTGTCTATTCAATGCCTCCTGTTGAATAATAGAATTCCAAATAGTTAAGTCAGCAGCTACATTACGACCCTGAGCATAATATTTACCTGCCGGAGTTACACTATAATCAGGAATGGTAACCAGAATGATATGTTCTTTATTTTTAAGTACACTTTGTATTTCGTTAAGAATATAAGTGAGGTTGGTATGAAAATGTGCAGTGTCATAACCTTGTACATAATCATTGACCCCTATGAGCAATGTAACTATATCGGGTTTCGTTTTATATAAATAGGGTAATTCTTTTTTGATAAGGTCATTGGTAGTATAGCCGGTTCGGGAGGGGTTAGACAATAATGTTACAGGAGTATTTTCAATTTTCATCATTTGAGACAACAGATTGGGCCAACGTTCATTTTCTGCTAACCCTTCGCAAATGGTATATGAATCACCTAAGGGTAAATAAGCAGGAGGTTGTGCAACCAGTGTAGATGAAAACAAAATAAAGAGGATAAAAAATAATTTTTTCATTAGTTTAATTCAATTTCTGCCATTACCGGATAATGATCACTCATGGCATTAAAGCCTCTTTTACAAACGGGTTCTTTGGTAATAGGAGATAAAATTTCATGTTTAACAATAGTTGCCAAATCCTTATGTTGGTTTCTCAATAAAATATAATCGAGGGTTTCTTTATGTTTGCCAAAAAACTTTGCGCCCAGGTTATTCTCTTCTCCATTCCAACTAAAAGGTTGTCCGGTATGTTTTGTATTCATCGCATCTAAAATCACTAACATGTTCTCATAATCTTTGGTAACCTGAACATCGGTATTCAAATCACCTCCAATAAATTGTGGAATAGTAAAATCCATGTATTTATTCCCCAATTCCTGTATCATTTGTTTAAATTGAATATCACGTACCAATTGATGTTGTGAACCACTTTGCACATGAGTACCTATTACCTGAATTTTTTGCCCATTCATATCAATTTCAATAAAGGTAGCTCCTTTTTTAGCAAACCGGTCCGAACCCTTTTTTTGTTTATATACGATAGATTCTTGTCGAACGATTGGATACCTGCTAACAATCCAAACCCCACTGTGTACTTTTAAAAAACCGCTTTTAGGGACTCCTGTTTCGTAAGGATATTGGTCCTTAATTTTATCATAGATGAGTTGTCTGGCTTTTTTTTGAAATGCTTCCTGAAAGATGATTACATCCGCATCCCATCCTTTTACTGCTTCAGCAATATATCCTGTTCTTTCGCATTGGCAGGATTTAAATATGGTGGGTGGTATCATAAAAATATTCCAGGAGAGTATTTTTAAATCTGTGGATTGGGCATACGTGCCCCAAGAAGAACATAAAACAAAAAAAACTATTAAGCACTTTTTAATCATAGGGAAAGAATAATTCTACAAAACTAGGATAATGAACAAGAGTATAGTTGTATATTCATTTTTTTAGGTAAATTTATGTTCCAAAATAAATCCTTGTATATGAAAAAACTATTACTCATTTCAATTTCTTTCATTAGCTTAACTCTTTGTTTTTCACAAAATACACGAACAAGTGTAGCAGATGGTTTAGGAACAAATCCTTTAGTATGGGATTGTATCTGTTTACCATTACCCAACGATTCAATTATCATCAATCACGATATCATTTTAAATGTGGACTTTGGTTTTACTGATGGAGCGGTTGTTATCAATCCCGGTGGATCATTAATTGGAGATAATGTGAATAGAAATTTTGCTTTTTCAGGAAATGCCAATTTCATTAACAATGGTGTTTTTGATGTAGCAAGGGTAGGTTTTTTTGGGGGTAAAGCATACAATGGAGGTACTTTTGGTGCTGATTCATTCTATACGGCGATCACAACAGCACCAGGTTGGGTAAGTAATGGTGATATGACTATAGATTACTCATACTGGAACACCGGTACTTTTGTTTTGGGTCCATCTGCAGAACTCATCGTAGGTGATAATTTTTACAATGGAGATAGTTTAATCTCAGGAGTAAATGCAGTGTTGGTAAATAACGGTGGTATAAGAGTAAATGGTGATTTTGCCAACTCCGATACGATGAGAGGAGCTGGTCAGGTATGTATATATGGCAACTCTGCCAATCTGGGTGTTATTACAGGTACGTTGGATATGTGTGACAATACAGGAGGAAATGCGGTTGATTATAATTTAGGTACCATATCTGGTACAGTAACTGTATGTACCTCTACTTGTAATATTGGCATTAATGAAGTACAAACTATTCCATTAGACGTTTATCCTAATCCTACTTCTGATATATTACAATTCAAATCAGAGATAGAAATGAACATTACGGTGTTTGACATGTTAGGTAAACTGGTATATCAATCTACCAATGAAAATACCTTGCATAGTATTTCAACTGCTGAATGGACCAATGGAGTATATAATTACTACGTTTATAAAAATGAATTAAATGGCAGAGGGAAAATCATTAAAAAATAGCTATGAAATTATTCAAAAAAATTCCTCTCCCAATCTTTTTTTTCTTTTATGTCTTTATAGGAAATATACATGCAACTCATATAGTAGGTGGTGAATTATATTATGATTGTCTTGGAAGTAATACCTACAAGCTAACATTAAAAATATATCGTGATTGCAATCCAGGTAACTTAGCATTTGATGATACGCTATATATTTCTGCGTGGGATAAAAACTCGACACCTAATTTTCTCGACACCTCCATTCTATATTTCCCGGGATCAATTTTAGTGCCATTTGTTTCATCCGATACCTGTTTAACCCCACCTACTAACGTTTGTGTTGAAGAAGCTATATACACATCAACTATAACATTGCCGTCATCCATAACAGGCTACACTTTTGCATACCAAAGGTGTTGCAGAAACAGTACTATAATACACATCGTAGACCCAATGATGCAGGGAAAAACATTTTTTGAAACGGTTCCAGCTTCATATTTATGTAATAGTAGCCCTAGGTTTAATCATTATCCTCCTATTGCTTTGTGTGTTAACAAACCCTTTGAATTTGATCATTCAGCAACAGACCTTGATGGAGATTCTTTAGTGTATTATATCTGTGGCACATATAATGGTGCAAACATGCCACCACCTAATCCAATAATTAGCTCACCACCTCCGTTTGATCCTATTGTTTATTTATCACCCTATGTTCCATCAAATCCTATTGATGGCTCACCTAATCTATCAATAGATCCAATAAGTGGTTGGCTAACAATTACCCCAACACAATTAGGACAATTTGTTATTGGTATTTGCTGCGATGAATACAGAGGGGGTATACTAATTGGTAATCATTTTAGAGACTTTGAATTTAATGTAACCAGTTGCTCAACGATACCTGGTTGTGGATCGCTTGGTCAAAAAGGAGAACAGGTATTGCCCATCCTGGTATACCCAAATCCAATTACATCAGAAGTTGTCATTAAATCTTCTCAGCAAATAAATATTTTCATATTTGACTTGTTAGGTAAACTGGTATATCAATCTACCAATGAAAATACCTTGCATAGTATTTCAACTGCTGAATGGACCAATGGTATATATAACTATAGAGCTTATTCAAAGGATGGCATGAGTACCGGTAAGCTTATTAAAAATTAGTTACCGAATAAATTACTTCATCACAATATTGGCCGTTTTTAAAAAGTGTATTTTTAAGAACGGCTTCTTTTTTTAGTCCTGCTTTTTCAAGTACTCTTTGGGAAGCCAGGTTAAATCCATAAGGTCTGGCAAAAATTCGTGTTATATCAAAGGTTTTAAAACCGTATTCCACTGATTGTTTAATGGCTTCTGTAATGATTCCTTTTCCCCAAAAAGGTTCGGCAAGCCAATATCCCATTTCTGCATTCTTACGGTGCACATCTTCACCCGGATGAATTCCAATGCCACCACAAGCCTCTCCGTTAATT
>CAZUXM010000100.1:0-7351 GCA_964624635.1 uncultured Candidatus Competibacteraceae bacterium
TTTAATATTTGCATAGGTTGTTAAGTGAACTAGAGTGCAAAGGTAGTATTTTTATTGACTTGTGAGGCTGTAAATGAGTTAGTGCATTGATTTTTTAGACTTGAATATGATACAAAAATAATACTACAAGTTATTGATTTTTAGCTGATTGTGATGCTGAGTCACTGTTTAACTGAAGGGATTTCATGAACGCCTCAGGATTTTGGAGCAATAAAATGGCATTTTCAGCATCCGTTCTCATTGGGTCATTGGGATACTTTTGAATAAAAACCTCATATTCGGCCACAGCCCTAAGTGGGTCTTGCAACAAAAGGTCATAAATCAGTCCCTTTTTAAATTGCATGAGGGGGGCTTTGGGGTCGTTAGGAAAGTTAGCTAAAAACTGATCTGCAAATTTTAAGGCATTGGTGGGGTCGTTGTTTAATATTGCCAGTTCAACACCCTTAGCCATATACAATCTGGAAGTAGAGTCTTGGGGGTATTTTTCAATGTAATTATTGTAATCTAATGTAAGCTCATCCGCTTTTTGTTTGCTAAATTTTTTTTCAAGTTCTGTTTCTAATCCTTTTACTTTTCCGGTGATTTGTTTTTTAGGATCCGAACAGCCAATGAAAATAAATAATATGCTAATGATAATACAAGTCTTTCTCATTCGCTTATTTTCTATTGAAAAATTTCATTTTGTATTTAGCACTGGTTTCTCCACGAATTATCTTATCCAACTTTGGTTTCAATAATTTTTTCTTTAATGCAGGCAGGTGATCAGTAAATAATTTACCTTCAATATGATCGTATTCATGTTGAATGATTCTGGCGGCCATTCCGGTATAGGTTTCTTCAAGAAGTTCCCATTTTTCATTGTAATATTCAATAGTAATAGTAGGTTTTCTATCTACGTCTTCTCTTATTCCGGGGATACTTAAACAGCCCTCATTATAAGGCCATTCTTTACCGGTTTCTTCAAGAATAATTGGATTGATAAATACTTTTTTAAAGTTAGCCAAATCCGGCTCATCTTCGTCAAAGGTGGATGCATCTACTACAAATAACCGAAGACTTTTTCCAATTTGAGGAGCAGCTAATCCTACACCATTCGCATTGTGCATAGTATCCCACATATTCTTAATTAACTCTTTTAACTGAGGATCATTTTCCTCAATATCTTCAGCTACTTTTCTTAATACCGGATCACCATATCCAACAATAGGTAATATCATATATAACTTTGTAATTAGTTAATTTGATAGTGATTTTCACATTTTCAAATTAATGTTGTTTTTATACTCTAAATAGTTTTGTAATAAAACAGTAGCACTTACTTTATCCACTGTGTGTTTATTTTTCATTTCACTTTTTCCGGCACCTGCCATTTTCATACTCTGTAAAGCTATTTTACTGGTGAACCTTTCATCATAAAATTCTATTTGTATATCAGTAAAGCTAGTACGAATTAGTTCAGCTTGTTGCACTATCATTGCCCAACTTTCACTTTCAGTATTGTTCATTTGTACTGGTTTTCCAATAACAATACACTCTACTTTTTCGGTTAATACATATTTTTTTAAATAGTTTACCAGATTCACGGTTTCAATTCCATCCATACCGGTCGCAATCATTTGCAAAGGATCCGTTACCGCAATCCCTGTTCTTTTACCTCCAATATCTAATGCAATAATCCTCGCCATCAGAATTCAATTAGATGACAAAGGTAACAAAAATGCTAGTTTTTTACTACTTTTATTCCATGAAGAAGGTATGGCTGTTCCTCAGTATTTTATTTATTTTGACTTCATGCGGAGGTAATAAGTCTCCATTAAAGTCATATTATTTTCCATATGCTGATTTTGTTACACCCAAAGTATATAAGTACGTTCATGTTAAGGATACAACAAAAAAAATGTATTGGAGGCTTGAAACAGGGGCGATGAATAGTGATACTGTAATGTCAATCAGTATTTATAATGAAAGTCTAACACCTGTTTCTGTTTTTCATAATAAGATAACTGAGGATGGGGCACAGTTACAATCAATTTTGATAAATACAGGGGATGATATTATGTTGGTAAATGCAGAGATAAAAAAAACAGAATCATTTAATTGGAGTTATCAGGAAAACGTTCCATGGATTGTAGCGTATAATTTTAAAAACCCTGATGGAATAAGTTCTCAGGAAATTTTTAGTGAAAGAAATATTGAAAAAAATAAACAACAGTTGGTAATAGGTGGTCAAACGTATGATTGTATAGTAATTAAAGAATCAACCTTGTTTAATGAAGTGAGCAACAATAGAACACGAAGTGAAGAACAACAACGTACCAGTTTTTTTGCACAAGGGGTAGGATTGGTGAAATATGAAACATTTTTTGCCAATGGTACCTCTGATGTATTTGAATTGAAAGAAATTATTATTGATGAAGATAAAAATACAATAACTCCTGTAACGAAAGATACCGTCTCAGTTAATCAATAGTTTTATGATACAAGGAGTAAAGAATACCATACGTAAGATACTTTTTTCAGCAGGAATAGATATTACGCAAAACCAAAAGTATGATCGTCAAACATTGGCTATTATGAAAAGGGTTTTGAAAGCTGATTCAAACTGTATAGATGTGGGTTGTCATAAAGGAGAGGTGATGGATGAGATTTTGAAATTATCACCGGATGGAACCCATATAGGATTTGAACCTATTCCTGAATACTATGATTTTTTGCATAAAAAATATCAATCCAATTCGCATGTAAAGATTTTTAAGAAGGCATTAAGTAATACTGATGGTGAAACAGAATTTAATTGGGTTAAAAATGCTCCTGCATATAGCGGTTTAAAAGAAAGATCTTATGCAATCAAGGATCCACAAATAGAAAAAATTAAAGTTCAGCTTACAAAATTGGATGATTGTGGCATTGACTTTCCTGAAATTTCGCTTATAAAAATTGATGTTGAAGGTGCAGAATTTATGGTTTTACAAACCGGTAGTTGTTTTTGAATTTGGATTAGGAGCTGCAGATCATTATGGAACTCAATCGAAAGATATTTACGACTATTTTAATGGGATTAATTATCAGTTAAATACTTTGAAAGGGTATCTGCAATCGAGTCAGGATTTAACAAATGAAGAATTTGGTAAAATGTATGATAGTAATAAAGAATACTATTTTATAGCTTACTCAAAACATTAGTTGGCCCTAAATAAACCATACTTTGTAATGGTCCATAATATTTTAAAGGCGTCACTGTTCCTCAATTTTTTTCCTTCTCCTTCATTTCTTGGAAAATAACGTACCGGCACCTCCGCAATATTATTTTTTTTAATCCTCATTGCTTTGATGATTAATTCAGCTTCGAACCCAAATCTATTTTCGTGAAGCTTTATTTTTTCGTATAAACTCCTTTGGAAAAGTTTATATCCACAAGCCATATCTGTAATTCTTACATTTATAATAATGGCTGTTAATGAAGTAAAGATTCGGTTAGCCATGTATCTTTTATAAGAAGATAAAGGTCTGTTTACGCCTGCCATATATCTGGAACCATTTATAAAGTCAACCTTTAGTTCATTCATACATTCTATCATTCTTGGAATGTCTGATGGGGTTAATTCCAGATCTGAATCCTGAATGAGGAAAACATTTCCTTTGGCGGCATTTATGCCTGTTCTTACGGCTGCACCTTTTCCCAGATTGTGATCATGTTTTAACAGCTTGATATTATTTTGTTGAGCGCTTAATTTTTCAACAACAGAATATGAATCATCACTTGAACAATCGTCTACTACAATAATTTCATGTTGCGTTACACAATCTGGGAATTTAACCTCATTCAATTGATGAATAACACTTGAAACTAAATCAGCTTCGTTATATAAGGGCACTATTATGCTGATGAAATACATCTATACAAAGTAAAGAAAAAATAATTATTATATTTGTATATAGTACTAATGATGGGGCTAGCAGCCTATAAAATAGATTCCTTTTCTTAAGGTATGAATAAATCCCTTATAAACATTGGTCATTTATCACTGTTGGTGACCACAATTCTAGCCATAGTTTTTTATAAGGAGAGAGTAATTTGGGTCGATTCCGGTCAACAGGTATTTGAAATGATTAATGAAGACTGGTACAAAGTGTATGTAGGAAGATACAGTATGGTCATAAATCAAACCATACCTTTAATAGCGATTAAGCTAGGAATGCCACTAAAACATATATTGTTGGCTTATTCTTTATCTTTTGTATTTATTTATTATTTGTGTTTTATTATTTGTGTTTACGGTTTTAAAAATACTGCAGCTGGTGTATGCATAGCATTTACTCCTTTGCTCATAAGACAAGCATTTGGACATTGTATTTCTGAAGCCTGGCTTGGAGTAGCATATAGTGTTGTTTTTTACGCATTGCTCAATTATTATCATCAATGGAAATCAAAAGGGAAATGGCATATTCTTCTTTTTTACACTCTTGCTTTATTAATTATTGCAATAAACTATTTTATTCATCCCATTACGTTATTCACTATAGGATTTGCTTTAGGGTTTACCTATCTCAATAATAGAGAGCATAAAAACTATCATATATTTATACTTGCTTTTTTAGTAGTAGCCATTTACCTTTTAAAATTCTTATTTCCTTCTACAGGTCACGAGGATAATTTTTTTGCCGGCGTAAAAATGGCGGATCAATTATTACCCCAGTTGTTTACATTGCCCATTATTAAGTTTCTCATTTTCGCATTCTTCAAAATCTACATTTTTATTTTAATCCCGTTACTAATTAGTTTTCTTTTTCTATTAAAAGAAAAAAAATATCTTGTTATTACATTTATTATTTTCAGTATTTTATTTCAAATTTTGATATGTTCTTTAGCTTTTTATAAAGGAGATGGACCTTTCGCCTTAGAAAGCAGATTAATTCCGCTTATAGTGATGGTGATTATTCCTTTTGCAGAAATATTAAAGCTCAAAAAGAGAAATTATATTGTAATATCAGGAATAATGCTAGCGCTTGTGCTGTCGTATTTTTCATTAATAAAAGAAGTAAGGATAACACATACGAAAAGAATTAATCATTATAAAAGCTTACTTGCTCAAGTTGAGAAATATCCAGAGAGAAAATTTTATATGGATGAAACAACTAATGGGAACTCCGCTATTAATTCATGGGGCTCCAGTGTAGAAACTTTATTATTAAGCTCTTTGGAAGGAAAAGAAAAAAGTAGAACGATTTTTTTGGTTAAAAAGGGAATGAATGTTGAAGAAGGATTACATTATTGGCCTTGCGTATTTTTATGGGTACCCTGGTGGGTATTTTCAAAAGAAGATGCACTTAATAAAAAATATTTTGATTTACAGTGTACCCAATATATTAAAATTCAAAATCCCGAAAATATTTGAAGACGAAATTCTTAAATATTCCTCTGTCAATTTGGGCTATTATCGCCATGGGATTGTATTTTGTTATTTTTAAAGAAATTAAATCCCATGGGAAAAAAGAACAGTTTAATGTACTTAGAAGCGATGCATTATTTTACCACGAGTATATAGTGGTTTATGTTTATGGTAAGGATACTTACTTTCCACGAGATGTTAGACCCATTAATAAATACACAATGGGAATGTCAATTACTTACTTGCCAGTAGTTCCTATTGGATATGTAATAACTGAATTGGTAGGTATTGATCATAATGCAGGACGAAATCACATTTATCAACATCTGCTTTTTTATCTTGGGCTTTTGTACACTCTTTTAGGTCTCCTTTTTACACGCCTGATACTTAAGAACTGGTTTAACGAAGGTGTAATATCATTGGTATTAATGATTATTTTTTTCGGAACTAATCTATATTATTATATCATAGCAGAGCCAATTATGGCCCATCCGGTTAGTTTTTTCTTAGTTGCCGGTTTTATGTATTATAGTATCAGGTGGCTTAAAAAACCCGGATATAAAACAATATTGACTGCAGGCGCTTTCCTAGGTTTAGCCACTCTTATTAGGGTAACTAATTCGATGATTGTTTTGATACCATTGGTTTATTTCTTTTCAGATCCATCTAATGCTGTTTCTTTCAAAAATTTAAAGAAAGTTCACTTTATACAAGTTTTACTAGCAGGATTTGTTTCTATATTGATATTTTCTCCTCAGCTTTTTTATTGGCATCATTATACCGGTGTTTGGTTTAATTATTCCTATGGTAATGAGAGGTTTTTTTTCGATAGCCCGGCTATTTTGCAAGTCCTATTTAGTTTTAGAAAAGGATGGTTCATATACACACCCATTATGTTATTTATCATACCAGGAGCAGTCATTTGTTTTAAACATAATAGACCGATTTTTTGGGCAGTTATTATATATTTTATAATCAATTTATATGTTGTTTCAAGCTGGTGGTGCTGGTGGTATGGAGGAAGCTTTGGAATGAGAAGTTTGATTGATTGTTATGTTTTAAAGAGTAAAAAGGTAGTAATAGCTTCAACTTTCCTTATCTTAGGTTTTCTTGTGTATGTTAATCTATATCAAACAAGGCAAGCCAGAATTTGTAGAATTCATTATGATAGTATGACTTTTGCAGCGTATAAAAAAGTATTTCTTACAGAAGAGTTAAATTTAACCAGAGAAGAGTGGGAAGATATGCTTGATCCACCGGACTACGATTTAGCTAAAGAAGGAAAGAGATTTTGGTAATGGTAGTTTATTTGCTGACTAATAATTTTTTTCTGCCAATACCTTTATTAGTTTCTAATTCAACAATATACATTCCGGGTGAAACTACGTCACAAAATACTTGTTGAGTTATGTTATCAGATCCAATCTCGGTTAATATCAACTGTCCGTTTAAGTTATATATCTTAATTGATTTAATGGTGGTTTCTGATTCAATATAAAAGAACCCGGTATTAGCAGGATTAGGGAATAAACTAAATTTTATGTTTTCTATTTGTTGAGTTTCTACCAATGCAGTTACTGGAGATACGAGCATGCTATCTACTTTTAAAATAAAACTTGCCGTTATACCCGGGCCATATGTTGAAGTTTCACCCGTAACTACGTATCCTCTGTCAAAAGATTTTCTAATGTCCTTTGGATAGTCTCCACCATTGCCCGATTGGATGAATAAATTTTCAGCATATCCTAGGTTCATGGCGTAAAGAGTTCTATGCAGATATATGTCTGGATATTCGGTAGGAGCATATCTAACTTCTGCGCAGAAGTAAAATTTTCCTCTGGCATCCATTCTTACTCTTGGACGATCAACAATCTCAGGATTTGTTACAGGAGTTAAAATACCTACATCATTCATATAATTACATGAAACAGTATCAGCTCTATATAAATGAGATTCCTGAG
>CAZUXM010000101.1:0-7328 GCA_964624635.1 uncultured Candidatus Competibacteraceae bacterium
ATGTCTTCCTGTGTTTCACCGGGATAACCTAACATAATAAAAGTACCTGTTTCTATTCCTGCGTTTTTTGCTTTAATCAACATTTCCTGCACTACTTTTACATCTACCCTTCTATCCATATTATCAATAACTTCTTGTGAACCACTTTCAGCCCCAATCCAAACACGATAACAACCACTTCTTTTTAAATCTACAATTACAGCATCACTCATTCTATCAGCACGGGTAATACATTCGTATTTTATCTTGAGTTTTCGTTTTTCTATTTCAGCAGCAAATTCACTTAACCATTTATGACTTACAGTAAATACATCATCTACAAACCAAAATGTATCCGGATTATATTTTTTTACTACTTCTTCCAATTCATCACAAACCGTTTGTGCACTTCTTCGCCTGTACGATTGACCATATACCGCTGTACTACACCACTGGCAAGTATAAGGACAACCACGCTGTGTATTAATATTAATTGCATTGGTGCCATGATGTTTTTTCCAAACAGATAAATATTTTTGGATATCAATTTTATCGCGGTTCGGAAATAAAATTTCATCGGTATCTTTTATCAATGGTCGTTCATCAGTATAAGTCACTTTCCCAAAATAATTTTTGAAAGCGATTCCTGCAACTTTGTCTAAAAAAGGATTAAAAGGAGTATTAAGTGTATTAATAAGATCCACCATGGTTCGTTCCCCTTCGCCTAATACAATCATATCAGCACCGTGTTGAATATAATTCTCTACGTTATATCTTACATCAGGTCCTCCTAAAATGATGGTTATATCTTTTAATTCATCTTTTGATCGGATGAATTGAATAAGTTTAAGGACATTCGGCTTCGTAAGCATATTGGCGTAAATACCAATCTGCTTATACCTTTTTTGAAGAATTTGTTGGGTTAGGTTTTCAAAGCTACTAAACGTACTATCAAAAACTTCATGTTCTATTTTGGCTTTCTGAAGGGCCGAGGAAATATATAAGATACCCAACGGGGGATAAGGTTTCATAATCTTTTTCTCCCTGGGGTCTTCCTGTAAAAAGTAGCCGTGTGTAAGTAAAACCGACATATGTTGACCAAAATACTAAGAAATGGGGATATTTTTTGTGAAACTATTTTTTTGAACGATTTTTGATGAAAGGTGTACTTCTTATCAATTACCCACGTTTTGAGGGGGTATAATAGAATATATCTTAAGAAATATAATTGATTGTTATGAAGCTTTCGACACGCAAATCTTCCATGTTATTTATCCTGTTTGCCTTTGTTTTGGCGGCTACAGGTCAATATTTCCTTCAACCCTACAAAATCAAACGGAACCTCCCCCCTATTGATGATCCCTATAAAAAATACTGGAGCCAAGTAGATTCATTACAAAATTTGGGCTTAACCGAAAGTGCCAATAAAGTGGTGACCAAGATTACTCTCCTCGCCGAAAAAGACAAAAATTCGGTACAATTAATCAAAGCCTTTTTCCATTCAGCTAAATACAGAGATGTATTGGAAGAAGAATCATTTAATACCAATATGGCAAGGTTGGATGAAATGATTAAAAATGCATCAACTCCTAATCAACAACTACTTTATTCAATTAAAGGAGAAGTACTATGGAACAGGTACCAATCCAATATGTGGCAAATTAATCAACGTACCCCAATTGATGGTGATAAAGAAACAGACATGGATAAATGGGACAGTAAACGATTTGCTCGTGAAGCCATGAAGTGTTATGAACTTTCATTAACCAATACTGTCCTATTGCAAAAAACACCTATTAGCAATTATGCTGAAATTTTAGCAGGTGACAGTACATTCAGGAAATTAAAACCTACCCTGTACGATTTTCTTATACATCGGGCTATTAGTTTTTATTCAAGTGCATATTTAGACATATTGGAACCTGCTGAAAAATTTGAAGTGGATAAAGAAGTTTATTTCAGCCTTGAAAATGAGTTCAAACAAATAAAATTTGAAGCCAAAGACAGCAGTTCTTCATTACAAAAAGCAATGAAGTTATATCAGCAGTTATATGAATTTCATAAAGACGATAAAACTCCCGAAATCCTGGTTAGAATTGAACTGGAAAGACTCGCTTTTATCGGGTCCAAATCAGTACATGACCAAAAAGAAGACTTGTATTTAAATGCATTAAAAAAACTGGGTACCAAATATGAAAATAATGAAGTAGCCGCCGAAATATATTATGTGCTGGCACTCACTTATTATGCCCAAAGCAGTTTGTGGGATCCTAATAGCGATGAACCCAAATACAGAGAATATAGAAAAGAAGCGTTAAAAGTTTGTGACCTTACCATACAAAAATGGCCCAATACCGATGGTGCAAACAACTGCGAAATTTATAAAGCTACCATACTAAGTCAAGCCATTTCTATCAATGTACAAAAAGCAGTTCCGGGAAATGAAAATATATTGGCTTCTCTTACTTATCAAAATATCGATAAAGTATTTATGAAAGTATATAAAAATGATTTTGATAAAAATATTGACCATCTTACCCGTTATCAAAGTTACCAGCAAGGGTACGATGCTGCTCAAAAAGGAACATTGGTAAAAGAATATAGTTTTAATGTAAAAGCATTTGATGACTATTTTTCACATACTACTGAAGTGAAATTGGATCCACTGGAAGTAGGTTTTTATACCATTACTTTCTGCTCAATGACTGATGATAAAGACAGTAGTTCTTTTAAAGGATTTACTTATTTCTGGAGTACTGATATTGGTATTGTTGATATGAATTCATACAACGGAAACGGACAGGTATTCAATATTATCGATAGAACCAAAGGAACACCCATCACCAACGCCAAAGTAAATGTATGCAAGCTAAAATACAACTATAGTACTTATGAGTATGATAGAGAAGTAGTAAAATCTGTACTGTCTGACAAAAACGGAATGGTAAAAGAAACTTATAAAAACAATGAAAGTTACTTTCTGGATATTAGAAACGGAAAAGATCGCTTTGTAAGTGAAAATTTTTATACATACAACTATGGGTATGAATATAAAGAAAGTGAAAGTGTAAGATTCTTTTTAGACAGGGGAATTTATCGCCCGGGGCAAACAGTAAACTTTAAACTGTTAGCAGTAAAAAGTGATAAAAAGAATTTTAATGTACAACCTAAAAAGAAAATGAAAGTAGCCATGTATGATATGAACTATAAAGTTATATCAGAACTGGAAGTTACAACCAATGATTTTGGAACTGCCTCAGGAACATTTGTAATTCCGGCTTCAGTGGCAACAGGTCAATGGCACTTACAAACAGTTGACGGATCCATCTATTTTCAGGTAGAAGAATACAAAAGACCTAAGTTTGAAGTAAAAGTAGATTCTATTCCGGGCTCATGTGCTATTAATGATGTAATTACCGTACGAGGTTCAGCCAAAGCATTGGCTGGTTTTGGTATAAGTGATGCCAACGTTACTTATAAAGTAGATCGTTTAACTCAAATGTATATTTACGATTATTATTATTACCAACGTAACAGTGGAACCAAAACTATTACCACAGGTAAACTTAAAACCAATGAAAAAGGGGAGTTTGAATTTACCTTTACTGCTTTACCTGATCCTAAGGTAAAAATGAAGAATGAACCATATTACACGTATACAGCTACCATTGATGTAACTGATTTAAGCGGTGAAACCCGTTCAACTTCATTTTCTATCAATGTAGCGTATAAAACCATGAACTTAAGTGCAGGGTTACCTGTACAACTGTCTAAAACTGATACCAATTCATATAGATTTTATGCTTACAACTTATCAGGCTTCGAGGTATTTACCAAAGGAAGTTATGAAATACGTAAACTAAATACGCCTGACAATTATTTAACTCAACGTCCATTTACAGTTCCTGATGAACCGTTGATGAGTAAAGAAGAATTTCAGAAGAATTTTCCTCATTTCCCATACAAAGATGAAGCGGAGAAGAAAAACTGGCCTAAAGGTGATGTAGTGAATGCCGGTAGTTTTGATACCGAACAAAAAACAACTTTGAAGCCGGAGGTGTGGAATAAATTACCGCAAGGCTGGTATGTAATAAAAACCAAAGCCAAAGATTCAAAAGGAAATGAGGTTACTGCTGAATCGTATTTTATGGTGTACGACGTAAAAGAAACTTCCCACCCCTTTCAGGAATTTGTTACCTGTATCCCTACCAAATCTTATTGCAAACAAGGCGAAAAAGGTGAAATATTATTGGGTACTTCTGCCGAACATGTAGTATTTAATCTTATTCATGAATACGATGGTCGTATCATCAAAAATGAGCAGATCAACATGAACCGTGAACAAAAATTATTGAGCTTCCCGGTTTGTTTAGATAAAGTGACTCCGTACATCGTACATATTTATATGGTGAGTAAAAATCAGGTATATGTAAACAGTTTATATTTCTATTTAGATGATGATAGTGACTTTATGGATATTGAATTGGTAACATTTAGAGATAAATTGCTGCCAGGACAAGACGAAACATGGAAATTAAAAGTCCGTGGAAATAAAAAACAAGCCATTACAGATGCTGAAGTATTGGTAAATATGTATGATGCCAGTTTAGATGAATTATCATACCAAAATGTTTGGAGTTATTACTTTTCTAATTATTCCTATTCAAGTTACTACTTAGGACAAAATCATTTTAACACCACTACCAATGGTTACGGATACCGATACAAATATCCAACACAAAAAACCTATAAATACAAAACGTATGAAAATTTGAATTACTTCGGATGGGTAATGGGATACAATTATGGCTGGGGTAATTATCGTCATCGTTATAGAGGTGATTACGATGGATATGATATTTCTGAAACGGAAGGAGCCTATTTTGCAGATGAGATTTCATTACAAACAGTATCGAAAGAAAGTGTAACCAGAAAAGGAAGTAAAAATGCAGAAGAAACCACCGGATACATTAGTGATGGTGAAAGGGATAACAATAATATGCCCGTTTCTGAAGACAGTAAGATTATGGGAAATGATAAAAACATTAACGGATTACTGGGAGGTGATAGCAGAGGAGGACAATTACCACCCAATAACAAACCTCGTACTAACTTTAATGAGACTGCCTTTTTTATTCCTCACTTAACTACGGATAGTACCGGACAAGTAAGTTTCTCCTTTAAAGTTCCTGAATCATTAACACGTTGGAAATTTAGAGCATTGGCGATTACCAAAGATTTAAAAACGGCATACATCGAGAAATTTACCGTTACACAAAAAGAAGTAATGATTACTGCTTTTGCTCCACGTTTTGTTCGTGAAGGGGATAAAATTTATTTCTCAGCCAAAGTAACTAACCTTACTGATAAAGACATGAGTGCATCAACCGAATTGATTTTGAAAGATGCTATTCAGGATAAAAAGTTAGATCTCATTGCTATCGGAAAAGAAAAAGTAGACATTACCATTAAAGCAGGAGAAAGCAAAAAGGTAGATTGGTATTTTGAAGTTCCTAAAAACTTACAAGCATTAACCTATATCATTCTTGCAAAAACGCCAACACATACCGATGGTGAAGAAAATACCATTCCTGTTTTAACCAATAGAATTTTGGTAACCGAAGCCGTTCCGTTAAATGTACGTGGTGATTCAAGTAAAACGTATACGTTTAAAAATCTGGTGAACTCGGGCAATTCAAATACTATGGATCATGAAAGACTCACGTTGGAAGTAACGGCTAATCCTGCCTGGTATGCGATACAAGCATTACCCTATATGATGGAATATCCTTTTGAATGTGCAGAGCAAACTTTCAATAGGTACTATGCCAATGCTATTGGTGCCCATATTGCTAATTCAGATCCACGTATCAAAAAGACTTTTGAGATTTGGAAAAATTACCAGCCTGATGCATTGTTATCGAATTTGGAAAAAAATCAGGAGTTAAAACAAATGTTGATTGAAGAAACTCCGTGGCTGCGCGATGCCAATAATGAAACAGAAAGAAAACGCAGAGTTGGAATTCTGTTTGATCTTAATCGTATGAATCATGAAGCGAATGCCTGTATCAATAAACTGGCACAACTACAGGTTCCTAATGGAGGTTGGAGTTGGTTTGATGGTGGGCCTGATAACCGTTACATTACCCAATACATTATATCCGGTATGGGACACTTAAAAAAATTAGGCGTAAATCCTGATAATGCAAAACTAAATACCATGATGGTGAATGGGGTAAATTATTTGGATGATCAGATTAGAAGAGATTACGATGATTTAATTAAGTACAATGCTAATCTTGATTTAGACCATTTGAGTTATTACCAAATTCAATATTTATATGCACGTAGTTTCTTTAAAGAAATTCCGGTGAAAGAAAAATGTAAAAAAGCATATGACTATTATTATGGTCAGGCAGAGAAATTCTGGTTAAGTAAGGGCATTTATATGCAGGGGATGATTGCATTGGCACATCATCGTGGAGGCAATACTACATTCGCCAAAAAAGTAACTACTTCATTAAAAGAAAATGCGGTGAAGAGTGATGAAATGGGTATGTATTGGAAACAAACTGCCGGATGGTACTGGTGGGAAGCGCCTATTGAAACACAAGCTTTATTGATAGAGTGTTTTAATGAAGTTGCAGAAGATCCAACAGCAGTTGAAGAAATGAAAATCTGGTTATTAAAAAATAAACAAACCAACGATTGGAAAACGACCAAAGCAACTGCCGATGCATGTTATGTTTTATTAATGAATGGAACCAATTTATTGGCTGACGAACCGGAAATCACCATCAACTTGGGAAGCAAAACCATTTCTTCTACTGATAAAAACATTGTGAAAGAAGCAGGTACCGGTTATTTTAAAACAACCATTCCTAAACATGAGATCACGGCTGATATGGGTAATATTAAGATTGCTAAAAAAGGAAAAAGTATTTCTTGGGGAGCCGTATACTGGCAATATTTTGAGAACATTGATAAAATTCCGGCTTCGATGAATAATTTGCAGGTAACCAAACGTTTGTTCAAAAAAGTATATACCAAAACCGGAAATACGTTGGAAGCTATAACTGAATCTTCACCATTAAAAATTGGAGATAGAGTAACCGTTCGTTTGGAACTTAAAGTAGATAGAGATATGGAGTTTGTACATATCAAAGATATGAGGGCATCTGCTTTAGAACCTGAGAATGTAATTTCTATGTATAAATACCGTGAGGGGTTATCCTACTATCAATCCACCCGTGACGCAGCTACTAACTTTTTTATAGAATTTATGCCAAAGGGTAGTTACGTATTTGAGTATAATGTACGTGTGACCCATGCTGGTGAATTTAGCAATG
>CAZUXM010000102.1:0-7294 GCA_964624635.1 uncultured Candidatus Competibacteraceae bacterium
AAGAAAAGAAACGGAAAATGTTCACACAATAAGAATTTTTCTTTTACTAGCAAAAAAAGTAATTGACTTAATGTTATTATGCTCTTTACCAAATCTTGCAAACCAAGAAGCTATCAAAACCCCTCCCCATGAATGAGCCATCATATGTATAGAGTTATGTCCTTTTAGTTCATTGATTTTTTTTATAAGTGCTGGGATATCCTTAGTAATTACTTCAAATTGTCCGCCTTTTAATTTTCTTGAGCTCGCAACAGGAATACTTTTACCTTTACCTCTTAAGTCGGTTATAAAAACATCATAACCCTTTTGCGCAAGATATGGAGCCAGCCCCTTCCCTTTATCACTATAAAATATTTTACCGTTCTCAATTGCACCGTGTATAAGTAAAATGGCTTGTCCATCAGGATTGCCCATTCTCCCCAACCAAAGTTTTACTCCACTTTCAGGTTCAATAAAATATTCGGTCATACTAATCATGGCACAAATATAATTTTCTTTTTATTTTATATTACAGAAGTTGAAACTGCTAAAAAAAATTAAAAGAAAAATAATATATAGTATCACAGCAGCATGATTTGTATTTTTAAGATATGAAATGGCTGCTATACATACTACTTTTATCCAGTACGTGGCTTTCCAATAATAGCATTGAAACTGTTTATCGTTTACAAATAAAATTAACAGGTATAAAGTCATCCAAAGGATACATCAGAGTAGCTATATTTAATAATGAAGAATCATATAAAACTGAATCAACCAGCTATAAAACTATAGTAGTTCCAGCGAAATCAGATCAAATGAATATTCAGTTAGATAATATTAAACCGGGAGATTATGCTATTGCTATCTATCATGACTCAAATAGCAATGGAAAACTTGATAAAGGTTTGTTTGGTGCTCCCAGTGAATATTATGGATTTAGCAATAATGCAAGAGGTAGTTTTGGGAAGCCTGAATATAAACAATGTCTTATAAAAGTGTATGAAAACAAAGTGATTGATATAAAGTTGCGATAAAATATCAGGACATGAATTTTCGTCTTAACCAGTCATCGTAGTTAAAAACTTTACCAACTTTATTTTTTTGTTTAGTGAGATATTCTTCTTTTAGCTGAATAATTTTGACACTCTTCTTGTAATTATGGATTGTAGCGATATTTTTTAACAACTCAAACAACAATATTTCATCACCATTATACACAGCCCAATCGTTACGAAAATCAGCATTCACTTGAGACAATCTATATTCAAAAGTATCCATATCTCCTATTTCATATCTTGCAATTAATTCCATCATTACAAGTTCAACTTTTAAGTTTGTATCTACCTTTTCATAAAAATCGTTTAAATAAACTTTTTGCAAAATTTTTAGAACCTGCTTATAATTTACATTCAGGAAATTTAGAAATGCCAGGTTAGCATAATTAAATACTATAAAATATTCATCTTTTATAAGCCCCTTCTTATCCAGCACTTCCGTTTGTAAATCAATTGCTTTTGTAATATCAAGTACCGCATACGAATTGATTCTTGCCTGATAATAGAAGTATATGTATCTATCAAAAAAAAGTTTATCATATTCATGCATGGCATCAAATAATAATTGCGAGCTGGTAATAACCCGGTCAAATTTTCTCTGGGAAAGATATGAGTTAGTAAGATAAACCAATTGTTCAATTTTTATATCATGAGTGTTTTTATTAAAAATATTTTCTTTCAAAAACTCTTCCCGGGTAGTTGATACGAACTTTTCAAGGTCATTAAATTTTTGTTGTTGAACCAAAATCTGGCTTACTGTTTTATAAAATTTTATTTTAAACTGAACTGATTTAAATATACTTTTATCGCTGGCGAACTCTTTTAAGGTTGTATCAATTTCTTGCGTAATATTTAGTTGCCCTGATAAATTTTGAGTAGACCTTAACCTATATGTCATAACCGCTAATATTTCGTCAATGGTTCTAAGATTATTAAACATCTTAAAATTGTCCCTCCTTTTCTGAATATATATGTCTGGATTATGTTTTAGTGAGTCCTTACAAAAAGTAATCATTTCACCATATATGATATCCAACAAAGCATATTGCTCATTTTGTTCAGCATATTTAATAGATTTCTGTAAATAGTACTCTGCTAATTGCTCCATTCTTTTAGATTGAAATATTTTAAACAACATCAAATATTGTTCACTAATAAAAGTAGTCTTACCTTCTGAGGTATTGATCTCAATCAATGTTTGATTAATGTTATTTACTAATCTATTTTTTAGCCTATATAAATTACCTTTTTCTTTATTTGAGCCATATATTTTTTTCATGATTATATCATCATCCACTTCCTTTCCTTTAAATGATTTGTAAATTTTAAATAGCTGAAAAGCTTTAGATTTATCCGACTCCAGTTTAAGTTGTATATGTCCTAAAGTGTAACCATCAAGGTTGTTTATTATGGCATTCAAAATATCCATAAAGTAATTTTTTAAATATATAACTATTTAATTATTAATTATTTATATTATTAAAATATAAAACTAATACGTAATATTATGAATAAAATACCTTTTAAACAAATACTCTGATTCATACATTTGTTTACATAAATTTTTAGCTATATAAATCATGAAGACGCAAAACCAAATTAAAACGATCTTGACCGGGCTGGTCTTATCTGTGCTATTCATTTTTACACAACAAAATGCGTATAGTCAGTTTTTAGGCCTCACCTATGCTGACTCTAGTAGTAGTTGTGTTAATTATCCAAATGAAGGATTTATTTACTGGAATGTTATGGCCGGCTCATATGCTACTGGTGACAGCATTGATTTTGCAGTTGATTGGGGAGATGGCAACATCAGCAATTATGATGACATACAAATGACAGTATTTTCAAGTGCTTATGCAAGTACAGCAACCACCCATACTTATACCATTGCCGGAACATACGTAATTCATATTACTGCAACTGATGAACTTTTAAATGTATACAATTACACTGACACAATTATAGTAAGTGACCAATGTGGGGTAGTAACTGGTATTGTAAGATTAGATGATGGAGATAATGTATATGAATTTACTGATATATTAGCCAGTTCTGTTCCCATTATACTTACTACCAATTTAGATAACCATGGAACAAATACAAGCAATGGATATTTCATTATAGGAAGTATTGACCATGCTGCTACAAGTTACGAAGTAAAAATCGATCCAGCTTGGTTAGCAGCTAATGGATTTAGTGTTATTGTTCCTACAACAGGCAGTTATACATTTACCACTCCTCCTGTTCCCGGTGTACATTATGATTTTTTACTTGATTGTGCCGGCAGTTATTCGGATGCAGAAATAACAGGCTATGGCTGGGGATTCAGACCCGGAATGTCCGATGGGCAATTAGGAATCAATATTTCAAACTTTACTTGTGATGGTACCGATGCAAATGTAGATTTATCAATTGAATTCGACCCTATACTTACAGTGGCGTCATACACCCTCCCTGGTTATACTTTGTCTGGGAATACAATAACCGCCAGTATATCAAACATTGATAATTATGCCGGGTATACTGTATACTTTTCCGTCCCTCCGGGAACACCTGCTTCAACCCCATTGGTATTTGACCTTGATATTACCGTTACCAATTACACTGATATGTTACCAATAAACAATCATTATGTTGTTAACTCAGAAGTTCGTAACTCTTGGGATCCAAATGATAAAAGCACTAATGTAGGAGCTACCATTGATGCAAACATCACAGAAGAAATATACTACAACATTCGTTTCCAGAACATGGGTAATGATTATGCTTATGATATTCATATTGCAGATACCATTGATTCACAATTAGACTTAAGTACATTTAAATTAGAATCTATGAGCCACCAAGGAAGCTACAGCATTGATCCAATAACTAGAATCATTGTATTTAATTTCCCAAACATTATGTTACCTTGGGAAACCTTAAGTGATCCGCTTAGTCAAGGATATGTTAGATATAGTATTAAAGAAAATCCAGGCTTGCCTGTAGGATCTGAAATAAATAATACTGCCTATATATACTTTGATACAAACCCAGCCATTATCACTAATACAACAGCAAATACAAATGCAGTGGTAGGTATTGAAGAAATATCAAAAAATCCATTGTTTATTTATCCACAACCTGCCAGTGATCAATTTTATATCACCGGAGTAAATAGTGAGGATATTTTAACAGTTACCATTATGGATGCTAACGGTAAGGTTATCAGAACAGTAAAAGGCAATAATATATCACAAGGTATTCAGGTAAATGAATTTGCAAATGGGATGTATGTTGTATCAGTAAACACTAAAAACTCAGTACTACAACAAAAGCTTATCATCAATCATTAATAAAAACAGGAAATAAGAAGGGATTTTATCCCTTCTTATTTATTTTATTTTGTAATAATATATTTGAGTAATTATTGAAAGGGAGTCACATGATATCATATATTAAAAAGGGCGCAATAATGATACTTGCGTTTTTTGCGTTTCAAATTGCAAATGCACAAACAGGTACTAAAATATTGAGTATTGATAGTATCTATCAATTAGAACCCATAATTATTAATGATACTACTGATTTTGTTGTACAAGTATCAGTAAACGACACCTCTTTAATTAATAACGATACAATTACGGGAGACTTATTTTACTACTACCAAACTGATTCGATGGACAGTGCCGGAGTACTTCCAAGAATAATCAATAATGACCTATCAAATATTACCATCAATGGGAGTATTTTTGATACTGTATCCATTGATATTCGTCCGGAAGAAATAAGAACAAGCCCGCCGGTTAATCTCATCATACTTTGGCCTGCAATAGTCACCTCCAATCCAGAAGTAATTGATACAACCCAAATTCAAATTCTAGTAAACTTTGAAGGATACCTCAATATAAATCCAATTATCAAAAAAGATGGATATAAGATTATATTCCCCGTACCGGCCTCACAATATATATATATTCAACCTGCGGAAATTAATCTCATTCAATCAATACAAATTCTAACTATAGATGGCAAACTCGTTTACATTAAAACTAGGGATGAAATTAGTTCCGGATTCATTAATATAGATAACATACCTAATGGTAGTTATTTAATAGATATACTTTATGAAAATGGGGAATTAGTTAGAACTAAGATCATTAAAAACTAGTAGTCCAATTTTAATTTTGCAGTTAACCAGCTATTATAATTAAACAACTCAGTAACTCCTGTTTCGGATGCAATGAACTCTCGAGCTTTGTCTTTAAGTTTTTTATTTTTGATATACTCAGGATCTGTTCCGATAGATTCAATAATTGGCAATACATATTTTTCAGGACCTTCAAAGTTTTTCCATTCGTTTTTCAATGATGATTTTAACTGAGGAAGTTTATATTCAAAACTATCAAAATCCTTCATATCTATTCTTGTAATGAGTTCAAGAACAAATAAAGGAACCTTTAATGAAACATCTGCTTTTTCATAAAATTCATGCACATAAATTTTCTGCAGATTTCGAATCACTTGATTATAATTTCCTTTTACATAATGCAAATTAGCGAGATTGGAATAATTAAGTAATGACCAATACGGATTGGTAATAATACTTTTATTATTAATGATTTCATTAATGGTTTCGATTGCTTTATCAGGATCAATGGTTGAATAAGCGGCTATTCGTACTTGGTAATAGAAATAAATGTATTTTTTAAAAAGTATTTTGTCGTATTGTATTAATGCAGTATACAAAGTTTCGCTAAACGAAAGTGCCTGAGTATGTTTCCTTAACACCAATAATGTATTGATGATATAAATAAGTATCTCTACCTTTGTATCATGGGTATTTTTATTGAACACCTTGCTTTTTTCAAAATCACTATAAGTTTCCGTCAAATACTTTTCTAGTTCAACAAATTCTTTTTGCTGAACAAATATCTGCGAAATTGTTTTATACATTTTAATTTTGAACTGAACTGAATTCAATAATTCCGTATCTGCCGAAAACTTTTCGATGGTTTTATTTACTTCTTTTGAGATGTTGATCTTTTCTCCAAGGTTTTGAGTAGCCTTTAAACGGTAACTAATTACTGCAAGAATATCATCTATCTGGCGAATTTTATTTAATAATTGGGAATTGAGTTTTCTCTTTTCAATATATATAACCGGGTCGTCATATAAGGTTTCCTTACCTAACTGAATATATAACCCATATATAATATCAAGATATTCGAACTGCTCGGAAGTTATTGCTTGAGCTTCGGCTTTTTCGAGGTAATACTTGCAGAGTTTATAATTTCCTTTTTGAAAAAAAACCTGATATAGGTTTAAACAATTACTAATGTCATTTGAATGATGACTGGAAAATTCAATATCATTTAAATAAATATTGATTAGTTCTACCAAACGATTTTTCATCCTGTAGTAAGAACTTTGCCCTGCTTCTTTACCGGCATATACTTTTTCACGGACTAATTGATCATCTATTTTAGTATCACCCAGTCGAGCTTTATACTCACTGAATATTTTATATAATATGGTATCCTTTTGGGCAAACTCAGCCTTGAGGCGCTTGTCCAAATGCCCTAATGAACGCTTATCAATATGTGATATTACCTCAAAAAGGACATTCATTTCATGTAATCAATACAATTATAAAACACTAATTATCAATATATTAAAATCAATAATAATATAATGAACATGTAATATTACGATTAATTTATGAAGCATCCAAACCTTCCTGTCGTACATTTGTATTGTTGGTTAACCACAATAAAAAAACTAACCCATTAATACGAAAAGTTTGCTTAACATATTAAGTGTAGTTAACCCAGAGTTAAAAAACGAAAACAAGAATATTCAAGATAGTAAACATAGCCCGGTTTATAGAAAAAGAGACGTTGAGGGATTCGCGTCTCTTTTTTGTTTTTTTTTCGTAAATTTGAATAAAGCCCAAGTGGTTATGTTAAAAAAAAGAGTTTTGTTTCTATTTCTTAGTTTGTTTATCACATGGACTTCATCATTTGGTCAACAAAGAAAAATTTTGATTGATTCCGTTCATTATGATCAGGACAACCCATCACTTATTGGGTCAATCGATACAATAATCACATTTATCCACCTAACAGATTCTGCAAATATGCCAGTTGCAGGGAATGGAAACATTAGATATTGGGTACAATCAGATACAATGATTACCTTATCTATTCAACCTAAATTAATAGATAATAATGCTTCATACGAAACAATACCTTTAACTGGTAAAGAAGACACCT
>CAZUXM010000103.1:0-7123 GCA_964624635.1 uncultured Candidatus Competibacteraceae bacterium
AGGTGGGTAATTATCCCGGTATAACGGTTGATAAAAAAACAGGAGAGTTTAGTAGTAATGGTGTTGAATATTTATTGTATGATGTTCCCGGGACTTATAGTTTATATCCTACCTCACAAGATGAGGAAATTGCTTATGAATTATTAGCTAATACTCAACATAAAGATCATCCTGATAAAGTAATTGTAGTAGCTGATGCTACTGACCTTAAACGAAGTTTACAATTATTTGAGCAAGTACTGGAACTGGGTTTGCCAACTATTTTGGTAATTAACCTAGTTGATGAAGCTGAAACTCGCGGAATTCATATTGATACACAATTAATACAATTTGAATACGGGGTACCTGTATTATTAACCAACGCAAGAGAGGGGAAGGGGATGAGTGAATTAAAAAATACACTCTTAAAAGCAGAAAAACCTACCAAAAGATTGTTTGAAATCCCAAAGGAATATCAAAATGCTGTAAATCACATTAAATCATCACTCTCCATTTTTTCTGATTACCAAGCATGGCACTTATTAGCAATGGCGGAACATAGTTTTTTAAGTAAGGAAAAACTATCAATTATTAACGATTGTAGAGAAAACTATGAATTAATACCTAGAAGATTACAAGTAAAAGAGTTTTTAAACCGTAATGAAAGAATTAATAACCTAGCTAATAAATCAGTAACTCTTACCTCGAGCAACAACAAAAAAAACCTAACTACTGTACTTGATAAATGGGTAATGCACCCATTCTGGGGATATGTTATTTTTGGCTTAATTTTATTCTTGTTGTTTCAATCAATTTTTTCTGTTTCTCAATGGCCTATGGAATGGATAGAATTAGGTTTTATTCAACTATCTACTTGGGTAAAAAGTGTATTACCTGACGGCCCCATTATCAGTTTGTTGGCTGATGGTATTATTCCAGGAATAGGTGGAATTTTAATATTCGTCCCCCAGATTACCATTTTATTTATTGGAATTCTTATTCTGGAAGAAACAGGATATATGAGTAGGGTAGTTTTTTTGATGGATAGATGGATGAAACCATTTGGGCTTAATGGGAAAAGTATCGTACCCCTCATTTCGGGAGCAGCCTGCGCTATACCGGCGGTTATGTCAGCCAGAAATATTGAGCATAGAAAAGAAAAGCTCATCACTATACTGGTTACTCCATTTATGACTTGTTCGGCAAGGCTGCCCGTATATGCATTGATTATTGGATTAGTGATTCCAGAAAGGAGTTTTTTATTTATGAACTTGCATGGATTAGTATTAATGGGAATGTATTTATTGGGAGTGTTAGGTGCTTTGCTATCTGGCTTAATTTTAAAAATATTGATAAAAGACAGGTATAAAAGTTTTTTAATCATGGAAATCCCGAATTACAGAATACCTCTATTTAAAAACGTGTTGGTTTCATTATGGGAAAAGATTACTGCATTTGTTTTTGGTGCCGGAAAAATCATTCTAGCGATTAGTATCATTTTGTGGGGACTCTCATCTTTTGGACCTGATACAAACAACAAACCAGTATATACAAAATCAAATAAAACAACGATGAGGGGTTCTGATCTTGAAAGTTCCTATTTGGGAATATTGGGTAAAAGTTTTGAGCCGGTTATAAAACCGTTGGGATACAATTGGAAAACAGGCATAGGGATTTTAGCATCTTTTGCTGCAAGGGAGGTTTTTGTGCCAACGATGGCCACTATTTATAGTATTGATAATAGTAACGATAGTTCATTGTTAAAAGATAAAATGAAGGCTGATGTTGATGCAAAAACCGGCAAGCCCGCTTTTGGTTTTGCATCAGGGGTTTCACTACTTATGTTTTATGCTTTTGCCATGATGTGTATGAGTACTTTTGCCGCTGTTAAAAGGGAAACCAAAACATGGAAGTGGCCATTTATTCAACTTTTTTCTATGACAATTATAGCATATCTGGTATCTTTGTTCACCTATCAATTTTTAAAATAATGTGGCAGTATATAATTATATCGGTATTGTTTTTTGGCGCTGCAGGCTGGCTTAGTTATCACTTTTACAAGCAACTGATAACTCCCAAAAACGTATGTAATAAAAGTTGCGGTTGTTCAGATGTTAAGAAGACAATATAATCTATGGAACATTTATAATAACAAAAAAGGCTTGCCAAATGGTAAGCCTTTTTTGTTTTGTGTGAAATATGTTTTACTTCTTAATGAATTTACTTCTGTGTATTGGGTTAAAGTTATCCTGAATAACTACTCCATATACGCCGTTTGGTAATTCCGAAACATCAAGCAGGTAGTTATTTCCTTGCATTTGTTTTGCCATGATTTGTTTTCCATTCATATCATATACAAAAAGTTTAAGATCTGATGCTAAACCTTCTGTGGTAATGTTTACAAAGTCAGTAGCCGGGTTAGGGAAGATGTGTACATTTTCATTAATGTACTCTTCTTCAATACCAATATGACCAGACCATAACATCATGTCATCTACCCATAACATACTTCCGGGATCACCTGTTGATGACAATAAGTTAGTTAAATTATAACCACCACTTGATGCAGCAATGATAACTACTGTATCAGGCATATCAACGCTGGTCCAGGTAATACCAAAACTAAGTCTGGTCCATGTACTGGTGTTTGTTAAAACGCTGGCAGTACCATGACCAATAACATTAGATACTTGATTTAAAGCATCATATTTTGTGAAAGTAACTTCAAATTTAGCAGAATCTCCTCCGGCACCTGCATATTTATACCAGGTAGCGAAGCTATCAGGATGTGATGTGTATTGGCGTCCTAAAGCAATATTTTGGTTTGTAATGTTAATATCGCCTGTCCCAATAAACCCTGGAATAAAATAAGAAGTAAACAGTTGGCTTCTAACTCTTGCAGCATAAGAACCACTATGAGCAGTATCTGTTCTCCAACATGATTGTGGAATGGTTAATGGAGAAGGAAGGTCGTTTAACTCATTTAAAGATCTAAAGAAATGAGTAGTTCTGGTAGTTCCTGAACCAGGCTCATAATATGAGGTCCCCTGAACCGGCAGGAGGGTTTGGACTCCATTGATTGGTAGTCCATGTTTCAAAGTCACCATTACTCATCTGTGCATTTGCCACAGCTGCTGATGATAAAAGAAAAAGGGTAAATGTTAGTTTTCTCATAATTTATCTGTTTAAAGTGTGTATTAGTATCAAAAATCGTGCTACAATTTATAGGTAACCTGAATGGTGGTTAACCTAGGCGCTGATACACCCATTGGGCGAACAGAGTAGGAGGTACTTAATAAGTTATCAATAATGAAAGCGAATTTAAATTTCTTTACTTTATAACTGGCTCTCATATCAAAAACAACAGATCCACCGTTTTGTTCCTCCATAAACTTATTCATGCCTTTAAATGCAAGATTATATTGATCTAAGATGAGGAAGAAGTTGTCAATACTTTCCATTGGTCCGTAATAACGGGTTGTAAATCCAAAATAAAAGTTTTTTATATCTACATTCAAGTCCACTTTTACGGTATGACGTATACGATATTTTAGAATATTGTCTGTAGTATCAGAAGCAGTAGTTGTATAAGATAACCCTAAATTATCATCATAACCATATACTTTTTTAGGCTCTAAGGTTTGTGGCATACTATAGGTATATCCCCCAAGTAAGCTTATACTAATATCTTTTTTAATGTTGTACTGTAGATACAACATAGCATCTATACCCCAAATTCTAGATCTACCAGTATTAAAAAACTTAAATCCGGGAGTAGGAACTCCATTGATGGTATAAGTACCCGCCGAAAACTCCACAAAGTTTTCATAGTACTGCAGGAATCCTGCTACATCAGCATACCCAAAGAACTTTTTACCAATCTTAAATAATTGTTTGATTCCAACTTCTGCATTTAAACTACTTTCAGGTAACAATGAATCATTACTAAAAAATCCACTTCCGCCTGAGTTGGTATTAATAAATCTTTCAGCAATAGTTGGGAACCTGTATCCCTGACCTACAGAAGCTCGAAGGAAAGTACCATCTGTTATTCTCAAGTTCATTCCCGTTCTGAAGATAGGTTTTACAGCTTCTTTATCATTCACCTTAAAATATTCTACACGTCCACCTACATTAAATGCCAGCCTTCCGAAGAATTTTTTCTCCGCTTGTACATAGGCGGCTACATTAATGGAGGTGGAGGATTTATCAGGTGTTTTGGCACCGCTAAATACCTCACCGGCCGAATAGGTATAGTTATTCATAGCCCCCACAATAAATGAAAGATCTTTGGTAAGCCATTTCCACTTGTTTAAGTAGGTAAGGTTTTTGCTGTACTGTAATTCAGTATAAATAGTGGTTGATCTGCTGTCTTGTGGAACATCAGCATCACTATAACTTTGAAATACACGGGTCCTTAAAGTAATTTTATCATTCTTTTTTGATGCATAGGTAATGTATGGATCCAGATAGTACATAAACACCTGGAAGTTAGTGAGTGATCCAGGTGCCATTTTATACATTCCTGTATCAGCATCTAACCAAAAGTAGGATTGGGAATTATGTGAATAATAGAAGTTCCCGTTCAATCCAAAAGTCAATCCTTGTACATTTTTTATTCTGAATCGGGTATTAAAATTAACCCGGCCACCCTTATTATATTCTCCTTCGTTAATCCTTGATTGATCAAACTTTTGCCATACTCCAAATACTTTTAAACTATCTGCTTCACCACCTTTGTATCCTTGATCCCAGATAAACTGACCACCAATTACAAAGTCTACTTCCAGTCTTTCTTTTTTATCCTTGATGATACGAGAGTGATAAAAGCTCATACCTGCTTTAATTGGATTAAAACCTTTCCATGGTCGTTGATGTGCTTTTGCTGGATCATTATAAATACCTGCAAATGCACTTACCATTAACTCAGGCTTCGCTTTAGGATATGCAGTTCGAATATTAATTACCCCATTACTCGCCCCACTACCATATAGTACCGATCCTGATCCTTTAATTACTTCAATCTGATCCATGTTTTCTAGTGGAAGAAAATTCCATTCGGGTCTCCCTGCATCACCTCGTAACATCGGAACATCATCAATCATAATCAATACTTTTGAACCTAAACCAGCTGTAAATCCACTAGCCCCGCGTATCTGAGGTTCAGCATCTACCACATTAATCCCCGGAACCATATCAATGGCAGCTGCGCCTGAGGTAGCATTTCTATTTTGAATGAGAGTCGGTTTTATTAAGGTGGTACTTACCGTACTTTCCTCCAATTTAGTGGCATTTTTGTTTTCTGAGTATACATATTCATTCAACTCTAGAATATTTTGCTCCAGTTTTATATCTAAAAATGTAATTTCATTCGACTTTATAGTCAACGGCATTTCTTTGGTTTGATAACCTACTGAAGAAAACTTGATGGTGTATTCACCGGGACCAATTTCTACTCTGTAAAAACCATCAAAATCACTAATGGTTCCTTTCATTGAGTTATCATCAAAAGTATCCGTTTCGTTAATATTGGGTTTAGCAATATAAACTGTTACAACAGGAACTACCTCATTTGTTTTGGCATCAAATATTTTACCTTGAACCGATCCGTTGGCTTGAGAATATACTTGAATAAATAAAAGAGAGGATATAAGGAATAAGTAAAGTTGCTTCATCAATGCATCGTTAATAGTACAAACTTATAAAATATGTACTAAAACCAATACAATTAGCAGGTTGACTTATTAAACGGGATGTTAATAAACAAATTTGATATTTGAACTAAATAGAAGTGATATGATAAAAAAGGGGCCCCTTGAATCGATTGGTATGTTATCATTCACCAAAATAACACTACCTGTTTATAAGAGATTCATGTTTAACATTACGTTTACCACAATCATTACTGCATAAAATGCTGCCATAATTAAAAGAAACCTTTTCATAACCTTGAATTTTAAATGGTTTGTATAGCTAACTAAACGAAGTATCAGAACCCAATGTTATAAAGAGAATTGCATGGATATCACCGCAATTTATCGGCTATTTACAATATGTGAAAAATAAAAACTCCTGTATATAAGTGAGTTATACAGGAGTGTAGGATTAACACATTTGATGTTTTATCGTGAAATTTGAGCAATTTAAATCATCAAAATCTATGGTAATAACGATTTAGTATTTATCCCACTGGTGCTCGATTTCATTAAAATACTGAAGATTTCCGAGATTAAATTGATAGAAGTTTTTACCCTCACTGGTCCATTCGGCGGTTTCTAATCCAAACTTATCGTTTTTGTAATAGTTATAAGTGGTACTGGAGGTTTTTTTCTGATAGTCTTTTTTAAAGCCCATTGACATGGCTTTATCAAATAGTGACTTATAACAGGTAGCATCACTTAACAATCGGTATTGTACGGTGTATACATTGCAATCTTTCATCTTTACATTTACATAGTGTCCGCTTGAACGATGTTTCCAATCCCATCCGAATAACTCAGGATTATAACTATCTTCATTTAGAGTAAATCCTTTGTCAGCTAGATATTGTTTTTGTCCATCAAAGTTTCTTAAGAATAGAGGGGTAAGTTCATCAATGGTTAAACATTGAGCAAAATTGTTTCCGCAAATAAGCAGACAAACTGCCAGAAATAGGGTTTTGGTCATTTTCATAATTCAAGATTAAAGGTGTTTTTTAATTCATTAATAGCTGGGTTTTCTTCAGCCATATGATTAAATTTTTCATATGGGTCGATAGTTTTTACCATTACTGTTTCTTTTTCTTTCAGTTCACTTACAATTGAAATATACTGATTGTTCAATTGGTCTCGTAAAAATTGCGTAAAATCTTCACGATTCTTATTAAACTCTACTTCCTGAGCCTTATTGTTAATGCCGAATACCACAATCTCGGTATTTTTTAATGCAACTTCATCCGGTTTAATGGTATATGCCCAACTTTTACGATTGAGTTTTAGTTGAGTTGATATGTATTTTTCAAGAACAGGTTTTAACATATCAAGATCAAATGGTTCACGTGGTTTTTCTACCTGCGAAATAATGTACTCATCAGACTTATCATTCTGTTTCCCTTTGATGGATATTTTAGGGGGGAGTATCTTTATTTTCTGAGGCTCGGCATCAA
>CAZUXM010000104.1:0-312 GCA_964624635.1 uncultured Candidatus Competibacteraceae bacterium
GCACATCAAAGTTTGACGGAAATGTTATTTTTCAAAATGCGGATACAGGACACGTATTCCCACCACCTACCACCAATAATTCGGGTGGTTTAGATAATTATGATATTATAAGTTGGTCTGATAACGAAATACAATTGCGCTTACCAGGACGAATTGATAGCATTCAATTTATACCAGGTGATCCTTTTTATCAATCTGTTCCGGGAAGTGGATTTTTTAAAGTAAAAAACTATACTCAAACTTATAAACAATCCCCATCAGAAGTAACCATTCCATTCTCAATTATTCAAGCAACATCAATTGGCCCATTTA
>CAZUXM010000104.1:322-1008 GCA_964624635.1 uncultured Candidatus Competibacteraceae bacterium
AAAGGAAAATTGCTATTACTGGACCCGATTTTGGAGGAGGCGGAAATCAAGGATATGTTATGCACTGTACTCCCGACGTTGAAACTACCTATCCAGGATCTAAAGCAGCTATTACAAAAGCGATGCGAGATTGGTCATGTGTTTCAGGCATCAATATTACGCTTGGAGCAGATATGACCGCATTACCCGGGGATGATAATACTTCGCTTATAACACTAAATACCTTACCAGGCGCAGCAGTAATGGTTACTGATATCAATGAAGACGTTTGTAATACTGGAGTTCCAAACTTTTATTTACGAAGCTTTGATATTCTAATTGGCAATGAAAACTGGAATACTGATACGTTAGGAGATATTCAATCAAATGAGGTCGATTTTTACGAAGCATTTGCGCATGAGCTAGGACATGCTCACTTATTAAATCATATTAATGATAGTGCAGGTAGTATTATGTGGTGGGTTAGCTATCCGGTTCTTGTTCCTCAAAATTTTAGGAAGAAAGTGTGGACTAGTGCAACTGCGATGCAAGGTTCTATTTGGGTAGTAAGCAATCTTGTTTTGGATGTTACAACCTGTTTGCCATTGCATGCTGTATATACTCCAGGAGATTGCACTGGAATTTTTGTTGAAGAAGAAGGCCCTAATGAACATTATGTAAGTCTTTGGCCAAACCCATTAGGAGGA
>CAZUXM010000104.1:1038-2666 GCA_964624635.1 uncultured Candidatus Competibacteraceae bacterium
TTGGTTTTAATTTGGACAATGGAGCAACATCCCAATTCTTCATTTATGATCCATTAGGAAAACTCATACGAATGACAGAAGCAGAGTTTACTGCTGGAAAAGTACAATATCAATTACCTGTTGCTGACCTTTCGGCAGGAACTTATTTTATATTGGTACGGATAAACGATAAAAACTATGCAGTGCAGTTTATAAAAACATTCTAAATTTTGAGGCTCCTTCAAAGATACTGCTGTATTTTCTGTATTCTGTTGAGTACGGCAGTATCTTTGCATTCACAACTTTACACACGCTATTCAAATCCACTAACACTGGATAGTCTGGTCTTAAATCAATTTGCAGGCAGTGGTGTTGAGATTTATAACGTACAATTTAAAGGACTATTTGTTGGTGGTGCGGATAGCACGCAGCCAATTATGGATATAGGCTTTTTCAATGGACAGAATACCTCTTTAGGCATTGACAGCGGTATTATATTAACTGCAGGCTTTTTAAGCCCTTCATATGGATTAGGAATTAATGCATGGTACGAAAGTGATGGAATAAAAAACACACCCGGCGATTCACTTATTGATAGTTATATAGCCCCATTGCAATCGGTGGATGCTGCCATACTAGAATTTGATTTTATTCCTAATGGTGATACTATTAAATTTAATTATGTATTCGCTTCTGATGAATATCCAGGACAAAATTGTGGTCCAGACGTGGATGTTTTTTTCTTTCATATTTCTGGTCCAGGCATTGTTGGTCAACAAAATATTGCATTGGTTCCTGGAACGAATGAGTATGTTGGAGTAGGCACTATCAATGATGGAACGACAAGCGGAGGGGGGACTTGTCAAAATTTAAATAATACACAGTATTACGTTAACCATATGAGTGATAACAATTTTATTTTTAATGGTTCTACAACAGTTTTAACCGCAATCGCCCCAACTATTCCCTGCCAAACTTATCATTTACGATTTGCCTTAGCGGATGTTACATCAACATCAGAGGATGGTGCCGTATTTTTGCAAGCAAACTCATTTAATTCAGAACCAATTAGCATAACACCGTATGTTTCGTATAGTGGACCTGATACCTTATTATATGAAGATTGTGGACAAGCTACTTTAGTTATCCGTAGAACTTATAATTTGCAACAACCTAAAACCTATACGATTAATTATTCTGGTACTTCTACTTATGGAACTGACTATTTATCTGCTCCACTGACAGTAACAATGCCGCCAGGACAGATGTATGACACGCTATATATTTACCCAACAGCAGACATAATTTCTGACAACGGAGAAACATTAATTATTTCAGTTGGCGATACTTTATGTAATGGAGATTATTTTATTTCAGAAGTATCTATGCTAATCAACGAAAAACAAGGCCTTACGGTTGATATTATGCCAAATAGCGGTGGATTTTGTGATACTGTTACATTCACATCAACAGTTACCGGCTACATCCCTCCAATTGAGTACAATTGGAATAGTGGTGTTTCTAACGATAGTATTTACACATTGTTTGCACTTGGACAACAAATTATAGTATTGGAAGTTAAAGACGGATGCGGACAAATTGATTATGATACCTCAATCGCTAATTTTGATATTCCACCCATTGCCGAT
>CAZUXM010000104.1:2676-6919 GCA_964624635.1 uncultured Candidatus Competibacteraceae bacterium
TTTTTACACCAGAATATCCGGATTTACTTAATTCAGAAGTAACTTTTATAGATCAATCAAGCCCAAATACAACAGAATGGTTATGGAATTTGGGATACAATAATATATCTAACTTGCAAAATCCTGTGATCTATTATCAGAATCCCGATACCTTTTGGGTATCTCTTATTGTCTTTAATGATTTACTTTGTTCCGATACAATCATACAGCCTGTAATTGTTCAGGAATTACCAGTGTTATTTATACCTAATTCATTTAGTCCAAACGGAGATAATCTCAATGAATTGTATTTTGTATATGGTAAAGAAGTAGCCTATTTGGAATTACACATTTACGACCGTTGGAGCAACGAGGTCTTTACTTCCAATTCAATTTCACAAGGATGGAATGGAATATATGATAACAAATTATGTCCATCAGGAGTTTATGTTCTTAAAGTGGACTATTCATATAACAATGCTCCTGAAAAGCTTTATACAAGGCTAGAGAAGGTTAATTTGATACGATAACACGAATTTTTGGCATATCTTTGGTATAACTACCAATTAAATTGAATCATATGAAACGGATTCTCTTATTTTTCTTGCTCTGTATGTTATATGCTCCTTCCTGGGAACAAACTACTCTAATTCCATATCGTGATGGTATGAAATGGGGTTTCAAATCCTATGAGACTCAAGAAATTGTTATACCCACTAAGTATACTTATGCAGGACCTTTTCTTAACGGTAGAGCTGTTTTTGAGAAATGTAAAAAGTATGGGTATCTAGACACACAAGGAAACGAAATTATTAAAGCAAAATATACAAGTGCAAGTAATTTTGGATGTACCGGGCTGGCAGAAGTATATAAGAAAAAGAAGCGATTGGTGATTACATCAAATGGGGATGTTACAACTATAAGGCCGATTGATTGTGGTGTTGATGTTTCCACGTATTATGGCGGCACATTTAGTGTAAATGGTAAGTTTGGCTTTGCATTGGGTATGCCTTTTACCGATACAATTTTACAACCTATCTATGATGAAATAAAGCAATTAGAGTATTACCAACAACCACAAAAGCTTCATTTTGTAGTTAGAAAAGGAAAGCATTGGGGCATAGTACAACAGGGAGATACCATAAAACTACCATTTGATTATGATTCAATTAAAATAGGACAGGAAACAGGAGATTTTATAGCTATATTAGAGAAGGATGGGAAGTTTGGAGCTTATGTTTTTAAAACAGGCGTGTTAATTCCTACTCAATATCTTTCAGTAAGTGTAATATATAATTTAGCAAAGGTTGAAATTAGTTCTCAGGTATTTGGATATATAGATGATCAGGGAAGAGCATATTGGAAATAGACTAATGAGAAATATTTATCAAAACATATTCTTTTTCTATGTAGTTTTTTGTGGAATTAATTTATTTTCTCAAAACCCAGCTGGGCAGGTAAATATATTTGTTTCAAGCGAAATAGATAACAAGCCAGTTATGGATTGGGTACTAATTATTACTTCTAAGTCTTTCACAAAAAAAATAAAGGTTAATAGTGTGTCTGAATATTCAATAAAAAGTCTTCCGATAGATATCTATACAGTACGCATAGTAAAGACAGGATACCATATTTTGGAGTATACCAACGTGAAGGTTTTAGAAAATCAAATAACCGGGATTGGATTTAAACTTAAGATACGTAAGTCAAGCGAGAAAAGGCATATATACTGCGAGACATTTAAAACACTTAAAATTATTCCAAACAATACTTCAGAACAATAAGTTGTAATTTGATTGAACCATTTTACAGGTATATACCCTTTTAGTTTTTTTGTAACAATCATCTTTTCAAATTATTAGCAATTATTTTAAGACGTTATTTAAAATAGCTTTTTTTGCTTGTGATAAAATTTTCAACTGAACTTCAATTATTTTTTGCCTATTATTTATATCAATTAGTATTGCTAAATTTTTCTGATATTCTTCTGGTTTATCTTTGATTTTACATATTGCATTTCCTATTACATCTTTGACACTTTTTATGTGAATAAAAGGAATTAAGGAGCCTGAGAGATAAGGAGAGAACTGAGAAGTTTGCCACAAAGCAAAACAAAGCCAGTAATAAAACTCTTTTTCTTCAGCTGTATTTAAAAGACAAACAAAACAATTAGCACAAGCCGCTGATAGCGGCTTGCCGCAATTATTTCCTTTGTTTAAAATAAAAAAGTGTGGTTGATAAATGTGTTTTCCTTTGTAGGTTTTAATTTGCATAACATCTGTTTTAAAAGTTATGCTGCGCCACCATTATATATTTTAAAAGAAAAAAGAAAAAAAAGGCAAAAAAAAATAAAAAAGAAAGCCAATTTAAAAGGTGGGTGTGGATTGGGATGCAAGGTTTTTGCAATAAAAAATACAACCCTGTAGTTTGTGTGTTTGGCTTAGGTGAGGGTGGAGATTTTTTTTGTAAAACCCGTAGGGCTTGACCTTGCAGCCCTTTTAGCGTCGGCCTGCGGGGCCCGCCTTAAATTTGCTTGATTTTTTATTTTATGGATTTATACTAGTTACTAATCATATCCTCTTTTTTGTACCTTCAATTAAACCTAATTTATATAAAACAATGACTAAATCAGAAACACTCACCCCAACTAGACTAAAAAAAAGTGATTTAGAAAAGCGTACTGAAGTATTACAAGCTTCACTTATTTTTGAAGCTACGGTTGGTTATTGCCTTGCTTTTATGCTAAATATGAATCCAAATAATAGAAGTTTTGGTGTTGGTAATGATGCTTTATCGTTTAATGCAAAAGCTTTGCTTTTAATGGATATGTCTGTTATTACCAGGGAAGAAAAGTTAAAATTGGAGTATTTTATGAATATTCGAAATAAGTTTATGCATGTATTTGGTGCGAATAGTTACACAAAATGCATACAAATGGTTAGTGGACTTGATAAAGGTCTTAAGAAGTTTTATCCATTTGATACAAAGAAAAATTTAGAGGAGAATTTAGAGAATGCTGTAATTAATTTGATTAACGATTGTAATGATATAGTTCAAACTATTTATAATGCTACAATTGACCGAAGAGCTAAAGAAAAATCAAACGAAACTGCATTAAAAGAACTAGCAGCATTAAGAACGACCTTTGAGTTGATGAAAAAGGGAGTACAAAAATCTAAAACACCTGACATGATTTCTCTAAAAACATTTCAAAAGTTCTATGACCTCATACTTGGCGCAATTAATATAGATGTTGAAAATAAAAAGAAGTAAGTTTTTTATTCATTTAGACTAAAAATAATGAAGATAAGCGCTAAAAGCCTAATTTTTTCGCATCCTAAATGCTATGCAAATAGATTGAATAATTGTTCAACGAAAATTTCAGGTGAGCATATAATATCAAACAACATTTTAGAACTTTTTGAACACAATAAAAGAGTAAAACTAGCAGGGTTTTCATGGATGGAGAAGGAGAGTTTCAATCTTTTGTCTAGAAAATCCCTGACGGCAAATATTTTGTGTACAGACCATAATCATGCGCTATCACCCTATGATACTGAGGCAGGGAGACTTTTTAGAAGTATAAAAGAATTTGATAAGGATTTTAATAATGAAGTACCCAGTAGTGAATATGTAAAATTGAATGGACTTTACATTGAGAAGTGGATGCTCAAAATAGTATGTGGTATGATTGCTTCAAACCAAATGCGAATGGGGGGAGAAAAAATAGCTCCTGTAATGAAAGATGTATATTTAGATTTGTTATTTAACAACAAACCATGGGAGGAGCATTGGGGTTTTTACTTTAAAATACCTGAGAAAACAGAAGTGCAAAAGTACGATTGTATGAGTTTTATGCCAATGCTTAGTACTAACGAAGTGAAGGCAGCTGAATTTCTAATTGATAATTTCAAATTTTATTTAATTCTTGGCAAACCTGATGATCCTACTTATTGGGGATTTCATCGTTTGAATAAAATTCATTTTTCTAAAGCTACGGTTACAAAGACTTTAGAGTTCGACTGGGACGACACCAAGTACAGTAAAGAAATTGAACTTAAAAGAGTTTCTTCTTCTAAAAATCCACCTCAGGAATGGGATAACTGGATGAACAAATGACCTTTTTTTGTGGCGAATTTTTTGGCGTGTGTTTTTGATGCAGCCAGCTTAGCTTTTTTGCTGCACGGAACGAAGTGAGTACAGCAAATATGCTAATGGGGCTGCCCAAAAACCATGACAAAAAATTGCGGGTCGGCCAGATCAA
>CAZUXM010000105.1:0-6874 GCA_964624635.1 uncultured Candidatus Competibacteraceae bacterium
GTATCATCTTTACCTCCAATAATGGCACCCGCATGACCCATTTTTCGGCCTTTAGGAGCAGTTTGACCGGCAATAAACCCAACTACTGGTTTAGTTCCATGTACCTTAATCCATTTAGCTGCTTCGGCTTCTAAATTACCTCCAATTTCACCAATCATAATAATACCATCTGTTTCCGGATCATTCATTAATAATTCTACCGCTTCTTTGGTTGTGGTTCCAATAATAGGGTCACCACCAATTCCAATGGCTGTTGAAATTCCTAAGCCTGCTTTAACTACTTGATCTGAAGCTTCATACGTTAAAGTGCCCGATTTAGAAACAATGCCAATTTTTCCCTTTTTAAATACAAAACCTGGCATAATACCAACTTTTGCTTCGCCTGGAGTAATAACTCCCGGACAATTTGGACCTATTAATCTACAATCTTTATCTTTTAAATATTCTTTAGTAGCAATCATATCTTTGGTAGGAATACCTTCAGTAATACAAACAATTACTTTAATTCCTCCGGCAGCGGCTTCCATAATTGCATCAGCTGCAAATGCAGGCGGCACAAAAATAATAGAAGTGTCAGCTTTTGTCTCTTTTACAGCTTCCTCAACCGTGTTAAAAACCGGCCTGTCCAAATGTTTTTGACCACCTTTTCCAGGTGTAATTCCACCCACAACTTGGGTGCCATATTCAATCATTTGTGAAGCATGGAAAGTTCCCTCGGTTCCTGTAAATCCTTGAACAATTATTTTAGAGTTTTTATCAACTAATACGCTCATTGTAGTATGGTTTTGGGGTCAAATTTAATGTTTTAAACTGAATAATACTATAATTTACTCCGATTCATTTTTATTTTAAATATCGAATTTTTTGGCAACTCATTTTTTTTATCTTCGTTCTTTTACATATGAGGAGAATAAAAAAATAGGATATAAGTAACTTTTTTTTAACGATTTCGTACACAATGTTGATTCATATAATTTATGAGATTAAAACTTTACTTTTTTTTAATTGTAAATATATTAAGTTTTAGAGCCCTCGCCCAGTGTCCAGCTGGTCCGGTTAGCTTTACAGCCACTACCACTTCGGGTACTTGCCCGTCTGATGGATCTATCACCGTAACTGCTTCCGGAGGTACTGCACCTTATCAATATGAAATTGTAACCGGGCCGGTACTCAGACCTCTTCAATCATCTAATATATTTAATGCTTTGCCGCCCGGATCATACCTGGTAAAAGTAAATGATCAATGTGGTACTTTAACTACCAATACGATAGTGGTAGCGGGTAGTTATGTGCTTCCAACCGTATCTATAGCGGAAACAAAAGTGAGTTGCCCCGGCGGATCAGATGGGGTTTTAACCATTACCATGAGTGGAGGAAGTGCCCCTTTTTCTTATTCTTTAATAGCTCCTTCGGTAGTTACCGTTGGCCCACAAGCCTCTAATGTTTTTAATAATTTACCCAAAGGAAGTTATACTGTACAGGTTGTTGATGCCTGCAATACCGTTCGATCTCAATCATTTACTTTAAGTGAACAAAATGTAGGAAGCCCTATTTTGTTTATTGCAAATACTAACCTAATTAAAGTTTCTTGTAATAATATTCAAATTCCGATAACGGTTACCGTACCTTCAGGCAAAACCTTGGCAACGCCTATAGAATACTCTATTATTGCAGGTCAGCAAACTTTTCCTCCACAATCAAGCAATGTTTTTATAGTGCCACAGGGAGGTATGTATACGGTTAAAATTGTAGATGCATGTGGACAAACAGTTGTTCAACAAGTTAATACAGATCCCACGGGTGATGTTGGAGCTGATTTTGCCTGTTCAAACATGGCTTTAACTATGACAACCAAAAGACTTTTGGCTCCTATTACGTATGAAATTATTGCGGGGCCTCAATTAGCAGGTCCACAGGCTTCTAATGTTTTTCCCGGTTTGCCGGAAGGAGGAATGTATGTTGTTCAAGCTACCGATGCCTGTGGTATGAGTGTTATAGATAGCGGATCGTTTACTAGAGATGAGTTTCGGGTAGATTTTGCCACACAAATCCCTGCTTGTGATACACCCAAAGTGCGTATTTTTTTTGCAGGGCATTATTTTACTAACCCCATCACCATAAATTATTTAAGCGGACCCTATTCTTATCCATCTCAACAAGTTTCAGGCGCAGCTGTATTTTATGCCACAAGTGTTTTGCCAGGAACTTATACCGTTGAATTTATAGATGGTTGCAATAACAAAGATACGGTGACTTTTACCGCTAACAATTCTTACCAAGGGGATGTAACATATAATGTGAATCAATTATGTAACGGAGGAGAAATTGTGGATTTAGATTTGACCAATAATATGAATTCGTCTGTTTCATACTCTATTATTTCGGGTCCACAAACTTTTCCGCCTCAGTTAACCAATTATTTTTATAATTTAACTTCAGGAACATACGTGGTTCAATCAGAGATAAATAGTTGTACGTCTAGTGGATTTCCTATAAGATATAGAGATACCATTGTAATTGAACCGTATTATACGCCTGATATTATTACAACGGGTGTTTTATGTCAAGCTTCCAATATGGGCGAAGTTTTTTGTACTGCAAGTCAAGGAATAGGTCCATATCAATTTGAAATTATTTCTGGCCCCATAACAGTTCCTCCTCAGTCAAATAACCTTTTTCAAAATTTACCCGATGGTCAATATCAAGTAAGAGTGATAGATAATTGTGGCAATTCAGCTATTCAGGGCGTCGAGTTATCAACTTATGGACCAGATAATATTCATCTTCTTTCGCAGCCCGTTTGTGAAAATGATACCTTACGAATATATGCCGATACTTTACCGCATGCACTTTATCATTGGACAGGTCCCAACGGTTTTACATCTACTTCGCGCTATATAGAAATCCCCAATTTTCAATATGCAGATACCGGAACATACTATTTGCATATTGAATATAATACCTGTGTAAATTTAATCGTAGGGAAGCTTATTTTAATGAATGCCGCCGATGCCGAATTTACCTCTACCGATATGTGTGGTAATACAAGTAATATAATTACTATTACAGGTCTTTCCGGTGGTGTTTTTAGCTTAAATCCGGACCCTTTGGATGGAGCAACAATTAATGCTTCTACCGGGGTTATATCTAATCCTACAGCAAATAATAGCTATACTATACGGTATACGGTAACAGGGGTTTGTACTCAATATAAAGATGTAACAATTACCGCTTTACCCAATCAAGATGCTACTTTTAGCATTGCAGATTTTTGTGATGGGGGCACTCCTGTTGTTCAAACCACTATGGCTGGAGGAACTTTTAGTTTTAATACTGCACCTACCGATGGAGCTCAAATAGATGCTGCTACAGGAATTATTTCTTCTTATACTTCCGGAACCACCTACGATATTAAATATACCTTTTCAGGCGCATGCGGAGATAGTACAACGGATCAAGTAACCATTTTAAACGTACCCAGTGCCGCCTTTACTTTTGATGATTATTGTTTTGGAAGTGCAGGTTTACCTCAAATTACCGGAACATCTGGCGGAACGTTCAGTTTTAATACCTTACCCAATGATGGAGCTCAAATAAATGCAACAACGGGAGAGTTAACCAGCACTACGGTAGGAACACAATATGATATTAAGTATGCTTTTGGAGGAGGATGTGTTGCCAGTCAAACAGATTTGGTAACCGTGATGGTAAATGCAGATGCTACTTTTAGTATAGATGATTTTTGTGATGGAGGAAATAATATTGTGCAAACCAATCAGCCCGGAGGTGTATTTAGTTTTGATTTGCCTGCCGGAGGAGCTCAAATAAATGGCAATACCGGTATTATCACTAATTATACTGCGGGCACAACGTATTCTGTAAAATATACTATTGCAGGTGTTTGTGGAGATAGTATGATAGATCAGGTTACCGTATTAAATCAGGTAGATCCAAGTTTTACATTTGATGATTATTGTGCAGGAACCTCTGGTTTGCCCCAAATAACAGGAACATCCGGCGGAACTTTTAGTTTTAATATTATACCCGCCGATAATGCTCAAATTAATGCTACCTCAGGTGCCATAAGCAACGGAACAGTTGGAGCCCAATACTCGGTTGCGTACGGTTTTAGCGGTTCTTGTGGAGTTTCTCAAATAGAAACTGTTAGTATTTTACCTTTAGGAGATGCTGACTTTACTTTTGCTGATTTTTGTGATGGAGGAGCAAATGGCCCTCAAGTAAATCAAACAGGAGGATTGTTTTCTTTTAATACCCCTCCTGCAGATGCGGCTCAAATAGATGCAAATACCGGAATTTTAACTAATTACACTGCTGGAAGCACCTATGATATAAAATATACTATTTCTGGTGCTTGTGGAGATGTTCAAACAGACCAAGTGACCGTGTTAAATATGCCCGATCCAAGTTTTGTTTATGATGACTATTGCGATAAAACCATAGGATCACCACAAATAACCGGAACTCCGGGTGGAGTTTTTAGTTTTAATGTTACTCCCACTGATGGGGCACAAATAGATGCCAATACCGGGTTATTAAGCAGTACAACCGCAGGAACTTCGTATGCTATCAAATATAGTTTTGGAGGGTCATGTTCTGCCGATCAAATTAAAAATGTAATGGTTATTCCTGCAGAGGACGCTACCTTTAGTATGTCCGATTTTTGTTTTGGGTCTATTAATCAAGTTCAAATAACCCAAGCAGGAGGTGTTTTTAGTTTTGATGTGGCTCCTTTAGATGCTGCGGTTATTGATGTAAACACCGGAGTGATATCCGATGCAACTAGCGGAGCAAGTTATACGGTAAAGTATTCTATTGCAGGAACCTGTCCCGATTCAAAAATTCAAACAGTTTCTGTAATGGATCAGCCAGATGCTTCTTTTGTTTATAATAGTTATTGTTTTGGGGATTTAGTTTTACCCACGCCAACTCAAAGCGGAGGTGTGTATAGTTTTAATATTTTACCTGCTGATGGAGCTCAAATTGATGCAACAAATGGCGAATTATTAGGCGCAACAGTGGGTAGCAATTATGTTGTAAAATATTCTTTTGGCGGAAGTTGTCCAACTAGCAATATTCAATCTGTTGAAGTTTATCATATACCCGATGTTCAATTTACCCCCCTTTATTTTTGTGAAGATGAAGTCTTAGAATTAACTGATCAATCGAGTGTGCAGGGAGGAGGAAATATTGTACAGTGGAATTGGGAAATAGATCAAACATCGGTAGGATCTTCTCAAAATATGACGGCTGATTTAGCGGTTGGGTCCCATGAAATTATATTAACCGCAACAGATAATCATGCTTGTCATGCTACATTGCTAAAAAACATTGAAATATATAGTACTCCCATTGCATTGTTTGATGGGGATAATACATGTGAAAACAAGCCTTTGGTTGAGTTTACAGATCAATCAAATATTTCTACCGGTACCATAGTCGGTTGGAGTTGGGATTTTGGAAACGGACAAAATTCGACCAATAAAAATCCTTCTTTTTCTTATCCTGCAACGGGTACGTATCCGGTTTTATTAGAAGTAACCAGCGATGCAGGTTGTAAAGCCAATTATACTAAAAATATCGAAGTTTATCCAAAACCAGAAGGTTTGGTAACAAGTTCTAAATTATTTGATTGTGGAACATTATGTACCGATTTAATATTTACTTCTAACCAAGATATTACGCATTATGAATGGATGGTTGGAAACCATTTGTATTATTTTAATTCTGCAAATCCACAATTGTGTATTTCAGAAGCTGGAGAATATGGTGTTTCCGTTATAATAGGAAATAGTTTTGGATGTTTTGATACACTAATTAATACAAATTATTTAGAAGTGTATAAAATGCCTGTTTCTAATTTTAGTACAGATAAAGTAGAATATGATTTTCCGGGAGATCAGGTGGTTATTTCAGATTCTTCGCAAGAAGCCGAAGTTTATTTGTGGACTTTTGGGGATGGAGATGAGTCAACCAATACTGATCCTGTTCATTTATATACAGACACAGGGATTTATAAAATTACGCAAACTGTTACCACAGAACACGGTTGTGTAGATAGCAGCTCAAAAACAGTGAGATTTATTCCGGAGTTTCATATTTATATTCCTAATGCCTTTACACCGGGTGATGGAGATGGTATAAACGATATTTTTAAAGCAGAAGGGATAGGGGTTGCAAAAGAAAATTTTCAGTTTTATATTTTTAACCGATGGGGAGATATTGTATTTGATGCTACTTCTATTGATATAGGCTGGGATGGAAAAGATTACCAAGGAGGACCAGCAAAGCAGGATGTATATTCGTATAAACTGCAAGCACAGGAATATTCAGGGAAAATACATGAAATTTCTGGTTCTGTAACCTTAATAAGATAAAAAAGTTGCCCTGAACCCAGAACAACTTTTTCTATATTAAAAACCTTTATTTTAATAATCTTAAAGGATTCTCTTGTGCCTCCATTCATAAATATATTCCAGCTAGAGTTTGACCATGCGCTGATATTATATTTTACCATAGTACAGCTCCAATACTCAATCAGGCCTTTTTATAATAAAAAAACCTGACCAAAATGGCCAGGTTTTCCTAATACACTATTTTCCTATTCTTTTCTAATGAAACTGAGCCGTTTCAGTAGAATCTTTCATGGCATTGGTCGAAACCTGTCCTTGAGTAACGGTGGTTTGAACAGCATCAAAATACCCGGTTCCAACAAAGGTTTGGTGTTTAACTGCTTTAAATCCTTTTTCTTGTAAAGCAAATTCTTTTTGTTGTAATTCTGAATATCCGGCCATTCCTTTTTCTTTATACGCACAAGCTAATTCAAACATACTTGTATTTAAAGCATGGAAACCAG
>CAZUXM010000106.1:0-6598 GCA_964624635.1 uncultured Candidatus Competibacteraceae bacterium
TGATTTTAAATTAAAGGCATTTACCTTTTTTAAATCTGCATATAACGATTGTAGTTCTTCGGTTTTTGTTTTTATGATATATCTGTAATCCTCACCATCATCAGGTCTTCCCTCATCAATGCACTCCCCATTTTGAAGAATAATATTTCTATTCATATTTACCATGCCCCCATCTAAATGGTATTCAATTTTAAAATCATTGGGCATTTGATCAGGGAAACGCTGGCTGGTGCAACTTGCTAATAAAATTACAGGCAATAAATAAATAAAATTTTTCATATTTATTAATATCAATCGGTTGCATAAATGTACACATGTATTTTAAAAAAGTTCAAAATTCAATGTTCAAAATTTGAAGTTAAAGATTCGATCTTGGTGTTATTATAATGAGCAACGATTTAAATGTTGAGCTTTGAATTTCAAGTTTTGAATTCTTCAGCGCCAGAGATAGGTGCAGTCTATTTTAAAATATTCGCAATTAGATGAGGTCTCCTAACTGTTATTATAACTTAAGTATATGTACCACCGCTGCGGAGGGCTTGACCCGCCGAAGACAAGGCGGAGCGAACAGCAACCCTCCCGAACTAAATTCGGGACAGGCTGCACATAGGGCAGGTGCCCTTGTAAAATCCCTCTAAAACCCCTATATTTGCTTCCTAATTGAAATAAAAATGTCAACTGAAACAACTAAAGCAGTGAGCTACAAAGTAAAAGACATGAGCCTTGCAGAGTGGGGCCGTAAAGAAATTAAATTGGCTGAGGCTGAAATGCCCGGATTAATGGCTATTCGTGAAGAATACCGTAAAGAACAACCTTTAAAAGGAGCAAGAATTGCCGGTTGTTTACATATGACCATTCAAACAGCAGTATTAATTGAAACTTTAACTGCTTTGGGAGCTGAAGTTACCTGGAGTTCATGTAATATTTTCTCAACACAAGATCATGCTGCTGCTGCAATTGCTGCTGCAGGTATTCCGGTGTATGCATGGAAAGGTATGAATGCAGAAGAATTTGACTGGTGTATTGAGCAAACTATTTTTGCATTTAAAGATAACCAACCATTGAATATGATTTTGGATGATGGTGGTGACCTTACCAATATGGTATTTGATAAATATCCTGAATTATGTGCAGGTATTAAAGGTTTAAGTGAAGAGACTACTACAGGAGTATTGCGTTTAATGGATAGAATGAAAAACGGAACTTTGGTAATGCCGGCTATTAACGTAAACGACTCGGTTACCAAATCTAAATTTGATAATAAATACGGTTGTAAAGAAAGTTTAGTGGATGCTATTCGTCGTGCAACGGATGTAATGATGGCCGGTAAAGTGGCTGTTGTTGCAGGTTACGGTGATGTAGGAAAAGGTTCAGCTGCTTCTTTACGTGGTGCAGGTGCCAGAGTTATTGTTACAGAAATCGATCCTATTTGTGCTTTACAAGCAGCCATGGATGGATATGAAGTAAAACCTATGGCTAATGCCGTTAAACGTGCTGATATTATTGTTACTGCTACAGGAAATAAAGACATTATCCGTGGTGAACACTTTAAGGCAATGAATGATAAAGCCATCGTTTGTAACATCGGTCACTTCGATAATGAAATTGATATGGCTTGGTTAAATGCTAACTATGGCTCAACTAAAAACACTGTAAAACCACAAGTGGATATTTACAATGTAGATGGTAAAGAGATTATCATTTTAGCTGAAGGTCGTTTAGTAAACTTAGGTTGCGCTACAGGTCACCCAAGCTTTGTAATGAGTAATTCATTCTCTAACCAAACCTTAGCCCAAATTGAACTTTGGAAAAATTCAGCTAATTATAAAAATGAGGTGTACGTTCTTCCAAAACATTTGGATGAGAAAGTAGCTAAATTACACTTAGCTAAAATTGGTGTTGAGTTGGAAGTATTAACCAAAGATCAAGCAGATTATATTGGCGTAAAAGTAGAAGGACCTTATAAGTCTGATGCTTACAGATATTAAGAAGTATTTCTTTAAATTTTGAATTTAGACCCTGTGCGTTTTTCGTACAGGGTTTTTTATTTACTAGGTTTTAAATATCATTTACCCTTATAATGTAATCACTCGCCAAGTAAATAGAACTTAACTGTAGAAATTAGGTTAGAATTGGTAAAAATTAATCATTCATGAAAAAGCACTTTTTATTTACAGGATTGTTTAGCCTTTGTATTATAGCATGTGGAAATGCTAAAAAAACAGCGGATAATAATACCAACACCAACGACAGCACTAAAACAGAAAAACCGGCTGAAAACGATAACAGCGGTAAAATAGATCCTTTTAAAAATTTCCCTAAAGATCCCATCACCTCTAACCCCGGGGATTATGTTTTAAGTCCTTCTAAAAACTGGCAGGAAGATGGTACAGCAGGAAAAGATGTTACCTATATATGGTATACTCAAAACATGGCAGAAGTTGGTGCAGAGTATAGTAAAATTGACTTTTTGGGTGAAAAAGGAGTGGAAATTCCTAACTACATGATTATTCCAATTAAATCTGGTCAAACAGCAAAAAAGGGGGATATAGTTTTAACCTGGTGGCAAAGTGGTAGTGGTATGAAACGTGCCATTGTAGTAGATGACAAAAATCCATCAGAGCCTATCGTTAATTATATAGATCTTGACTGGAAAAACCCTGCTAAAAATGATAAAGGAGTTGGTATTGGTCAAATGACTGAACAATTAGAACCTAATTCATTTCATGTGATTACCAGTACCTGGGAGTCAGGAACTACAGTAGCGGTTAAAAATGGTAGCGAATACAAATCAGCTACTGTAATTAAAGTAAGTGGTGATAAAGTATTAGTAATGGGATGGGGTGGTAAAATGGAAATCAAATCAAAAAGCGATTGTTCTCCGATTCTAGTAAAACCTACTTGTAAAGTGGGTGATATGGTACAAGCACCATGGGTAGGTACTTATAAAAATCTAAAAGTTGAAAAAGTGGACGATAAAATGGGAAGAGTTTGGGTAGACGATCCATATAGTGATGACCCAATGGTAGTTCCTTTTGGAGATGTAACTACAGGATTAGATATTAAATAAAGAAACCAATTAATCTATGATAGCTCCGTTAAGAAATCTTCTTGACGGAGTTTTTTTTAATGCTCGATTGATAGAAATTTAAAATTTTAATCCCATCAATAAGTTTACATACCAAAAGGGTAACTCAGGACGGGGCCATGAATTATTTACATAAGAAGTAAAACCTCCACCTGCTTGAGGTATGATGGTTAAACTCACTTTATGTTTTTTGAGTAATTCAAAACGATATCCACCTATAAAATCATGAAAGATGGCATAGGATTCAAAATCGGTTCCGGTGTTTTTCCAGTTCCTCAATCTTCCATAAGCAAAGTTATTATCTATTTGTATGTGGAATCCTTTCCAAAAAAACTGACGATAAAATACGGTGATAAACTCTTCCGAAAAACGATCATTAGCTGCATCCGTTCGTTCAGGTTGTAGATTTAAGGATAACCCTACTTCTCCTGAAAATGTTTTTTTACTCCATATTTCTCTGGCAAGATTTATCTTAAATATACCAGGATAAATGGGCCATACAACCGAAGTCTCTATACTCCATACTTTTTTATGCAGTCTTAATGAATCTATGTTTTTTTGACCATTTAGAAGAGAACCCGAGATAAATAAAAGAAAAATGATTGATAAAGTTTTCATACAACAATATACGAAAACAGAAGGCTAAATGGATGAATTAAATAACTCGTCTATTTTTTTATACCTGAAGTCGAATATGTGTTTTACCTTTTTATGTACAAATAATGCACCGGCTATGGATCCTATAAAACCTTTACCAATATCGTAATAAAGTTTATCGGTCATTAAAACACCATTGTTGTGCTGTTTAAAATGATGCTCATGATGCCAAATTTTATACGGGCCTTCACGTTGTTCATCCACAAAAAATGTTTGATCTTTTATATGGGTAATTTCGGTCACCCAATCAACACTTATATTCAACATAGGTTTAATTTTATATTGAATAAACATCCCCTCATACATATATTCAGGCACATCTCCAATAATTTTAAAACTCATGTCACGAGGAGTAATAAGGTTAAGGTTATGTGGATTTGAAAAAAAATCCCAGGCTTTATCTATACTAATAGGAATAAACTGTTCTGTTGTAATATGATGCATCTAAGAAATAATAATGTATACGAAGTTACATTATTAATAGCAATCATCTAACTAATAGATTTTAAATTTGTTATTCATAATTCAATCCTACATCTCCTTTAATCATAAATCTGGTATTGTCTACTTCTGTCATATGAACAATCAACCTTTTACTATGCACAAGAGTACGCTTGTCGTAGGTTAGGTTTTGAGTAAGATGATTGATTCCGGATAGTTGCACTTTAATATTGGTGGGCAGTTTATTAAAATCTACTTTTAGTTGAATCTCCCCATTAGAGTCGGTTATAAAAGTTCCCAGCGAATCAATTTCTGCATAAATTCCCTGTAATGGTTTTTTAGTTGATTTTGAAAGGATTTGTATGGTGTAAACAGATAAACTATCAGAAGCAGGTTCTGTTTCATGAGACTTATTCATCGGGTTTTTTTCGAAAGCTGTTGAAGTACTTTGTACTTTAACATTTCCTTGTAATTGTGCAGAAGCTGTAGTGGGGGTTAATTGGAATATACCCGCTACTAACATGGCTGCTATGGCAGGCCAGTAATGTTTTTTTCTTTGTGATAATATAGGTAAGGGCTTTTTTATTTGAGATTGTAAAAAGTTTCCGCAGATTTTTTTGTTACGATTTTCTAATAAGTATTTTACAATGGCATCATTGCTCATATTCGAAAAATCAACCACTATTTTATTACAGGAGGCACAATGACGACCTTGTTCTGTTACTGTCATTTCATTCCAGTTTTCCGTACATGGGGATGGGATACTAACGAATATATTTTTCATAAGTTATTTTTTGTTGAGGGTGTCTACTACATCAATCGCAATCATTCCTGCAGGTAAAATTTCATCTTGATTATTTTCAAGTACGTCCATATATATATTGGCTCCTGATATTTTTTGAAGTTCTTTTTCTTTAATGGTATAACTCTTGGTTGCATAACCTCCGGCAGAAACGGTTACATAATAATTTTCAGGTTTTTTGTCTTCGGTATAATTGATAACGATTTCTGCTTTACCGTTGGCATCCGAATAAAAATAACCAACTCCATCAATGTATACCATTCCGTATGAAATAGGAGCATTGGTGGTAGAATTATAAATATGTACCGTAATTTTTTGTTCGTTTCTAGAAGGTTCTACTTTTTTACCATCTACGGGATAAGAAAATTTGATGGTATTGGGATGTGTATTACCGGCAAATGAAGGAGTAGAGGCTAACGTAACTAAACCGGCAATGAGCATAGCGGCTATTGCTGGCCAGGTAGATTTTTTTCGTTGGTTGTATAGGTATATAGGGCGGTTTACCTGGTTTTTTTTTAACAATCCACAGGTATGGGTATTGTTTAGGAGGTATTGCACAATATCTTCATCACTCATTTGGGTAAAATCAACCACTGTTTTATTGCAATCACCACAGTGGCGGCCTCCACGAACCTGAGTCATTTCCTCAAATTTATTATCACATGCAAAGGTTTGACGGATGGTATATTGTTTCATGCTGCAAGAATATACCCTGTTTACACCCGGGTTTCAAAAAGGTTCATCTATTTGTAGGTAATTTTTTGGATCTAAAGGAATAGATAGGTGTTCTATATGTCTAAAGCCTTCTCAAATAACTATCCGTATATCGCATTTAAATTTGGGTAAGTATATTTTATGTCATTTTCCTCTTTTGGATTTTCATCATATTTGTTAGATGCCATTGTAAAGCAAGGATATGTTGAACCTACACCTATTCAACAAGAAGCTATTCCTACTATTTTAAATGGGAAAGATATTTTAGGGATTGCGCCAACAGGATCAGGAAAAACAGCCTGTTATGTATTACCTATTTTACAAAAGCTTATAGGTAGTCCGGCATCGGTAAATAGACAGATAAATTCATTGGTGTTGGTTCCTACCAGAGAATTATCGGTACAGGTAAACGATGTTTTTAAAAATTTTGGAGCATTGGTGCCTGAAAAAATAAAAACCATGTCTGTTTACGGAGGGGTATCCATCAATCCTCAAATGATTCACCTTTCAGGAGTAGAAGTTTTGGTTGCAACACCCGGTCGTCTTTTAGAATTGATAGATTCTAATGCAGTACAGATATCTAAGATAAAAACATTAGTTTTAGATGAAGCGGATAAAATGTTGAACTTGGGATTTCAGAAAGAGATGGACCAAATATTCATGAAGCTTCCTGCTATGCGTCAAAATTTGTTATTCTCGGCTACCTTAAGTCCTGAAGTGATTACTATTCATGAAAGATTATTAAATAATCCGCAAATCATAAAAATAGAATCGCAGAATGAAAACGTAGTTGATTTAATATCCCAAACGGCTTACCATGTTACGGAGGAAAGAAAAGGTCCGTTGTTAAGATATTTAATCAAACATCACAATATGCAACAAGTTCTGGTTTTTAC
>CAZUXM010000107.1:0-6577 GCA_964624635.1 uncultured Candidatus Competibacteraceae bacterium
TTGATAGATAATCAAGTTTTCTTGCAACTGATAGGTGAATCGGTTACTTTTGCCGTCCTATGAAAAAAATAAACATTCTATTCGTTGTTTTAACCGCCTTATTCTCTTTTAATCTTTATGGTCAGGATAATTCATATACTGTATGGGTAAACCAACAGGAAATATTTACCCACCATGATACCGATGCAGGTGATACTGTAGATATTAAGAAAAGTTACTTTACCAATAATGATACGTTGATTGCTTTATATCACCATAAGGGTGATGCAGCTCATGGTAATACCTCCAGATTGACATTAAAAAACGAAATGAATCGTTTAATCAGAGGTGAATATATTACACAGAATGAAGCATGGCATAAAGCTTCAATACCTATGAGTACAATTTTGAAAGATTGGGCCATTGATACTTTTAAATATATATCTATTAGCATTGTAGTTCATGTTGAAGGTGAATCATCAGCCCATGGATATAAAATAGGAGTACTTAGAGTAGTAGATTAAAAACGTTTGTTGCATTAATATACATAACCTATAACAGAGTAAATAGATTAAAGTATATCAACTTAAGAATATGGGAATAAATAGGAGGTAGTTATCCCTTGATTGACTGCTTCATGTTTTGTAAAGTTCTTCCGTAATATTGGTGTGCAAATAGTGTAAGTTTTGCTTTTCCCCCTTTTATTTTAATTCTAATACTTCCGTCATTTAACATGGTGAACTCAAATATTTCTATTTGAGAAGTGGTTAAAAAGTGAGACTTTTTTTCTTTAGAAATTACATTCACCCCTTCTTTTTGAATACGATCTTCCATTTCCCGGATTTTTTTTTCGTATCTATTAGCAATAAAATTGATGGCTTTGCCTGCAATAATATCAGAGGCAATGTTTCCTGAAGAAGGAACTTCCTGAGTAGCATTCCCTAAACAAATGATATGTAGGCCATCATTATTGAGCTCTAAATAATAAGTTCGGGCTCCTTCAATAAGTCCCGGGCGCTTAATGCAGCGATGAATAATAAGTGACATGCCATAAAATTACGTATTTTAGTGCAAATAAAATAAATCAACTTTATGAAGAAGTATTTATTAATATTCACTATAGTAGGTATAGCTGCTGCTTGTGGATCAGGTAAAAAAAATGAGAATCAAGTACCTGATGCTGATTCAATTAAAAAAGATACTACTGCTCAAAACAGTACAAACAATATAGGAGTAAAAGATTATAATTATTGGGCAGGTAAATTTAAATCACCCAACATCCCGGGAATTGAATTACAAACAAAACAGTTAACAGATCATTCGGAGGACCAGGAAATTCATATCAGTAATTATGTTGGGAATGCAAAGGAGGTGGGTTTTGATGAGTTGACATTCTCAACAGTTAATCCTTCATTGTATACAGGTGAGCAACAAGAGAAATATAAAAATTTCAATAAGGAGAATTTTGAATATTTTCAGAATCTGGACGAATCACAACCTAAAGTTACAGCTACAGAATATAAAACAGGGGATCTTACATTTTATTATTGTATCCGTAAAAACAATAAGGGTTTCATGGGTAAAAAGGATTACCATGGGTTAGTATTGGAAGCGAAATCAGGCAATTTGATTTTGAGTATGTATATTACAGTATTCGATTTAAAATCGGATATGAAAAAAGCGGAAGAAGGGGCAAAAAAAATCGCCGATTGGATAGCAGGTTAATTTTATTAACCCAGTTTAATGAAAAAAGGGATTGCCATATTTTTATTTTACGTTTTTGTAATAGCATTTGGCAGATCCCAGATGTTTCAAGAAGCGTTTAAGTACAATCATCCTAAAAGAATTTTATTTCTTGATTCTTTAGCTACTTATCATTTTAAACCGGATGTAAAAGATTCTACCCAATATTTTAAAGAAGTAAATTTATTAAGAGAAACTGCTAAAAAGAAGAGAGATGAAAGGTCAATATTGTTCGCTGATTATTTGGAATTTTATTTCAGAGTAACTAATTTTTCAGGAACAATAAGAGATATTGAAAAAGAATACCAAAGTTTATTTGATAGAGCATCTGCCATAGATGTGATTACTATTAAGATCAATCTGTATCTAAACATGGGATATTATTATTGTGAAAACCCCAAGCCCGATTATGTATTGTATTTTGATTATTTAAATAAAGCCTATTTATTATATAAGGATCTGGACATAAAAGGTTGTACAGATAAATCATATAATTTATATTCAATGGCATTGGCATATTATCAATTTGGCGATTACTGGAATGCTATTAAGTATGGGACTTCGGTTCTTACGATTCCATTTACCCCGGATTATGTATCCATGTTTAATTATAATCTATTAGGTGTTTGTTATCTTAAAATTGGAATGATTGATTCTTCAAGGTACTATTTAAAAAAGACACTTTCTCAATACAATATTTTAGAAGAGAAAGAAAATTTTGTGGGATGGGATGGAATCGCCATAGGAAATATTGGGCATACCTGGTACGAACAGGAATATTACAACAAGGCTATTGAATGTTATATCAAAGGAGTTGATATTTGTACTAAAGCATCCATGTGGGATAACGTTTCTCCATTTGCTTCTAAATTAATCAACTGTTATGTGATTAAAAAGAAAATGGAAGATGCCGGAAAGGTTATTCCAATTGCTCAATTAGCAACCTATAAGTATAATAATGCTATTGGCTATTCGTCTTATTATGATGCTTTGGCAAACTATTACCTTGCAAAAAATGATTTTCAAAAAGCAATTACATATCGGGATTCTTCTATTTATTGGAACGATAGTTTGCATAGATCCTACGATAGGAATTTAAAAGTTAGAGCAGAGCTTGTTAACTTTCAGCAGCTTTCGGCGGATAAACAGGAAAAACTTCAAAGTGAAAAAAATGAACAAGAGTTAATCAGGAACTCAATTATTATCCTGGCTATTATATTATTATTTATTGGATTGTTTATATATATCAGACAAACAAGAGTGATTAGAGTAAGAACTTTGTTGTTGCATGAGATTCACCATCGGGTAAAAAATAATTTGCAGATTATATCTAGCATTCTTGATATCCAACAAAGAAGTTTAAATAATCCGGAGTTGAAAGGTGTATTTAACGATGCCAGATCTCGTATCAATAGTATGGCGTTGGTACACCAAAGTTTATATGAAAAAGAAAATCTTGAGTTTACGGATGCACAACAATATTTTGAGCAATTAGTGAAAATTATAACTGCATCATATTCAACTAACCAGGTGGAAGTAAAACATAGCATCAATGCCAGAGGGGTTAGGTTGAATCTGGATACACTCATTCCGGTTGCCTTGATTTTTAATGAACTATTAACCAATTCATATAAGTATGCATTTATTGACAAAAAAACGGGTGAAATATTTTTTGAATTAAAAAAAGTAAACGATGGTTTCACTATGATTTTTAGAGATAATGGAAACGGATTTCCCGAAGGATTTGATTTTAAAAGATCATCAGGATTAGGTAGTTTAATGATTCAGCAACTAACACAACAGTTGTTCGGTAAATTTGTTATTAATTCATCCTTGCATGGTACTGAATTTAGTTTTATATTTAAGGGTTTATAATAGGCATGGAGCAGGTAAAAATATTGATAGTAGAAGATGAGTTGTTGATAGCAACAAACTTGAAATTAATATTACAGGACATGGGATATTCTCCATTGAATCCTGTTGGAACCAAAGAGCAAGCCATTGACGTTTTACAGAAGGAAAAACCCGATTTGGCATTACTGGATATTAATTTACAAGGGAAACAAGACGGTATTGCTATTGCAGAATACATTAGAGAATTTGTACATATTCCATTTATCTTTTTAACCTCAAATGCAGATAAACCTACCATTACAGCCGCAAAAACTACTTTACCATCGGCTTATCTAATAAAGCCATTTACTGAAGACGATATTTATGCTGCTATAGAAATTGCTTTAGAAACTTTTGGCACGGATAGGATTGTTGAGATTAAAGGGGCTGAGGAAGAAAACCTTTCAATTTTACAGGACTGTGTATTTGTGAAGCACCAAAACAGGTACGTAAAAGTAGCTATAGCAGATATTACTTACATCTTGGTTCAAGATAAATACTTGGAAATCAACACACTGCAGGATAAAAAATATGTTGTAAGATCCAGCATGGATTCCATACTCAACAGTTTTAAACCGTATAATTTTATCCGTGTACACAGGTCTTATTCTATCAACCCATTAAGTTTACAAGAGATTAATGGGGATGTAATCATGGTAAATGGGGTTGAAATCCCTATAGGCAGGGCATTTAGAGACGATTTGATTAAAAGGATACAAACCATGCAATAGCTTTAGCTATTAACAATCCGCAATTATTTTAATATTTACTTAATGCAACTCCTAGATGCCTGAATATGGGTGTTTGGCGACGCTTGGAACGTCATTTGCGCCATTTATTGTATATGTTCAGGTGTTAATTTGTTAATAACTCCAAAAAAAGTTATCTTTATCGCAAACCTCGACTTGATGAGTGCTGCTAGAGCCCTACTTACTAAACCAATAAACAAATTGTCAACCATTTACGTTGGCGGTTTTTTATTAGTTAATTTAAAGAATGTCAAGTCTTTTCTATTTTCTCCACGAACTAAATTTTTACTAAAAATATTTTAAATCTCAACCTATGAGAAAATTTTTACTTCCGTCTGTACAATTGGTATCTCTGTTACCATATAAGTTTTTAAGTACAGCTATCGTAATACTCATGGCAACCTTTGGTGTTGTTTGGGGACAAAGCTCGGTTTCATTAACCACTATTGGGTTAACGTATACGCAGAATTTTAATACGTTAGCTAACACAGGCACTACCAATAATTTGACTATAACCGGTTGGCATATGACAGAAACTGGTGGTGGAGCAAGAGACAATGAACAATATGCAGGAGATAATGGAAGCAGTACAACTGGGGATACTTATAGCTATGGGAGTGCTGCTGGAGACCGTTCAATTGGGGGGTTACAGTCCGGGACATTAATACCATTTATCGGTGCTTTTTTTACTAATAATACCGGAAGTACGATTAATACCCTAGCAATTGGTTATCGAGGAGAGCAATGGAGATGTGGAACAACAGGTAGACGAGATTCATTGCAATTCCAATATAGTTTAAATGCGACTGGGGTTAATGATGTAGGTGCAACCTGGATAAATGTTTTTGCGTTAAATTTTGGTTCACCTAACGTTGCAACAGCAGGTGCATTAGATGGTAATTTGAGTGGTAATTTTGCAAACTTAGTTACTAGTATTAATGGTTTGACTATTGTTAATGGTTCATCTTTTTGGATTAGGTGGAACGATTTTAATGCATCAGGAGCTGATGATGGTTTGAGTATAGATGATTTTACTTTGCAGCCATTGTCTTCGAACCCTGAGATCAATGTTATCGGGAATTTTACACCTATTTTAGATGGAGATAATACTCCAACCACAACAGACCATACTGATTTTGGAACTGTTTCTTGTGGTTCTACATTTGATAGAACTTTTACCATTGCTAATACCGGCACCGTTGATTTGAATATTTCTGGGGTTACTATTACCGGAGTTGATGCGGCTAATTTTAGTGTAATTACTCCACCGGCTTCTATAGTAGCTGCAGGTGGCGGTAATACTACCTTTACCGTACGTTTTACTCCATCAGGTTTAGTAGGTTTAAAAAGTGCTACCATCGAAATTTCAAATGATGATCCGGATGAGTCTACTTTTAACTACGCCATACAGGGTACCGTGGGTGCTGATGCTACTCCTCCGGTTCCTACGAACCTGGGATTAGTGCCCACTACTTTTAACAGTGGACCAGGAGCTATTGGTTTTACGAACCCTGACATATTTACCTTCAATGTATCCGGTGTACCTAGTCCAATCAATCCAAGTACAATAAGTTCAGTATGTATAGATGCAACTTTCCCAACAGTAGAAGATTTAATAGTTATCTTATTAGAACCAAGTTTATCAGGGTCAATGCTATTGACAAATTTTGGCTCAGGTGCTTCTGGACCTAACTTTACCGGTACTTGTTTTGATCAAATCTCAGCCATAAGCCCTGTAAGTTCAAGTAGTCCATATACAGGGACTTTTGATGATGACTGGGCCGGAGGCGGTATAAGTGGATTTAATGGTTTTAATCCCAATGGAACCTGGCAAATACAAGTATTTAATTTTGGAGGTAACACAGGGACTTTAGATAATTTAGCGATTACAATGATGGTTCCCGGAGGAACTCAATTAAATGATATCAATGCTGTTTGTAGTACTATAGTAAATGCAGAACCTGCCACAGATAACTGCGGAGGTCCGGTAACAGCCACTGCTACTATTTTAGGTGTTCCTCAAACTATACCATTTACAGTAAATACTGTTGGAACCACAATTGTTGAGTGGACATTTGATGACGGTAATGGTAATACATTTGTTGCTCAGCAAAATGTAATTATTTCTGCTTGTATTAATAATCCCCCGGTAGCCAACTGTAGTACCTTAGTAGTACCAGCGAATGGTTCATGTGTATATCCGGCGCTTGCTT
>CAZUXM010000108.1:0-6570 GCA_964624635.1 uncultured Candidatus Competibacteraceae bacterium
ACATTAATAGTATTTAACGGTCATTTTCTAAATATTTAAATAGTGTAATAAGTTTCTATTGTAACTAATAGTTAATTTAGTTAATCAATACATCACTTTATGAATGAATCGCTTCAGGAGATTGACAAATATTTAAGATCCGAAGACATTGAATTAGCTCGTAGAAGAATACTTGATGCCGCTTTTGATTCAAGAAACCCTTCTATCATTCGAAAATCAATAGAATGGAGTAAGTCCATCCGTTTGTTTAATTACCCATTTCCGGGTGATATGCTTGATAAGGGTAGCAAAATATTGCATGAGATTTTTGCTAATGAAATACCGGCACCATCCAATAAAAATTTGCTGAATGCTACACGCATCAGTAAGCAATATAAAAGAGGGAATTTTAAACTGAACCCCATTGATATTAAAATCAACTATGGTGATGTTTGGGGTGTAGTTGGTGAAAATGGAAACGGAAAAACCACCTTGTTACGTTGTTTGGCGGGGCAGCTAAAAATTGATGAAGGCTCTATAAATTATTATTTTCTCAATAGCAGTAACCCTGATTATTATCTCATTAAACAACAGGTAGCATTTATTCCGCAACGAATACCCAAATGGTTTGGACAGCTAAAAGATAACCTCCATTTTTCTGCTACCATCATGGGGCAGTTTGAAGATACCAATGACCTGATAGTTGATTTTATGCTCGAAAGATTAAACTTAACTGAATACGCTAACCTAACCTGGGATCAGATTAGTAGCGGATACCGAACAAGATTCGAAATTGCAAGGATTTTGATCCAAAGACCTCAACTACTCATACTGGACGAACCTTTGGCAAATCTTGACATCAATGCACAACAAATATTACTACAGGACTTAAGACATATTTGCAAATCATCCAGCCACCCAATGGGTATCATTTTAAGTTCCCAACAATTGCATGAAGTAGAAAAAGTAGCCGATAATGTTATATTCATAAAAAAGGGAAATTACATTTTTTCTACTCAACAATCCGAAGCTGAAGTTTCTAACTCAACGGTTGAAATTGAATCAAATCATTCAAAAACAGAGTTGGAAAACATTCTTAAAATAAAGGATGCTGATGTAATAATTCGATTTAATGGAGGAGTATTTTTTATTGAAAGTAAAGCGCTCAGCCCTGAACAAATATTGATTGAATTGGTATCCAATAAGATTAAACTTAATTATTACAGAGACATTACCCATTCCACTAAAAAATATTTTAACTAACCTCTATGATGAACAGGCCTTTTGCACCACGCATTTTAAAAAAGCTTGACGAAAAGTGGATGAAAAAACATCCACTCTTATGGAGTTCCAGAATTCATCTGGTATTATATTACGGAGCTTTATTATTGATTCCAATTTTATTAATTGCATTTTTTACCTACTTCCCACCTTTAAGCGAAAACTCCCCTTGGGTAGGAAACATTTTATTAACTGTTATTTCAATTATATGTATTGTTATATGGCTCATTTACCTTTTAAGATTTAATCCTTATAAACGGTTTTATATAGAAAAGCCTCTGAGTTTTTTAAGAACCTATTTATTGTATCTGTTCATGTTCATCTTTTTTTTATCCTGGATATTTATTCCACAATATGTTGGATATCTTGGCACCAAACTAAGGTTCAGTAAATCTCAAATTAATATTGACCTAAATGCCTTAAATAACAGCCTTGCAGGGGAAGTTCTCCATAAAGCCCCTGACTATTTTGTATTGATTAAAGAACAAATTACTATTTCAAAAGCGGATTCAATAGAATATAGTTATGCTGATCCTACTAAAATTATTGATACTACCACATATGAGGATAGACTCTATAAAATAGAAAGAACTTACGATTCGTATAAAAAAATCAACGATACATTGATAGAAGTTACCACCTACCCCCCATTTAGCTTCATCACCGAACATTATTATAACTCTGAGTCAGGCAAAGATTGGAGAATAAAAAAATATCAAGACTTTATAACCAAGCCTCAAACCTATGATGAATACCATAAAAAAGTGTTGGAGATAACTGATAAATATCTTAGTTTGGGAATAAGCAATAGTAGTTATTACAACTATTATAAAGATTATAATGACAACCCTAATAAATATGAAAAAATAGAGAAGGAATTTAGAGATAAATACCGACTTGATACGGTCAGAAATAACATGAATGTATTAGACAGAAAGCTGAACTTTATAGTAGAATTAAACTTGTACTTAAGAGTAATATTTTATTTTGCCATGGGGTTAGCCATGTTGTTATTCATGTTTAGACACAGCAATGCAAAAGCGTTTTTCCTAAGTTTATTAAGTGTTTTTATTCTCTTTTTGATTACGCTGGTATTTACTTTTGCGATCCGTTTAGATGAAAATCAATTGATTGACCTTTTATGTGCTTATTCGGCCATCTGTTTGATAATAGGTTTATCTATTTTGGCTGATAAACGAAAGGTGATGGTAAAGATGATTGCCTTGAACTTATTTTACATGGGTACACTATTTTTACCTTTAGCAGTGGCAGATCGTATAGATCATCAATGGTTTGAAAAAAACTACCTAATGGTAGAAATACTCAGTTTTGTGGCCATGTTAATGTTAATGGTTATAATGTACCGGCCCCTTTATAGAAAGTGGTATACTTTACCGGATGAATAATTTATTGTATATTTGTAGTTCATCCGAAAACAATATGTCATTTACTGAACAGGAACATCTAACAGGTAAAGACCCAATCGTCCCTCTCATCTATAAAAAACTGATCAGGGAAGTACAAAAATTTGGCGCCGTAAAGGTTGAGCCAAAAAAAACCTCCATTCATTTATCAAATAAAGGTGGTTTTGCCGGTGTATATGTTAGAAAAAGCTGCCTTAGTCTTGAATTGAACTTACATCACAAGATTAAAAACAAAAGGATTCAAAAAGCTGAACAGGCATCGGCCAACAGGTATCATCACACCATACAGGTTAATTCTCCGGCCGAAGTGGATGAAGAATTGATTGGCTGGTTAAAAGAAGCCTATGAATTAAAATCTTAATGCTTCATGAATCGTTTTTTTCTGCTTATTAGTGTGGTTCTAATACTGGCTTCCTGCAAATCCAATAAAGAAGTAAGTTTTTCAGTATATAACGATGCTAGTGACAGTATCAAAGTAAAATATTATCACTTTAATAATAACGATACCCAATCGGTTACCATTGTATCCGGTGATTTAAATGTAGTTTTGGAAACCCAAAGTGCTAATGAAAACTCCAACTGGTTTTACGATTATAAAATGCACATCATTGGTATTTACAGTGCTTCAGGAGATTCTACTATTTTTAATCCTAATATTTCTTCCAATTGGTCGCTGTACGTTGGAGAGCCTTATTACTATTATCAGCTGCATGTAGCGGATAGTGATTTTTAATGGCCTGCTTTTTGTAATTAGAGTAATTAATTAGGTTGGTTATAAAGATTGTCTATAAATCGGAGTACAGTCATGCTGAATTTATTTCAGCATCTTAAATAACAAATAAGCATAGAGATGCTGAAACAAGTTCAGCATGACGAGTAGAATCTAGATGGACAAGCATAACACAGCCAAACTAATTACTTATTTAACGAAAACATATATATTTATAGTCCTTAAATACCTTGCTATGAAAAAATACCTTTTTATACTCCTTCTTACCTGTGGAACCCTTTCTGCTCAAGCATTGGAAATAAAAGATAGTACCATAGTTCTTTTGAACCCAAACCACCAAAATGATGTTCTTAAAATAACGGATGCTGAATTCTCAAAACTTCGCACTATTAGGCATACCGACTCCCAATGGAAACTGGCTGAGTTTAGTATACATGCCATTGTAAAAGGAGAGTATCTGATATTTAATGATCTTACCCGAATTACAGATGTGATTCATAAAGCCATTTGGGATGGTAAAGGAACTGAAATCAACTTCGAAAAAGTAAAATTGGTAAACGGCGATAAGAAGGTGAATTGCAATTTTACCCTTAAGCTTCAGATTACCCACTAAACTTCTTGTCAACTTTACACAAGTTGACACATATCCTGTCATTTTATTTAGCCCGAAAACACTGGCAAAAAGCCCATTGTTAATAACTTTATTTGCGATTTTAAAGGCAATTCGCATATCTTAATGGAGGTTCTTTTTGACAGAAATCTTGTCAAAACATATAACCAGAATATGTGAACAAATTGAGCAAAAAGACCACGGCATAAACTGATTAAAAACAACAAAAAATCCGGATATTTATGGAAGAAATCAATGAAGTAGTAGCTGAACCAAAAAAGAATGGTACCGCTAAACCTGAAAAAACAGCAAACAAGGCAATGGATAATGTGAATAAAGAGAAGCAGCAAGCCCTTAAACTTACCCTTGAAAGATTGGAGAAGACTTATGGCAAAGGAACCATTATGCGCATGGGTGATAATAAAGTAGTAGATACCATGGAAGTAATTCCTACCGGTTCTATTACGCTTGATTTAGCATTAGGTGTTGGCGGATATGCCAAAGGTAGAATTGTGGAGATTTATGGTCCTGAATCCAGTGGTAAAACCACCTTAACATTACACGCCATTGCTGAATGTCAGAAAAATGGAGGCATTGCAGCCTTCATTGATGCAGAACATGCTTTCGACAGATTTTATGCGGAGAAATTAGGTGTAGATATTGAAAACCTATTGATTTCTCAACCAGATAATGGAGAGCAGGCATTAGAAATTGCAGATAATTTAATTCGTTCAGGTGCTATTGATATTATAGTGATTGACTCCGTTGCTGCTTTGGTTCCAAAAGGGGAATTAGAAGGGGAAATGGGAGATAGTAAAATGGGATTACAAGCAAGATTGATGAGCCAGGCATTAAGAAAATTAACTGCTACCATTAGTAAAACTAACTGTTGTTGTATTTTCATTAACCAGTTGCGTGAAAAAATTGGAGTGATGTTCGGTAATCCTGAAACCACTACCGGGGGTAACGCATTAAAATTCTATTGCTCATTGCGTTTAGATATTCGTCGTATCGGACAAATCAAAGAAGGGGATGCCATCATGGGGAACCGTTCAAAAGTAAAAGTGGTAAAAAACAAACTCGCAGCACCTTTCCGCACGGCTGAATTTGACATCATGTATGGTGAGGGAATTTCTAAAACAGGTGAAATTGTAGATCTGGGAGTAGACTTAAATATTTTAAAGAAAAGTGGATCGTGGTACTCTTACGGAGAAACCAAATTAGGACAAGGACGTGATGCTATCAAACAATTGTTAGCAGACAATCATGAACTTGCCGAAGAATTGGAAAAAGCCATTAAGGATGCAGTGATTGCCAAAAGCGAAAACTAATCCTCCCCTGTTCTTAAAGTGAAAGAAAAGAAGGTCTTGTTCGTGCCGGAGCAGGACCTCTTTTTTTTTCCGAATTTATTCCGGGATCTCCTGGGGCGAAGAAATATCTACTCAATAACATTACATCTCCATTAGCCTCTTTTTTGTTTCCCGCAGACTTCGCAGATTTTCACAGAAAAACTTTTTGCCGGTATTTGCGTTTAGACGCTTATGATATCCCGCAGAATCGCACCTGCCTTCGGCAGATGCATAAACAAACACCGAGCCTGCGAGGTCCTCTGCGGAAATCAAAACATTGTCAACAAATTACCCGCAACATCACAAATCTGTGTCTTCTGCGAGATCTGCGGGAAATAAAAAATCCGTGCCTATCCGCCGCATTCGCGTTATCATAGCCTGTCCCAATTTTATATTGGGATTCAATTAAAAATGCGATATAAGAGGAATTTTGTACCTCCCCTACTCATCCATTTTTTGTAACATTGTACCATGATAAACAGACTCATTGCCTCCATCATATTTTTATTGACCATTGTTTCCTGCGGGCAAAAAAACAAACCCACAGTAGATACCAATCCAAAGGATAGTTTATCTACCTCCATGAACCTCATCAATGAGCAAATAAAAAATGACCCGGATAATCCGAATTTGTTGTACGAAAGATCTAAAATGTTTTACAACCAAAAGTTGATTGATAAAGCCAGTGAGGATATCAATAAAGCAATTAGTATAGATTCGAGTAAAGCGATTTATTTTTTGCATCAAAGTGATGTGTTTTATGCGATGAATAAAATTGCTGAAGCCAAAAAAGCTATTCAAAAATCACTGCAACTAGATCCAAAAAGTAAAGACGCCAATGCAAAAATGGGTGAACTCCAATATTATTTAAAAGATTACCAAAATGCCTTCAAATATTTAGATGAAGCATTGCGCATTGATCCCTATTTTTTATCAAAGGGTTATGTTTTAAAGAAAATGATGACATGGAATTGGCCATCTCCAGCTTTAGAACCTGTATTGAGCAGGACCCGGAATATTTTCATGCCTATATGCAATTAGGAGATATTTATGCGCAACAGGACGATCCGTTGGCCATCCAATATTATACCAACGCCATTAATGTAAATGGTTCGCAAGTAGAAGCCTATTATGGGTTGGCATTTTATTTTCAGGAACATAGTGAACCGGAAGAAGCCATTAAAGTGTACAATGATT
>CAZUXM010000109.1:0-6509 GCA_964624635.1 uncultured Candidatus Competibacteraceae bacterium
CCGGAGGGTGTAGCGATACTGCTTTTATTACTATCAATGTTGATTCATGTTTATATGCTATCAAAATACCCAATGTATTTACTCCTGATGGGAATACAGTAAATGATCAGTTTTATGTAACTTCTACCTGTGCAGATATTTTTTATGCATATATATTTGACCGTTGGGGAGTAAAAGTTTTTGAATATAATGATGCTGCAGGTAATTGGGATGGAAGTACCTTAACAGGTTCAACGATTACACATGGGGTATATACATACGTAATTTATTTAAAAGATTTTAATGGGGATGAACACGAATACTCAGGATTTATTCATGTGTTTGATTAAATGAAAAGATTCCAGCCTTCGCTGGAATGACGTAAAATTATACGAGGAGAAAAATGCTTTGCATTTTTCTCCTCCTTACATAACAGTGTCATTCCTGCGCAAGCAGGAATCCCTTTCAAATTTCACGGTAATGTGCTTGGGTCAATCCCATTTGCTATAGCTATAAACGGAGGTTGAAATAAATTTTCTTTATTAAAAATAACTCTTTTTCTGGTAGCTGCATCTAAAACACTTCCTCCTGATATTTCCACTAAGGCAGCCCCCGCAGCAATATCCCATTCATTGATAGGAGAAAATCTTGGGTAAAACGATGCCTCCCCAACAGCCACTTTACAAAGTTTTAATGAACTTCCTTTGCTAATGATTTCACTCTGTGGATTCATTGCTTTTAGCAGGTTTATATAATTTTGCGTTTCTTTATTAGCATGTGATCTGCTACCAATAATTTTCATCGTGTTAATCTTTGGTTGCACTTCTGTTGATGAATTTATCAACTCATTTACATCTTTATTCCAGTCAACATTTTCTAAAATAAAAAGGCCTTTATCCTGTACGGCCCAATAGAGTTTATTTAATGCAGGAGCAGCAATCACTCCTAATATGGGATATCCATTTTTTATTAAAGCAATGTTTACAGTAAACTCTCCATTACGTTGTATAAATTCTTTGGTTCCATCCAATGGATCTACAATCCAAAGATATTTTAAATCCTTTCTATGCTCGTAATTCACTGGGGCTTGTTCTTCACTCAATACATATTCTCCCGTGGTTGAAAGATATTTCCTGATGGTATCATCTGCTCGTTTATCGGCCAACGTTACGGGACTATGGTCTGATTTAATGTCAATATCAAAATCAGTAGCATATACTTCCAGTATATCTCTTGAAGCATGTATGGCAGCTTCCATTGCTGCAAGAAAAAATAACTCCAGTTCTCGGTTTTTCATCTATTCAAAACTAAAACATTACATATTTATTCGCCTTGGCGAATCAGTTTGAGGAGACAATCACATTAATTACAAAAGCTTACTTCTTCCTCGCTATCGCCTGTTCAATCAACAATGAGATTACGTCCATTTCTTTCATTTTGGCAGCACGAATTTGCTGAGGAACAATACTAGCCTTTGAAAATCCGGGGATGGTGTTTACCTCCATAAAATATGGCTCATTTTTATGAATGATAAAATCTATTCGCACCAAACCTTGAATATTGAAGAGTGAATATATTTGAGCTGTTAACTTCTGAATTTTATTATATAATTTTTTCTCCAGTTGTGCCGGTGTTACTTCGTCACTCTGCCCATTGTATTTGGCATCGTAATCAAAAAAATCGTTATGTGGAATTACTTCGGTAATAGGCAAAGCCTGTACTTTTTCTCCGGTAAAAAAAACGCCACAGGTAGCTTCTTTACCTTTTAAAAACTCTTCAATGATTACTTCATGGTCATGTTCAAATGCTTCTTCAATAGCATCAATCATTTTTTTCTTTTCATATACCTTGGTGGTAGCTACTGATGATCCACCATTATTAGGTTTTACAAAACAAGGAAGTTTTAGTTTTTTTACAATATCATCAATATCAATTACAGAGTCGGTATCCTTTACAAGAACGGATTTTGCCACTGGAATGTTTTCTGCAAAACAAATTCGTTTGGTCAGGTATTTATTCATGGTTAAACCACTTACAGCTACGTTGGGTGAAGTATATGGCAAACCCATCATATCTAAATAGCCTTGCATTTTACCATCTTCTCCTGGGGTACCATGAATGATGTTATATACACAATGAAATTTAATTTTTTTGGTTCCAATTTTACAGGTAAAATCATTTTTATCTATTGGATATTTCTTTTTACCTTCTAGAACATTCCATTGTGTTCCTTTTACAAGAACCTTATAGGGTTTGTACTTTTTCAGATCCATGGATTTAATTACCATATCGGCACTATTCATAGATACTTCGTATTCACCTGAGTCGCCTCCGCATATAACAGCAATGTTTTTCATAACTATAATCTTAATTCAAAAGTACTGAGAGATATTACCCTATCGGAGGGTTTAATAAAAAATAGTGAGCAGGTAAATGTTTATAATTCTACCAACTAACTATTCAAACTAATATTGAATACTCAAGCCGGAAAAGTGCCCTGAGTTCCACAATAAACATTCCCTAAAAATGTTATCTTTGCACACTAGTAAAAAACATAGATGTTTTTAAAGGAAAAAAAATTCTGGCTCAACCTTATCATTGCTGTAGGCTCTGTAGTATTGATTGTATTTCTTATATTTCAGGGATTTGGGATGTACACCCGTCATGGATCATCCGTTGAAGTACCCGATGTTGTAGGGATGCCTGCGGATGAAGCTAATAAAACCCTGCTGAAATCCGGCTTTAAGGTAGAGATTGTAGATAGTTTATATGACCTTCCTGAAAACTTAAAAGATAAAGGAATTGACTTTGGTGATGTAATTATGCAGAATCCGAAAGCCCATGAAAAAGTTAAAAAAGGGCGTAGGTTTTACCTCATGATACGTACCTCTACCCCACCTATGGTTGAAATGCCCAACCTTATTGACCTCTCTTTACGTCAGGCTGTAAGTCTATTAACTGCTAAAGGGTTGGCTTTAGGCAAAGTAACCACCAAGCCGGGGCTTCCGCCGGTGATGCGACAATTTTATAAAGGATCGCAGATTAAGCCCGGAACGAAAATCCCCAAAGGCTCAGTGATTGACGTTTGGGTAGGTAGCGGTGTTGATGGTGAGGCTGTGGAAGTAGATATCCCTAATTTAGTGGGACTTACCCGTAACCAAGCCATGAGTACCTTAGGTAATTATGGATTAAATCCAGGATCAGAAGTATATACTTTTAAACCTAAAAATGCATCTGATAGTGCAGCCGCAGTGGTTACCCGACAATCACCGGTACCAAATCCAGATAACAAAGTGAATCAAGGGGATGATATTGACCTTTGGTTCGGACCTAAATAATGCTATTTCCATACTAAGATGTTTACATTCCCGTTATTTGTCAATTATAGCCCAGGTTTCATGAAAAAAATCATTACTAGCGTAATTGCATTTACATGTTTGGTATTGGGGTGGGGCCAAAAAGAAATAGGTACCAGCCCGCTGGAATACAATACTGATAAATTTTATTCTCAAAATAAAACGGCTTTTGATCTCACCGAAAAAAATCTTTATCCGTTATGTAGCAGCAATTATTATTTATACGATACTTTATCGCTTCCATTTATAGATGACTTTTCACAAAATCATTTTACTACTTATCATAGTTGGGATTGGCCAACAGCTGTTGACTCAATCGCCCGAGTATATAGACTGACACCTGATACGATAGCATCACCCACCAATTTGTTTAAGTATAGTTTAACACCTACTTACCATTATACCAACGATACAACTATTTCCGATCCTTCGGCAATTGATTCTATTCCTAACATTGCACGTCAACTTATCTTTTTTGGCGATTGCCAAAATCCATTCATAGCAACCGATACGCTTACTGTTTATGGAATCACTTCTTTAAAATACTATTGGGATACATTAACATTACAAGTATTATCTACTATCATATTTCCTGATGGAACTTTAAATGGAGATACCATTGATACTATATCCGTTTATTTTCCTCAACCCAATAACAATTTATGGGTTGATAATTTTGCCTACCGTAATGTTTCCATGGGTATTGATCCCCCTACTTATGGAGTTGTAACTTTTGACGGAACCAATGAATTTGGGAAAGCCTATTCCCCAGGTGCTACCAATTCTTATGGTGTAGCAGATTATCTTACCTCAAAACCCATTGACCTAAGTTCGGGCAGCAATATCTACCTCAGCTTTTTTACTCAACCCAAAGGTTTAGGATACCGACCGGATAAACAAGATAGTATTACGCTTGAATTTTATTCTCCCATTACACAGAAATGGCATTACCAATGGAGTAATATTGGTGATACCTTAACCGGTGATACCTGCAGAGGATTTTTACAATCCATCGTTCCAATCACTAATTCTATTTTTCTTCAAAAAGGGTTTCAATTCAGATTTAAAAATTATGGAAATCTATCCGGCAATTTAGATCATTGGAATTTAGATTATGTAAGACTAGACAGTAACCGAACTATTTCTGATTTAGTGATTGATGATGTAGCATTTGTGTATTTGCCTCCTACTGCATTAAACCGATATACTTCCATGCCCTGGGAGCAATTTACATTGGCTGATAGAAAACTAAAATGGAACAATTACATTTCTAATTTATCTAATTCAAACGATAGCATTAGTTACACCTACGATTTTAGAAATGAAGCCGGAACTTTATTAAACCAATATCCCACTGATTATACCCCGCCCGGAACTGAGCCCAACATTATTCAACCTTATACATCTATTGGATATACTAATTACCAGCGTTGGGCCGAGCCTGATTTTAACTATACATTTACCGGAGCTCCAACTTTTCCATTTCTTGATTCTGCAAGATTTACCATCCATCATTACTTAAAAGTAGAAACAGGTGATGTAAATCCTGAAAATGATTCCATTGTTTTAAAACAGGACTTCCTTAATTATTATTCGTACGATGATGGTACTGCCGAACAAGCTTTATGGCTAGGAACACCAGGAAGGATGTCAGTTAAATTCACCAATAACTTTGCTGATACTTTAAGGGCTTTACAATTTTATTTTTCACCCATCAAAGATGATGTGAATACAAGATACATTACTATTGAAGTATATGCAGGAACTTTAAGTAATCTTGTTTACTCTACCAGCAGACAAGTAGGTGTATTAGATGCTGACCCCAATGGAATTGTAAATAAAATCAACAACGGTTATACTACCTACCTGTTTAATGACACGAATATTGTTTTACCTGCCGGTGACTTTTTTGTTGGATGGTATCAAAGTAGCACTTTCAAACTAAATATCGGACACGATAAAAATTTGGACAACAGTGGTCGTACCTATTTTAAAACCACCGGTGTTTGGGATACATTATCTATTCCGGGTACATTAATGATTAGACCTGTAGTAGGTAAAACTTTACTTAAAGAAGAAATAGGTATTGAAGAATTCTGGGATAACAATTCAATTGTATTATATCCAAACCCTACCAACGAATCTCTTTATTACACAGTATATGGTGATATGAATATTACCAATATCAATATTATTGATATTGCAGGTAAAATGGTATATCAATCTAACAGTATTCAATCCAATCAGGTGGATGTAAGTAATCTTTCACAAGGACTGTATTTTATACAATTTATGGCTGAGGGTGCTAAAACTCCGTTGACCAAAAAATTTATCATCAGCCGGTAATGAACCCGAATGAGGAGGAAGATGAGTTAGGGTTTTCTCCTGATGCAGAAATTGATCAGGGAGATGATTTATATGAACATCATAGATTTATTGTAGATAAGGGACAGGAGCTTTTACGCATTGACAAATACTTAATGCACAAGCTGGAAAAAACTTCCCGCAATAGAATTCAAAAAGGGTCAGAAACAGGAAATATCTTAGTGAATGATAAGCCTGTAAAAAGTAATTACAGAGTAAAACCGGGAGATGTAATTTCTATTGTTTTTCCACACCCGCCTCACGAAAATTTACTGGTTCCACAAGAAGTTCCTTTAGAAATTTTATACGAAGATGAAGACCTTATCATTATCAATAAACAAGCAGGACTCGTAGTACACCCCGGTCATGGAAATTATTCAGGGACATTGATAAACGGCTTATTATATCACTTTCAACATTTACCTTTTTCGAAACATGCAAAAGCAGGAAAAGAAGACGAAATTCGTCCTGGCTTAGTACATAGAATTGATAAAGAAACCAGTGGCGTAATGGTCATCGCCAAAACTGATTTTGCCATGACACATATCGCAAAACAATTTTTTGATAGAACCACTGACAGAAAATATGTGGCACTCGTTTGGGGAGATATCGAAGGAGATGGAAGAATTGAAGGGCATATTGGTCGTGATAAACGTGATCGTTTAGCTATGGCTGTTTACCCTGCCGGAGATATGGGAAAACATGCAGCAACCAATTACACTGTGTTGGAAAGATTACAATATGTTACATTGGTAGAATGTAAATTAGAAACCGGCAGAACACATCAAATACGAGTTCACATGAAACATA
>CAZUXM010000110.1:0-3128 GCA_964624635.1 uncultured Candidatus Competibacteraceae bacterium
CATCTAAAATTCCGGCAATGGCTCCTTCAGTAAGTAAGGTGGCCATATCTAATTTTCCTTCTTTGAGGTCATTTAACATGGCACCGGTTCCCCCAGGGTATGATTGCCAGGTAACGTCCCATCCGGTATCATTAAACATACCTTGTTGAGTACCATAGTACCATGGAATATTAAAATGTTCAGGTACGCCTCCTATAATGATTTTTTCTGACAACTTATTTTGATGAATTGATTGGCAAATGTATGGAAAAATAAATTTTTATAGGACTTAACTACCTATAATTCGATTCCCATTGTTCCCAGGCAGTAATGCTTACTCCTTCAAAATCTTTTTGTAGTGCAAAGTAAAATCCGAAATAATTGTTTACATCTGCCTCTTCTTTTAAGCGATCAATACTAATAGAGGTTGCATCTGCATCCGTTGATTTGAATTGAAAAAAATGGGGACTACCTCCTCTTGAATGTTGCAATTTAATCATGTATAAATTTTCATCATTACATGGCATAAAGGAAACTACCGTGCTTTTTGTATTAGTAAACTCGTAACAACTGATGGCATTTTTACAAATAGCTTCTTTATTTTTTCAATAGGTACCTGTTTCCAATCGTTGGCTGTTAGATGGGTTAATTCACTCATGATAATTGAAATGTTTTAGCTTTTCATATACAAGTTACATAAACCCATATAAAAAACAAGCCCTCCCAAGCGAAAGGGAGGGCTTTTAAACCAACCAACCTATAGAGGAAAGATGTTAGGGTCTTTTCAAAGCCCATTCTTCCACACCTTTCTTTATCTTTAGAGATGCTACACTGCTAAATGTGATCTCATATTCTCTTGTTCCATTGTATGAGTCATACAATCGTAAAGTTTTTGCATCATTGGTTACTTCCCAGGTACCTGTTACACCATAGGGAGCATCATTAACGATGGCTGTTTCTGTAAAGTCTTTACTCGCTTTTAGATTTAACAGATAATCTTCATTGGTTTGTAAATAAACATCTGTATTATCTGATCCATTAAAATAATAACGGTCTAATCTCCATTCACCAGTAGAAGTAAACTCTACTACATTGTCTTTGCTACATGAAGCTAATGTAAATACAACAAGAGCTATCATTCCAATTGTTCTGATCGTCGTTTTCATATTTGCTGTTTTATTTGTTATTATATTTTTTTGAAAATCCATTCTTTATCCCCTGCTTTATATTGCATGATGAGATAGTATTTTAAGTCGAATTTACGGTCGCCATTGAAATCATCTCTGAGCGAAAACTCCTCCTTCCCATGGTGAAAACTCCAACTACCATAAATGTTTTGTGGGACATCTCCATGAATAAATCTTTCGTGGAAAGTATAGTTCGGTTGCAGGTATATTACATGTTCACCATACTGATAAGTGTATAAAGCCGTTTGATCATCTCCATCTATGTAATGTTTATCAAGTCTCCATGCACCCATATATATCGTCTCATCGTGTTTATCGGTTAAACATGATGTTAAACCTGCACTAATCAAGGTAATTACTACCCAATTTATAACTCTGCTTTTCATTTTCATGTTTTGTTGATTGATACATTGGATAGTTTTCAATCATGGTGCCAACTGAATTGCCACTTACTCTGAAATGATTGTAAATTTCAGTAAGTCAGATATTTAATAATTAGATGAAGCTTCTGCCAAATAATATTTAACTCATATTTTTTCTCATTTTGTAAAAAAATGAAAACATGAATTACTCAAAATGAGAAATTTTAAAATGAATAATTATTTATCGTATCGATTATAATAATATCTGATAATAAAAAATGCAGCGATAGCAATAACAAATATAAAAATAGACAATGCTGTAATGGAGATTAGCCATTTGATATGTTGAATAGAATATTCTTTTTTTTGTTTTTCATCAAACTCCTTTTGATATTTTTCCTGTAAAATTTTGTTCTGTTTACTGTAGTTTTCTTCCTCTTGTTTCATGGCTATTCTGTCTTCTTCAAAACACAGTGAACCAAAATAACTAAAAGAGTTACTTTGCACTTGTTTCCGTTTTCCCTTGGCAGCATTAATTGAGAATACATATACTACCTTATCTACTAATATGATTTCAGTATGCCATAGCTGAGGTAAATTGGCTTCGTTTAGGGCTTCATAATATATGTATCGCCCCATATAATCTCTTACATTAAAACTATTTTGTTCAATGAGTGTTCCACCCATTTGCTGTAGCCATTGTTTGGTAAAGTCATCATAATATGAATCTAATGCCATGTTGGTAAGTACATCTGCTTTAATCTTTGGTTCCTTCCTTGATAATGCCTCATAAAAGCAAGCATTATAATAGGTGCCAAATCCTTGCAGCTTTCCTCTTGAAAAAGTATCAGGATATGAACCAGGTATATTAATACTTAGTACTCCGTTAAGAGTAATATAATTATCAGCGATCAGCTGCAATGGCATTACCAAAATGACCAGAGCGGTAATTAGTTTTGTTTTCATGACTCATTTACTTTTCCGTAGGTAAGTGTATCAATAAATTGTCCTTCAAAAAAATGATTCTGTTTAAAATATCCTTCTTTTACAAATCCATTTTTCTCCAGTACTCTGGCAGAACGAATATTGCCCGGATTTAAGTTGGCTTCAATTGAATGTATGCCTATGTGATTAAATCCAAAATCACAAACTGCTTTAATAGCTTCAGATATGATTCCCTGATTCCAGTATTGAGGTAATAAAGCATAACCAATTTCGGCACGGTAATGTTCCCTTACAATACGCCACAGCCCGCAACCGGCAATTACTTTGTTATCGTTATTTTTTTTGAGGGTAATAGCCCAGCTGATACCGGTAGAAGTTTCGTATCCTGTTTTCATTCTGTCATATTGAGCCATGGCTTCACTCATATCTATGTATCCATTCTTATCAATATTTTCCATAATGGTTTTATTTGACCTGAGTTCAAAAATCTCAGGCAAATCATCAAGCGTATATTCTCTAAGAATTAGCCTTTCAGTTTCTATTACAGGGAATTTATCGAATTTTAATTCAATCATAGTATCAAAGATAATCCATTTAAGTTTATGTAATAATTGTAAGACTACCATTGCTCAATCTAAGTAAGTTTTGTACCTTG
>CAZUXM010000110.1:3138-5628 GCA_964624635.1 uncultured Candidatus Competibacteraceae bacterium
ATCTAAGCATGAAATCAATTGCAATTGTATTAGGCATTTCCATATTATTTGTTTCCTGCGGAAATAAAACCCTTGCAGAACCTAATAAAAAATCAACGGATTCGATTACAAAAGACACTACTGCTGCTAAGGGTTCAAATAAAGTTATGTATACAGAACCTACTGAGGTAGATTCATCTGATGTAAATACGAATACTGAAATATTAAATGAAAAAGGCCAATTGGACCCCAATTCATCTCCTACTGCTGTTGTTCAAACTATCATTAAAGCAGCTAAAACAGGTAATTATTCTCCATTGTTAAAATTAAGTAATCCTGCTATTGAAATGGATGGAGATGCAAAAGATATTATCAACGTTCCTAATAAATCAAAAGAAGACCAAAAAGAATTTAATGACTATTTTGGTAAAGCCAAGATTGTTGGAAAAGCCCGTATCAAAAAAAATTTAGCTGAAGTAGATATTGAGACTACGGCTGAAGGAGGAGATAAAGAAACTATCATTTGCGAAAATAAATTTGATAAATGGTATTTAAAAGGCCTGTAGTTATTTTCTATAACTCACTTTTATATTTAAAGCCCCTCCACCTCCTTTAACTTTTTTCCATTTACTAAATGGAGATGTTTTGAAATAGGACGGAGTATGAATAGATCCGGCAAAACAAAATTTTTCACTGCTCATTTTATCCTCTAAACATTCAATACCAATAAAGAATTCACCTGTGGTTGAAATTTTATATGGTTTAAGATCAATGGTTACTTCACCTAAAGCTAATTTTGTTTTTATAAAAATAGGGTTTTTCAAAAACGTTTCCCCTGGATAACCTTTTTCATTGGCTTCATATAACATCAACCGGAAGGTTAACGAGTCAGTATATTCGTTTTTAATAATGTAAAATTGAAAGCTTTCGAGATAAACGGTAAGTCCATCTTTATTACCTGCAGGAATAGCCACTTGTTTCCCAAGCCAATTGGTATCTAATCCAGAAAAAGCCGTACATACATTTTCAGCATAGGCATTAGATCCAAGTAGTTTATACTTGAGTTTTTGTGGTTTTACTTTTACTTCATTGAGATTGTAAATGGTGGGTCTTAAATATACCGTATTTGAATTAATATTTTTGATGATGATTGTTTCATTATTATATCCAATGGCAGAAATTTTTAAAGTATCATTTGGTGATATAGACTTGAAGTTCCCGTTTACATCAGTTAAATTGCCAAACGATGTACCTGATATACTTACTGAGGCGTAGGGAATTCCGAGTTGAGTATCCTTGTCTTTTACAAAAAATGAAATATTTACCTGTGAATTGACTTTAATCAACGGAAATACAAGTGCAAATAGAAGACATATTCTTAAATGAGGTTTATATACAGAAAATACCATTGACGATATATTTGTCATTATTTTTTGACTGTTATGAATAAATAAACGATCGAAGATGCCTTTATTATTGATGTTTCCCTAATTATTTATAGTTATTAAACCTGTTAATATCTCTATTTACCAGTTGTTCTTAATGGAAGCCAAGTTATCTATTTTTACTTTCTCGATTAAAGACAGGAATTATGGCAAAGACAGCAGCGAAGAAGAGTAATTACAGCGAAGATAATATCAAATCCCTTGACTGGAAGGAGCATATCCGTTTACGTCCGGGGATGTATATAGGTAAAACCGGTGATGGCGCAGCCCATGATGATGGTATTTACATTCTGATTAAAGAGATTATAGATAACTCTATTGACGAATTTGTAATGGGGAATGGGACAGAAATCCACATTAATATTAACGAAAAGGAAGTGGAAGTTCGTGATTTTGGAAGGGGAATTCCGTTAGGAAAGGTGATTGATTGCGTTGCTAAACCTAATACCGGCGCCAAGTATGATAGCGAAGCCTTTAAGAAGTCGGTTGGGTTAAATGGTATCGGAACCAAAGCGGTTAATGCATTATCTATTGAATTTAAGGTTCAATCTATTCGGGAAGGTAAAACCAAGATTGCTGAATTTACTTGCGGAGAACTAACTAAAGATCACAAAGTAAAAGAGTCTAAAGAAAAGGAAGGTACCATTATCACTTTTACTCCTGATGTAGAAATATTTCATAATTTCCATTTCCGCCTCAATTATATTGAGAAGATGTTATGGAACTATGCCTATTTAAATACCGGCTTAACGTTGGTTTTTAATGGAACCCGAATTTATAGCGAAAACGGATTATTAGACTTATTAACCAATAACATAGGAGGGGCTGAGACTTTTTATCCTATCATCCATTTAAGAGGAGAGGATATTGAGATAGCCATGACCCACGGGAACAGTTATGGAGAAGAATATTATTCGTTTGTTAACGGGCAGTATACTCCGCAAGCGGGAACTCACCAACAAGCATTCAGAGAAGCAATAGTTAAAACCATCAAAGACTTTTATAAAAAGGACTTCGATCCGGCTGATATCAGGTCAGCTATTGTAGCGGCTGTATCCATAAAAGT
>CAZUXM010000110.1:5667-6065 GCA_964624635.1 uncultured Candidatus Competibacteraceae bacterium
CCAGTATTCGAATCCCAAACCAAAACGAAATTGGGGTCCACTCACATGAGCCCTGATGGCCTTACCGTTCGTCAGTTCATGAATGACTTTGTGGGGAGAGAATTAGACAACTATTTGCACAAACATCCTGAAACTGCGGAGCAGTTAAAAGTTCGTATCCTGGCTAGTGAAAGGGAAAGGAAGGATTTGGCCGGAATCAAAAAACTGGCCCGTGAAAGAGCTAAAAAAGCAGCAGTACATAACAAAAAATTAAGGGATTGTAGAACCCATTTAACGGATAAAAGTCCTGATAAAATCAATACTACTTTGTTTATTACGGAGGGGGATTCGGCCAGTGGAAGCATTACTAAAGCAAGGGATGTAAATACTCAGGCAGTCTTTAGTTTAAAAGGAAAACC
>CAZUXM010000110.1:6075-6508 GCA_964624635.1 uncultured Candidatus Competibacteraceae bacterium
CGGCTTGACTAAAAAAATAGTCTATGAAAATGAAGAGTTCAACCTTTTGCAACATGCTCTTGACATAGAAGACGGTATTGAGAGCCTTCGTTACAATAATATAGTCATCGCTACAGATGCCGATGTGGACGGTATGCATATCCGTTTATTAATGATTACCTTCTTCCTTCAGTTCTTCCCAGATGTGGTAAAAGGAGGACACCTATATATATTACAAACGCCCCTGTTCAGGGTTCGTAATAAAAAGGAAACCATCTACTGTTATGAAGATATAGAACGTCAAAAGGCGATAGCCAAGTTGGGCAAGTCGGCAGAGATTACCCGATTCAAAGGGTTAGGGGAGATATCCCCTGACGAGTTCCGTCAATTCATTAATAAGGACATTCGTTTGGAGCAGGTGGAAATCAGCAAAGATGGAACCATCAAACAATTA
>CAZUXM010000111.1:0-6111 GCA_964624635.1 uncultured Candidatus Competibacteraceae bacterium
TTACATCTCTTGATCCCTTAAAAGCTACTAATCTTCCTAATATTTGGCCGGTTCAGCAATTATATGAAGGACTTACCGTAATTGACAGCATTGGAAGAGTTCAACCTTGTTTGGCTACCCGGTGGGAGTCAGTTGATTCAATGATGACCTATAAGTTCATTTTAAAACAAAATGTTTTTTTTCATGAGGATCTTTGTTTCGGAGGCGTAAAAAGAAAATTAACAGCTTATGATGTTAAATATTCATATCAACGTATTTTATCCTCTTCCTCCGCATGGATATTAAACGATATTAAAAAAGATACCATTACCGGCGAATATTTTATTGATGTATTGGATAGTTTTCAAATTCAGATATGCCTCAAACAACCCTCTTTTACTTTCCCTCAAATGTTGGCTATGCCTCCTTGCGGGATAGTAGCAAAAGAGGCTATTGAAAAATATGGAACGGATGTTAGACAACATCCTGTTGGTACCGGACCGTTTATACTTACTGCCTGGCATGAAAATGAAAAGCTGGTGATGAAGAAAAATAATCAATACCACATTAAAAATCTACCCATGATAGATGGTATCTCCATCAGTTTATTAAAAGATAAACAAACGGCTTTATTAGAATTTACCAGAGGTAACCTGGATCTTATTTCGGGGATTGATGCTGCGTATAAAGATGAATTACTTACAGGGGCAGGAGAATTAAATGAAAAGTATAAAGACCAAATACAACTTCAAAAGTTACCTTACCTCAATACCGAATATTTGGGAATACGACTGGATTCTACATCCACATCTCCATTACAAAATGTACATATCCGCAAAGCACTTAATTATACATTAGATAGAAATAAACTCATTACTTATATGAGAAATGGGATTGGGATTCCCGGAAACCATGGAATGGTTCCACCTGCTTTGTGGTTTGATAAAAATAAAAATGCTGGATATTCAAAAAACGATTCATTATTTATGGTTGAAATTAAAGCGTCGGGATATTCATCTATTAATTCGGTTCCGGGGTTTACATTATATGCTGATGTGGCTTACACCGATGTTTGTACCTATATTGTACACGAGTGGAACAACGTTGGGTTACACGTAAAACTTGAAATATTGGATAGACCCACTTTAAAAAGTGAAATGGCAAAAGGAAATCTAGAATTTTTTAGAGCTTCATGGATTGCTGATTATCCTGATCCTGAAAATTATTTGTCACTTTTTTACGGACCTTTAGAAAGTCCTGCCGGACCTAATTACACTCATTATAAAAATAATGATTTTGATAAAAAGTTTATACAAACCAAAATGCTTGCGAATCCTATAATCAGGAATGAACAGTTTTGTGAATTGGATAAAAAAATCATGGAAGATAGCCCCGTGATTATTTTATACTATGATCAGGCAGTTAGGTTTACACAAAAACGTGTAAAAGGATTACCTCCGCATCCCATGAACTATCTTGATCTGCGGAGTGTAACCTTGCAATAATTGGTTAAAAGTGTTTTGCTATTTGTTCTAGCGGCTTACGGTTACGAGGTGTTACTTCTCTGGTTTTGAATGGTTCTTCCAATAATTCAAGATCACCTAAATAACCCAAGGCAATAAAACAAACCACCTCATTTTCATCCGGTACAGAAAATGTCTGATTGGCTTTTTCACGGTCATAACCACCCAGAATATGTCCATATATATTCATTGATGTAGCCTGCGTTAAAAGATTAGCATTAGCCATACCAATATCATGCATATGATGTCTGTTAAACTCTCCATTTTTAGTAAAGTTCTTGTGTGCAATACACATGAGTAACACCGAGGCATTTTTTACCCAAAGTTGATTGCCCGGTGAAAGGCAGTCAAACATGGCTTGAAATCCATCAGTGCCTTTGAATGAATATAAGTAACACCAGGGTTGTTCGTTCATGGAACTGGGGGCCCATGATGCTGCTTCAATAATGGTAAAGAGTTCTTCTTTACTTATTTGTTTATCTGAAAACGATCTGGCACTCCACCTTTTCGAGATGAGGTCATGTACAGGATATACTGTTTTTGCGTCTTTAATCATATGGGTTTAGTTTAAGTTCATTGGTATATCCATAACCAGTATTTCAGCATCCTGTGTAAGGGCTTCAATGGAAATACCTTTAATATTTTCAATTCCTATAGCATCTCTATCTTCCAGTTCCGTTCCATTGATGTTTACTTTCCCTTTTACTACCATAATATACACTCCATTTTCAGGACGTTTAATTTCATAGTTCACTTTAAAACCGTCATCAAAAGTCCCCATCATGAACCATGCATTCTGGTGAATCCAAACGCCTTCATCATTTTCATTAGGAGATAATATTTGTTGTAATTTATTTCTTCGTTGATTTACATCTAAAGTCATTTGGTCATAACGAGGAGTAACATTTCTTTTATTAGGGATTAACCATATTTGAAATAGTTTTAATGCCTGATCTTTATAATGGTTGTATTCGCTATGATAAACACCTGTACCGGCACTCATCACTTGAATTTCCCCCGCCTTTACTACTTCTTTATTACCCATACTGTCTTTGTGTTCCAAAGCACCTTCTAGTGGAATGGTAATAATTTCCATGTTATCATGTGGATGCATAGGGAATCCCATTCCACCTTCAACATAATCATCATTTAATACTCTTAACACTCCGAAATGAATTCTTTCAGGATCGTAGTAATTAGCGAAACTAAAACTATGTTTTGCTTTTAACCAACCATGGTCGGCACCACCCCTGGTATTGGCTTTATGTATGATTGTATTTTCCATAACTGTGTTTTTTAAATTAATAACACAAAGGTAGAGCACTTCTAATGTAGAAAAAATAACCTAGGTTAAGAATGCAGAGCATTAGAATTCTACATAAAAAAGGGTCTCATTTCTGAGACCCCTTTTCCATAACCAACCAAAATCTACTACTATGAAATTATTTTTTTGGGGTAGCTTTCAAGTTAAGATCAAATTCCATGATATCGCCAATGGCTTTATCTTTCATTTTAGGGAAAATTTTTCCTGAGCCATATTCTACTTTAAAATCTGTTCTATCAATGTTAAATTTAGAAGCAGCTGTAAATTGGGTAGAATCCATAGTAACATTAGCAGGAATAGTGATGTTTTTAGTAACATCTTTTATTGTTAAGTTACCCATGATGTTGTAATTGTTACCTAATGAATCAGCCTGAGCTAATTTTTCTGCACCGGTGATTTCAAACTTCGAAGTAGGATATTTTGCTACATCAAAGAAATCAGGACTGGCTAAGTGCCCTACTAATTTAGCTGCACCATCAGCTTCAGTAATATCAAGATCTTTAATGGTATTCATATCAATCTCAAAATTACCTGCTGTTATATTATTTTTTTCAACTGCAATGTTACCTGATTTAATATTGATAGTACCATTGTGTTGGCCACCTACTTTGGTACCTTTCCAACCTAAGGTTGAATTGGTTACATCTACTTCAAAGTTGGTACTTAAGTCAGTAGCCACAGCTACATCTTTTTTATCATCCGTTTTTACGGCATCTTTTTTACTGCCACAAGCAACAATAGAAGTAGCAATGAATGTAAGGCTTAATAATTTTACAAATGTGGTTTTCATGTTTTGTTTTAAATGTTTAATGAGGCAAAAGTAGGAGGGAGGGTCGAAAAAAATCTTGAACTAGGTTAAGAAATTGGAGATAGTTAATGTTTTTTGGCTATTAGTTTTATGGTTTAAATAGTTAATAACCAGTTTGTTAATTTGTTTTGGGCAATTCAAATTACCTAACTTTTCTTAGCCAATTTATGACGAACCTTGCTTAAAAACTCGGGGGTAACGCCTATATAGGAGGCTATTAACTGTTGGGGAACCCTTTGTACTACCTGAGGATATTTTTTAATAAACTCAAGGTATCTTTCTTCTGCCGGACAAGCCAATGTATGAAAAAACCTCATCTGCAAAGTATATAAGGCTCTTTGCATCAGGATACGAAAATGTCTTTCGAATTTAGGAACTTCATTAATGAGTCTTTGGTATCCGTTAAAATCAAAGGTTAAAAGCTCCGTATCTTCTATAGTTTCGATAAATAGTGTGCCCGGTTTTTGTTCATTAAAACTAGAAATATCACCTACCCACCAATCTTCAATAGCAAAATACATAATGAAATCATTTCCTTTTTCATCAATGATATAATTTTTGATACATCCTTTTGTAATGAATCCGGTAAAGGTGTTTATTTCGTTGGCCTGAAACAGAAATTGTTTTTTTTTATATTTTTTTACATGAAGTATTGAATGAAAAAGTTCTAACTCTTTTGGAGTAAGCTGAATGTTTTTCGCTACATTTTTGTCTATCAGTTCAAACATATGCTCAAATATAATAAATTGATCAACGTTTGTTGAATGGTATCATAGAGTATACTATGGTTATTTTTTTACGTTACCAAGTACCGGTTGCCATTTTTTAAATCCCTCAGGAGCATCTTCATCTGTAGGGAGCATTCCTGACTGAGTAGGCCAGATAATTTGCATTACCGGAAAATCATCCCCATTATAGTAGTCCATCGCAATGCCTAAATATTCCTCATAATTTTTTTTATCTACATCAATCACCAAACATTCGTAATCATCCAGGATGTCTTTTTCCATATTTCCGTTGGTAAGTGTACGACCCTCTTTATAATCGTACGCCATATTGTTGAGGATTACCTGGTGTAAATCTTGTTCCTGCCCAATCATAATTAGCTCAGGCTTATTGTGTAATTCATATAAACCAATGGTATAGGAAAAACCGGGCTCTTCGTCTTCGGCTAGTACATGGATAATATGAACACCATATTTTTTAAGATCTGACTTTATCTGATTACTGTATGTTGACATAACTAAAATGATTTTTAGTGCAGTTGTTACATCCTTTCGGGAGCATTAATACCAAGCAATCCTAATGCATCAACAATTATATGACCTACTTTTTGGCTTAAATGGAACCTAAAACTACGTGCAGCTACATTTTCTTCTTTTAGTACTTTAAAATCATGATAAAAGGTAGAGAATTCAGAGGCTACCTGATATACGTAGTTGGCAATAAGTGCCGGACTATAATTATCAGCCGCTTCATTAATCACCAAAGGAAATTCATTGAGAGTTCTGATGAGTTTTGTTTCAACAGGATTTGGCGAATATTGTTCAATTGCTTTAGTATACTCTAATATTTCAATATTCTGTGCAGCCGCATTTCTTTTTAATGATTGAGTACGTGCATAGATATATTGAATAAAAGGTGCAGTATTTCCATTAAAGTCGATTGACTCTGCAGGATTGTAAATCATCTTTTTAACCGGGTCTACTTTCAATATAAAATATCGCAAAGCTCCAATACCGATGGCCTCATAAATATTTTCTTTTTCAGCATCTGATACTTCAGCTAATTTACCTTGCTCATTGGCCTTTTCTTTGGCAATATGTATTACTTCATCTAAAATATCATCCGCATCTACCACTGTACCTTCTCTGCTTTTCATTTTTCCGGTAGGTAATTCAACCATTCCATAGCTTAAATGATGTAAGTGTTCAGTACCTTTTAGTCCTAATCTTTTTAATATTTCGAACAATACTTTAAAATGATAATCTTGCTCGTTACCTACCACATAAACACTACGTTCAAAATCAAAATCTTTTTGTTTTTGATATACGAGGGCTATGTCTTGTGTTATATATACAGTGGTTCCATTGGCACGTAATACCAGTTTTTGATCAAGACCTATATCAGTTAAATCAATCCAAACAGAAGTATCCTCTTTTTGATAAAAAATATTTTTACTCAAACCTTCGGTTACGGTTTCTCTACCTCTGTCATATACTTCAGATTCAAAATATTCTTTATCGAATTTTAGTTTTAAACGATCAAAGGTTTGTTGTACACCTTCGTAAAACCAACCATTCATGGTCTTCCATAATTCACGTACTTCAGGAATTTTTAATTCCCATTGTACGGTCATTTCTGCAATTTCTTTATCGAGTTGCGATTTTTTCTTGGCTTCTTCTTCACTTAATCCTGATTCTTTTAATGCAGCGATTTCTTTTTTATATGCATTAGAAAACTCGACATAATAATCA
>CAZUXM010000112.1:0-6095 GCA_964624635.1 uncultured Candidatus Competibacteraceae bacterium
TCGCAGATACCAAAGCCCCTAAATTAAAAGGTTTACGTTTATATTCAGGAGGGAAGTCTCCCGTAACTTATGATGTAAAGGTAAACAAATATGGAACCATGTATATGAGTTCTTCAACCTTATATGCCACCAGTTGGTGGAAACTAGCTTATAAAGCTGAAGATCCACAAGATGGCAGTGGATTTAAAAACTCAGTATATCATACCCAATTATTTGTTGACGATGAATTGGCGTTTGAGTTTAAGTTGGATAAAATGAAAATTGATGACCAACGAAGCAGTGATTATCATATGGATTATGAATATTGGGTAGATCATGCTGAGTATTACGAAAAATTACATCTGGAAGAAAGTAATGCGGATTTACTATCTATTTATACCAAAGGATTAAAAGAGGTGATGACTTCCTTGTCAACCGGTAATCATAAAGTAAAATTACGATTGGCAGATTATTATAAAAATACAACGGAGTTTAGTTTTACACTGAATTTTACCAATCAAACTCCGGCAACTGAATCTACTCCTGTAGTTAAATTCAAAGAAAAATATGTTACTTCTACTGCCGGAAATGAAGTTCAAATTTCTATTCCTCCCTATGTTTTATATTATAATATGAGTAAAAAACTGGAGCCATCGATTACTTCAACTCAAAACGAAATAGGGGAGTTAAATTTTTCATTTGGAACAAAATATATACCTGTAAGGTATCCATATACGGTTGTAATTAAAACCAATCATACAAAAATTTCGCAGGATAAATTATGTGTTGTGTATTATAATAAAGAAGGAAAAATGAAATATTATAATCCTATTTCAACTACAGCTAATTCAATTACTGTTGAATTAAAAGATATGGGTAGTTTTTCAGTTTGGGCCGATACTACTAAACCTGTTATCTCAAAAATGAGTGTAAAGGATAGTTTTTATGTAATGAATACTGGTAAAATCGTTACTTATGCAACCGACAATTTGTCGAGTGTATACAAATACAATGCATACATTGATGGGGTATGGCATTTAACGTCCTACGAGTATAAAGAAGATATGCTCATTACTGAACTACCTGTTGGTATTTCACCCGGGCCACATACGTTTGAAATAGAAGTATTGGATGAACGTAAAAATAAAGCGTATAAAAAGATTACCATCTTTGTTACTACCAATGCAGATGATCTTCTTTTGAACAAGAAAAGAAAGTAGTTTAACCACAGAGATTACTGAGTTTTCCACAGAGAACACTGAGAAGAAATCTCTGAGACTTCTGTGTTTCTTTCTCCGTGTCCTCTGTGATTATTTTTTAATTTGTTTCTGCAATTTTAGTAATCACCTCTTCACAAATCTTGCGGATTTCATTTTTTTCGCAGGTGTAATTATTAAACATCACTGCAAATACCAGGTCTTTACCTGTTTTTGATTTTACATAACCGGTATAAGTTCTTACACGGGTCATTGATCCGCTTTTAGCGGCACAGTTATTCTCTAAAATACTTCCTTTTCCAAAAGACACCATGGTGCCGTTTTTGCCTGATACAGGTAAACTGGAGTAAAAATCATCATAGTACTTCTCAGATTTCATGAGAACAAGCATATCAACCAATGTTGATGCTGAAATGGCATTGCTTCTGCTTAATCCGCTTCCGTCAACAGGAATGAACTCGTTTTTAGGAATACCTTTATTTATCCAGAAATTTTGTACTATTTCAGTGGAAGCAACATTATTTCCGAATCCGTTTTTATAAAACGAAATATACTTGTGCAATTGTTCAGCATATAGGTTATTACTTTGTTGGTTAATTTGTTTGATGATATTTTTTAGCGAAGGAGAGTATAACGTATATATATTAGTACGGTTTGCAGAAACGGTATAAGTGTTATTGTTTTCATGAAGCACACGTGTTGTTGTTGGTTTTTCGGTAACAGTAATTCCACCGGCTTCCAATGTACTATCTACCAAATAGGCTGCATACCATGCAGGATCAGGAATAGATCCCTTGATTTTGAATTCAGATTCATTTCCGCTTACTTCTCCTACAAAATGGCGGTAATAACTGTATTCTGAACCAAAGATGTAGGATTTATCTCCAAGACCTGATACTCCGCTTTTTACATCGTTGATGAGGGTCATACCGGGAATATAAGGTTTCATTCGTACGTATTTGGTATTGGTTCCCTGACCTCCTGATTTAAGATAGTAACAAACCATATTATCACAAATAGTTAATGCTGAAGCACCTGCTCCGTAGTATTGACCAATATCTCCCCAATCCCAGGTTCCGGGGGCCATAATACTTTCGAAAGCTTCATCATCTCCAATAATCTTTCCTTCAATTTTTTTGATCCCTACTTTTTTTAATTGAGTCAAAAACTTTTGCAACAAGGAGTCAATGACCGTTGATGCAAACTTTTCGGAACCCAGTGTAGGATCTCCACCCCCTCTTATATAAATATTCCCCTTCAGAGTGCCTGATTGGGCGTCCAGACTACCATCATATTGTAGCAAAGTTTTGAATTGGAAATCGGGCCCCAGCATTAACAATGCTGTTGATGTAGTCACTACTTTTTGGCAGGAGGCCGGCGAAAGCAGAATATTTTCATTCAATGAAGCTATTTTAGTTCCATCCGATTGTTTTACGGAAATACCTATTAATGCTGATTCCAGCCCTGTTTTGGAAGATAGGCTGTTAAGGTAAGTTTGTAGTGTTGACTGGGCATTGAGAAGTAATGAAGCCCCGAAAAAAACACTTAAAATGATTGAAATTTTTATTCTCATGATGATCTTTTAGAACTATTGCGTGTATTACCCGTTAAAAATCACAAAATATATACCATACCTAACGCAAAATTTTAGAAATTTGTCCACTATTGACTGTTTAATGAATGCCATGAGAAAACTGACCTTGTTTTCGTTCCTTTTTGTAATCCTTTCGCTGGCTCAGGCCCAAAAACCGTATGTTTTATTAAAAACCCTTCATAACCACAGTGCACCTATAGAAACTATGAAGGTGCATCCTGAAGGAAAATTTGCTGTTTCTGCTGATCAGGATGGTTATATCATTTTTTGGAGTATAGTAGATAGCATGAAAATGTTATATAAAGTAAAGGCACATACAGGTGGTATTAATTGTTTAATTTTTAATAAGTCAGGTTCCAAATTTGTTACAGCCGGAAACGATTTTAAAGTAAAGTTGTGGAACTTCAATACACGCAAACCTATCAATTCATATACGGCTCCGTATAGCAGCGTCAATTTTGCAGTACTGGCGCCTGATGAAAAGAGCATTTATTTTGGAGGATATAAAAAATCAAACAGCAATAGTTTTATTCGTTCAGGTGCTTTTACCGGATTGTATCAAGTACCTACTGATGGCTCTACTGAACCTCAATTACTCTATGATGATCCTGCGGATTATAATACCAATAGCTGGGGTATTACTGATGGGAACTTAGATGCTTCACGGAAATATGTTGTTTTTACCAAAGGATATTATGTGTATTTCTGGGACATTAATGAGAAAAAATTAGCGTTTAAAAAATATAGTGAAACCAATTTGAATAATTTGTACTGTAGCAGTAGTTACATTTGGTTGTGGGGTGATGGATACATCTCAAAAATGAGTGTAAACGATGATTATAATATCAATAAAACATTTGCAGGAGTTACTGTTCCGGCTAATTCAGGATACAGTATGTTTGCTTTTTCGAAAAACGGTAAATATATGCTTACCGGTGATGATGGAGATAAGGTAAATATTTGGAACGCTTCTACAGGAACAAAAACTCAGGTTCTCATTGGACATACAGATGCAGTTCGTACTTTTTCATTCGGATATAACGATAGCTTGGTGGTTACCGGAAGTTATGATGGAACCATTAAGATTTGGGGCTATGAAGAGATTAAAGAAAGAATTGATAGTTTAGAAAAAATAAAAAAAGACACCGTTATTGTTTTAAAACACGATACAGTTCTGATCAAAGAAGATACATTACATACGGTATTTGTAAAAGATAGTGTTAAAATTGAAAAGGATACCACTACCACAACTGTTGTAAATACAGATATTGTGTTTACCGATAACAATATTCCTGTAACTATTAAAGACAGGTCTGTGGAATTGCAAAGTACTGTTACTGTAAATCAACCAGAGTTTGACATAGAAATTTATGACCGATCAGTGGTAGACGGAGATAGTATTTCGTTGAACATTAATGGAGATTGGATATTACAGGAATATATGGTGGTAAAAGCCAAGTTAAAGATTCATGTGAAGATTAACCCCAATGCTACCAACAATTATTTGATACTGTATGCTCATAATTTGGGAGAGATATCTCCTAATACAGCAGCTATACAGGTGTTAATAGGAGGTAAAGAATATAGATTAACGCTTACTTCTGATCTTCAAAAGTCAGGAGCATTAAATTTTGTATATAAGCCATAGCGGCATAAAATTTGAATTAAGTTAACCAATAAGAAAATATTAATGAAGCCATTGCATCGTATTATAAGTTTTAGTTTGTTTACAGCTGTTTTTTCAGTTGTTACAACAGCTCAAACCAACTATCAGCTTCTTGAAACTACTAGTGAACATAATTCTCCTATCGAATCATTAACCATGGCGCCTGATGGTACTACCATGATTACAGGTCACCATGATGGATATTTGGTTTTTACTGATTTAGTTAGCAGAAAGATGACCAAAGAAGTAAAGGTTCATTCTGATCAAATCAATACTATTTTGTTTGAGCCATCGGGTAGACAGTTTGTAACTGCAGGCGAAGATGGTAAGGTGGCTATTCTAGAGTGGCCCTCTCTAAAAATTGTAAAAACCTATCAGGTACCGGTTGAATCAAATGCTTTTGCCACATTATCACCGGATGCAAGTATCATTTACTTTGGGGGACATACTACCAGCAGAGTAATGGATTATTCTAAAAATATTTACAATAAACCTTTAGGAGCTTTATACAGAATCAATACTAAATCAAGTGATAAAGCAGAAATTGCATACAATGATGAAAGACCGAATGAATATGGTTCATGGATAACTGACGGTGCTGTTGATTATTCAGGTAAGTATATCATTTTTACAAAAAATGGATTTTTACATTTTTATAATTTAACTGATAAAAGGTTAGAATATAAAATGGAGCTGCCGTATGGATTAAATAATTTTACTTCAACTAAAGACGGGTTATATGTTTGGGGTGACAAACACCTCATGAAACTTCAGCAATCAGGAAGCAGATATTCGGTGGTAAAAGATGTAATGGCCGGTACTCGTCCTTCTACAGTTGGTTACAGTAAAATGGTATTGTCAACTACAGGTAAGTATCTGGCAACGGGTGACGATGGGTTTGATGTAAACGTATGGAACACGAATTTGGATCGTCAACAAACTCTTAGTGGACATACAGATGTAGTAAGAAATTTTTTATTCTGGAAGCAAGATTCCATTTTAGTTACCGCCGGTTATGATGGTAAAATTATGTATTGGGGATATGAAGTACCAAAAGATACCACTCCAGAAATAAAGGATGTAGTATTTGCAGAAAACAATATTCCCGTTACCATTAAAGACAGAACAGTAGAACTACAATCAACCATTACTGTTACCGAACCAGAATTTGACATTGAGATTTACGACCGTTCAGTAGTAGATGGTGACTCCATATCATTGAATCTAAATGGTGAATGGATTTTACAAGAATATATGGTAGTAAAAGCCAAACTTAAGTTGCATGTTAAAATTAATCCGAATGCTACCAATAATTATCTCATTTTATATGCGCATAACTTAGGTGAAATATCTCCTAATACTGCTGCGGTACAATTGATTATTGGAGGTAAAGAATATCGATTAACTTTATCTTCTGATTTAAAAAAGTCAGGAGCACTTAACTTTTCTTATAAACCAAAGTAAACCTTTAACTTAACTATTTTGAAAAAATATTTTTTAATTCTTCTGGCAGTATTTTCAATAAGTACATTTCTAAAAGCACAAGACTTTCAATTACTCGATACAAAAGCTGCAGGAGCCGGGATTGAGTCATTGATATTAGGAACCGATAAAAAAACTTTAATCACAGGACATCTGG
>CAZUXM010000113.1:0-5915 GCA_964624635.1 uncultured Candidatus Competibacteraceae bacterium
CTGGAATTCTATATGGGGAAAAATACTCCTGAACGTCAGGAGTTCATTATTAATAACCTGAAAGTAGAGGTGGATCTTTTAGAAGAAGAAGAGGCTGCTTAGTTTTTCAAAAACGAAATATACAGTCCCTTTTTATCTTTTAACAACCAAATACCTATTATAAAAAAGGTAACCGCAATTCCCAGTACGATTAAAATTCCGATGGTACTTCCAATAACGAAAGGTACTTTGTTGGAGCTACCCTTCATTCGATAAAACCCCATTACCAAAATATTGATAGTTGTTACAAAGCAGGATAACAGAAACATCAAAGATGTTCCGATGGACAAGATTCCTATCCCTTGTTTAAAGGATAAGGATGCAGTTCTATTTTGTTCCATCTTTAGTTCCTACGTAATGGTTTTTATGGTTAGTAAAGCCGCTATTATAATAGCAAATATAGTAGCCAACTTTTAACCATTGATTAAAGAGGGCCTAAGAATATCTGGAATGGGGTCTTGTCCTTAATTTTACTTGATTTCGTTCATAATTCGTACACCTTTAATAAAATATACCATAGCTGCAATAAGAGTAATTAGACTAATTGCTTTCGTTATGTTTATTAACGGTTCTTGAGAAATAATTCCTTCCTCATCCATATTACTTGATAATCCAAATGAAAATGCCGCAACATACACAGTTATCAGTAAAAATACACCCCCAGTCAAAAACAGGAGTTGGTGTTTTTTAACTTTACCTATAAATTTTAATCCCATTAATGTTAACGTAGCTCCTATGGAGAAACATACTAGCTTGAATGTTAGTGCAGTGGAAATGTATCCTTGATTGTAGGCGCTGTCAAGGCTTTTTGGATATGAGTTACCAAGTATTATGGCAGCACCGATTAAGCAAAGTCCAACAATTAAAAGATTATTACCCTTTGTTTTAGTTGAAACAGGTTTTTTTACAATCTCATCTTTTGGTGGTAATGGTGGTGGTGATTGTTTAGGATTATATGTGCTCATAAGTTTATTTTTTCACTTCAACAGCTATACCAGGTAAGGTAATTGAATTGAACATAATCTCAAATTTACCTGCATAATAACCTTCTCTATACATTTCAGGACATTCGAAGTACACATGAAAGTCTTTAATAGAGCCTCCAACATTGCGACGGATAATGTACTTTAAGAAGTAACGGGTTTTACGACCTCCAAACTCATCATAATCATAGGTTCCTGTAAATTTGGTGGCCAACTCTTCACCTCTCCACTTTTCGGTGGTAAGAGTCCCTTTATATGAAGGATACAAGGCGGAGTTTTTCTTCATTTTATCTCTTTCACATTTGCCATAAGTTTCAGTAGTGGTGCTGTCTTTAGCCTGGTATGATTGAACGGTAATTTTACAACGTCCATCATCAATAAGCATACAACTATCAGTTTTACCAGCATACCAAAAGTCCGGATATTCCATACTTACAGAGTCTTTAGCATAAGTATATTTTTTATACTTCACCGGGGTATAAACAAACGACCCTGCCATGTCTTCAAACCCTTTTTTTACTGCCAGATAACGGGTACGGTTGTTATCGTTTTCGGCAGCCATTTCATAGGTCATGAGCACCGTATTGTATTTTCTGTTAATATGAAAACGCATTAAAAGGGCAGTGGCTGTATAATAAGCACCATCGTATACAAAGGTAATTTGAACCCTTTCGCCATCCAGATTGCCTAGTTTTCCCTGACCTTTAGAATTCAGTTGAATATTCTCAATCCCTGGCTGGCCGCGGTACAGATCTTCAAACATATATCGTAAACTATCCGCATTGAACCGAGCCGAAGCTTTAAATAAACTCAGGTAGTATACTTCACCACCTCGGGCAGTAGCCGCATATGAGTTATCTCCCTGATCTTCTATCTGAAACTCATCAGTCAGATAAGAAAAAGTAGCAGGATATGGTTTAAGTTCATAAGTAGAGGTAGCCTGAGCCACTAATGAAACTGATAACAATAAGGTGGTTACTGTGGTAGAAAGAATTGCTTTTAACATAGATGAATAAATTTAAAGGTCAATCAACCTTATATAATATGGAACGAATATAAATATTATGCCAGCCTACTCCCAAATTAAAACATTTTTTTGAAAATATAATAACATTGAAGTTGTTGAAGTACTAATAAAATCAATATATTGAGGCTAATGTATATTAAAAAAGATAACTAAAATGCGCAGGTCGCTTAAAAAAACCTTGAAGCGTTCAATCATAGGTTTTCTATACCTACAAAAACAAATTCAAAAAAAACCGGATTTTTTCTTTGCAGCCATACTTATTTATATACATTTGTGAGGTCTATAGATAAAGCTATGCAGGAAGTAAACTATCTTGTACTTTTTCTCCAACTCCTACTGGCTGTGGGCTTCGTGTCTGCAGTGATGATACTTACGCACCTGGTAGGACCTAAAAGAAAAACCAAACAAAAGCTTGAAAATACTGAGTCAGGTATCAAGGTAGTAGGGAATGCCCGTTTGCCATTCCATATAAAATATTTTGTTGTAGCTATCCTCTTCGTTTTGTTCGATGTGGAAATTATATTTATGTATCCATGGGCTGTGAACTTTAAAAAGTTAAGTGTTGAAATGGGACACTTGTTATTTTTAGAAATGATTATATTTATTTCAACACTCTTAATAGGCTTCTTTTATATTATTAAAAAAGGTGGATTAAAGTGGGAATAATCTTTTAGCCATGGCAGAAGAAAAAACAAATATCAAATTGGTTGAGGCTCCGGAAGGAATTAAAGGAGAAGGTTATTTTCTCACCTCTTTGGACAAGGTAATAAATCTGGCCCGAAAAAATTCTATTTGGCCGTTGCCTTTTGCGACCTCTTGTTGTGGCATTGAATTCATGGCTACTATGGGAAGTAATTATGATTTGGCCCGATTTGGTTCTGAAAAATTATCGTTTTCTCCGCGTCAGGCTGATTTATTGATGGTAATGGGTACCATCGCAAAAAAAATGGGCCCGGTAGTAAAACAAACCTATATCCAAATGGCAGAGCCACGTTGGGTTATCGCTGTTGGAGCTTGTGCTAGCAGTGGTGGAATATTTGATACTTATTCAGTATTGCAGGGGATTGATAAGGTTGTTCCAGTGGATGTATATGTTCCGGGATGCCCTCCTCGTCCTGAACAGATTTTGGATGGGTTCATGAAAATTCAAGACATTGTTAAAAATGAAAAGTTAAGGAGAAGATCCTTACCTGAATATAAAGAACTTTTAAATAGCTACGGAATAGAATAAGCATGGCTCTGACCTCTGAAACAGTAATCACTAACGTTAGTAATTTCCTTGGAGATGCTTTAATATCTCACAATGAAACGTTTGGTATGCTGGCCATGAATGTAGTAGCATCCAAAAACTTTGAATTGGTAGAGTATTTAAAGAATGATTCTACCATGCAGTTTATTTTTTTAACGGATGTTACCGGAGCCCATTATCCTGATAGAAAAGGGGCTGAATTAGAAGTAGTGTATCACTTACATAGTTTGGTAAACAATTATCGATTACGTTTAAAGTTTTCTTTACCTATAGAAAATCCAGAGATCAGATCGATGGTTCCTTTATTTGCAGGAGCTAATTTTATGGAGAGAGAAACGTATGATTTTTATGGAATCATATTTACTGGTCATCCAAACTTAAAAAGAATTTTGAATGTAGATGAAATGGATTATTTTCCTATGAGAAAAGAATATCCATTAGAAGATCAAACCAGAACCGATAAAGAAGATAAATATTTTGGCAGATAATAAGATAAATATAGGTTCAAAAGTGAATGAGCAGGAATTGACCACGTTAAATCTTGGTCCAATTCACCCTGCAACTCATGGAATCTTCCAGAATATTTTAAAAATTAACGGAGAAACGATTGTTGAGTGTGAACAAACCGTTGGATATATCCATCGTGCCTTTGAAAAAATAGCAGAGCATCGTCCGTTTTATCAAGTTACTCCATTGACCGATAGATTAAATTATTGTAGTTCGCCAATCAATAATATTGGATGGCATACCACGATTGAAAAATTGATTCAGGCCGAAATTCCTAAGCGTGTAGATTACATGCGAATCATAGTGATGGAATTAGCCCGTATTGCTGATCATTTGGTTTGTAACTCAGTAATTGGCGTGGATATGGGTGCATTAAGTGGATTTACCTATGTATTTCAATGGAGAGAAAAAATTTATGATATCTACGAAGAGATTTGTGGAGCAAGATTAACCACTAACATTGGACGTATTGGTGGTTTCGAAAGAGATTTTAATCCAGCAGTACATAAGAAAATCAAAGAGTTTTTAAAGGAGTTCCCGAAAGTATATAAGGAGTTCATGTCATTGCTGGAGAGAAATCGCATCTTTATGGATCGTTCTATAGGGGTAGGCGGAATTTCAGCAGAAAGAGCCTTGAGTTATGGTTTTACAGGTCCAAATTTAAGAGCTTGTGGGGTTGATTATGATGTTAGGGTGATGGATCCATATTGTTCATACCAGGATTTTGATTTTATTGTTCCGGTAGGAACTTCAGGTGATGTATACGACCGTTTTATGGTTCGTCATCAGGAAATATTAGAAAGTTTAAAAATGATAGAACAGGCACATAGTAATTTGCCAGAAGGTAAACACTATGCAAAAGTTCCTGAGTTTTATTTGCCTCCCAAAGAAGATGTATATACTAAAATGGAAGCATTGATCTGGCATTTTAAAATTGTAATGGGAGAAACCGATGTACCGGTAGGTGAAATTTACCATGCAGTAGAAGGGGGAAATGGAGAATTAGGATTTTATTTGGTGAGTGATGGTGGAAGAGCTGCTTACAGATTACATTTTAGAAGACCTAGTTTTATATATTATCAGGCATATCCTGAAATTATTTGTGGTGGAATGATTAGTGATGCAGTAATGACCATGAGTTCAATGAATGTAATTGCAGGAGAACTGGATGCTTAATAAAAAGGAAGTGGAAGAAAATAAAAACATAGAATTTTCGGCAGATGCAATGGCTTTGGTAAAAAAGATCATAGCCCGTTATCCTGAAGGAAAACATAAATCAGCCATTATGCCTATTCTGCATATTGCACAAGCTGAGTTTGGCGGTTGGTTGAGCCCTAAAGCCATGGATTATGTAGCTTCGGTACTCAATATTTTACCTATTGAAGTATATGAAGTAGCCTCTTTCTATTCTATGTTTAATTTACAACCCGTTGGAAAATGTGTAATTGAAGTTTGTAGAACCGGACCTTGTTGGTTAATGGGTGCTGAAGATGTAGTGAAGCATATTGAAAACAAATTAAATATCAAGGTAGGAGAAACTACTGCTGATGGGATGTTTACACTGAAAACCGTGGAATGTTTAGCGGCTTGTGGGGGTGCACCTATGATGCAAGTTGGAGAAAAATACCATGAAGATCTTACTTTTTCGAAAGTAGATGCTATATTAGACGACTATAAGACAAATACAAAAACGCCAATATCACATTGGGCAAAAGATAAAATTAAACCCTGATGAGTAGAAAGCTGATTACAGAACATTTTAATGTTCCTAATATTGACCAACTGCAAGTATATAAGCAGCATGGTGGCTATTCTGCTTTGGAGAAAACCATTAAAACCAAAACACCCGATGAAATCGTTAATGATGTAATCACCTCAGGATTGAGAGGTAGAGGAGGAGCTGGTTTCCCAACGGGTAGAAAATGGTCTTTCATTGATAAAAAATCGGGTAAACCTCGTTATTTGGTTTGTAATGCGGATGAAAGTGAACCCGGTACTTTTAAAGATAGATACTTAATGCAAACCTGTCCACACTTATTAGTGGAGGGTATGATTATATCGAGCTTTGCATTAGGAGCAAACTTGGCCTATATATATATTAGAGGAGAGC
>CAZUXM010000114.1:0-5851 GCA_964624635.1 uncultured Candidatus Competibacteraceae bacterium
GCATTAGAATCTGGTTTAATCGAATCTCGCATTGCATACGATTATGTTAACGGAGCAAATATCTCCTTAGACTCTGCGCTTAACAACGGACTTTTATGCACATTCGAAAAATTTAGGCATAATAGAGAATTATTGGAGTGGCTTAGAGAATACAACCTCGACAAAATTGATTCAGAGAAAGTACATTTCTATGGATTTGATATTCCAGGTTGCGCTCCTAATGTTGTTTTAGAGAATGCTATGAGTGGATTCGATCATGTACTAAACTACTTAAATAAAGTTGATTCAGATGAATTCAAAGCTATCAATTTAAAACTTTCCGAATTTCGACCTTTCCTTAGAATAAAGGACAACGCCAAAGATAGTCTTGATCATTTTTGGAATATAGATTCAACAGGTTGGGAGGAACTTGAAATCCTCCTCAATGATTTAGATAGTACCTTTAAATTTAATTCAAAAGAATATAAAGTCAAAAGTTCTGAAGAAGATTTTGCATGGGCTCTTCAGGCTTTAGTTGGTGCCAGACAAAATGTAGAATTTTTACGTTCATACGGCAATCCCAACTATGACTATAATCTAAGAGAATTAGAAATGTTCAATAATATTAATTGGATTATGAGTAGAGAACCAAATGAATCAATATTACTTTTTGCACATATTGCTCATTTAGCCAAAGAAATTCATGTAGATGATCCGAATGCTATGCCGTTTCCTCAAACTGGAGAATATTTGGGCGAGAAATTCGGAGATAAGTATCTGGTAATTGGAAACTTTTACATGAAGTCAGAATGGTTTGATGGTGACCCTATTGTTCTAGATCAGAGTACCATGGATGCGCAATTTCAAAAATTTGGCATCAATAATTTTTATATGAAATTGGACAAATCTGATTCGAAATGGAACCAAGAATGGAATTTTGGAAAACCCTCTGGTGTAAGAAAAGTATTGATGTATCCAAACCAAGCAGTAGATATTATACTCTACAATGAAATACAAACATGGGTTGATGCAGAACAGAATAAATAACAACACGCAACTCTATTCTGCCCACATCCTTTCATTTTATATTAATTGAAGCTTTAAGAATTAAATAGCAGGGTGCATGTAAATAATTTTACCCCAATATCATAAAATATTGAACTAAAGTTCCTATATTTATAACTGATGCCAGTGAAGCGTTTGTAATAATGCTTTGGGAGGGCTCAATTTTACTTCTTACTTAAAGCAAAATATTTTCTTTAGTCATTATGGTTGGATAAAATATAAAATTATGAGACAGCTGTTGATTTACTTGTGTACTTTATTTTTTTCTTTCAATTTAATTGCCCAAAACCTTACGGTTAATTGGCAAGGATCAACAGAACCTGTTCCTGCATTGTATAGGCCGGGGATATTTCTTGTTCCCAAAACAGTCAATGGTACTAACGACCTTCTCAACAATGGAATCCAATGTAACGCCATCAGAACCATTGATATTGAAACAGCCATGAATCACTGGTCGGTATCTAGTATCAATGATGTGATGGCTCGGCTTGAGATTCAAAAACCAAATATTCTATTGGCCAATAGTAGAGCTGATAAACTCATCCTTCCCATCATGAAAATGCCCGGATGGTTAAGTTCTTCCTCTGATACTACCATGGTTGAATCCGGTTGGGGGATGTTAAATGCCGTTCCACCTGCAAACTATACTATTTGGAATACCCTTGTGGATAGCATTGTTGGTAAGATTAATGACCAATGGGGCTTGGACCCTTATTATGAAATTTGGAATGAACCAGATGGAAATTATTGGCAGGGAACCATTCAAGAATATTTCATTTTTTACAAAAACACACTTCAGGCGATTAAGTCAAATCATCCAAACGCAAAGGTAGGAGGTCCAACGGTTTCAAACTTTACGACATCTTTTACCACCTCTTTTCCTGCAGGTTTTTTACCCAACAATGTTTTAGATGCAACCATCATTGGTCAGGTAATTGACAGTTGTGTTCAATGGGGCACTCCAATGGATTTTATTTCCTGGCATAAATTTAACCTGAGTTTGCATGCTATTGAAATGGAAGTAAATTATTTGAATCAAAAACTAATCAATACAGGGCATGGAACTGTTCCATTTTTGGTATCTGAGTGGAACTTGCCATTTACCTATAGAGAATCACCATTGGATGCTGCATTTATGCTGAATTATGCAGAAGCTTTACATGAGCACAACATATCAGGACAGATGGTGGCTGCATGGCAAGATTTTGCTGCTGGTAGTGCCGAATTTCATCAAGACTATGGATTACTTAGTTGGGGAGCTCTTCATAAACCTTCCTGGAAATCTCTTTTGTTACTCAATAGAATGGAAGGACAAATGATAGATGTAAATAATTCAGATTATAGAAATTTATCCACTGTTTCCTCTTACAGCAATGATACGATGAGGGTGTTGGTTTCAAATTTTACATTACCCGGAACGGCTGAAGCAGGGTTGCATTTATTTTTCGAAAATGAGCTAAATGCGGATAGTTTGCTTGCTTATGGTTATCAGGTAAGTACCATCGATTCAATTTTACAAGGATTCATTACTTTAGGTGGCTCTGATCCGTTGGCCACAGAAATTAATGATGCCATATTAGTGTATCAGGACTTTGATAATTATTTTCAAAATGGAAGAAATATATCACTTAAATTTCCCGGAATTACAGGCATTCATCCGGGTCGAATAACCATCATCGATTCAACCAACAATAATGTAATCCACCTGTTTGATTCATTAATAAATGCCGGATATACAAGAACCAATGCAGTAACCTATCTCTATCCAAACAACAGTTTTAATTCAAGCAATATTACCTTAACTGATTCAATTTATAATTTTCATTTGCAAGCAAATGGAGTAGCACTTGTTGAATTTTTTATTCCGGGGCTGGATGTTTCAGTTGAAGAATTGAACACGGCTAATCCTTCAGTAATTATTTATCCAAACCCAACAACGGATATAGTTAACATCCATATAGATGATCATGACTTAAAATCTGTAACTGTTCTGGACTCTTTCGGGAAGTATATAATGGCCACTGCAAATTCTAGTTTTTCTATGAAAGGTCTAAGTAATGGATTGTATTTTATAGTTATTCAATCCACAAAAGGAACTGTGGTTAGGAGAGTGATTAAACTATAGTGATGTTGTGACTAGAGTCAGGTCTTAACTTACCACTTGCCCAGTTGACATATCCTAATAAAATCAATACTTCAATAATTAATCTGTTTGGTCTTTTATTATAGAGAAAATGTACTCTAACATTTTATAAAATAGGGTAAAGTGTAAAATTGGCAAATATTGAATATTGGTTTGAAGAAATACTTGACTTGGATGCTCCATCAAAAAATGGATATGAAAATTTTCAGAATTACCAGAGGTCAGTAATAAACAAACGCCACTTAACTCAATCTTTTTCTTTTTTGTATTTTCTAAATAGGTCTCTAAAGAGAATAGCTGCATCATGTGACCAATATTTACTTAGGCCGGCATAATCAGGGTAATTGAGGGCAATCCAATCCATAAATTCTTTATTTAATCTATCACCTCTTGTCTGGTTAGGATTGGGTGGAAATTGGAGCCAGTCGAGTGAAATAATTTTATTGTTTTTACAACAATAGATCCACTGTCCTTCTACAGGTGCACCGTATAACCACATACTATATTCATCCGTAAAAGTTCCCTTCACTAAATAACAACGAGGAGAAATTTTGGCCATACTTAAAATTTTCCATTCTGCAAACCAAACATCCTCAGCATATATATTATTATAAAATTCTTCTCTGCTGGCAGGAATTACACCGGGATCAGGTATGCATCGAAAATCTTTGTGGAGTAGTTTTTTAAATTTCACCCAATCCTTTTTATTAAACGCATCATAAAATCTTTCTACCGGATTTTTTGAATGAGCTAAAAGAGGTAATATCAAAAACAGACCTATGAGAATTTTTTTATGCATAGTTTTTTGAATGAGTATATAAATATATATAAAGTTTGTTATCTAATGATGATTTTAATTGGATTCATGTCATAAATCAAAATTGGATTTTACCATCTGAAAAAAATTGATATACGTATCTTATCAAATGAACCAATAATCTTATCTTTACCCTATGGCAAAACTTGCACAAATAAAAACCAAAGAAACTACCGCTAGCGTAGAAGACTTTTTGAATGCATTGGAAGATGAACAAAAACGAAAAGATAGTTTTACCGTTTTAAAAATCATGCAGAAAATTACCAAGCTGGAACCCAAAATGTGGGGAGCCGCTATGATAGGTTTTGGCAATGTACGGTATAAAAGTCCGGCAACGGGTAGGGAAGTAGATTGGTTTAAAATTGGGTTCTCTCCTCGTAAAGCTAATTTATCATTACACCTGGTATTGGATATAAAAAAACATTCAAAACAATTGGAGAAACTAGGTAAACATAAAACCGGAGTGGGATGTTTATACATTAATAAACTAGCAGATGTAGATATAAAAGTATTGGAGGAGTTAATTAAAATTTCAGTAAAAGGTAAATAGGAGTGTAAATAAAATATTCAAAAAGGTGGCTATACAATAGCCACCTTTTTTTTGCCAGTAAAAAAATAACGATTGAAATTAATCCAATCTAAAAATGATGGGCAACTGGAAAGCTACCTTTACAGGTCTTCCATTTTGCTTACCCGGTTCCCAACGTGGCATCATATTCACAACTCTCATCGCTTCTTCATCTAATCCACCACCAATAGGACGCGGTACTTTAACTTTTGTAACATTACCAAATTGGTCAATCACAAAAGTGACATACACTTTACCTTCCTGATGGATTTGTCTTGCATGTTCAGGATATTCCAGATTTGAACCTAAAAATTCCCACATGGCTTCTTCTCCTCCAGGATAGGTTGGGGGTTCGGCTAAACCACCGAAAGGTATAACATGGTCTTCATCATCTCCGATGATTTTTTTATGACCATCATCTCCTTCGCCTGGAATTCCCCAATTGTTAGGATCTCCATCTTGTGTAAATGAACCCGGTTGAAGATCTTTGAGATCATCGGAAGTCACAGGTTCGTCATTTACATCGTTGGTGGTAACAGCCCATGCATTAAATGCAATGGTACTTTCAACCGGACCCGATGATTCTTTCCTTTCCTTTGGAATTTCAGGTAAATCGTCATCATTGTCATCTTCAATTGTAACCACATCTACAATTGTTTTGGTAGGTTTTTTAGGAACCATCTCTTCTTTTTTAAAGAGATCTGATAGATAAGGTGCTGCCAATAGACTGGCACTAAATGCAACACCAATGAGGAAGGATTTTAGCATGGTGGAAGAGTAACTCTTCCGCAATGCATAGGCCCCGTAGGCCTGATTCCGATCTTGAAAAACTAATTGATCGAAATCGTTCGTGTTTGTTTGTGATAAATGTATCATAGTTTATATGATTTGTACACATAACATTTTTTTACACGAATTCATTACGCTCCGTTCATTCCATTAACAATTGGGGTGATTGAAGAATGATGTTTTTTGTTAGAAGGTATGGTGTTGATAATTAGGAAGTTTAAGTATGTGAGAAAATGAAATGAGGGGATAAAATGGTATGATAAATGAGGTTTATTGTTGTGTAATATGGAGATTTCTGCTTTCGCAGGAATGACTTTAAAAACGTACGGGATAAAAGTAACGCTTTTATCCCGTGTAATATCATAATACCAAACCGCAACCTATAATCTAAACATGGTAGAAAATATCAAACGATTTTCGCTGTTGACTAAATCAGCCGGATACCCCACCGGATTTCCAATAGGAGCATTCCATCCATTAGGAGAAGTAA
>CAZUXM010000115.1:0-5832 GCA_964624635.1 uncultured Candidatus Competibacteraceae bacterium
ATATCAATAGGTAAAGTTCTATTGAGTTTATACATTAACTCTTCTTTAGGATAAGGTAATTGGTTACAATCAAAATGTGCAAATTGCCTCATGGCATGTACTCCTGTATCAGTTCTACCTGATCCGGTAATGCCTATAGGTTGTTTAAACAATACTTCCATTTTTTCTTCAATCACTTGTTGAACAGCAATTCCGTTTGGCTGGGTTTGCCAACCGTGGTAATCTGTTCCGTCGTATGATATTTCTAAGAAGTACCGAGGCATGCTGTAAAAGTAAAAAAAGATTTTGTTTCCCGCAGATTCCGCCGATTGTCGCAAAAACAGCGTCGCAGCTATCAAACCACAGAACTTATTTCGCAGATACCATTCGTCTTCAGCGGATGAATCTGCGAAATAAAAAACAAAACCTAAACGAATAATGGGCAACAAAATCTATGAGAATCTGCGACATCTGCGGGAAACTTAAACGCTGATATTTGAATAAAAAGAAAAAAGGCATCTCCATTGCTGGAAACGCCCTTTTTACATGTGCCGGATATAATCCTAAATATGTAAATTAACTTACGTCGTTAGTGAAGAAGATTTTCTCAATGTAATCAGCATTGGCTGCTACTTCAAATACCACTGCCATAAACTCATCAAAACTTCCGTTAATAAAGCTTACCGGTACAGCTGTTTGAGTATATAAAGCTTCTTTTTCGCCTCCTTGACCATCAGGTATTTTCTTTAAGCAAATCATGCTCATACGACCATATTCAGCTTCTCTTAAGATTCTTTCTAAATCAAAATTACGGGTATAGTCAGAAATATAACTATTGATGAAATAGGTTTGTTTTTTATTTTTCTCATCAAACCAGTCTCTAACATATACTCTTTGGAAACGGTTACCATCTTGATACGACAATGGGAAATCAATCATATAGATTCCACCGTCAAGGGTATCTACTTTGTAATTTTTTGCAATTGCTTCGTCAACGAACTCTTTTACTGTTTTCATACGAATGAATGTTTGTGTTTGTTTGGTTATTAAATTATATAAATTACTGATATTAAGATTTATCTATTCCTTGAAAAAATTTTTCTTCGAGGATATCGGCATTCTCACCTACTTCAGAAACAATAAACATAAATTGCTCATAAGTAGTAACATGGTCAGCTAAAGGTCCTGCTTGTACAAAAATAACCTCCACCGGTTGATCATTTCTTTTTACCTCTTTGATGCATGCAATACTGTAAAACCCAAACTTAGCTTCGACCAGAATTCCATGAAGATCAATATTACCTGAATAATCCCCTACTCTTGACCTGATATCGTATATATCTTTTCCTTTGGCTGCGCCTACTACATAACTAATATATACCCATTGATACCTTGCTTTACCATCTTTAGTATTAAAAGGAACGTCTATTGCCCAGGTAATTCCATCGTCAAGTTTTTCAAATTTTGTGTTCCACTCATTTGCTAATTGTGAAACCCAAGACTCAATATTGTTTGCCATTGATGTTGATTGAACGGGTCAATTATGGCACTAATTTAATTCTTTTTTTTTCCAAACAAATTTTTTACACAAAAATTTAATGATACTGCAAATTTTATATAAATGGTTACGCCGGATTGAAGTGGTACCCCGCAGTGATGAAAATTAGTTACACTTAATAAAAAAGCTATGACAAAAGGAATAACCTTTTTTATTTTTAGTGCAACTTTTTTGAAGCACGAGGAGTTAAACAAATAGCCGGAAACAGTAGAAATAAAAAGACCTCTATGAGTTAGAGGTCTTTGCGTAAATATGATAGTTAAATATGTTATTTTAATTTCTCAATAACTCCGGCACTGATACCGGTACTACTAAATCCACCATCATGATACAGGTTTTGCATGGTAATCATTCGGGTAAGATCGCTAAACAGGGCTACACAAAAATTTGCACAATCTTCGGCAGGTGCATTTCCTAATGGCGACATTTTATCAGCATAATCAAAGAATGCATCAAAACCTCCTACTCCTGTACCTGCGGTTGTTTTTGTAGGTGATTGTGATATAGTATTGATACGTACCTTTTTAGCTACTCCATAATGATATCCAAAACTACGTGCAATACTTTCTAATACAGCTTTAGCTTCGGCCATATCGCTATAATCAGGAAAGGTGCGTTGTGCTGCAATATATGATAAACCTACTACCGATCCCCATTCATTAATTACATCCATCTTCATAGCAGTTTGTAACATTTTATGAAATGATAATGCAGAGATATCTAATGATTTAAGATACCAATCGTAATTCAAATCAGTATAATGTTTGCCTTTACGTACGTTGGGCGACATACCTATGGAATGTAATACAAAATCAATTTTACCGCCCAGCTTTTGAGTGGTTTCGTTATATAGTTTTTCCCAATCTTCAGTTAAAGTGGCATCTGCCCCAATTACTTCGGTATTACATTTTGCAGCCAATTCGTTGATTTTACCTAAACGCATTGCTACCGGAGCATTACTCAAAATAAATTTACCTCCATGCTCATGTACCTTTTCAGCTACTTTCCAAGCGATTGAATTTTCATCCAATGCTCCTGTAATAATTCCAATCTTACCTTTTAATAATTGACTCATATGTTAAGTAGTTAAGTTTTATGGTTTAAAGATAATACTAAAGTAATGTTTTGAAACATATAGGGATAAGTTGAAACATCAATTTTATTGAACACCTAACAGAACTTTGGCATTTTTGATGGCTTCATCAGTAATTGCCGAGCCACTAAGCATTATTGCCAACTCCTGAATACGTTCGCCGGCATCTAACGGATGCAATACTGAAATGGTTTTGTTATTAACCTCTTTCTTCTCAACCCTGATGTGTAAGTTACCTTTACTGGCAATTTGTGGTAAATGAGTAATGGCTATTACCTGTTGATGGTTACCCATTTTCTGCATTACTATACCAAGTTTATCAGCAATATTACCTGATACCCCGGTATCAATTTCATCAAAAATAATGGTAGGTTGTTTTTTCTTTCCTGAAATCAATGCCTTGATGGAAAGCATTAATCTTGATACTTCACCCCCCGAAGCCACTTTGCTTAACTCTTCAGGTTCAATTCCTTTATTGGCAGTAAATAAATATTTGATTTTATCAGCTCCGTATTTATTGAGTTCTGTAGTAGGTTCAACACTCACCAATAATTGTGCATCAGGCATACCTAATACTTTTAAAACCTGCACTACTTCTTTTTGTAATTGAGTAGATGCCTTTATCCTGTTTTTACGTAACCCTTCTGCCATTTTCCAAAGCGATGAGGTATCTGCCTCAATTTGTTTTTTTAATTGGGCTATGGTTTCATCAAGGTTTGATCCAAATTCAAGTTTAGATTCTAATTCATCTTTCAGATTTAATAATTCGGCCGTGGTTTGTACTCTGTGCTTTTTTTGTAAGGTGTATAAAACATCTAAACGATCTTCGATGATTTGTTTTTTTTCAGGATCAAAATCTGTAGATGATGAAATGTTCTCCAATTGCGATGAAATGTCCTTTAACTCTTCATATATCTGTAATAACCTGTTGGATGCTTCATTGATTTCTTGATCATATCCACTAATCTTTTGTAATGATTGACGAATGGTATATATCCTTGAAAGTATATTGGTATCATCTTCCATCAATTCGTTAAGAACTGACGTGGTAATGGTTTTTATTTCTTCGCTGTGTTCTCCTTTATGAAGGTCTTCTTCCAGTTGTTCCTGCTCACCGGATTGTAAACCAGCATCACTTAACTCCTTATATTGAAAACTGATAAATTCATGTTCAGCCCTGATTCTGGATTCTTTTTCAATGATTTCGTTTAGCTCTTCCCTTTTCTTTTTTACTTGCTGATATAAGGTTTTAAACTCTGCTAATAGTAATTGATTCTCTGAAAACAAATCCAATGTTTCTACCTGATAACTTTCGTTATTCAATTGCAGTGTTTCATGTTGTGAATGTATATCCACTAACATATCACCAAGTGATTTTAAAATATTTAGTTGTACCGGAGAATCATTCACAAAAGCCCTTGATTTACCACCGGGAAGTATCTCTCTGCGAATAATACAAAGTTCTTCATAATCCAATTCGTTATCCTGAAAAAACATTTCAAGTTGTAAAGGAGCAATATCAAATACAGCTTCTACAATACATTTATTGTCTTTATCTCTTAATACAGTGGTATCTGCTCTGTTACCAACAATTAAACCTAAGGCTCCTAATAATATAGATTTACCGGCTCCGGTTTCGCCGGTGATGGTAACCAATCCATTATTGAATTCAACTTTCGATTCATCAATAAGGGCATAGTTCTTTATATGTAATGTTTGTAACATTCTGTAACAAATTTACTACGAGCTTATCTGTTCACGAACTCTTATAGTCTTAAATTACAAACAAGATATAAGCTTATGACAGAATATTCGTCAAATTATGAATCTATAATATATAAAAAAATTACTGAGGATCTCCTACCAAAGCATCGTATTTGGAACTTTGCGATGGATCGCATTTTTTGAGGATAGGAATAATGGATGTTTTTTCAGTGGCTTTGGTAGCCTTTAACAAATCCATGATTTCATTTCTTTTGGTACTAAAAAACACTTGTAATAAAAATGCATTGGGGCGTTGGTTCCAGATTTTCTCTAATTCTTTTAATGAATTAAATACCGCTGTTCTGCCTCCCGCCAGGTCACTCGTCATCACATCGTATCCTGTTCTATGGTAATTATACATCAGGTCACGCAGAGGCTTAAATGCAGGGTTCATATAATCATAAATCATATAATACCTGTTAGCTGTTTCATTAGGCTTCCACCCGGGTTCAGCTAAATTTTGTGACATATTTACTATGTTTTGTGCTTTCGTTAAATATTTATCACCACCGTTAGCTGAAAACGAATCATAATCCAACCCAATAATCATATACATATAAAATGCAATGACTGCTGTTAAATTGCTCATTGAACTGTTTTCTGAATAATAAAACTGTTGAAAAGGGATATAAGAGAAAGTAAAATTATTATCCTGAAAATTGAGCATCTGACAATCATAAGTAGAATTATAAACTCTTCTGCGTGATTGTACTGTAATGGTTCCTCTATACTGATCAGCTACTACTTGTCCCTGACCATCTTTTACTTGTTCAGTTACATTGATAAAGATAGCGGCTTCAATTTTTTCGTGCTCTGCAAAAACATCTTCTGTCCATGCGGTATTGTTTACAAATTCAAATACTCCTTTTTGTAAGGCTACAAATATATCCTGTTCAACCTGTGCCACCTGAGTGCTATTTACAGTAACATTACATTTAATCTCCTGTGCACTCAAATGATTTAACACTAAAAAAGCAAACAGTATGAGGATATATTTTTTCATTTTTTTACCTGAGTTTTTCTGCCAAAGTGTTCACAATATCTTTAGCTACTTCTGTTTTCGGTTTTAACTCAAAATCCTGCACTTTATTGTCTTTATGCACAATACTAATTTGATTGGTATTATGTTTAAATCCTGCTCCCGGATTCTGTAATGAGTTTAATACAATAAAATCAAGATTTTTACGGACAAGTTTTTCTTTGGCATTTTCCAATTCATTATTGGTTTCTAAAGCAAAACCAACTAATACCTGTTTAGCTGTTTTTACCTGACCTAATGCTGCTAGAATATCATGAGTCTTGATTAATTCAATTTTCATATCATCTGACTTCTTTTTAATCTTGATGTCAGATACTTCTTTGGGTTTATAATCAGCCACAGCGGCTGCTAAAATAGCTGCATCTGCGGTTTTAAATGCTTCGGTAGTGGCAGCATACA
>CAZUXM010000116.1:0-5700 GCA_964624635.1 uncultured Candidatus Competibacteraceae bacterium
TATTGGTCATGCATGGGCAGTTGAATATGGTAGTAGTGATAAAAAGGAAGATTTTGAAAATCTGATTAAATATTCACCGCTGCATAATATTAAAGACAGTGTTGAATATCCATGCACCATGATATTAACAGCAGATCATGATGACCGTGTGGTACCTGCACATTCGTTTAAGTTTGCTGCTACGTTACAGGAAAAACAAAAAGGGAATAATCCAATCCTCATTCGTATTGATACCAAAGCGGGTCATGGGGCAGGAAAATCAACTACCATGGCCATTGATGAATGGGCTGATATATGGGCATTTACCATGTTCAACTTGGGGATGGAGTACTAGTTTTTCTCATAAAATAAATCGTACATTTATTTCATGAGAAAACTCAATCTATTATTCATTTTATTTTTCATTTCAATCACTGCATCAGCTCAACACGAGCATAAACATTGTGGTGCTGATGAAGTCAATCTTCAATTACTTCAATCTAAGCCTGAATTACTTAATAACTGGATTAAAAATTATTATTTCCAGGAAAATTTGATTCAATCTCAATTAAGAGGAGGTGATACCATTATTCGTATTCCTTGCGTAGTACATGTAATTCATTTTGATGGTGCTGAAAATATTTCGGATGCTCAAATAAAAAATGGTATTGATATTCTTACCCGTAATTTCAGAAAACAAAATCCTGATACGATTGAAATAGTACCATTCTTTCAACCTATTGCAGCTGATATGCAAATTGAATTTGAATTGGCGAAATTAGACCCGGAAGGAAATTGTACCGATGGAATTAATAGGGTACGATCCATGCTTACAAATACCGGTGGACATAATGTAAAAGAACTTATTCATTGGCCCAGAGAAAAATATTTAAATATATATGTAGTAAAAGATGCTGCAGGTTTAGCCGGACATGCACTCATGCCTTTTCAGGCGGATAGTATTCCTGATCAAGATGGAATTGTAATTGCCGGTGATTATGTTGGAAATATTGGCACCTCTAATAATTTACGTTCAGTGGTATTGTCACATGAAGTAGGTCATTACTTAAATTTATTTCATATCTGGGGAGGAAACAATGTACCGGGGTTTTATTATTTACCCTGTGCAGATGCAGGTAATTGTGCATTTGATGATGGGGTATTTGATACACCTAATACTATTGGTTGGAACTCATGTAATTTATCCGGTAATAGTTGTGATACTGTTTTGGACAACGTACAAAACTTTATGGACTATGCGTATTGCGCAAGGATGTTTACCGAAGGACAAAAAGACCGTGCAAGGGCCGCATTACACTCTCCTATTGCACAAAGAAACAATTTATGGACCAGTATTAATTTAGATGAAACCGGACTAAACGGAACTATGAGTCTTTGTTCGGCTGATTTAAAATCTGATAGACAAATTTATTGCCCGGGGGATAGCATTCAATTTTACGATGCCTCTTTACATGGTGCTAATCAATGGAATTGGAACTTTGGTGATGGGAATACTTCTACTTTACAAAACCCCAAACATGCGTATTTAACCAACGGAAATTATGATGTTACCTTAACCGTTTCTAATGGAACAAGTACCCTTACTGCTTCTAAAAATAATTATATATATATTGTTGAAAGTATTTCCTCGTTTTACCTGCCCTATACCGAAGGTTTTGAATGGGTAGATAGTATAGAAGAAACCGGAATGACCGGATTTGTTGAGAATAACCAACCATGGGAAATTATATCAGGAATAAGCGCCTCGGGAAATCAATGTGTAAAAACAAATAGCGAAAACGATACCCTACAATATAAATATTCACTTATAAGTCCAACATTAGATTTAACAGGAATTGTATCACCACATATTGATTTTAAATATGCCTTTGCACAAAAAGATTCAACCAACAATGATGTGATGGCTGTTAGAGTATCAAAAAATTGTGGAGCTACCTGGGTAAATTTAAATATTCAAACTACTAATTTACCTACACATTCAGGGTATGTTGATAGTAACTACGTTCCTCTTTCTGTTGATTGGAGACAAATGGAAATTATAAATATACCGGGCAGTTATAAAACCAATACTTTTTTATTCAGAATTGATTTTATAAGTGGTGGTGGAAATGATTTTTATCTGGATGATATTAATGTATACGATGAAGCTTCGATAGGAATTGAAGAATCAACAACTACTTTTTTTAATATTCATCCAAACCCTACTTCCAATTACATAGAAGTAAGTGGTGAATTTGGACTAGCTGAATTCACTCTAATGAACTTACATGGACAAATACTCATTAATAAAAAAATATTACCGAATGAAAAAACAGATATAGTATATCTTGCTAACGGTATATATATTGCAAAAATGCAACAAGGAAGTGAAACAGCTATTCGAAAAATAGTTGTACAACATTAAATAAAATCTAAAGGAGCAAAACTACTTTTTAATATAGACAAATCATCCGCTTTTAAAACGTTTTTTAAAATGGTAGCATATACATTTCTGAAATCAATTTTATATATAAGGTCTCCAGAATCAAGATTTTTTAAATCAGGTGTTTCATTATATACTCCGGGCTTTTTTAATGCTCCATTGATAATAAATACATTATTGGCTGTGCCATGATCGGTTCCACCACTGGCATTTTGCTCAACCCTTCTTCCAAATTCAGAAAATGTCATGATGGTAACATCATTCATTTTATTGTTTTCTTTCAAATCCTGAACAAAGGCTGAAACGGCTTCGGAATATTGATTTAATAAATTTTTCTGTTTACCAATTTGGGCAAAATGTGTATCGAATCCTGTATGTTCACAATAGTATACAGATGTTTCACATCCACTAATAATTAATTCTGAAATGGTTTTTAAATGTTTTCCAAGTTCAGAATTAGGATAAGTAATACTGCTTTTATAAATCACTGACTGGTCATATAAATATTCAGCAGATTGTTTTGTATCGGCCAATGTCTTGTATAAAAAATCCAGGTTATCGTTACCCGTATTTTCATTGGTTATCATCTTTAAACTTCTTACTGAATCGTACAACATTTTAGGATTGGTAACTCCCAATGCATTTTTTAAATCACCTTTTACTGCTAAGCTCAATGAATCATCAATTTCTAAAACTGAATGTACCGGTTTTCCATTGGTACATTGAGCATCCAGATAACGTCCTAACCAGCCTGAAGTCCAATACTGATCAGAACCCGAACCCGAATGCCATATATCCATACTCCTGAAATGAGATCTATCAGGATTAGGGTAACCAACATTATTGATGACGGTTAATAATCCTTCATCATAAATATCTTTTAAGCCGGCCAATGCAGGATGAAAACCCAAACTATCGTTCAATTTTAATACTTCCGATTCATCAATACCTATGGTAGGCCTCAATTTATAATAATCATCATTCCTAAATGGAACAACAGTATTTAATCCATCATTCCCCCCTGAAAGTTGAATGACGACTAAAATCTTTCCATCAAACTTTAGCATTTTCATTCCTGCAGCTTTTAAAAAGTTAGGCATCAATAATGATGTACCTGCAAGGCTTGACATTTTCAAAAATCCTCTTCTGTCCATAACTGTTCAATTAACAAAGTTGATATTCAGGTTGACGTAATAATTCTTGTATATACTGATTCACCAGCAACTGTAATTCATCGGTAATAGGGATAGCCAACTGATCGGATAGTTTATTATCACAAATAATAAAATAAGAAGCAAGCAACTTTACCACTTCCTTTTTTGATTTATCTTCAGCAGCTTTATAAATATGATCCATGGTTAACGAGGCTTCCATTTTTTTAAATTTCCCTCTATAGGAAATACCTTCAGCATCATCTTTATTCACCACATCAAAATCAGAATTATTAAAAATATGATCAGCCAATTTAAGTCTGAATAATAACGTTGAACTATCAATCCATGGTTTACCATCCTTCCATCCGGCAACATTTGGTGGGTAACCTAAGGTTTGTCCTAACATCTTTTGCAAAAAGAAAAGAACCTCTTCGTCTTTAAAATCCATTACAAAGGTCCTACGTATCCCTGATAATAATTCGATAGGTGACTTGATATGAGATCCTATATTTTGTTTTTCATAAAACCAATCAGAAGAAAATATTTTTTCTAATAGTTTTCCTGTATGATAATTATTGGTAAAATAAAAGTCGGCCAGTTCTTTTACCCTAGCATCATCAACATTTTCATTCACAAACCAAGCATAAATCTTACCGGTTAATCGATAAGCTGTTCTTGGGTCGTTAAGCAGATGATCAATGATTTCCTCTCCTTCCCAGTTTTTGGTGATACCCATAAAAGTTTTAGGCCCTGTATCATGTTGTTTTTCTCTTAATTCAAAATTTCCTTCTTCATCATAATTCCAACCTGTGAATGCCTTTGCTGCTTCTTTGATATCGTTTTCAGTATAATTACCAATACCTATGGTATATAGTTCCATTACTTCTCTGGCGAAATTTTCGTTAGGATGATTTTTTTTGTTTTGAGTATTATTCAAAAAGACCAGCATAGCAGGATCTTTTGCAATCATATGTAATAAATCCCTGAAGCTTCCTAAAGAATGTTCACGGAGTTTATTAATCTGCAGTTGCATCATATATGCATAAGGTGTAAAACAGGCAAAATGGTCATGCCAAAACAATGCAGCCTTTTCCCTTACCTGATCAGCAGAGTACACCAATAATCTCTGCCATTGCAGGTTGATGTCTTTTAATTCTTCAAAATTAAATTTCCTAAGATTTTCTTTTTCAACCTTGCTCATTTTAGCCAATTTTCCTCTCAGGTTTTTTGCGGGTTTGGTTGCAATATCAATAGGTGTATATGATTCACCAACATTAAATATGTCTTTGATCAGTTCTTGTCTGGATTTCTCAAGATTCCTTTCTATGTCTCTCAGATCCGTTCCAAAACCTGACCTCCACATGAGGTGATGAAGATGCTGTATCTCCATAATGATTGATTTATATATATGACAAACGAAAAAACAATAGGTTTAATTATATAGGTAAATAAAAAAGACCGTTACAGATGGCTGTTAACGGTCTTTTTTACAAAAAATGACAGGTTTATTTTTTTACTTTCAATTTTAATTCTTCCAAGCCTTTATTTAATGCTTCAATTTCTTTTACTTTATTTTCCTGGTCTACTTTATTCTTGTCAATTTCAGATTGTAATTTTTTGCCATCTTCAATTAATTTATCATAAGCTTTTTGAGTGTCTTTTATGGTATCTTCCTGAGCTTTGATATCTAATCCTAATTTATACTGTTCAGCATAAACTATAAATTTCTCTAAAAAGGCTTTTAAGCTTGAAACCAATTTTGCCTCTTCAGTAGAAATGAAATTAGTATTTCCTTTTGAAACGGTGATTGAAAATGTAGATCTGGCTTTATCAACTTTCTCTACATCCGAATAAATATCAATTGATTCAAAATGAATATCAGGTACCAATACCGCTGAAAACACGCTAATCCCACCTTTAAATGGTTTAGATTTAATGTTAAGCTCTCCTGTTTTTTTATCCCAGGCATCCTGAAGTATTTTTTGTTCAAAGGGAAATTCAATACTAAATCCCATTCTATCAGCATACAGAACATTAATCCTAACCTCTCTGACACTTTGGGCATTAATAACGCCTACAAGGCTGGTAACGATAAATAACGTAAGTACTATTTTTTTCATAATC
>CAZUXM010000117.1:0-5538 GCA_964624635.1 uncultured Candidatus Competibacteraceae bacterium
AATAAAATTATATATCAATCACAAAATGGAAAAGAGGAATAAGATCATCAGAAACATTGTTATTGCAGTTTTATTAATTGGAGGAGTAGCATTTGTCGCTATTCGTTTATCAGGAAATAAAAAGAAAATTGATGAAAAAAATCAGGTGGTAGATCGCTCAGGTATCGCCATTCCTGTAAACACCATCAAAGTATCAAAACAGGCGGTAAGTGGTAATTTTTCATTACCGGCTATCATTGAACCTGAAACCGAAGCAGATCTTTCAATTAATACGGCGGGTAAATTACAGTCCCTCAATTTTAAATTAGGTACAGTAGTTCGCAAGGGACAAGTATTAGGGGCTATTGATAACAGCTTAAAACAAATCAGCTTGCAACAAGCTGAATTAAGTATGAACAAAGCCAAAAAAGATTATGACAGGGTAGCTGCTTTGTATCAAGGCAATGCAAGTACTGAAATAGATTACCTGAATGCAAAATACAATTATGAAAATTCACAGGTACAAGTTGACCTCATCAAACAACAAATTACTGATGGAACTTTAATATCACCAGTTAGCGGTATCGTTACCAAAAAGAACATGGAGGTGGGTGAATTTGTGAATATGGGAACTCCTATTGCTACCATTGTTGATGTAAATACTTTAAAGGTAAAAGTAATGGTAGGCGAATCGAATGTATATCAGGTAAAACAAAACATGGCCGTTACTATTTCGGCTGATGTTTACCCGGGAGTAATATTTGAGGGTACGGTTAGGTATGTATCACCTAAAGGTGATGATAGCCATAACTACGAAGTAGAAGTTGCTATCAAAAACAATAAACAGGCTCAATTAAAAGGGGGCACTTTTGTAAAAGTAGATTTTGATATTGAATCAGGTGGTGAGGTATTACAAATTCCAAAAGTAGCTTTGGTAGAAGGAGTAAAAAATCCATACGTATATATTATCAATGGGAAAAAAGCAGAACAACGTAAAATTACCGTGGGTAGAGAAATTGGTGAAAACATTGAAGTATTGGGTGGATTAAATGAAGGCGAAGAAGTGATTACCAGTGGTCAGATTAACCTGAAAAGTGGAAGTATTATTGAGATCATTAAGAATAAATAAAATATTGTAGTATGTCAGTTACAGAAATTGCGATAAAACGTCCGTTACTTATCACGGTAATATTTGTTACCCTGATTCTGTTTGGATTTATATCATACAACAGTTTAAATTACAACTTGCTTCCAAAATTCGAAGCCAGTGTAATATCAGTTACTACCATTTACCGTGGAGCAGGTGCTGATGAGGTAGAGAGTAGTATTACCAAACCTATTGAAGATGTTATTTCATCTATCGAAGGAGTTGATCATATTACCTCAACATCTATGGAAGGAGTTTCTTCCATTATTATCCAGTTAAAACCGGGGATCAATACCATTAGAGCACAACAGGATGGTGAAAGAAAAATCAATCGAATCCTATCTAATTTACCTGACAATGCTGAAACACCTTTCATTAATCGTTTTAATTCCGAAGAGTTACCGGTATTACGTTTAAGTGCATCCGCTAATTTAAGTCCTACTGAAATGTATGATTTAGTTGATCAGCAAATAAAACCTATTTTATCTAACGTATATGGTGTAGGTAGCATTACCTTGATTGGTGGAAATCAAAGAGAAATTCAAATCAACATGAACCGTGATAGACTGCAAGCGTATAAAATTTCGCAAATGCAGGTGTATCAAGCCATCGCTAATTCAAACATGTCGTTTCCTGTAGGAAATGTTGAAAGTAAAGATGCTCGTTTCAGTATTCGTTTAGATGAAAAAATCCGTCAGGTAGAAGAATTAAGAAACATCGTTGTATCGGTTTCACCAAACGGTGGCAGAGTATATTTAAAAGATGTTGCCACCATTACTGATGGGCAGATGGAAGATAAAACCATTAACCGCATCAATGGTAAACCGGGGATTGGTATTGAAATTACAAAACAAGCAGATGCGAATGCTGTGAAAGTAAGTAAGCTGGCCAAACAAAAATTGGCTGAATTAGAAAAACAATATGAAGCGCAAGGCTTACATTTTGAAATTGCCGTGGATCAATCGGATTATACTTTAGCATCTGCTGATGCAGTAATGCATGACTTAGTATTAGCCGTATTTATTGTGGCAGCAGTCATGTTGTTATTCTTACATAGTATTCGTAGTTCATTATTTGTATTGGTATCGTTACCATCGGCCATGATTCCTACATTTATTTTGATGTATGCTTTTGGCTTCTCATTAAACTTAATGACCTTGATGGCTCTTTCTTTAGTAGTAGGTATTCTGGTGGATGATAGTATCGTAATTTTAGAAAACATTTTCCGACACATGGAAATGGGTAAAAATAAAGTACAGGCATCCATTGAAGGTAGAAAGGAAATTGGATTTACGGCAATAGCCATTACCCTGGTTGACGTGGTGGTATTCGTACCAATGGCATTAGCAGGTGGTATGATTGGGAATATCCTAAGAGAGTTTTCACTGGTGGTTGTATTTTCTACTCTCATGAGTTTGGTAGTTTCGTTTACGATTACCCCATTGTTGGCTTCTCGTTTTGCTAAACTTGAACATCTAACCAAAAAAACATTACATGGACGTTTTTTCCTTGCCTTTGAAAGTTTAATTGAAGGAATTAAAAAAGAATATGGAAAAATGCTGGAGTGGTTATTAAAAAAATGGGTAGCTAAAATCGGAATGCTATTCATGGTATTGGTGTTATTGGTAGCATCCGTTGCATTAGTTCCTGCAGGATTTATAGGTACTGCGTTTGTATCAGAAAGTGATAGAGGTGAGTTGAATATTGGATTAGAGATGACGCCCGAAACACCCTTATATGTAATGAACCAAAAAGTGTTGGAAGCCGAAGAAATGGTAATGAAGCATCCTGAAGTAGCAAAAGTGTTTAGTAATGTAGGTACACAGTCAGGAAACGCATTAACCGGAAATACCAACACCAGTAATTTGGCCGAGATATCAGTAAAAATGTTAGATAAAAAAGAAAGAAAAATATCGCAGGAAGAATTTGGAATTATGATGAGAGAAGAAATTTCAAAAATTCCGGGATTAAAAGTAACCATTAAACCGGTAGGTATTACAGGTAACAGTGATGCACCTATTCAAATTGCCATTAAGGGAACCAATATGGATAGCATATGGAAATCTGCCAAAATTATTTACAAAATTGTAAGTGAAACTCCGGGTACTGATTATGTAGAATACAGTACCAAGACTCCACAAAATGAAATTGCGGTGGAGATAGACAAAGAAAAAATGAATATGGTGGGTTTATCCCTTCCTGAAATTGGAAATGCTATGCAAGTGGCCTTTAGAGGGAATGACCAATTAAAATATACTGATAATGGAGAGGAATACGCCATCAATATCATTGGAGAAAAATCAGACAGACAGGATATAGAAAGTGTAAAAAACATAGTTATCCGAAATAATAAAGGAGCGAATATTCGTTTAATGGACATTGCATATATACACGAAGAATTAGGACAATCAGTGTTGCAACGTAATGATAGGTTAAACAGTGTAACAGTAAAAGCATTTACTGTAGGTCGTGCAAGTGGTAGTGTAATTGCTGATATTCAAAAAGGAATAAAAGATGGAAACTTACCTGCCGGTATAATGGTTGACTATCAGGGTCAGGCTCAACAACAAAAAGATGCTTTTGGAAGTTTAGGAATTGCCATGTTAATTGGTTTCTTATTGGTGTATTTGATTATGGTAGCATTGTATGAAAGTGCTGTATATCCATTTGTGGTTATGTTCTCTATTCCGGTAGCATTGATCGGTGCATTTTTAGCACTGGCATTAGCCATGGAAACAATGACAATTTTCGCCATTGTAGGTTTAATTATGTTGATGGGCTTGGTAGCAAAAAATGGAATTTTAATTGTTGACTTTGCCAATCACTTAAAAGAAAAAGGAAAGAGCAGAACAGAAGCTTTGGTAGAAGCAGGTAAAGAAAGATTACGTCCTATATTAATGACAACCGTGGCCATGATTTTAGGGATGTTACCAATTGCCATTTCAACCGGATCAGGAGCTGAAGTGAAAAATGGAATGGGGTGGGTTATTATTGGTGGATTAAGCAGTTCATTGATATTAACTTTATTCCTTGTACCAACGGTATATTATATTGTTGATTCAATAAAAGACTGGGCTTCACGCTTATTCAAGAAAAAGAAAGTAGAACCGGCAACGGTATAAATATTAAAAATTAGTTTGGTTTGGTTGGTTAAAAAAACGGGTTATCTTTGGGTAACCTGTTTTTGTTTTTATGATAGCCCATACCCCTGCTCCACCCTATTACGCAGTTATATTCACTTCGGTTCGTACTGAGGTAGATATGGAGTACGGAAGTATTGCCAATCAAATGGTAGAATTGGCAAAATTACAGGAAGGTTTTTTAGGAATTGAATCCGCCAGGAACGAAGTAGGTATTACCGTTTCGTATTGGAAGGATTTGGAGAGTATAAAAAAATGGAAGGTTCAAGCTGATCATTTAGTGGCACAAAAAATGGGACGTGAACATTTTTATGAGAAATATAAAACAAGGATTTGTTTAGTAGAACGAGATTACATATTTGAGAAAAAATAATACTGAGAATGAAAACGATTGGGGTAACGTTATTAATGTTTGTTTCCGCAGTATATGCACAACATAACCATAGCAAGGAGATTGGGTTAAAGGGTAAAATAAAAAAGGTTACCTGTATTTTTTATATGGAGGGAGTACAAAACAACAATACATGGGTGGCTAAGGATACCAGCAGGTATACTTACAAAACCATTAGTTATTTTAATGCAACACAAAACCTTGATTCGGTACAAACGTTTGTTACCCATGCCGGAAAAGAAAAATTAGCGACCCGCAAAGGATATACCTATGTAAAAAATGTAGATGTTAGCGGCTGGGAATATGACCATACAGATGATGTTAGTTATACCTTAAAAATGGAATGGTTAGATAAAAGTACTTATGTAGAATCAGCAACGGATGGATCGGGAATGAACCGAATGAGTTCAAAAGTATATTTGGATGATAAATTTCATGTGATTAAACGCGAAGATCAATTATATCGTGATGGTGAATTGTTTGATCATTCTATTACCGAAACCAAATTTAATCCCGACAATACGGAGCACGCAGTTTCTATAACCGAAAATAAGGTAAGTAATTTAGAATATTCACAAGATGAATATGTTGATCAACGGGATGCCAAAGGCAACCCAACAAAAAAGACGTATAAAAATGGGGTGAATAGTTTTAGGTCGATTAAGTATTATATAATTGAGTATTTTGAGTAGTAGAAACTAGAGTAAATTAGGGTTATTCACAATCCGTATTACAGCAATACGAAATTGTTAAAAGGTACGGATAACCATGTAAAAGAACCCGAATTAACGTACTTTTAGGGTGAAACCAGTTACGGATATAACTAGTTAGCTACAAGCTGAACAGAATGTATTTTTGTAATATCTATTAACCATAATCAA
>CAZUXM010000118.1:0-5283 GCA_964624635.1 uncultured Candidatus Competibacteraceae bacterium
ATACAATATGGATCCTACGGATGGTTGGAGAACTACTAACAGCGCTTATGTTTCTACCAATACAAGTATGATGGTACATAACTATGCTTTAACCAGAGGTCAGTTACATACCATGGTTAGCCCTTCATATGATTTTACTAATCTATCCGGAGTATTGGGGATGACTTTTAAATATGCTTTTGCACAAAAAGATGCAGACAATACGGATGAGTTAAAAGTATATGCATCCAGCAACTGCGGACAAACCTGGCAGTTAAGAGCTACATATGATAAAACAGCATTACTTACAGGAGGAACTAAAACCAACGACTGGTACCCTAATTCAGCTCAATGGCAAACCAAAACACTTACCAACTTAGGAGCTTATGCAGGTAAACCTAATGTTCGTTTTAAATTTGAATTTAATTCAGGCGGTGGTAATAATGTATTTATTGATGATATTAATATTACCGGTACCATTGTAAATACTTCGGTGGAGGATGCTGCTAATGATGAATTAGCGATGATAGTTTATCCGAACCCTGTACAAAATGATATCAATATTGATTTTACCGTTGATAAAGAATACGATGCTACTTTTGGATTAGTGGACATTACCGGAAAACAATTGGTGATATTAGGCACTACAAAATTATTGGAAGGACAAAATCATTTTGTTTACCAGGTTCCTGCAGGTACAACTCCTGGATTATACTTCCTGCAAGTACAAGCAGCAGGTAAAGTATTCACCCAAAAAATTATTATTGAATAGTCTTCAATAGACTTATACAGAGAAAATTAATGTTTGGTAAAATAGAACACATTGGAATAGCCGTCTCAGATATAGAGGCGGCTAATTCATTATATACAAAACTATTAGGGGTGCTTCCCTATAAACAGGAAACGGTAGAAAGTGAAGGAGTGCTTACTTCGTTTTTTATGGCAGGTAATAATAAAGTAGAATTGTTACAAGGCATCAAAGATGGAAATGCCATTTCAAATTATATTGAAAAAAAGGGACAAGGGGTACATCACATAGCTTTTGATGTAGAAGATATTTATGCTGAGATGGAACGACTTAAAAACGAAGGCTTTGTACTCATTAACGAAGAACCTAAAAAAGGAGCGGATAACAAACTCATTTGTTTTGTTCATCCCAAGTCAACCAATGGTGTATTGATTGAACTTTGCCAGGAAATACGTTAATACATGTTGTATTAACTTGTGTATAACATCCTATTTTGTAAATTTATCATCTGTTGGTATAGTTATTGTTTTTAGAGTACAAGCATGAAAAAGATTTTATATATAAGCATCTCTCTATTATTTGTAGCAGCATCTCAGTTGTCGGCTCAAACTGACGAAAAAAAAGATACTCTGGTTTGGTATACCGATTATTTAACTGTCCACGAAATTTCGAAAGCATCAAACAAACCGATATTTGCCTTTTTTACGGGTTCTGATTGGTGTGGATGGTGCCATAAACTACAACGCGATGTATTTGCCAAAAAAGAATTTATCGATTGGGCCAATAAAAATGTAGTATTACTTGAATTGGATTTTCCCCGAAAAAAACAATTACCTGAAGGACTGGTTCAACAAAATTATTCTCTCCAACAACAATTTGGTGTAAGGGGTTATCCAACTATATGGATGTTTTATAGCACCAAAGATGAAGTTACGAATGGCTTTCAACTAACGGCATTAGGCTCATTAGGTTATCCTCAAGGAGCTGAAATGGGGAAAGAAGAAGTGAAATTCTTATCAGATGCCAATGCAATTCTAGCCAATAAGCCTAAGTAAATTTACATTCACAGTTTGGTAACAAAGTTTTTTTACCAACTTTCAATTCTATTTTTACATTTGATTATAACTGTTCATTGAAATCCAATGAACTTTATTTTTTTGGATATGATTAAAGCAAAAGGATATGCAGCACAAGATTCAAAAACAGATCTTGCCTTATGGAATTTTGAACGAAGAGAAGTAGAACAGAATGACGTACAAATAGAAATTATGTATTGTGGAGTTTGTCACTCTGATCTTCATCAAATAAAAAATGATTGGTTTCCAGGAATTTTTCCAATGGTGCCAGGTCATGAAATTGTAGGACGTGTGGTTAAAGCCGGATCCCAGGTAAAAAAGTTTAAGCAAGGGGATTTGGTAGGTGTGGGGTGTTTGGTAGATTCATGTTTACAATGTTCTAATTGTAATGATGGGTTAGAACAATATTGCGAAAATGGAGCAGTACCCACTTATAATGGCAAAGAAAAAAAAGATGGTTCACCTACTTACGGAGGTTATTCCGATACCATAGTGGTGAAGGAAGAGTTTGTTGTAGGAGTTTCTGAAAAACTCGACCCGGCAGCAGCAGCTCCTTTATTATGTGCAGGAATTACCACCTATTCGCCTTTAAAACATTGGAAAGTTGGGAAAGGACATAAGTTAGCTGTATTAGGCTTAGGTGGCTTGGGTCATATGGGAGTTAAGTTTGGAGTTGCTTTAGGAGCCGAAGTAACTGTACTCAGTACCTCACCTGCTAAAGAATCGGAAGCTAAAAAATTAGGTGCTCATCATTTTGTAGTTACTACTGATAGTGCACAATTAAAAGTAGTAAAAAACACTTTTGATTTTATTTTGGATACTGTATCAGCTGACCATGATATGAATATGTATTTATCATTATTGAAAGTGAATGGTGTAATGATGTGTGTTGGAATCCCATCTAATCCGTATTCAGTTCGTCCGTTTTCGGTTATTGGAAATAGACGAAGTTTATCAGGATCAAGTATTGGGGGTATTGCCGAAACTCAAGAGATGCTCGATTTTTGTGCAGAACATAACATTGTAGCAGATATTGAAATAATAAATATCAAGGATATAACAAAATCTTATGATAGAATGGTGAAGGGAGACGTAAGGTATCGTTTTGTAATTGACATGGCGACGTTATAGTTAAAAAAATATCTCTTGTGCTAATCTATAGGTATTGGCATGCGCTTCTACTATATCGGCAATTCTTGTAGAATATCCTCCACCCATACTTGCACAAAGTGGAATACTATTCTTTTTTGCTGTTTCCAATACCATTTTATCTCGTTGTTTGCATCCTTCAATGGTTAAGCTTAGTTTGCCTAATTTATCAGTAGCAATTACATCTACTCCACTTTGGTAGAAAATAAAATCAGGTTGATGTTGATCCATTACTTTTTTTAAATGAAGATCAAGGATGGATAAATATGTTTTATCATCAGTTCCATCTTCCAGTTCAATATCAAGAGTAGATTTTTCTTTATGGAAAGGATAGTTTTTTTTACCATGCATGCTGAATGTAAATACATTTTCATTTTCTGAAAATATTTCAGCAGTACCATTTCCCTGATGAACATCCAGATCAACAATCAATATTTTTTTCTTTAATTTTTTTTCAAGTAGGTAGTTGGCAGCAATGGCATTGTCGTTTAATAAACAAAAACCTTCTCCTTTATCAGTAAATGCATGATGAGTCCCTCCGGCTATGTTCATCGATACTCCGTGTTCAAGGGCAAATAAGGCAGCATCAATAGTTCCTTGCATGATTACTTTTTCCCTGATCACCAATTCTTCAGTTAGAGGAAATCCCGTTTTGCGAACTTCTGAAGGACTCAAATCCATATTTTCCAGTTTGTTCCACCAAACTTCGGTATGAGTAAATAAAGCATGTTCTTTACTTATGAATGTTGGCTCAAATAGATTTTTTTGGGTAATAGTACCTTCATAAATCAATTGTTCGGGCAAAAGATTGTACTTCTGCATCGGGAACCTATGTCCTTCAGGCAGAGGCAAACAGTATACCGGAGACCATGCTATTTTAAACAATCTTTCAATTTTAAAGGACCCAATATACTAATTCAATATATATAGTCGTTTTATAAATAACTAGGACGTCCTTTTTTGTTGAGCAATCAATGAAAAAGGACGTTTTGTATTTACCAAAGCTATTCACCATGAGAACAAGAATTTTTTTATTAGTACTAGCGGTCAACTTCCTGCCCCTTCATGCACAAGTGTATGATGCGGTGTATACAACGGGTAATACTGACCCTAATTCTCACCAGACATCTTATTATCAGGATGGTATTGTTCCTTCAGCCAGATTGGTACATAGTCATGCACCTAAATATGCTTATGTTAGGGAAGCCGATTTGATGTATGCTAAACGTATCTGGCGTGTGATTGATTTCAGGCAAAAGATCAATCAGTATTTTTTATTTCCATTAACGGAGAATAATAACCGTATCAATTTGATTACGTTGTTGAAAAAAGGAATTGAAGAAGGGGCACTTACTCCTTTTGATCCTTACGAAGGTGATGATTTTAAAGTAATGATGACAAAAAATGATGCGTTGGGATTAGGTGCAGGGGTTGATACCTTTCCGGTATATGATCACAATCCTCCCTATTTATATTTAAGAGACACCATTATTCCGAGAAACTTTGATGGAATGACTGTTACTAAACTTCGTGTAAAAGAGGATTGGTTCTTCGATATGAAGCGTTCTGTAATGGAGGTGCGTATTGTAGGGATTTGTCCGGTGATGGATGTAATTGATCAGAATACAGGACAAAAATTAGGGGAGATGCCCATGTATTGGATTCCGTATGAACAAGCACGCAGTTGGTTAGCCGGTTTCAGAATTTACAATCCTTATAATTACGCACAGCGTATCACTTACGATGATGCATTTATCAAACGATTTTTTAATAGTACTATCTATAAACAAGATAATGTGCAGGATCGTCGTATTGCTGATTACGAAAAAGGGGTAGATGCATTGCTCGAAGCAGAAAAAATTAAAAACGATTTGATGTTATTTGAACATGATGTTTGGGAGCAATAATATTCGTGTGATTAAGCATCAGACCAGAAACATATTTAGTTATTGGTATTGCACAGACGGGTCATGACCCGTCTGTGCAAGCCTGGTGTTAAGTAGTTTTCTTTACACACTTGTATGATTGTCCTACAACTTAATAGTATGCTTAACGTAGTTTCTCCATTTCTCGAGCAACTCATCAAATCCTGCGGGTAGTGGAGCTTCAAAATAGATCCATTCGTTTTTGGTAGGATGCAGCAATCCTAAACTTTTGGCATGTAATGCTTGTCCTGGAATGAGGGTAAAACAGTTTTCTACGAAGGTTCGGTATTTTGAGGTATCTACTCCTTTCAATACTTGCCTTCCTCCATATCGATCATCGTTAAATAAAGTGTGACCAATATGTTTCATGTGAACTCGTATTTGATGTGTTCTGCCGGTTTCTAAT
>CAZUXM010000119.1:0-5138 GCA_964624635.1 uncultured Candidatus Competibacteraceae bacterium
TGTAAAGATTTTATTGTTTTCCCAATTTTTTCCTACTTTATAAATCCCACTACCCTCCGTAAACTCATTATTGGTGTAAGTGGAATCAATAGTTGTAACTCCATGGTTGGTAAATATTGATCCTACATCGTTTAAAAAGGATCCTTTTACCTTAATAATTGCGGTAGGGTTAGCATGAATAAGTGCTCCCTTATTATTGAGAACAGCTAGTTGAGCATTCAAAAACTGGCTCAAAATAAAGCTGGCTAGTATGGACAATATCCTTTTCATGCTGAATAAGCAGAATAAATATAGTATGAAAAACACATATAATACTTATGTTTACAATAATATAATGGCTGCTATGCCCTTAAAACATGATAAATTTTTTAAAATGAGCAAAATATTAAAGTATATATCAATAATAGTGGTTTGTACTTTTATTGGATCATGTGGCAAAAGAATGGTTCGTGGTTATTATACAGAGGAATGGAACCCTCAGATATATACCTTAACTTCAGATACCAGCGGTTACTGCGAAATAGCAGTGGGCGTAAACAGTAAAAAAAGCCACTTACTTGCTACTTTAAATTATTACTCCTCCTACCAAACAGCCAATGAACTGATATACCTTGATTATGATATTTTTATTGATCATACAAAGCAAAAGGCCACCAAAGAAAAATACACAGCTGATGATAGCAATTATAAACTAATTGTAGGTACTGAAAATACCATACAATTAAAAAAAGGAGAATGGAGTAATTTGGGTACTCAATTAAAAATTGATACTGTTAAAAATATGTATTTACAATTTAGAGTTGCTATAAAAAAAGAATATAAAATCAGTGGAGAGTTACCCCCAAAAATAAACTTCACTATTTACAGCAAAACTTCGTTGGGTATAAAAGACTCAAGTTTATCAATGCAGTATAAAGAATACGAAGATAATAGCGCTCCGATAAGAATACATTAATGATGATACGTTAATGTACCCGGGTGAAAAAATTTCCAGCTATGCCAAAACTCTTGATAAGAATAGAGGGATTGTAATGGAGTAACATCTTTTTCACAAGGTGTCCCATTAAAATTATATTTTATACTACCGGATATGAGGGTATCTCCTTTTAGTTCAAATACATCATGATTCAAATTTAAGTATGCAGCATATGTCTTATTATCCGGATGCATAACAATAATAACTTTTTGATTCGCTAATGTATCATTGATTAATCTTTTATTTTTTAATTCTATCCAATCGTAAGCTTTTGATGCTGACCCCAAAGTTACTCCAACTACCCATGATTTATTCTGCCAGGGAACAGTATCTGTTCTTTCTAAAGAACCTTTTTCTTTTCCTTGCTCAAACTTCCCGGTGATGTCGTATTTTTTAATGAATTGGGAATCCGGTTGCATAACCTTACCTGTAGGATATTTTTTGAACCATTCATCCAAACTCATTTGTAAGCTTAACTTCTCCGTCCATTTTTCACCTTTTCTTTTACCTATAACACATTCACCGGTTGCTTGTCTCCACCATGATTTTGTTTTTGCATCTTCAAACATGGCATTAAAATGATCCATTCCAACTAACCTGAGTTTTTCTCCGGGGTTTACAAATACTCTTCCTGTTCTACATACACTACAATAGGTAATCATAAGATTTTCACCACCAACCATATCATATACAATATGATGATAAGCTATAAACTTAATTGGATATGCTTTTGCCTCGCCATTCATCTCCACCCCAACAACTAATGAATTCAAATCAACTTGGTTTTTTTCTGCATTCGCCATTATTAAGGTAGCCGGAGGTAAAAACATTTTTTCGGCCTGCATTTTTGCATTAATAATAAATATGATACAAAAAATGGGAATCAATACTGTAAAGGGCACCCATTTTCTCCTTTTTTTCATTGTGGCAATAAATCCGAAAAGAATCATCAATCCGAAGAATATTCTAAATACCGTCCTCCAGTGATGGAGAAAAAAAGCTATTTCTAGAGTATTATTTTTCTGACTGCCAGGAAAAGGCATAATAAAATAAACCTTTAGAATTTCGAATAGTAGAAATAACACTAAGCCCCAATAAAAAAGAGCTGAATATTTCCAGGGTTGCCATTTCATATTCAAATTTAAAAATAATATTATAATAAATTTTCAGGCAAAAAATGATACCAGTTATTCAGGTACTTAAATAATGAAAGAACCCCAACTAATAATATAAGTACCAGTACAATTACTCTAAACTTATCCTGAGGTATTTTTTTGAGAATGAGTTTCCCTAAATAAGTTCCTAAAAAACCTACACCTAATAAAAAAGGAATCATGTACAAATCATGTATATGCACATAACCATTTATAATATAAATAACGGATCTCACCACATCCACTCCTAGGTCAATCAAAGCTGAAGTGGCTACAAAAACTTCTTTCTCTAAATTATATGCTGCTAAGGTAACACCTCTTACTGCTCCACCAGTACCTAAAAACCCTGCTAAAAACCCTGACAAACCACCACCAATCCATGAATTGAGTCTGGTTGGTTTTAAAACCATTTTTTTTGCAATCAAAAAAAACAATCCTAAAAAAATGAGTAGAATTGATAGTCCTAACTCCAGATAATTTTTATTGATATACTTACTCAATACAGCACCACCCGCCACCAATATTATACTCGGAATTCCTAAGTTGATAAGAATTTTTTTATCAAATCCATGTCTGAATAAAGCAATCTTAGATACATTACTACACAAATGAAATAAAGCGGTGATTCCTAAAACTGACTTAATGTCAAGAAAATAATTTCCTATAGGAACAAAAAATACTGATGATCCGAAACCACCTATCGTTCCTAAAATTTCTGCAACTAATGATAGTAACAGAAATATTATAAAAGCGTAGGTATTCAAATTTTTATAAGCCTAACAATACTTCATTAGGATTCTTGCCTCCGAATAACATTTTCTCAGGTGATTCTAACATCTCTTTTACTTTCACAAGAAATCCTACAGATTCTTTTCCATCAATAATACGGTGATCATAACTTAAAGCCACATACATCATTGGACGAATTTTCATCTCACCATTAATCACCATTACTCTTTCCTGAATTTTATGCATACCCAAAATAGCTACCTGTGGAGGATTGATAATAGGAGTACTCATCAATGAACCAAATACACCACCATTGGTAATAGTAAAGGTCCCGCCGGTCATTTCATCAATAGATAATTTACCATCACGGGCTTTTAACGCTAATGCTTTTATTCCTGATTCAATTTCAGCAAGGCTCAATGTTTCTGCATTTCTTAATACAGGAACCATTAAACCTTTAGGAGCACTTACCGCAATTCCGATATCTGCATAATTGTGATAAACTATTTCATCACCATCAATCATGGCATTTACTGCAGGATAATGATTAAGTGCTTCAGTTACTGCTTTTGTAAAGAAACTCATAAATCCTAAACCTACACCATGCTTTTTCTCGAATATCTCTTTGTAATTTTTTCGCAAGTCCATCATCGCAGTCATGTCAACTTCGTTGAAAGTAGTTAACATAGCTGTTTCATTTTTTACCGATACCAAACGTTCAGCTACTTTTTTACGAAGCATGCTCATTTTTTGTTTGGTAGTATCACGAGTTCCACCCCAACCTGCAGCTGAAGTAGCATCAAATCCATTGGCTAAATAAGCCAATACATCCGACTTGGTGATTCTTCCTTTCGGACCGGTACCATTTACTTTGTCAGGATTGATGTTATTTTCTTTCATCATCTTGGATGCTACCGGAGAAGGAACTCCTTTCGCATAAGATTTTTCTTCAGTAGCTACTACTACTGTTTCTTTTTTCTCCTCTTTCTTCGTTTCAACTTTTGTTTCTTCCTTCTTAGGGGCCGAAACCTCAGGGGCTTTTGCATCTGTATTAATTTTACATATCACCGAACCCACCGCAATAGTATCACCTTCACCGGCTAATGTTTCTAATATACCTGATTCTTCAGCAGAGATGGCTAAAGTCGCTTTATCTGAATCAACCGATACGATTTCTTCATCTTTAAAAACATAATCTCCTGTTTTCTTTAACCATTGAGCAATTTGTACTTCACTAATGGATTCTCCCGGGCTGGGAACTTTCATTTCTAGTATCATGGTAACTTATTCTTCTATTCTAATATTATACAATACATCATTCACTTTAATATATGCTCCTTCTTCTGCAACTATTTCCAATATTCCATCTTCATCAGCAGGAATCATATATGTATCCATATCGGTTTCTATTTCCACCAAATCTTCATTTTTTTTTATTACACTACCGTTTTCTTTTAACCAATAAGCCACTCTGTATCCATCTACTTCCTCATCTATCACCGGTATTTTTATTTCAATCAACATTTTTTTACTTTTTTCATCCTGAGTTTACCGAAAGATTATGCTTCAACTACTGTTCCTATTGCTGTTTCAATAACTGCTCTTTGACGAGCTGCTGCCATTTTAGGTGAACCTGTTGCAGGACTTGCACTGGCTACCGGCGACACTACATCAATTTTCACACCTTCATATCCTTTGCTTAATAATCGAAGTATATATCCCCAAGCACCCATATTTTCAGGTTCTTCCTGTACCCATTCAATCTTGCTTACCTTATTGTATTTTTTCAATATTGCTTGCACCTGTTCAACCGGCCAAGGGAATAATTGTTCAATTCTAACAATAGCAATTGAATTAATATTGTTCTTTCTTCTTTCTTCAAGCAATTCATAATATAGCTTACCACTACAGAAGATTAATTTCTCTGCGTTTTTAGCATCTATATCTTTATCATCAATTACTTCTTGAAAACCTCCGGTAGTAAAATCATCTATTTTACTTACACACTCAGGGTGACGTAATAAACTTTTCGGACTCATTACCACCATCGGTTTTCTAAAGTCACGAGCTACTTGTCTTCTTAATGCATGGAAAAAGTTAGCAGGGGTTGTACAATTTACTACCTGCATATTTTGTTCTGCACATAAAGTTAGGAACCTCTCCAATCTGGCACTACTATGTTCAGCACCTTGTCCTTCATACCCATGCGGCAATAACATCACCAATCCATTCTGAGTTTTCCATTTATCTTCTGCAGCACTGTTGTATTGGTCATTCAT
>CAZUXM010000120.1:0-5086 GCA_964624635.1 uncultured Candidatus Competibacteraceae bacterium
CGGCGGTGGCGAAGAAATGGGGGGTATTAGAGGAGTAAAACATTATTTACAGCGTACCGCCTTACAAGGATCACCTACCACAATCACCGAAATTACCAATGTATATCAGCCAAATGCTGTTGGTAAAGATCCGGGTAAACATCCATTTAAAAAATATTTTGAAGAATTACAAATTGGAGATCAATTAATCACTGAAAAGAGATTAATTACTCCTGAAGATATAGATAAGTTTGCAGATTTAACGGGTGATCATTTTTATGCACATATTAAAACTTCTGACTTTAATGGTACCATGTTCGAACAGCAAGTAGCCCACGGATATTTTATGATGAGTGCAGCAGCAGGGTTATTTGTTGATAGTTATGAAAAAAATCCGGTATTATTGAACTATGGTATTGATGAATTAAGATTTACCAAGCCTACCTATCCGGGTAGTGAATTTTATGTTCGTTTTACTTGTAAAGAAAAATTACCCAATGATAAAAGGGTAGTGGAAAATCCTGAAGACTTTAAAAGAGGGGATGATATTGATAAAGGAATTGTAAAATGGTTAGTAGAAATGTTGGATGAAACCAATGAAATTGTTGCTACAGGAACTATATTAACCATGGTTCAATTAAAAGGTAAATAATTTTATAAAAAAAACAGATAGATTTTTAGATATGCCAGAAGTAATTACACAAGGAGGAATTGAATCAAAAATAGAAAACGGAATAGGAACAATTACATTTCATCATCCGAAAAGTAATTCATTGCCAAGCAAAGTGTTGAAAGAGTTTGAAGCAGCTATTTTATCTATGGGTGAAAACAAAGACGCCCATGTAATTATTATTCAAAGTGAGGGCAAGGGTGCTTTTTGCTCTGGTGCTTCGTTTGATGAATTATTGGCTCTAAAAGAGTTTGCTCCTGCGAAAGAGTTTTTTATGGGATTTGCCAGAGTAATCAATGCCATTCGTAAAGTGAATAAATTTGTGATTGGTCGTGTACAAGGAAAAGCGGTTGGTGGGGGAGTAGGAGTTGCTTGTGCTGTTGACTATTGTTTTGCTACTGATTCTGCTTCGGTAAAATTGAGTGAATTAGCAGTAGGAATAGGGCCATTTGTTGTTGGACCTGCGGTAGAACGTAAAATTGGCACTTCTGCATTTACTTCGTTAGCTATTAATGCTACTGAATGGAGAGATGCTAATTGGGCAAAAAACTGTGGCATGTTTATGGATGTATATTCTACAACAGAAGCAATGGATACTGCAATAAACACACTGGCCGGTACGTTAGCTAAATCAAGCCCTGATGCCATGAAAGATCTAAAACGTATTGCCTGGGAAGGTACTGAAAATTGGGATAGTTTTTTGGAGGCAAGAGCTGAGATCAGTGGTCGTTTAATATTGAGTGATTTTTCAAAAGATTTTATCAATAGCTTTAAAAATAAATAATGGCTAAATATTTTTTTCCAATAGTTTTATTGATGTTGGTTGCTTCATGCAAGTCAGCATTTCCTAACGAAAAAAAACTATCGTATACAGCCGAAGTAAAAGTGGGGGATGATTGGAAAAAAGTAGAACCTATTATGGGTACGGCTGATAAAAAGGGTGCAGGATTTGCCACTTATGTATCTAAAGGGGTTGTTGTATATACCGATCAACAAGGCACTATTGTGAATAAATTATCATTTGGATGGTTTAGGGGGGGCAAACATTTTACCGGTGAAATATACGGGGTAAAGATAAGCGATACATATCCTAAAGTAGCCAGATTATGGGGTGAACCGACTGAATCAGGTACTAAAAACGATGATTTTTATTCTAAAATGTGGCAATTTAAAAAGTTTGGGATTGTAGTGGAATTCTGGACTACCGGAGGAAACGATCCGGATATTGGAGGCCAATACGAAACAGATACTGTGCGTCGCATAGAAATTACGGCTCAATAAGATCTTCATTTTGTTATTTATGATTTGTATCAATTAATCTCCATGATTTATTTGGTACATTTGAATATATTTCAAAACAATGAAAGATTATCTGAGAAAACTTCGAAAAGACTATTCCATGATGGAGTTGAATGAAAAAGATGCTCATTTAAATCCTATTATGCAGTTCGAAAAATGGATGGTAGAAGCAGCTAATGCTGAAGCACAGGAACCCAACGCCATGGTTTTAAGTACGAGTGATGAAAAGGGTCGACCACATAGTCGCGTAGTTTTACTTAGAAATTTAAGTGAAAAAGGGTTTAGTTTTTATACCAACTATTCGTCTGATAAAGCAAGTGAAATTGAAAAACAACCTCATGTGTCACTCAACTTTTTTTGGGTTGAGGTAGAAAGACAAGTAAGAGTTGAAGGGATTGCTAAAAAATTAAGCTTAGTTGATTCATCAGATTATTTCAAAAGTCGTCCACGTGAAAGCCAGATATCTGCATGGGCTTCACCCCAAAGTAAACAGATATCCTCTAGAGAATCTTTAGAAGAACTATGGAAAAAAGCAGAAGAGGATTTTAAAAATACTATTGAAATTGATAAGCCTGATTTTTGGGGCGGTTTTGTGGTGGAACCCTCTATGATTGAGTTTTGGCAAGGTAGACCTGGAAGGCTGCATGACAGGCTTCGATATGATAAAAAGAATGGAAATTGGGTCATGAGCCGATTGGCCCCATAATATACAAACAAAAAAAGCCTCAGTACTGAGGCTTTTTAATTTATACTTTGTAATAACAACTGAATTATTCGGCTGCTTCTTCTTTCTTTTTGGTAGTTTTTTTAGCTGCAGGGGCTTTTTTTACCTTTTCCTTTGTAGCTGCTGCTTTAGGGGCTACAGTAGTTGTTTTTTTCTTACGTTTTCTGGTAACGCCGTAACTGCCGATATGAATTTTACCTTTCTTTGATTTTTTATCGCCTTTTCCCATAATTCTAAAGCTATTTTGGTTAATTATTTAATGTTTATAGTTCAAATATACTATCAAATCCCAAAGTTTTATGTTTTTTTGAATATAATTTCATGTAATGAAGATTATATTCATCCTTCATATGCTATCTACCTTTTTTGCTTTAAGGATAGCTCTATACCAACAAGTGGTGCATTTTCCGCTTATTAGATATATTGGTCCATACCAATACCCAATATACTACGAGAAGCAAAAAATGAAACTCACCATTCTTACTTTTCCGGTATACAGTTTAGAAATATTTACTGCCATAGTACTGATGGTTACCTTTTTTGCGGGTGGTGAAATGACCCCTGAAAAGCAGAATTCATTTTTTATTTATCTCGCTACTATTATTATTCTGCTTATTATTCACCTCATTACTTTTTATTTCATTAAAACCTCACTAAAAAAATTATTGAAGGAATGGAAAGAAAAAGTATTGAAAGAATTACTCATATACAATGCGGTACGTCTTTTACTTTGGATAACCCGTCTAGCTATTCTTGTTTTTATTGTAGTGAACCCCACATGAGTAAACTATCTAAAGAGTTTTACCTCGAAAAAAATGTACTAAAAATTGCCAGGGAGTTATTGGGGAAAGTTTTAGTTACTCATCTTGAGGGTAAGTTAACCTCAGGCATAATTTGCGAAACAGAAGCTTATAATGGTGTGGTAGATAAAGCATCACATGCCTATGGCGGTAGAAGAACACAACGTACCGAAACTATGTATGCCGAAGGAGGAATAGCGTATATTTATTTATGTTATGGGATCCATCATTTATTTAATGTAGTTACCAATGTAAATAATATACCACATGCAGTACTTATAAGAGGTATACAACCACTTGATGGAATGAATCATATACTTCAACGTAAAAAGCTATCTGCAGCAAAAAATAACATAGGTATAGGTCCGGGCAATGTAAGTACCTGTTTGGGTTTGCATGTTTCAATGGACAATGAAGACCTGACGGGTAAAAAAATATGGATTGAAGATAGAGGTATAAAAGTAATAAAGACCAATATTATTACCGGTCCAAGAGTAGGAGTTGATTATGCTGGAGATGATGCGCTATTACCCTATAGGTTCCAATATACGTTTTAACTAATTGGCTATTTCCTAAACTAAAAAGGTCATTTCATGAAAACTATAAAACCTTTTGGTTCTCATTCAGTATAATTGTAAAAAACAAAACAGAATGAAAAAAATTACTTTTATTGCCGCACTTATTGCATTTGTAGGAATGTGTTCATTTACTGCGCAATCAACTACTAAATCTTCTGATATTACTTATGTACAGGGAGGTTCACTTAAAATTCTCAATGATACTGATGATGAAGTGAAAATTCATACAGGTAGTGGAGTAGTTAGTTTAAACCCAAAAGGAGGTAGTACTTCTATTTCTTGTAATCCTGGGACTAAAATTTACACAGCTCCAAACGGATCAAAAAAGGATTTAATTTTTGAAGTAGAAGACTCTATGTGTGGTACAACCGTAAAATTGTCAAAATATCTTTAATCCACTTCATCTAAACTGAACCTGGTGAAAAAGGCCCCGTTTTACGGGGCTTTTTTAATTTAAATAGCTTTAAATAATTGTTATTTAGGCAAGTATATAATCTGCTCCAAATTTCTATATTTGTGCTTATTGCAATAAATACGAATTATCTGGAGGAACTATGGAAGATATGGTAATAACCACCCCACTTGATACTGCACGAATTTCTTTCGACCAGTTTAAAAAAGATGTATTAACCGATTTTGCTATTGCTATTGAAAGTAGAGAAGCGAGTTTAATAGGTAGAAGAGAAGTATTGACCGGTAAAGCCAAGTTTGGAATTTTTGGTGATGGAAAGGAATTGGCTCAAATTGCCATGGCAAAAGTATTTAAAGAAGGGGATTGGAGAAGTGGTTATTATAGAGATCAAACCTTCATGTTGGCTGAAGGACTTATGACTACTCAACAGTTTTTTGCGCAGTTATATGCTCATGCTGATTTAGAGGCTGAGCCAATGACCGGTGGACGTTGTATGAATGGTCATTATGCTACTAAGTGGGTGGATCAAAATGGAAATTGGTTAAATCAAACAACTCAAAAAAATTCAAGTGCCGATATTAGTCCTACTGCAGGTCAAATGTCTCGTTTGTTGGGGTTAGCGTT
>CAZUXM010000121.1:0-5065 GCA_964624635.1 uncultured Candidatus Competibacteraceae bacterium
GGTTGTGGTACAAATGTATAAGTAGTAGCATCTACCCAAACCGGGGAACCTACACTGTTATCCAGTGTATATTGTAATACCCATGTATTAGCAGCAGTATTGCTTAATCGCTGTTGAAAAGTTAACGTAATACCATTAGTAATACCTGTTGTGTTTACATTTATTTGTATACCAGCCGTTTTAGGGTTGGTACCTTGTGCCGGATATGAAGTAGTTTGCCACCCTGAATTGTCCGTTGAATTTGGATCTAGAGGGGAACCGGCATTAAAACTAGGTGAAGTTACTCCACCAATTAAAGCTACTGACCCAACACCAATTATAGGGGTAGTGGTTCCGGTAGCTGTGTTAGCATCACCACCTGAATTAAAATCCCAAACGGCTATGGGAAACTGTGCATGGGTTACTCCGGTAAATAATAAACCAGATAGTATTAATAATATTTTTTTCATCTAAAATTTGTTTCTGCAAAAATGTTCAACTTATATTAACCTATACATGCTTAGATTTTAATTTAATGTAAACAAGCTATACTATATTAAGGATGTGTAAATCAAAAAAAACAACTGAATAATGTGTTAATAACAGAATGGTTTTTGAATTATTTGTTTTGTATTTTTATACCCATGGACCTATCATACATCATCAATCATCTTGGAGAAGACAGGGATGAATATTACGGAGCCGTAAACCCTCCTATTCATCAAACGTCAAATTTTCGTGCAAAGAATGTTAAGGAATTAAGAACAAAAGTTCAACAGGAGTTCGACACACCATTTTATACCCGTGGTCATAACCCGACAGTTGCTACCCTTAGAAAAAAAATTGCAGCATTAGAAGGTACTGAAGATTGTTTGTTGTTTAGCAGCGGCAGCGCTGCTATTTCGGCAGCTGTGATGAATGTGGTAAAAGCCGGAGACCACGTAGTTTGTGTAGAAAAACCATACGGATGGACCCATTTTTTACTCAATCATTTATTAGTGCATTATAATGTAAACACTACCATGATTGATGGTAGAAACCCTGAAAATTTCAGGAAAGCCATTCAACCTAATACCAAACTATTTTTTTTAGAAACACCCAATACCATGACCTTTGAATTACAGGACATGGAAGCGGTGAGTAAAATTGCTAAAGAAAATAATATTGTCACCATACTTGACAATAGCTACTCTACTCCCCTATTTCAACAACCTGCTGCTTATGGAATAGATATGATTTGTCATTCGGCCACCAAATATTTTTCGGGTCATAGTGATGTATTGGGGGGTATTGTTTGTGGAAGTTCAGAAAGAATGCGGTCCATTTTTAAATCAGAGTTCATGTGTTTAGGAGCCAGCCCTTCTCCACATGATGCGGCAGCTATTTTAAAGGGATTAAGAACTTTACCTTTACGATTAGAACAAGCATCAAGAAACGCCTCTAAAGTGGCTTTCTTTTTAGAATATCATAACAAAGTAAAAAAAATACATTGGCCCTTTGCCAATTCATTTCCACAAAAAGAACTGGCAAAAAAACAAATGACTAATTGTTCAAGTTTGATGTCCATTGAATTAGATGTAAACAGTTTTGAGGAAGTGGAAAAATTTTGCGACTCTTTACAGTATTTTTTACTCGCTACTTCGTGGGGAGGGTATGAATCATTGGCATATCCTATTTGTGCATTTTCGCAATCAAAAGAAACGCATAGTCATCATTTGCCATGGAATTTGGTAAGGATTTATGTGGGTTTAGAGGATGCAGAAGTACTTATCAAAGATTTGGATCAAGCATTGAGCAAAATTTAAGTGAGGATCCTCATAATTAACCCAATATGGATTGTTTTCTATCGTCATGCTGAACTTGTTTCAGCATCGTAACTAAACTCGCTTGAGATGCTGAAACAAGTTCAGCATGACGAAGGATGTATTGTACAAAACGGTTAAAATCCCGAATACTTATTAAAATGTAATTTTTTATTTATCACAATTTCTAATTTATTCGAGACTGATGAAAAGAAATTAGGAATTTCTTGGTTTAAAAAACAGTTGCAGGATAACTGCAAACAACATTACCCCTAAACACCCAAGCGGATTTAACCACATGTAAGAGAAATCCAATCGGTCCGTTTTTTCTAGTATAAACGCTGTCACCACTATGATTTCCGCAAACAACGCAGCCAATAATAATGGGGTAGCGGTTACTTTTTTAACGAAGAACCCTGTGAGAAATATTCCCAATATCACTCCATAAAATAAAGACCCAATAATATTTACGGCTTCTATCAAATTATCAAACAAAGAAAATATCAATGCAAATAAAATAGATATTACTCCCCAGATAGCTGTAGAAATTTTGGAAGCTTTTACATAATGTGATTCAGGTTTATCTTTTACAAAACTTCGTTTATAAAAATCCATAATGGTAGCCGCCGAAAGTGCATTTAACTCTGACGACTTACTACTCATCCCTGCACAAAGAATCACTGCAAATAAGAGTCCTACCATTCCAACCGGCATATAATTCAAAATAAAATGGATAAATACAAAGTCATTGTCTTTAGTAATAGCTTTAGGATTATTTTCTTTCGCTAATTGTATTGTTTGATATTTTAAATAATTTATATCATCTTCTACATTAAAAGGTTCAAAAACACCTCTGTATTCCTCAGGAACTTGTTCTCCATTTGCTTTCCACATCAGTGTCTTGTCTTGTGTAATGTAAATGTTAGAAAAGCTCGCAAAGTTCTCATCATATTTGGCTTGAAGTTTGGCTAAAGTATCTGAATAAGTAGATGCCTTAAGCGAATTCAACTCAGTTGTATTAAAAATTATTGGAGGTTTCACATATAGATAAAACACAAACAACATAACCCCTGTAAACAAGATTAATAATTGCATGGGTATTTTGAAAATGGCATTGAATGTTAAACCCAACTTTATTTCCCTTAAGGATTTCCCCCCCAAATATCTACTCACCTGACTTTGATCTGTGCCAAAATAAGCCAGTTGTAAAAAAGTACCAGCAATAATTCCACTCCAAATGTTGTACTTGTTTTTAAAATCAAATTTTGTATCAATAAAATTGAGTTTGTTAGAGCTCTTTAAAATTTCGACACTGTTTTCAAAAGGGACGAATTGATTTACTCTGTAAATAATATAAATTAATGCAATAATCATCCCCCCCATCATAATAGCCATTTGGTGTTGTTGAGTGATACTCACCGCTTTAGAACCACCACTAACGGTATAAATAATCACTAACAACCCAATTAAAGTGGCTGTAATACTTAAGCTCCATCCAAAAACTATAGACAATATAATGGCAGGTGCATAAATAGTAATCCCTGCTGCTAAGGCTCTTTGAACTAAAAATAAAAACGAAGTAAGTTGTCTTACCCTAACATCAAAACGATTTTCTAAATATTCGTAAGCAGTGAATACATTTAATTTATGATAGATAGGAATAATAAATGCAATTAAAATAATCATGGCAATGGGTAATCCAAAATAAAATTGGATAAAACCCATCCCATCTTCATACGCCTGTCCGGGAGTAGAAATAAAAGTGATAGCTGATGCCTGAGTAGCCATCACTGAAATACCGATCTGCCACCATTTTAACTTGCGGTCGTTTTTGAGGTAATCATCAATATCCGTATTTTTTCTGGACTTAATGGTACCATAGATAACAATAAAAGCTAGTGTACCGGTCAATACCAGCCAATCAATCCAACTCATGAGTGATTTTTCAAATCAGTTCAGCTATGATGTAAAGATAATAATTGATGTGATACTATATGAATGGATGGTTATAATTGGGTAGGGATAACAATATTTTATATGTTTATAGAACATTTTTAACGTATGAGCCAATATATTCTATCTATTGATCAGGGCACGAGTAGTTCAAGAGCCATCATCTTCAATGAAAGGTCAGAAATGACAGCAGTATCTCAAAAAGAATTTACACAACATTTTCCTCAGCCCGGGTGGGTTGAACACGATGCGAATGAAATATGGAGTAGCCAGTTTTCTGTGATTACCGAAGTGATTCAGAAGGCTAACTTAAAACCGCAAGACATAAAAGCAATTGGCATTACCAATCAACGTGAAACAACCGTAGTATGGGACCGTAAAACAGGACAACCTATTCACCATGCTATTGTATGGCAGGATAGAAGGACAGCCTCCTATTGTGCAGGTTTAAAAGCATCATCCTTTCATCACCACATTAAAGAAGCTACCGGATTATTGGCAGACCCCTACTTTTCGGGAACTAAATTAAAATGGATACTCGAGAATGTTGAAGGAGCTATGCAGAAAGCTGAAAAAGGAGAATTAGCCTTCGGTACGGTTGATTCGTGGCTTATATATAAATTAACTGCCGGTAAAATTCATGCTACTGATGTAAGTAATGCCTCCAGAACTCTTTTATTTAATATTCATACTTTACAATGGGATGAAAAAATATTGAAAGAATTTAATATTCCTGCTTCCATTTTACCGGAAGTAAAAAATTCAGTGGATGATTTTGGTTCTGTAGATGCTCATTTATTGTCTTATTCAATACCCATCTGTGGTGTAGCAGGTGACCAGCAGGCTGCTTTATTTGGGCAACGCTGTTTTGAAAAAGGGATGGTAAAAAATACTTATGGTACGGGATGTTTTACCATGATGAATACAGGAAATAATCCGATACGTTCAAACAACCAGCTGTTAACTACCATTGGCTGGAAAATTGGAAATGAAACAACCTATGCATTAGAAGGCTCCGTTTTTATTGGTGGAGCAGTCATTCAATGGTTACGTGATGGGCTGGAAATCATCAAAAAATCATCAGACGTGGAAGTATTAGCTAATTCAGTAAATGATACAGAAGGTGTTTATTTTGTGCCGGCCTTAAGTGGATTAGGTGCCCCATGGTGGAACCCTGAAGCCAAAGGAATGATTACCGGAATTACAAGAGGTACTACAAAAGCTCATATAGCCAAAGCAGCAGTTGAAAGCATCGCTTTACAATCATACGACCTGATAGATTGTATGCAAAAAGATTTGAATGAAAAAATTCAAGTTCTTAGGGTTGATGG
>CAZUXM010000122.1:0-3953 GCA_964624635.1 uncultured Candidatus Competibacteraceae bacterium
AATTCATGAGCTCTTTCAAAAGCCTGGGCTACTTCTACAATCTGACGTGCACTTTCATCACTACCAAAATAAATGGTAGCTCCTACTGCCGTAGCACCCATGTTCCAAGCTTCTTCAACTGAACCAAACATAATTTGGTCGAATTTATTAGGATATGAGATAAACTCGTTATGATTAATTTTTACAATAAAAGGAATTTTATGTGCATATTTTCTGCTGCAAGCCGCTAAAACCCCGTAAGTTGAGGCAACTGCATTACAACCACCCTCAATAGCAAGTTTTACAATATTTTCAGGATCAAAAAACGCCGGATTAGGTGCAAACGAAGCCCCTGCACTGTGTTCAATCCCTTGATCTACAGGAAGAATAGACACATAACCAGTATTTGCCAAACGCCCGGTTCCGTAAATGGCTTGTAAACTTCTCAAAACCTGACTGCTTCTGTTGGTTTGTGTAAAAATGGTATCAATGAATCCGGGACCTGCAGAGTGCAAATTCGCCTTATCAATGGTTTTACTTTGGTGGTTTAAGTAGTAATCGGCTTTATCGCCAAGTAGTTGAGAAATTTTATCAATTGCCATAACTGAACGTAAATTGTTTTAGTAATTAGAGGGGGCAAAGATAATATTTTATGTGATTGATGGAATAGGTGTACTTGGTATTAGGATTGAAGGATTTAGTTTTAAGGAGGAGGCCCCAGCTGGAGCTGGGAATCCCTTAAATAGACAAGCGAATCACACAAAAGGACTACTCCACCCCTCCTCAAATTTCGATAAAATGAAATTCCATTATTTTTATCAACCATGAAGTATCTCAAAATATTATTCATCCCAATTATAGCACTTGGATTTACTTTATGTAGTTTTTTTGGGGTTGTGTATACATGTCCATATGATGGTTCGAATGAGATTTATTATGGAAGTCCATTTATCTACAAGGAAAAATCTTTGGGCTCTTCACTAACTTATTTTTATTGTGTTTCAGGATTAATTCGGAATTGGTTAATATGGACTTTGATAGTTATAATCTTAAGGTATGGAATAATGAAGCTTAGTGATAAGATCTTTTTTAAAAAACAATTTCTTATAGTTTATAAAGTTTTTGTAGTTATCCTTTTTATTTTTTCGTCTTTCATTATATTTTTTGATTATCATATCAATAAAGACAATTTTGATAAAGCTTATTGGTCTATAGATAACAACACTAAAGAAAAAGAATATGGTACATGTAGAGGTGAATGGGGATTCTTTAAAATACCTAACTAAAACCTCTCAAATACCCCTAATCCGTATAACGCAAAATCGTATTTTACGGGATCTTTTGAGTCAAAGCTTCTAAGATTTTCTGTTAATTCAGCTACTGCTTTCCAATCATCCTGAGTTCTGATTAAAAGTCCTAATTTTCTTGCGGTGGCACCTGAATGTAAATCTAATGGTGTATATAATTGAGATGGTTTTATTTTTTTCCAAATACCAAAATCAACACCGGCTTTATCATTTCTTACCATCCATCGTAAATACATGCAAATTCTTTTGGCTGATGAATTTTTTAATGGCTCAGATACATGTTTATGTGTTCTGTTTGTTTTACCTGATGATAAAAAAATCTGTCGGAAGTGAGAAATGGTTTGGGCCAGATCATTAGGATAATGACTAAATGCGGCTTCTAATCCTCCGTGTTCCTTATAAATTTTCTGAAGGGCTTTTATAAAATAAACAGCATCTTCCCCATTAAATGTTCTATGCACAAATTTTTTAAATGGAATGAGGTCATGCGTTGTCGCATTTAAAATAAAATGATGTGGTTCATCTTCCATCCATTGCATCAACAGCCGGGCATTCTTCAAAATGGTAATCCGTTGACCCCAGGCAATGGTTGCAGCTAAAAATCCGGCGATCTCTATATCTTCTTTTTTCGAAAATAAATGTGGAATAGAAATCGGATCAGTTTCAATAAAATCAGGATTGTTGAATTGGTTGAACTTTAGTTCGAGAAGGTCTTTTATGTTATTGATATTTCTGATACTACTTAATTCTGTTTTGAAGCTCATGGCTAAGTTGATCTATAGTAAGATTTTTAGCTAGAATTTTTCTCTCTTTATTCAACAAATAAATAGTAGGAGTATGAGTTACCATAAATCGTGGAGCCAACGTTGATTTAGAGATAGGTTTTAATTCAGAAACATGGGTCCACATAGCAAGATCCTCTTTTGAAATAAATGTTGACCACTCCTCTTTATTATCATCTAATGAAACCGCAAAAACACTTACTTTTCCTTTGTAAGCTTTTAGCATATCTTTCATTTGAGGTAAAGCATTTTTACAATGTTCGCACCAACTTGTCCAAAAAAGCAAAATAGTTAGATCTGATTTTTTACAAGAATTGTTCAATGATACAGGAACCTCATTAATGTCATTCAAAACAACATCATCCACCTGATTACCTGATTGAACATGATTGTAATTGGATAAATACTCTGCTTGTTTTTCACCCAGATCAAAAGTACACCCTTCAGTAGCATTATTCATTACCATCAATGCCAATTCAGGTTTTTTAGCATCTAAAAATGTTTTGATGAGAAATGTTGAGACAGCATTGCTTACTGTAGTATCTGATTTAAATGTTTTAAGTATATAACTAATTGACTTTTTAATTCCATCCTCGTTAGGAGGTGAATATTTTGCCATATAATCAAGAATCGAATTTTCCAGGCCGTAGTGGTACAATAGTTTTTGATTTATTGCTACATATTTAAAATAAAAATTACTTAGATATGCATCTGGTGTTTGAAATTTCTTTCGTTCCTCTAATGATGCAATTGGAATAAGATTTAATGGAACTAAAACGTTGGAGGTATATGTTCCTGGATAAAAAAATTGCAGATACGTAAGCCTCCCATTTTTTTCATTAGCTATTGATTCGTATACTGAATCTATGTAAAAACATCTTCCATAATAATCGGAAGTAGTAAAAGGTAACTGGCGTTTTGTTATTTGGATAGAATCAAGATATGAATTATATATATTATTAATTTTTAGTAGGTCAGAATAGGCAATGTTATCTTTTGAATTTTCAATTCCTAATGACCCGTTAGTCAGTTCCGGACCAACAATTAAAACCATTTCTTCAGCAGGATTGTAAATAAACTCAGCCGGATTTTCAAATTCTTTAATTGAAATACTATATAAACCTTCCCATTTTAATTGGTTAACTACATGGCTATCCTTATCATCCGTTTTAAACTTCACTAAGGATTTAAATTTACCGGCGTAATATTGATTAATCTCAATGGTGCTTCCTGGTTTAATATTTTTATCAATACGTATAACTACAGGTTTCTGCGCAACTATAGACAATACAAAAAAACTATACCCAAAAAGTAAAACAAAAAACCTTACCACGAAAATCAATTAATCAAAGTTCATACAAGTGGCTGCACAGGTTGCACCATTGGTATCCTGAAATGCTTCAAGATACATTCTCCATGCCGGACGTGCATTGAATTGATAGGTATAATAAGCAGTCCAGTTGGTTTGTTCTCCATAATCTCCATGAGCCGTTGGATACACTGCACATTGTACATCATCATCTTCGTCAGTGGCACTTTGGTTATTTTTAAAACCAACATGAGCAACTGCACAAAAATCCCAATTACCTAAATCATACAAACCACTACCTGCACCGTAGCAATTACAGTACACATATCGTTGAAAATACATATAGTTTTTTCTAAAACGAATTCCCCCATCTTCAATATCCAAGCCTGTAGTACCACCACCACCACCTGCAGCACGATAGGTGGAATTGATAATAACCCTTGCACCTCCTGGAGGAGATAGATGTAAATTTGAGTTGGTTGATATCACTCTTCCCTGAATTGACAAATCCCCCCAGTTTCCTCCTGCACCGTCTGCTAAATTATAGTCTCCGGGATTTGCTCCACCACAATCATT
>CAZUXM010000122.1:3963-4746 GCA_964624635.1 uncultured Candidatus Competibacteraceae bacterium
TACCGTACCATTCCCATTAATCTGAACTCTTTCATATCCACCGCCTAATCCTGTTCTAAAAGAAATATCATCGTCAAAATCATTTAAATTAGCAATCACCAGCTTGGTATTTTCGCCTGCCTCTGCGTAGTGGCGAATATATGCTTCATCACCACCACCGCCTCCAGGATCAGGAGTAAAATAAATACCACTCAACGCATCGTTTCCTGTTTGTGGACGAATAGAGCCCCCCACTACATGAAGTCTTGCTTGTGGAGTAGCTGTTCCTATACCTACATTACCAGTAGTAGTTACCCTCATTCTTTCTATGTTATTGGTTCGGGTAACAAAATCAACATTATCGATAGTACCTACAAAATTGGTAGCAGCGTTGGTTCCGGCATTACCGGTTGTCATCCATCCGTTAGTAGAAGTAAGTATTTGCGACCAGGGTTGAACAGCACTGTTATTTGTTTTCCTAAAATATAGATTCTGATCAAAAAAACTTCCTGAAATTTGTAAGGCATAGTTATTGGCATTGTTGCTATGTCTAACATCAATTAAATGCCACCAACTAGCAGCACCTGCCGGATAATTAACAGGTGTACTTGTTTCGAAAAAACCCGATTGAGTGGCCATCTGACCTGCATTGTCTCGGGTTTCAGTTCTGGACCTGTAAGTACCTGAGGTACCATTACCAAAGCCAAAAGTTCCATTCACCTCAAGGTTGTAAGCCGGGTTAGCAACTCCAACACCCATATTACCTGAGTTAAGTATTCTTACTCTTTCAGCATTATTCGTTCT
>CAZUXM010000123.1:0-232 GCA_964624635.1 uncultured Candidatus Competibacteraceae bacterium
ATTCCGGTAACCTAAAGGCATCATTAATGATGGGCTCTCCCTTAGATACTTTAATGAGTTTTATTGGTAAAAATGAGTTTGGAAACGACCCAAAACTAGCAGAATTGGTATGTATTAAAGGTTTATTTGACTTATACTATATGCCTGGTTATAATAAATTTACCACTGAAAAATTAGTTTTAAGTTTAAAAGAGCACACTTCCTCTCCGGAGATCAAAAGTATATGTGACAA
>CAZUXM010000123.1:242-4728 GCA_964624635.1 uncultured Candidatus Competibacteraceae bacterium
TTTCACCCAAATTATAGGTCGAATGAGGCCGGGACAACAGTATTTTAACTTTGAAGGAAAAGATACTGAAGGTAACATTCATGCTATTACTGAATATGCAACTAAACCCATGTTGATTACATTCTTTAATCCTGATAATCCAACCAGTATACGTGAAATCTCAGCGTTAAAAGGGGTTTATGATGAGTTTAGAAAAGATATCACTTTCGTAACCCTTTGTTCAGGCTGCACCTATACTGCACTGCAGGATTATATTAGTACTAACAAATACAAATGGACTTTTCTTATTATTCCGGCTTCTGTTGAATCAGAATATGAAGTAATCAGCTACCCAACCTCATATCTCATTGATAAAGAAGGTAAGTTTGTTTGGTCGCCGGCTCCTCAACCTACCGCAGGTTTAAGTCTTCAGCTATATAGCTATATCAAGGAATTAAAACGAAAATAACCGATAAATACTCAATTTTGTCTAGTATCAAAAGGCCTGTTTTTTCGTATCTTTACGCTGTAAACACATGAAGACATGAAAAGACTCCTACTCCTTCTAAGCTTCTTAGTATTGATGACTAAAGCATTCCCTTTATCAGGAGGGTATGATTATTATATATTTTATACTACCGAAGGAAAACCTTATATCGAATTATATTATTGGGTGGAGGGCAGATCAATCAAATATACTGATCTGGGTAATTCAAAAAAACAAGGAGAACTTGAAATCAGTATCATGATTTCAATGCAGGATACAAGTAAAATTTACTCCTTCGAGAAAATAAGATTAAAAACCTTAGAATTTAACGCCACCGACTCTCTTACATCTGATGTATATGATGTAAAAAGAATCATGATTCCGGAGGGAACGAGCTATTTGGAGCTTTCAGTAAAAGATATCAATCTAGAAGGTGATAAAGGATTTAGTACACAAGACACATTAAATGCCATTAATGGAATTAGCTCTCCCCTATTTGTAAGTAACATCCAGCTCATTGACTTTGTATTACCTACTGAAAATGAGAATATGTTTAGCAAAGGAGGTTTTGATATTTTGCCCAGCCATAGTTCCTATTATTCATCAGAACAAGGAAAGATTCTTTTTTACACAGAGATTCACAATGCTGATAAAACCTTAAACCCAGGAGGTAAATATTTGGTGAATTGCTACCTTGAAGATGCTAATACAGGCTTAATGCTACAGGATTTTATGATGAGAAAAAGAATGGTTGCTGAGCCTTTTACAGTAATGCTATCTGAGTTTCCAATACAAAATCTAGGACCCGGTACTTACAATTTTATTGTAGAAGTTAGAGATAGCTTAAATCAATTTAAAGCTAAATCATCAGTTCCAATTGATAGAGAAAACTTACATGTGGCCTTAACCGAAGATTCTTATAAAACTATTAGCATTGATCAAACCTGGGCTGATATGTTACCTCAGGACTCTTTGGAAGAATACTTACATTCCCTGCGACCCATTTGTGAAGGTAATGAGTATCAATTTGTAAAAAATGCTATCAAGGAAAACGATCCAAGAACCATGCGTCAATTATTATATGCTTTCTGGACCAACCGATATCCTGATGACCCCGGGCATCCCTATAATTCATATTCAGAATTCAAAAGTTATTGTAACCTGGTATACTATGTAAACGAAGCGTTTAGTACAAGCCTGTTAAAAGGATACCTTACAGAACGTGGTAGAATTTATTTAAAATACGGTCCTCCTAATTCAATTTCACAACGTTATTACGAACCAAGTGCATTCCCATACGAAATATGGAATTATTATAAGCTAAATGCTCAAACTAAAGTAAAATTTGTGTTCTATAGTGAAGATATTGTCACCAATGATTTCAGACTTTTACACTCTGACTTAAGAGGTGAAATACAAAACCGTCAATGGGACCTCATATTACACTCAAGAAATAATACTTATAAAGGGGATCAAAATAACATGAACCCTAATTATGGTAATTGGTCGCAGGATTTATATAACAATCCAAGGTAGACTATCCATCGCATAATTTCGTTAGCTTTGCCTTTCAATTTACATTGTGGCAAAAATTGCAGTAGTCATATTGAACTGGAATGGTGAAAAACTCTTACAACAGTTTTTACCTGCTGTTATTGAAAACAGCCCACCATATGCGGATATCTATGTAGCCGACAATGCCTCTACTGATCATTCTATTCAAATAGTAAAAGAAAAGTTTCCTCAGATAAAAGTAATCGCTTTAAAAAAAAACTGGGGATTTGCGGCAGGATACAATAGAGCATTGGAACAAATTAATGCAGAATATTATGTTTTACTTAATTCGGATGTAGAAGTAACCAAAGGTTGGATAGAACCTATTGTAGAGTTGCTGGATAAAGATTCTACTATTGCTGCTTGTCAGCCAAAAATAAGAGCCTATCATCGTAAAGATGAGTTTGAATATGCCGGTGCTGCTGGGGGGTATATTGATAAGTGGGGATATCCTTTTTGCAGAGGTCGTATCTTTCATGTTTTTGAGAAAGATGAAGGGCAGTATGATCAATTAACCGAAGTCTTTTGGGCTAGCGGAGCTGCTTTATTTATACGTTCAAAATTATATCACGAAATTGGGGGCTTAGATGAAGATTTTTTTGCACATATGGAAGAAATAGATCTTTGCTGGAGACTTAAAAATAAGGGGCATAAAGTATTTTTTCATCCGGGTTCATTGGTATATCATGTAGGTGGAGGCACCTTGTTAATGGGGTCACCTAAAAAAACCTTTCTTAACTTCAGGAATAACCTGATGTTAATGACCAAAAACTTACCTAAAAGATCCTTCTTACCATTGTTATTTTTACGAATGATATTAGACGGGGTGGCTGCCATTTCATTTTTACCACATAAAAAGGGGGTTCATAATGCATGGGCTGTTTTTGTAGCGCATATGAGTTATTATTTCTACTTCTTTAGAACCATGAAGAAAAGAAAAGAGGTCCCCAACCGAAAAGTGGGACGTATCTATAAAAAATCAGTGGTATTCGATTTCTTCGTTAGAAAGAAACAAAAGTATAGTGAATTGAAGGGAGAGTTTACGAATTAGTCACCTCCAAATTCCACTGAATAAAAAAAATGCGATTCCAACCCCTATTACCAGCCCCAATAATGATGCTATTAAACTAAATCTTTTTTTGCTTCTGAAAAGAGTATACATAACGAGCAGTTGCCCTCCCCATAAAAATGCCATATAGAATACGAAAACAATCCAATTCCCTACGCTTTTCATCCAACGGAAGTCGTAATACCCTTCGTCTATAAAAAATAAAAACTGAACTATTATAAAAGCAGTAAGTGCTGATGCCCACAATCGATTACCAAACTTTTTATTTTCTATAATAACTGTATTCATCTTTTAAGTATTAATGGTTAAATGTAACGAAACCCCACATAGGTTATTATATATTAGCTAAAAAATCACCCAACATTTATGCAGTTGGTTTACAGCATATCGCTGTATATATCATAACAATCATCGAATTTCACAAATTCATTAGGTTTGATAAAAATTAAAAACATGGACAAACAACGCCCCAAAGGCAGCATTTTCGAAGGATTATATGGAGTTATTGAAACACCCAATAGTTTCACTGCCAAAAAAAAATGGAGAGGCTTTTACTTCTATATTATACCTCTTCTTGTAGGGGGTGTTTTAAGTTATTATTGGTTGCGTATTGGAGTTATTTTACCCGGTATATTGGCCTTACTAGTGTTATATGTAGGTTTTTGTGGTGTATTTAACTTTTACAAAATAACTGTTACACCTGAGAGAATCATTGTAAAACAACGGTTTTTACCCATGTTGTTTATTGGTATTAACAAACCTCTTAATGATTTACAAAGTGTTAGTGTAGATGCAGAATACCATAAAACCAGCAGAAAGATGTATAATCAAAAAGCAGGTTTTCATTATGAACAGAAAAAAAGTGCCTATAATCTGGTAGGTGATTTTAATAAACGAAGACTCAATATTCTCACATTTAGAACCGTTGAAATTGAGCACGCCCAATATTTACAATATAAAATCAACCATATACTGGGATATTTAGGTTCTCCTAGTAAAAATGTTTAATCAATCAAAATCTAACCAACTACAAACAAAAAGGGAGCTGTTGCTCCCTTTTTGTTTACATTGAATTTGAACATTACTACCCTAAAGTTGATTCAACGGTAATAGTAGTATTATATAATTTTGAAATAGGACAATTTGCTTTTGCATCAGCAACACATTCATCAAATTTATCTTTTGAAATACCCGGAACAGTAGCTTTTAAACTCAATGCTGATAAAGTAATGGATCCGTTATCTAAAGTAATAGCACAAGTGGTTTCTAATGTATCAGGCGTAAATCCTGCAGCTCCTAAAACAAAGGAAAGCTTCATAGTAAAACAGCCTGCATGAGCTGCCGCCACCAACTCTTCTGGATTGGTACCAACCCCTTCTTCAAAGCGGGATGAAAAC
>CAZUXM010000124.1:0-2622 GCA_964624635.1 uncultured Candidatus Competibacteraceae bacterium
TGATAACAAATCCAATGATGTGTACATCCAACTGCTTCCAAATTTTAAAGGTGTTATAGATGTGATCGTATGTATTTGTTTTATCTATCAGCGACAACCATTTATAATTGGTGACCGTGCAAAAATATATACCTCTGTTTTTGTGTTTTGCTTTATCGATTGCCATATTTAAAGATAAAAGATTTATCTTAGTAAACCCGTGAGTCTCCCGCCAAAGGCGGGGACTCACGGGTAAAGGAAGTTTGGTCTCTCAAATCTTGACAAATGACAGCACGGACAATGTATCTCTTTAAAAACACATGTGGCAAGTGCTTCAATGACATTGAAATTCCATTGCTAGGTGACATGGCTTATGGTGAAATTGAAATACAAAGTGAAGATGGTAAAGTATTTCAAATTGCTACTTTAATAGAGAACGAAACCTTTGACTTCATTCAAAGAGAATTGGAGAGGCTTAATGACACTAAAACTGATGCTCAGAAAATCCTCGCTACTGTTGCTGATCCAATCAATGGAAAAAAATTTCTAGTAGGATTTGTATGTCCGAATTGTTTAAGTCCATTGAATCGTATTACTGACAATAATAGAACAGAGACAATTCAAGTAAACGAAGCGACTTGGAAACAGTTTGACTTGTTGACCGATAATGAAAAAATGGATAAGATTAAAGCGTTGTCCAACAAATCGTGATTGCAACGAATGCCCAACTGCTAATTGGCCAAATTGCCTTTCATTCTGCATTATTTAAAGCTCTTGACTACTCACCCGCCTGGCCGTGTTTGAATAATTTACGGCCGAAGGTCCTTTCGGATTTGATTTAAGTTTTGTATTTTTAAATACGGTAACTTGGTAAATAATTCTTCGTTAACCACCATACCAAAAACAGATAATGCAAATTTTTCAAAAATATTCGACTTGGTTGACTGTTCTATTTATTGTGGGAATGTTGTCTTGCAACAAAACGAAATGGCCTGATACCATCGATCTTGAAAACAAATACAAAAATAATTCAGAGACTTTTGACTCTTTGGTTGCCTGGGGGTTTCAGGAAGCTCATGGAGACAAACCAGAGTATCTAAGAAAAGATAGTATTCCTAAGGACAAACAAGATATTTTTAGACAACTAGATTTAAATATGATTTTGGCTCAGCACCATTTCTGCGGAACCTATAAGAATGGTAAAGGTTCAGTTATATTTGAGTTTAACAAAGCACCGGGCAACAAGACATATTCTTACTTCATGTTCAATCAAGATATGACTGATGAATCGAGAAAATATATATCTACCAACGGTCAGGTAAAGCAGCTTAACAATCATTGGTACCTTATTCAAAAGAATTATGAATGGTTGCATGAATAAAACATTCCTTCACCCGTGAGTCTCAAGCCAAAGGCGGAGACTCACGGGTGAAAAGATATCAAGATATATGATAAATAAATCAGGTATAGGACATATTCTTTTATTTTTAGTGATAATGTTTGCATTTTATATTATCACCAATCAGTTCAATCCTGTTTTTGCATTTCTGGGCATACTATTGATACCAATTATATTTGGACTATATCATTTTATTAAATCAATAGTGAATTTTATTTCAAAGAAAATTAGAAGTGGATTTCAATCCTTACTTTCAATGTTATTGCTATTAAATATAACAATTAAATTATCTTTTATTTTATATAATGTCCTTTTTTATATGGCTGTAATTATAGTAGGATTTGTAATTGCTTTAAAACCAAATTCAAACTTCTGTAACCGTTCGAGGAATATATTATCCCTATTAATTATAATGAACTTAGTTCTTTTTTTTATTCCCAATAATACCATCTTTTTACTACTTAAGTCCGATTGGGTATTCTGGGGGCATAATCTTACTTGGAATAATTTTAAAGGTTCACCGGATATGGAAATAAATCATGATGTTCAATTAGTAACAGGATTTATTTGGATAACTAATGAAGCTTATAACTATCCATGTGTAACTACATATACATTTGCAGATCCCAAAAGATCTTGGAGAAAGAAAAATTGCTGTCATGATCCAAATAGAGTATTGAGTCATGAACAGGGTCATTTTAACATAGCAGAAATTTATAGAAGAATGGCAGTTGATAGTGCTAATTCTTCATGGGGAAAACCATCTTCAGTTATCGAAAGTATAATGAATCACTTTAATACTGAAGCCGAAAAACAAACACGATTATACGATTCAGAGACAAAACATGGTGTTGATAGTGTGATTCAAAAGAAATGGGATGAAGAAATTGAAATTCGTTTAAAAAAGTAGATAAACACCCACTACTTATAATTTAACTTCCCCCGTGAGTCTCCCGCCAAAGGGGGACTCACGGGTGAAAATATGACAATCTGAACCAATGAATAAAAAAATCATTCTATTTATTTTTTTGTCATTCGGATTTATATTTGCAACGATTGTTGGTACTTTAACACATGAGGGTGGACATTATTGCATGGCCAAAATATTTGGTCATGATGCAGAAATAAACTATGGAACCACATTTCTAACAAATCCGGAAATTGTTAATGCTTGGCAAAGTATACTAATAACCATTGCCGGTCCAATTGAAACCACTTTGACCGGAACTATTGGATTCGTCCTA
>CAZUXM010000124.1:2632-3755 GCA_964624635.1 uncultured Candidatus Competibacteraceae bacterium
GTACAGATACAAGGAATATTTAACAATCCCTCAATGGGGATTAATATTCGCTTCGCTTTTCTGGTTACGTCAATTAACTAATTTTCTTATTTGGTTTGTTGGTTATTTGTTTTCTGGAGAGCTATCCGACCGTACAGACGAAGTGAAAATCTCAAGATATTTCAACCTTCCTGATTGGCTAATACTATTTTCGTCCGCTTTAATAGCCTTGATTGTTCTTTTTATAGTTGTTTTTAACTTCATTCCGAATAAACAAAGGTTTATATTTATTGCATCTGGGCTTTTTGGTGGTATGAGTGGTTATGTTATTTGGTTCAAATTTTTAGGACCAATCCTAATGCCATGATAACAAATTCAAAAAAAAGGCAGTAGTTAACTACTCTACCACCAATTTCTCACCATGTACATTTCCTTCAATATCCTTTAACCTTACGGCATATACTCCTCTGCTAAACGTAGACAAGCTCAACATAAAGTTGCCGGTAAAAGGTTGGGTGTTTTGATACACCATTTTTCCATTCATGTCTACAATCATGATTTGATTGACCCATTTTTTAGTATGTATGGTAAAAAATCCGCAAGCAGGATTAGGATAGATACCTATTTCCTCTCCATTGGTAGATGGAATGTTAGCTGAAAGAACATTGGGTTCATCGGGGTTAATGTAAACGATATAAGCATCTCCGTCAGCAAATGTATTCAGCGTGATGGTGGCAGAGTCACCGGTAAAGTTGATAGTACTTGATGAAACCGTTACAGGTGATAACAAGGGAGTTGTATACGCTACGGATTGTGCCGGAATTTTTTGGATAAGTAACGGTTGGGTACTGTTATCACCATAGGGATAGTTGCGTATTTTTATTTGCACATTGGCCGGTGGATCTTGTGTTCCCTGATATGGATTATAAAATCGGCCCACGATTATTTTAATTTCTTCCGTTACATCATTTTTTGCTGCCATCGAAACAGTTCGGGGTTGTGAGGTATTACAATCAATCCTGTCATTCGAATTAATATCAGCATACGCACGGTGTACCCAATACAAAGGTTGTGGAGTAATGCCATCCATCATATACATTCCACTGAGCCCATCCCAACAATCATCCCATGTATTTACCCCATC
>CAZUXM010000124.1:3765-4555 GCA_964624635.1 uncultured Candidatus Competibacteraceae bacterium
GGCTGGCCCATTCTACTTTGGCCTCTTCAAAGTGGTGTAACCATCCCACTGCCCAACCGGGGATAAGGCGGTTCGTAGGATCTCCATATTCCTGAATATGTATCTGCGGATTACCGGCCCACGGACGTACTGCCAATGAATCATTGAATTGTTGCACATGTGCCGGAAATGAATCAGGATAATTGATAAACTCATGCCATGATATTGCTGCAGGATGAATATTGAGCGTATGTAAGGTATCCATAAAATGCACCAGTTTTCCTATCCCAAAATGGATAATATCTGGTCCCACCATTTTAGCACCAGGATCAGCTACATGTATAATACTATCTGTTCTTCTAAAAAGTTCAATGTATTGGGCAGGAGTTCCACTAAAACTGGCGTCCGGTTCTCCCCAAACTGACCAGTAATCAACCGGTCTGCTACTGCTGAGAGAAAAATTTACCATGTTGGTTACAAACGCATCCCATTGAACATATCCATCAGTCCAGGGCTGTAAAGTCATGGGGTCACCAATACTAAAAAAGCTCATGTAGGATGAATAAATACTCGCCATTTTTGATTGAAGTGTAAAGTTGGGGGTAGCGTAATCGTAATCAGCAATGACGTCCCAACCAAAACCCCAATGACTGGGTTGTAAATGTTGGGTTTGTGCAATGTTATAAGAAGCTCCTCCATTAATAAAACCTTGTACATAATGTGAGTTACTATCTAATGGGGTACCGGCATCAACGGTAATAAATTCAGTTTGAGCAAAGTGTATACCTATAAAACAGAAAGTGAACAGGAG
>CAZUXM010000125.1:0-4460 GCA_964624635.1 uncultured Candidatus Competibacteraceae bacterium
TCTTACTAAATTTACTGCAAATATATATGCCATGAAATTATATACAATAGATACAGGACATTTTAAGTTGGATGGAGGTGCCATGTTTGGGGTTGTGCCCAAATCTATATGGCATAAATTAAACCCTGCTGATGAGAATAATATGTGTTCATGGGCTATGCGTTGTTTACTTGTTGAAGATAATAACAAATTAATGTTGATAGATACCGGTATAGGAAATAAACAAGACGAGAAGTTTTTTTCCCATTATTATATGCATGGCAATGATACTTTAGATAAGTCTTTGGCTAAACACGGTTTCCATAGAGATGATATTACGGATGTGTTTCTAACCCATTTACATTTTGATCATTGTGGTGGTGCTATTGAACTTGATTCTACCGGGAAGTTTGTTCCTGCATTTAAAAATGCAGTTTTTTGGAGTAATAAAGAACATTGGGAGGCTGCAACTAAACCTAATCCCCGTGAAAAAGCATCCTTTTTAAAAGATAATATTTTACCTATCCAGGAATCAGGTCAGTTAAAATTTATTGATAAAGAAGGAGAATGGACTGATAAAATTAAAATACATTATATGTACGGGCATACTGAGGCTATGATGATACCTTCTATTAAATATAAAGACAAAGAAATTCTTTACATGGCTGATTTAACTGCTTCTTATCATCACTTAAAACTTCCTTATGTAATGGGATATGATATTCGTCCATTAGCTGTAATGGAAGAAAAACAACGAATATTAGAGTATGCTGCAAAAAATAACAGCATTTTGTTTTTTGAACATGATCCGGTAATTGAATGTACTATTCCTGTTTTAACCGATAAAGGTGTAATAGGAGGAGAGAAGTTGAAATTATCGGAGTTAATTTAATTTAATTGATTATTAATCCGGATTCGGTTGTTTTACTACCAGTAATTGATCCTTTTTCTTACGCTTTTGTAATGAATAACGTCGCATGAATTTGCGTATAAATTGTTCTAAAGGATGCAGCGTTCCTGCTAATATAACATTCATGAACAATTGAAAGATGGGAATACCTGCCGTTAAATCATTTACATAATCAGATACATATATCAGTAATCCTTCAAAAATAATTAGTATGGATACCAGTGTTAGTATATTACCTATTTTATTTTTATCTGGGTCTGCAGAGTATGTAAAACTTAAGTAGATAATTACAGCCATTACTGCAATTTCTATTACATAAAACCACCAATAATTCCATATCGGCTTTTTTATAATGATTTTTAAAGTTACTGGTTGGGTTTCATATCCATTAGGATCTTTTGCTTTTGCTTTAAAGGTATATGTTCCCGGACGTAAGTTTGAATAAATAGCAGAGGTATTGTTATCCCATTGTGTCCACTTTTTATCAAATCCCTGTAAGCACCAGGAGTAATTTACATCTTTAGCGTTTTCAAAACAGATACCCATGAGGTCAAGAGTAATGTTGTTTTTTCTCCAACTAAGCACTAATTTTTCTTTTGAGTGATGCATCAAATCTTCTTCGTATTCTAACTTTTCGTTTACATGAATTTTTTGAATACATAAGTTAACGATAGATTTACGCATACTAATATCATTTACTCTTATTCGTGTAACTGATGATACTGTGCCAAACCAAACATTACCTTGCTTGTCGCAATAAGCGGCACATGAATTGGTTTCAATAGGTGTAAATCCCTGATCATAACCAAATGTTTTACTTGTACGTGTTTTATAGTTGATACGTTCAATACCATTGGGATGTCCTAACCAAATATCACCATTATGATCCTGCGTAATAGACCATGGAGAATCAGATAATAATCCATTTTTGGAGTGCAGCCTGTGTACAAATTTGAGGTTAGTCACCATTAAACCTGAATAGGTACAAAACCAGTATAATTTATGGTATGGGTCGTAAATTCCCTGAGTAGTAGATGCTTTTGTTGGGTTGATAAGGTTAGTATAATCAGTAACTTTTCCATTATAGTATTTCAATATTTTTCCATTATCTGCAAGCACCCATAAATTTTCTTCTTTATCAAAAAATGAATAGGAAAAATAATCATCACCTAAGGCTTCAATTTTTGTTACGGCATTATTTTTCTCATTAATTGTATAAACTCCACTTTGGGTACTTACATATAATAACCCTTTGTGGTAATTGATATTTAGTAATCTCCATGTTTTTTTGGGTGGTGTAAATCGCCAAGTAATTTTTTTATTGAGTATTTTGATAATCTTACCTGAATAGTCCGCCATCCAAACGGCTCCGGTTACTCTATTATGTGTGGATGACATTACTTCTGGCAGTTCGGAAGTTGATACTCCGGGGGCCGAATAAGTTTGTTTTTTATCAGTATAAATAATTCCATCCGTATTGGTACCAATCCATACGTTTCCATCTCCGTCTTCTGTAAGGGTGTTGCCTGCAAAACGTTTGATATTTTCAGTATAGGTAAAATGATCAATCCCTTTATTTTCAAGAATAGTAACTCCACCGCCTAAGGTACCTGTCCATAAATGCCCGTTTTTATCTTTGTATAACGAACGAAGATCATTTACACTTAAACCATTGTATGTATTCAGCCAGGTAATATCATTCCGGTATTTTATCATTAAACCAATACCTGTAGCGAAATACATTTTTCCGGTGGTGTTTTCTTCCAGTATATCCCATACATCTGTATTAGGAGGAATTAAATATGAGTAATTAGTAAATGTATCTTTGGTATATTCTAAAATGGTATTCGTTCCACCCACCCAAATATCTCCTTTAACATCCTTGTATAATTTGATGATCTCATTATCCCCTTTGAACAAATGACGAGGAGAATATCCGTTTGATTTTATCAACTCAATTACTCCATAGCTATGAGCAATCCAAACATTTCCATTTTCCAGTTCAATGGCATCTCTTGCATAGATAATAGTATCACCATCAGGACCTAAAATTATTCGTTGGTTAAGGTACTGATCAATGGCAATGATGCCTTTATCAACACTGCATATAAAATAATCTCCCGACTTCGTTTTTAAAAAATGACGAGTTTGATTGGTAAGTAATCCTGTGCTGGTATTAAAGTTGGTGAACTTTCTACCATTAAAACTGGAAATCCCATTATCAATAGTAGAGATCCACATCATTCCCTCTTTATCAAATTCAATATCTCTAACATAGTTAGAGGCAATACCATCAAACTGAGAAAATACTTTAAAATTTACACCATCATACCTGCATAATCCCCCTTGTGTTGCAAACCACATGTATCCCATGTGATCTTGTTTCATGCGCAAAACAGAAGATTGTGGAAGTCCTTCTTTTAATCCAATATTTAATAAAGGTAATTGTTGACTAAAGATACGCCCCCCCATTACCCATACTGAAAAAAATAGTATGCAGTATTTTATATACAACTTGATATATATATTAATTGGGTTCATACCTTAACTACTTGACAACTCTGTAATGAGGTATTAGGGTAAGTAAAATTAGTATATTTTCGATAGGTATTACTAAATAGGCAATGTGCTTATTAAAAATAAAATCAGATTAATAATATTGAAACACTTATTTAACCTTAATCTTCAGCTAGTACGATTAACTTATCCTCAGGAGAAAATATAATTTTATTTGATTTTACAGGATTTACAACTACACCATATGATTTAGAAGCATTAAACTGATCTTTTACAATTCGGTATCCAAGTACTACCTGACCTTTACGTTGGGCACTAGCGAGTAGGGTATAAAAGTTTACTTCGACTCCTGTTTTTACATAATCTGATACTGATTTTAGATAGATTTCAGAACCTTCTGAATCGAATAAATAATCAAATACACGCATTAAGTCTTTATTCTCACTAACCTGACTCATGAGCTGGCTTATCATTTTATCACTCACCACAAAGTCATCAGCTTTAGTTACGCTGGCTAATTCTCTATTACCAACATCCATGATTTCACTTACAATACTCAAATCTTCATTTTTAATATCAGCAATATCACGTAAGTGTAGTAAGGTGATTAATGTTTGAGAATCAGCAGCTTGTAAATCCATTTTACCAACATAACTCAATACAATAATATGGTCGTATTTTTCTACGTTTAATGAATCAAGTAAAGGTCTGTCGGTAATATCACCTTTAACAAATTCAACTTTTAATTTCTGAGTTTTAGTTATCCACTCTTTTACTTCGTCTGCAGCATCATCATATCCGGCAATGATTTTAACGGTTGACCCCGGAAGAACATAATTGTCCATTTCTCTAATAATAGCGGCTCCACGATTATTCCAGCCTAAAATTAAAGTATGTTCTTGTTTTGCATCATCTTCTTTACCTTCAGCAAAAACGGTTTCATCAATAGGGAAGGAGGCAGATTTGTCTAAAATGAGAGTATCATCATCTTCGGTAATAGCAATTACTTTTGATCCTTTTTCAAATATCGTATCCATTGGTGGATTTATTACTA
>CAZUXM010000126.1:0-4255 GCA_964624635.1 uncultured Candidatus Competibacteraceae bacterium
ATGTGGATACAGGAGTAAAATATACTACATTTAGAGAAGCTATTGATAATGTGAATGAAGGAGATTCGTTAGTTATTCATCCCGGAAAATATGTAGACACTAGTTTTGTTTATCTTAACAAAGACTATGTGAAAATTGTAGGTATTGGAAAACCACAATTATTATGTACCAATATGAAGGAAAATGTTTTATGGGTGCAGTCTGATCATATTCTTATAAAAGGTGTAAAAGCAAGTCATGTAAAACCTGATTTTTGGGCTAATTGTACCGGTAATGTTTTTGCATTGGATAATGCACACGATGTGGTCATCGAAAACTGTGAAATCAATGGTTGTGGTAGAATAGGCGTTTATATGTTTAGTGCTTCAGCAGTTGTGCTTAAAAATAATTGGATCCATAACAACTCTTTTTGTGCAGTACAACTAGATGATTTGAACTTATACGTAGAAACAAATCAATATATTGAATATGTTAAGTTCATTAATAACAGAATGATGAACAACGGGAACACCAATAAAAATGAAGATCGCAGAGATGAACAGGGAGAGTAAATAATTTATCTTTTATTTTTATTCACTACTACTCCAATAAAATAGAACGCAATCGACATATTAAATGATGATACTGCCAAGTAGCCTCCGTACCTAGGCGAAATGGCAAATGAAACAGCAACCAGTATCATCCAGAATAAGGGATTAAAGAATCGATTGTTATGTAATAATATATTCTTCTTTTTGAGTGACTGTAGTGTAATTAAAGTACAGAAGATCACGTAACAGGTAACAAACATTAATTCAATAAATTTGATAGTGCTAATTTCTACCTGTTCTACTTTTGGATTATTAAGATGCATCATAGGTAAAAAATGATAAATGGAATGTACAACACAGCCTAAAGAAATTAAAAATATTACTATCCAATCTGCCTTATCCAATGATTCTTTAGAACGTTCATCTGCTATTTCTTTTACACCTTTATAACCCAAATAGAGCATGGGTAAAAAGAACATCCCTAAAATCCATCCCCAGGTGTTTTTTACTCCATCGATTTCAAATAAAAAAACATAGTTTTCGTATTTATGAAGTAAATCCGGATGATACAATAAAAGTATATCAGATATTGTTGATACAAGTGCTGCAAAAATTCCTATGTAGATTTTCTTCATGGTTATTTTATTTTTTCACTTCTTACAGCCTCTTTGCTATATGCACTTCTATTGTTTCCTCTCCATATAATGGATCCTTTAAATTCTTTATTTTCTTTTGATAATAATGGTTTATTTAAACTGATTCCTTCCATTTGATACGAAGCACTTCCTTTTGACTTTTTGCTGAAATTAGCATGTGGTTTATAGTAGGCATATTTTTTCATATTCGGTTTATATTGTTCAAATTTCATCCAGGCTGAATTGGAATGGTCGATATATGCCGAAAACCCACTATACCAATGAGCTTTGTCTAAGCCTATTTTAAATTGAGTAATGAATCTTGGGGCTGTTCCTCCTCCTTCATATTTTATGGGGGTATTGTTTTTTTTACGAGTCCATGTGTCATTTCCGTTATACATTTCTCCTTGTATATATTGAAGATATTCTTCGTTGTTAAAACTAATACATCCAATATATAAACTTAAGTCATATTCCACGTCATTGTTAATCCAATCACATTCCAAGCTCTGGCAATTGAAAATAAAACTGTAATTGATTCTGAGATGAGTAGTATCATTATTCCCTTTCACCATCTTTACCTCAAATTCCATTAATTGAAGTTTATCAGCATCGTTTAATGCAATCATATCAAAACCATTGATAAAAAAAACAGAACGATGAAAGTCAACAGTAAGCATAGTATCTATTTGTACCTGTATTAATCTGTTTTCTTTAGCTTCAATACTTCTCTCAATTTTAAATTCAGTGTACTGTTTGTTTTCTTGAGGAATAAGAATATAGTGAGTATTAAAAGCAGCACTGTCTCTACCTATTCCGGTGGCAGCGGTAGAATACACTGAATCATTATATACATAACTTCCCAGCCTGTTTAATCGATGGTTATAAGTCCAGTCTAATTGTAATCCTTGCCATACAGGAATTTGAGCCTGTAATAAGGGATTAATAGTCATAAATAAAATTGGAAAGATCTTTTTGATCAACATGTTTCAAATATAACAATAACTAAAAATAATTTACATATCCAAAATGAATCTTGGATCTTCTGAAATCTATAGGTGAATTTTGTTGTGCCCCTAATGCATAATTAAAAGTAAATATACCAATCTTGGTATCGAAAGTAACTCCTGCTCCAAAACCTACCACATACGAATCATAAAATCCGGATCGGGTTCGGGTTTGATAATATCCTGCATCGCAAAAAACATTTGCATAGGATCTTTCATCAAATAAAAAACGTATTTCAGTAGTCCCTATTCCATATAAGTTAGAGTAAATACTTTCTTCATCAAATCCTCTCAATGTTGATAATCCACCAATACGTAGCAAATCATTTGAGTACAAATTATTATTGAAGATATATCCTCCTCGACCTGCAACTTTAACAGTAAATTTTTTTGCAAAAGGAATAAAATATTCGGCATACCCTGTAAACTGCATCTGTAGTTGATTATTGGCATTGGCAGTATCAGAAACATTCACAGTATCGGAAGGCGGACTAGAGAAAAAGTTTTTGGTTCCAATAGCTCCACTAAAATAAGCATTCCATCCTTTACGCGGGTTTAACCTAAAATCAGTGCGTTCAAATTGGAATCCCAGTCCGTAGTAATGTACATCAATATTATTGATGCCTGCTACCGTAGACACCCCATTTTCATCTAATATTTTACGTGTAGTATTATAACTGTAAAATAATTTTAAATGGTCATTGCCCCTTAGCATGTACATGGCTGCAGCATTTAATTGTATAGTAAAAAAAGAAGTGTCGATTCGATAGAAATTTAGTTTCCCTTCTAATCCAATTGGTGTATTAAATAGATATGGATACATCAGATCCACTTTTAAATTTTGAGTAGCTGTTTGTAATCTCTGCCATTGAATATTAATTAATTCGCCACGTCGTAATAAGTTTTGCAACCTTAGTTTTACGTCTCCGGTAATCAAAAAGTCAGCACTTTTATCGTTGTTGGGCATGATGCCCACAATAGCACTAAATTGATTGGCATTTCTTTTATCAATGTTTAAAAATATACTAGCCTTATTGCCATCAAATTCAATGATAGGCTTGGAAGTCATATTGGCAAATGGTAGTGATTTTATTCTGGATTGTATTTTTCTTACTTCGGCCTCATTATATGGTTTGTTTTTTTTTAGTCCTAGATATGCATGTAAATAGCCCGGGGCTATTTTAGCTTTTCCTGTGTTGATGATGGTGTCAACAATGAATTTTTCTCCCTTATCAACATGTAATACTCCGTTAACTGTTGATTCATTTATTTTTATACTATCCATATAAATGGAAGCAAAAGGGTATCCATTGTTTTCATAATAGGTAAAGAGTTTTTTCTGTAACTTGTAATAATTTTTATAACTGATGGGTTCGTTAAAAAAAAGCTTCTCTCTGAAGCCGGCGAAGTTGAGTGCTTTTTCATCTACATTTCCTTCGGTAAGCTGTGCCCATTTATAAATCTTTCCTGTAGAAATATATACCATATAGGTATTTTGTTTGAAACTAAAACTATCCACGGTAGCTAAAAGATATCCGTAATTATATAGTTCAGTTACTTTTTTATTGATAGAAGAAAATAATTCAACTTCATCTCTAACATTATCTATTAATGAAGTATTCGCCTTTTTTTTATCCTGTTGTGTTATATGATATTTTACAGGATACTGTTGAGCACATACTTCCATTGATGCAACTAGAAAAAACGAAAATATGAACCATAATCGGATCGGTGCTTTTTGCATCATTTTCAAATTTACTCAAAATATGTATCAGAATACTAGCATGGGTAATTGCCAGTTAACAGGTTCGATGCTGTTTTGTTGTAAATATTGATTGGTTTTTGAAAAATGTTTGCAACCAAAAAAACCTGCCGCTGCCGAGTAGGGGGATGGGTGTGCTGCTTTTAAAATTAAATGTTTCGTGTTGTCAATCAGGTTCTCTTTTTCCTGAGCATATTTCCCCCATAAGAGGAAAACCAGGTGTTGTTTTTTTTCGGATGCCTGTTGTATAGCATAATCGGTGAATGTTTCCCATCCTTTGTTTCGGTGGGATGCGGGTTGATTGGCTCTAACAGTTAATAC
>CAZUXM010000127.1:0-3868 GCA_964624635.1 uncultured Candidatus Competibacteraceae bacterium
TAATTTCTTCGGTAGGAATAGGAGTATAATGTAAAAAAGTTTCGCTCAGGTAATCCATGTTATGTCTTTGCTCAGGTTGAAATACATAATGAGCCAACATGGTATCATAAATAGGTCCTTTTATATCGCATCCGTAGTTTTTCAGGATTTGCATATCGTATTTAATGTTCTGACCTATTTTTACAATCGTATCACTTTCAAAAACTTCTCTAAATTCGTTGAGGATTGCAACACATTGATCGTATTCAACCGGCATAGGAATATAAAATGCCTGATTTTTTTTATAACAAAACGAAATCCCAACAATTTCAGCGGTTAAAGGATCCAATCCGGTGGTCTCGGTATCAAAAGATACTTCTGGTTGTTGCAATAGTTCAGCTAACAATTCTTTACGCCATATCGGCTCGGTAACGGTAAAATATTGGTGTGATACATCCGGTAATTTTTTTAACGAAACAAATTCAGTCGATCCGGTTTCTTCTCTTACGACTGTTTCAACATTTCTTTTTTCCTCTTTTTCTTGTCGCCCTGAGCTTGTCGAAGGGCTATTTTCTACATTCCCAAATAAATCAATTTGTCCACCCACCGAAGTAGTTGTTTTTACAATTTGAGTCATGGATTCACCCAACATTCTTTCGCTTAGCGTACGAAATTCTAATTCAGCAAATAGTTCTTTTAGTGCCGCTTTGTTCCATTCTTTTACTCTTAATTGTTCCTCATCAAATTCAATAGGTACATCAGTAATAATAGTGGCCAATTGTTTTGATAATAAAGCCATTTCAGCCCCTTCTTCTACCTTTTCTTTCATCTTCCCTTTCAGCTGATTTACATTGGCTAATAAACCTTCTACGGATCCGTATTCTTTAATGAATTTTTGTGCTGTTTTTTCACCCACTCCCTTAATTCCCGGAATATTATCGGCACTATCACCCATTAATCCTAACAGGTCAATTACTTGTGACGGATTTTCCACATCAAACTTTTTACATACTTCGGGGATTCCCAGTACTTCGTCAGGATTTCCGTAACTACCGGGCCTGTACCAGAAGATATTTTCACTTACGAGTTGACCATAATCTTTATCATGGGTCATCATGTATGACTTAAACCCATGTTGTTCTGCTTTTTTTACAATAGTTCCCACCAAATCATCTGCTTCATACCCGTTTTTTACCAATAGAGGGATATTAAAAGCCGCAATAATTTTTTCTATATAGGGCAATGATTTTTCAATATCCTCTGGCATAGGTTCTCTATGTGCTTTATATTCTTCATATAAAGTAGTTCTGTCATCTACCTCTTCATCATCTTCCATGGGGTCAAAGGCAACCGCCAGGTGAGTAGGTTGATGTTTTTTAAGTACATCATTGAGCATATTGGTGAACCCAAACATAGCTGAGGTATTTAGCCCTCTGGAATTAATGCGTGGATTTTTGATAAAAGCAAAATAATACCTGTATATCATGGCAAAACCATCAATCAGGAAGAGTTTTTTTTCGTCGGGCATGAGTAAAATCTTAACTACACAAACTTAGTGTTTTTTTCAATAGCCTAATTGTCTCAAAACTAATGTCTAAATAATTATCTTTAGCCTATGAAATTTCTGATTGTTGGTTTAGGAAACATTGGTGCTGAGTATAAAAATACCCGGCATAACATTGGTTTTGATGTGGTAGATGTATTGGCAGAAACCAACAGTGGCACTTTTGTAAATGATCGATTAGCGGATGTTTGCACCATTAAAAACAAAGGAAAACAATTTGTATTGGTTAAGCCTACTACCTATATGAACCTGAGTGGGAAAGCGGTGAATTATTGGATGCAAAAAGAAAAAATTGACATCAAAAACGTTTTTATCATTACGGATGATATTGCGTTGCCCTTAGGTAAAATTCGTATCAGAGCCAAAGGAAGTGACGGTGGACATAACGGTTTAAAAAATATTATAGAGGTGTTAGGCACTCAGGAATATACCCGCTTAAGATTTGGAGTAGGAAATAATTTCGGAAAAGGCCAGCAAGTAGATTTTGTATTGGGAAAATGGGAAGAAAGTGAAAAGGAAACTTTGCAAGCTACCATCAAAAAATCAGCAGAAGCAGTATTGAGTTTTGGTCATATCGGATTAGAGAGAACGATGAATGTCTTTAATACTAAATAAATCAATGGAACGCGGATGACGCGGATGCAACTGATTTTCACGGATTGTTTTACTTAAAAATCATTTACTTTTTTTACCAATTGGTTTACTACATCATTGGCATCAGTTCCGGTTAATGATAAATTGGCAACAATTTCAGTTCCTTGTTTTACTTTTAAAGTAAGTGTTATTTGATTGTTTTCTCTTTTATATCTTCCAATTAATTTATAGGCATCCGGAAATTCTTTCACGTCTACAAATACAATAGTGCTTTCCGTACCTTTTGAGCTATATTCATTTAAAGCTTCATCCATTTTATCACCTAAAGCCAATACATCGTCTAATTCATCTTCATCCTGAAAATTAGAACGGACATACATGGGTTTTACACCCGAAAGTGGGATGAGTTTTTTGTCTTCTTCTTCTAGTTGACCTACATCAAAACTTTCAGAACCATTGGGCGAAATAATTTGAGGTTCTTGTATTCCACCTATACCTGATGCCAATGCAGGAACTCTTTCTCTTGCATATTGAAACCAGGTAATGATGTCTACAAATTTTCCTTCTCTAAGTGAAAGTCCTTTCATCCCTTCTAACAAGGAATAGGTAAGTACTCCCTGACCATATCGTGATGCTTCATAACTTACTGCATCTGCAGCACAACCTGTAATAATATGCAAACCTGTACGGTCTTTCATTCTGTCTAATGAACGGATGGTATTAGCAGGAACATCTCTTTGTGCCACTAGATCATCTACAATTCTACCTGATGCACAGGCATCAATAATCATTACCTGTTTTAATGCAGGAATTTTTTTCACCCAATCACTCAATTCTTTACTCGAAATGCCCGACTTATTTCTAATAGCTTCGTCATTGTATGCTTCAGAAGATGCACTAAACGCATCCTGCGTTAAATAGTACCAATCACCATCATCTCCTCCCCAATTAATTCCATGTCCGGATAAATATACAATGATGAGATCATTGGAATTTGCTTTTGTACTTATCTCATCAAATACTTTTTTGATGTTTTCTTTAGTAGGTTTTAATTCAGAGGTGGAGTTTAATAAATATCCTTTGGTTTTTTCTATACCAAATAGTCTTTTAGCTCCTACTTGAATAGATGCACACATGTCAGAAGCATCTTTCGAAGGGTATTTCAAATCAATCTCTTTACCGGTATAATCTGAAACTCCAATAGAAATAACAAATAACTGTGGGGTTGATTCTTGTTTTGATCTTTTATCTATATAAGTAATTTTTTCACCCAAGCTTAATACCCAATTGTCTTTATTGTAAGCTTTTACTTCAATGGTATTGGTATCCCCTTTGATTAGAAAAGGGTGATCTTTTACGTTTTGTATAATGTTGGCAGCTGCTGCATCCGGATTAAATTTATGATCTCGGATATCATCTGCTATTTCCTTTCCGTTAATGTACACTTTTATTTTCCCAATACCTCCGCCATTATTAGTGAGTTCAATTTTTAAATCTCCCTTACTATCAATTGGGTGTAAAAGTATATCAGGGTATAAAGGTATTTTTTCATTAAAACCTTTTACCTCTCTTAAATCATCTTTTTTGATGATTTTTGTCCATAGTCCGGGCTCATAGTACCTGTCTTTTAATTGAGAAAATTCAATGATTTCAGTCCCCTGTACCCAATATAAATCAGCCATTGCTTTAGGTGAAGCGTCAAACAATCCAGATGGATGTAATACCAACCAT
>CAZUXM010000128.1:0-1266 GCA_964624635.1 uncultured Candidatus Competibacteraceae bacterium
TTAAGTACGGTGGTACTTGTTGACCGGGATCATAAATTATTTCCCGTTAGGGCTGATTACATAGGACTCTCATTATCTACTAATCTACAAGAACATGTTGAGGTAGAAATGAAAGAAGGAAATGATGCAGTATATCTTATTTAAATAAAAAAAGGAGTTCAACTGAACTCCTTTTTTTATTTATTTTATTTGAAATTAATTAGGTGTAAAGCTTTTTAAAACTTCCAACGCAATATCATATGATTTTTTGTTGTATGCAATCCAAACATATAAATGGATATCAGTATAATCTGGATCTACAACATTCATCATAAAACATTGTTGAGTTCCGTTGTTATAATATCCATCTACCATACATCCATGGTATCCGTTTAACATATCAGAAGTAAGTTCTACATATCCTTCAGATGATATTTGAACTTTACTATCGGTTACCCATGATTTTAAACCGCTTTTCAGATCTGAATAAGTGTTGGTACCACCTTTACGGGGGTATATAGTTAAATTGATATCATAGTCTCCAGCCGAAAAACTATCACCGGTACTTTCTTCAACAGTCCATGATGAACCAATTTTAAATTTTGTTTTGTAAGTGTCCCAAGTATATTGGGTTAACGATTGTGCTTTAGCACTAACTCCCAGGAATAAAACTGCTAGGGAAGTTAAGAAAAGAGTTTTTTTCATGTTATAGTGTTGTTTAAAAAATTTACAGCTAAAGTATACAAATTTAGAGCTCAACTTAAATTTTATGGTTGTAAAATATTTAAGAAATTGAAAATTACTTATTTATAAGTAGGCTAGAAAAACGATGATTTATTTGGGTCGTTTTTCTGGTCTTTCCAGATTTTCATATACCAGAAAATAACATCACCGATCCAGTTTAATATCAATACAATGAGTATCCAAACGAGTTTGTCATTACTACTCATAGTGGTGCTATTGCTGATGTGAATGATGTGATAAATGGTCATTATAACAGTAAGTAATCCACCTATTATCATCAGTAAAGCCAAAAATGGCATCATCCTAAAGTAGTTCTCCGCAAAATCGCTTCCGGATGCTCTCATTCCAATACCCAAAAACATAAAACAAAAAAAGAAAATAAAGTAGGCGGCAAAACAGAATCCGGGGAGGATAGTAAGAATCCCAATAATCATTTTTTTTGTTTTGGACATGGGTGGCTGCTGTCCGGGTAGAGTGGTGCTATTCATTATTCAACTAAAAATTTAGCACTTGTACTGAAATCTTTACCCGAAAGTTTCAATA
>CAZUXM010000128.1:1276-3843 GCA_964624635.1 uncultured Candidatus Competibacteraceae bacterium
ACCTTTTTTTAGGGCTAAGTGTTGAATATTGAAGCTACTAACATTATCTCCAGCTTGTGTCTGTTGGTATACAGGTTGATCAAGAACCTTTCCTGTTAAATCAATTATTTCAATTTTAATTTTCTCTGTTTGGGTTAGGTGGTAACTTAAATAAATAACATCCGTTACCGGGTTGGGGTATAACATTACTTGTGAAACCGTGGTTTGGTCTTGAATACCTAATTGAATTACCCCTGGCTGATATACATCCTGATATACAATATTTGTGTTGGTTGGGGTACCGCCAATATCAGTTACATCAATCTGTAAGTAAGGAATCTTACTTCCTGCTGATAGCCATTTATATTCTATCATGGTAGGTCTGTCAAAAGCAAAGCCACCTCCTGCTTCGGGAGCTATAGAATCCCTAGTATTTACGATACTTTTAACACGTAAGGCTGATACCGTTCCAAGTGGAGTTGTAAGTTGCCCCCATCCATCTACTTCATTTACTCTATGTATAAATTGAGCATAGGTTCCAAAACCAGGGATGGTAAATTCTACTTCAGCATCACATGAATCCATATTACCAAAATCCATAGGGAAACGATAGATATAATCATGCGAAGAATACTGCATAGGCAATGGAATAGAATTGATAGTCATACCCATTCCTATTTTTCTAAAATCTCCTGTATTCTCTTTAAAATAATTAAAGGCATCATCCGGTTGAAAACCTGCAATCGAATCCGGGGTGAATTGCTCAGCCCCATACGAAGTATTAATTACATTGAATATAAAATTATAGGGTATTGAAAATGTTGCAGGTGATTGAAAAACTTGTACATCCTGTGCATTGGGAGTTAAACTGCTAAAATCCCACGTATGGTTAGCACCGGTAGGTGCAGCATCAATCATACTGGTGGCAAAACTAATTCTAACAGAATCCCCTACATTGGGCATATCAGATGATGTAATAGTAATCTGTGCATTCGCAAGAACAGATAGAAGTAAAAAAGTACTTGAAGTAAAAGTAGATTTCATTGGAGTTAGTAATTTGTAGAATAAAGCTACAATAAAAAAAACAAGTTATTGCTGACTTAGAATTTTTGTATAAAAATTCTTTTGTTGGGTAAACAGATGAAGTCCATATACACCTCGGGCCAATTCCTTTTGCAGTGGAATACTATATGTTTGGAGACTTTTTTCAAACATTTTAATTTGTTGTTCATGTACTACGTGTCCCGAAGCGTCAGCAATTACCAGAAATACATCCTGAGTGGTGTTGGAGTAAAAATCAAAAGATATTGATGAGCCTAATACAGGATTAGGATAAACCGTGAAGGGCTGATCAGTGTAATAGGCTAAAAAATCCTGATCCTGTAAAATTTTATCAGCCACCCCAAAGTTAGGAATCCCATATCCGTATTGATCAGTGGGGGTTGAATAGAGATGAGCACTTAACTGAACAGCTCTAATGATTTCCATATTACTTTTATCAGGGTGTTTTTGCCATAAACATGCTACGGCACCACTTAAAATAGGAGAGGAGAAAGAGGTTCCATTGCTGGGTTGTACGTATCCAATTACTCCCAAGGTAAGTGCTTGCTGACCCATGGTAGATACATCCGGTTTAATTCTACCATCAACTGTAGGTCCATAAGAACTAAAAATGGCATTTCCTCTGTTACTTTTTACGGCACCTACAGACAGTATACTATCTGCATCGGCTGGAGCTCCAATATAATGCCATCCAGCGGCACCACTGTTGCCTGCGCTGTTACATACAATCATTCCGGTTCGAGCTGCAAAATCGGCTGCACGGGTAACCACAGCAGTGTTTCCATCCAGATCTGAATAGGTGTAGTCCATTGAAGGGAAATCGAAGGTAGTATATCCTAACGAGCTATTAATAATATCTGCTCCTGCACTATCCGCAAATTCGGCACCAGCCATCCATGCATATTCTTCACTGGTAGTTTCGGCCGCACCTTCTTCGGTTCTGATTAACCAATATGAAGCTTGTGGAGCTGTTCCCATAAATTCGTTAGGAATATAGCCTCCAATACATGATAATACGTTGGTTCCATGGTTGCCATCTCCTTCAACACTTACTTCATTTTTTATAAAGTCATAGGTGCCTAAAATTCGTGAACTATCTCTTAAATGATTAAACCCGGTAATTACACTTGTATTGGTAAAGCCTGCATCCAATACAGCAATGATAATGTCTTTACCATGGTAGTTTTTTTTGTGTAGATAATCCAATCCCATCATGGTACTTTGAGTATCGGCTTTCCCATAATCAATTCCATAACCTGCTCCTGATAAACTTACCGGTGGACCTTGAGGCGTTGGTGAATCAAAAGCTGTTTGTTGTTTAGCTCCCTTAAAAATCCATTTTACATCGGTAACATAGCTTAAATTATTCATAGAATCTGCCAAAGTAGAATCAGACGTACCCACTACAATACAATTGAGCCACTTAACTGTATTATATAATTGAATAGAATCAGAAATAGACAGTACCCCTTGAATGTATGATGGAGCTACAGGTAAATCAAGCGTTACGAAATTAATACTATGAG
>CAZUXM010000129.1:0-3283 GCA_964624635.1 uncultured Candidatus Competibacteraceae bacterium
ATTTAAAGTTCCAGAGGTCTTTTGTACCTTAATTACAAATTCAGTTTGCTTAGGAATAAAAGCAATTATTGGACTGTTTTTATTGGTGTTTTTGTGAGAATAGAAATACAATACCCATAAACCCACGAAAGAAATGAAGAAAACGACAGATAAAAAAACAAGTACCTTCTTGGCCAATTTTATTCAGATGAAATTTGAAATCAGTTCTTAATTACTTTTATTGAACGCTGAGTGCCGTTTGCATTTAGTTTAAGGAAATAAGCCCCTTTAGCTAACTCCGTACAAGGTACGACAATATTATTCAGTCCGTTGTGTAGAGGAGTGGTAGTAGTATTATATACAACACCTCCATTTACATCAATTAATTGAATAAGTACTGAAGATTCATTTTTAAGATATAACTGGAAATATAAATTATCAGTTACCGGATTTGGATATACATTCAACAATTCCATTTGAGCATCTGTTTGAAGAGAAGCCGTACCAAAAAGACGAGGCCAAAGTGGTGCCTGCAGGTGTATTACTGATGGACGAGGAACTGCTGCTGAAAGAGCTTCACGAAGGTGACGTTCGTTATCCAATACATACCAATGCTCACCTTGAGTATATGCGTTGCTGCTGTTATCAACAGTATTAACAAAAAACCAATCACTTTGTGTACGTGTTTGATTGATATCTAAAATGGTAAAACCTTTTTTTGTTAAGTCCGCATATTTGATATGTGGATTCATAGATAAAATAAAAGACACTGGTATCGGTATAGATAGCCCGGGAGAAGTTACGCTGGTTGTAACAAACTCAACGAACGCTGAACCAGCTCCTGTGGATGAAACGTAAGAAGGCGTAGGTACATCATTGGCCCAACTTGTATGAATATCACCTGTTAAAGCCACAACATCAGTAATATTACTATCCAATACATAGTTCATCAATTCGGTTCTATCTGCTCTATATCCATCCCATTGGTCAGCATTAACGGGAGTGCCTCCAGCTAACAAAGGAGCCACCATTACTTGTTGACCTAATATTTTCCACTGTTTTGTTGAAGAAGATAATTGTTGTTTTAACCAGGTGAATTGGGTACTACCAAGTATAGTTCTGGAGGTATCATCTATATCAGAACTTGATGCAGCTACTTGCAGATCTCTGCCTGCCAAACGTGTATCCAACATGATAAAGTCAACCAAATTGCCATAAGAAATTACTCGGTAAATAATTGAATCATTGTCAGCAGATTGTGGTCTGATAGGCATCCATTCAAAATAAGATTGTCTGGCAAATTCTTTACGATTTACCCAAGTACCTTCAGCGCCTTCAGTATGATTTTCTGCTCCATCTTTATACGAATCGTTAGCTGATTCATGATCATCCCAAACATTAAAAAATGGGAACTGCTGATGTAACCTCATTAAATCTTCATCTAATCTATAAGTAGAATAACGAGTTCTATAATCACTCAGTACAGTTATTTCATTTACAGGTTCCCAAATTCTGCCAGCAGTAGCATTATAGGCATACCCATCATGTTCATATTCGTAAATATAATCTCCTAAATGGATAATAGCATCTACATCGTTTCTTTCAGTAATCACTTTATACGAATTAAAATATCCGGCTTCATAATTTGCACAAGAGACCACTGCAAAACGTAAACTATCAACATTACCTATCGGTGCTGTTTTAGTTCTACCTCTTACAGAATTGTAGCCATGATGAGTAAATTCATAATAATAAAAAGTATTAGGTGATAAACCGGCTACATCTACTTTTACTGTAAAGTCTTTGGTAGCATCGGTATTATATGTACCACTTTGAACAATGTTCGTCATACCTGTATCAGTAGCAACTCTCCACAATACATCTTTGGGACCCACCCAACCAGTATCAGGGGTTACCCGAGTCCAAATGATAACTCTGTCAGACATAGGATCACCAGAAGCTACGCCATGGTAGAATGGTTTAAGTACAGGATTTAGTGTAAGGACCTTTTCTATTTGTGCAAAGGCAGAAACAGAGGAAATAAGAATAGATAATAAAACTAGTTTTTTCATGAGTTAAAGATGGGTCTTGTATATATTGCTTGTAAAAATAATGAAACAAATTCAAAGCGAGTAAAAGAAATAAGAACAATGCCTTATTATATTCTTAAATCATTACTTGCTAAGCGATGATATTACCATCCTGCATTTGAATGGTACGGTGAGCCATAGAGGCTAATTCAGTATTATGTGTTACAATCACAAAGGTTTGCCCAATATCCTTGTTAAGTTTATAAAACAAGTCATGCAATTCTTTTGAAGTTTGAGTGTCCAAATTACCAGAAGGCTCATCTGCAAATATGACTAACGGCTTGTTCATCAAGGCTCTTGCAACGGCTACACGTTGCTGTTCACCGCCCGAAAGTTGTGACGGTTTATGTTGAATTCTATCAGCTAAACCCAAATAGGTAAGTAATTCTTTAGCTCTTGATTCAGATTCTTTTTTGGAAGCTTTTTTGATTAATGCCGGCATCATTACATTTTCGATGGCAGTAAATTCCGGTAAAAGATGATGGAATTGAAAAACAAAACCAATATGTTCATTTCTGAATGTATTTAACTGAGAATCAGACAAGCTGGTTGATAACTTTCCATCCAGAAATATCTCACCGCTGGTAGGTCTGTCAAGAGTACCTAAAATATGCAATAAAGTTGATTTCCCGGCTCCAGATTTGCCTACTATGGTAACTATCTCACCTTTATCGATTTCAAGATTTACGTTTTTGAGCACCTTTAATTTGTTATACTCTTTCGTAATGTTTACTCCTTTGATCATAGGTCAAATATGCTTAATTAAATTGAGTCAGCCAATTCAATAATTTAGGGAAGTGGTCATTTACTGAATCAGGATGAGTAAGAATATTGATATGGTCATAATTATTCTTATATCCGTTTTTTACTCCCAGATCGGTATGTATAAGATTTTTAGGATTAATTTCTTTGAGCATTTTATTTACACAAATGGAATTTCCCAATGAATGATCTGATACTCCTGTTAAAGAATAAACAGGGGGGAAATCTACTTCTTTGAATGCTTTTAAATAATCAAATTTATCAACCGGATCAGTCCACTTATTACTATACACCCATTTATTACATTGAAAAAAGAAAGATCCGGGCTCATCATCAGCCCCCATTTTTAGTTTTTGGCAGGCAAATAGCCTAATAACTTTGTGGAAACTGATCCTACACCAGTCCACATCACATCTACCATGAACCACCTTTTAAAATGATGTACATAAATT
>CAZUXM010000130.1:0-2965 GCA_964624635.1 uncultured Candidatus Competibacteraceae bacterium
CAACTGGAAGATTATGCATTAATTGCAGGAAGCGTTGGTTTATTCTTTATCCTTTCGTTGGTAATGTTTTTTTCACGAAAAATAAGCTGGAGTAAAAACAACAGTGATGAAGATAAGTTTGAGCTAAAAGAAAATAAAAGTAATGATTAAATAAAGTAACGTGGGCATGTATCGACGGGGCACGCCCCGTCGATACATTTCTACTCTTACTAAAGATCTTTTCACATCCATCGCAAAAAGGGACTATGTCTCATCAAGAACATATTAATAAAAAACGGACTATACATGGAATTCTTTATGATAATGATTATTATTTTGATACTTATACCGAGTATCCCGTATGCTTTAATACTAAAAAGAATCAATACTGAATCAACTTATGGAAGGGTACATAAAATAAGATATAGAGAATGGCTATTACTCACTTTAATGCCATTAGAAGGGCTTATTTGTTACCATCTCCTCGATGACTTTGATATTGAAAAACCACAATTCGACTGGAAATATTTTGTTTCAATTATTTCAGTTCCAATAATAGTATCCATCTATTTTATTTCAAGAAAATTCAAAAAAAAAATGAGTAAAATACAAAAGGTTGTTTCAGTAATCTTTTTATGTTATGGAATATTCCTATGTATATGTTTTGGGATAAGGTTCGTTTTAATAGGGTTTTATGGGTGTCTAGTCGTTTTTACTCCAGCTATTTATATGGTAGTTCTGGCATTCCCTTATTATGCATTATTGCCCGTATTGATACTGTTGGTAAATGAAATATACTGTATTATCAAGTTTAACAGTAAGCCTGAAACAAGCATACCTAATAAAAATAACGACGGACCATGGTCCGTCGATACAACCGCGTAAAATAAAAAGCTATGAAAAATAAAGTGTATGTACTACTCTTAGGTATCGTCCTACTCCTCCTCGCCTGGTGGGTATACATCATTAGGCATGCTACCTATCAATATAAACGTCGTAATAAAATATTATCATGAGTCATCTCATTTTCAAAAGAAGCATTCAAAATATTAAGATAATAATATTAAGCATCATGTCAGTAGTACTAACTGCATGTCTTTCAATTTTAGTCGTCATTCTACTCCAATACCTCCTATTCTGGATCATTATTTTAATCACTGAATAAATACTACATATCATGAAAACCTCACAATACTGGCAACAACATTTTGCCGAGAATCTAAAAAAACAAAGGATTGATTGGAACATTGAACCTTCCATCACCCCCAAAGAAAAAAAGACCATTGTAAAATGTTTACAGGCCTGGCAACTGGCTGAAACCTCCGACGGTTCACACCTCATCGCCGCTTCTAAAAAACATGCAGACAATATTCACGACCCTCAGTTTTTATCCTCCGTATATTTATTTATTGATGAAGAAAATAAACATGGTGAAAATTTAGGCAAGTACCTCGACCAAATTAACGTACCCCGAATTAAAGCTGACTGGAGAGATAGTCTTTTTCGCCGGGTACGGTATTACAATACCAATATGGAACTATGGACCCTTACCGTGCTGATTGTAGAAAGTACTGCTCAGATTTTTTACCAATCATTAAAAAATGCCACCCAATGTAAGTTATTAAAACAAATCTGTACTGACATTCTCACTGATGAAGCTTTTCATATTACTTATCAGTTTGAAAGACTCAATCTCATTGTTCAACATAAATCTACCCTACAAAAAAGGTTCAGGTATTATTTATACCGAATATTTTTCATGGCGGTCATTTGTATGGTATACATAGGTAACCGAAAAGTATTCAAAGCCGGAGGAAACCATTTCAATACTTTTTACCGAAAAATGGACCTGAAATTTAAAAAGACCATTGGCAGAATATTTCTCCCCAAATCATCAGTATATGAAAGTAAATTAAAATGGGAGCAGATAGAAGTGTAAGGGTGATTCTGGATTAATGTCGATTAAAAATCGACGCCAATGAACGTATAGTTACACCTGTCCGCCTGTGGCGGGAACTACACGCTGCTATCGTCAATTAAAAAGTTGTACGTCTGCCTGTAGTTTACAACTACAGGCTTCTTGGCGGCGATTTGTAATCGCCTTTCTTATTTAAATTTAAAACAGTATATTATTCAATTCACAATTGCTAAAATACTTGTCAATGGAAAATGCTTATAAAATTAATGACCAATTAGCACCTCATTTTCTCACTTTTCAGGTAATGAACTGGATTGATATTTTTACCCGACCCAGATATAAAGAAATCATTGTGAATAGTCTAAACTATTGTGTTCAATACAAAGGTCTACAAATTTATGGATGGGTTATTATGAGTAATCACCTTCATATTATTGTGATGCATGAAAAAGACCTTTCATCAGTTGTTCGTGATTTTAAAAAATTTACCAGTAAAGCCATTATTGAATCTATTAAAGAATTTCCTGAAAGCCGAAGAGATTGGATGTTATTTCAATTTAACCTTCGTGGCAGAATGAATGCACGAAATGATGGTTACCAGTTTTGGACACACGAGAATCATGCAAAACAGTTATTTAATTCTGAGCAAATTGATATCACTCTCAATTATATTCACGAAAATCCGGTACGTGCCGGATTGGTTACGGATGCTATCTATTATCCCTATAGCAGCGCCATGGACTATGCGGATATGAAAGGATTGGTGAAAATAAAGAAGGTTTAGTTTGCTTTATGTCGATTATAAATCGCCGCCAAACAATGTGTAGTTGCAAACTACACATAGAAACATTCGTTTTTTGATTTTTATTTTTAAACAGTTTGTTACAAAAGATTTTATTTCTTAATGATTTGGTTAAATCATACTTAACATTAGTGTCGTATCTTCATACCAAAACTTTAGTCGTAGTTACAAACTACGCCTCATATTTAAATAAATATTTTATTTGTTTTACCCCTGTGTTTGTAGCGTTGCCAATGGTGTAAGCATTTGGGTAGTCCATTCTAAAT
>CAZUXM010000131.1:0-2845 GCA_964624635.1 uncultured Candidatus Competibacteraceae bacterium
TCTTTCAGGGTTATTATACCTTGTATTTAAACTAATCTTCTAAAAGATTTTATTGAATCACTTTAAATCTGCATCATTTTACCGATTTTTGTGGTTTAATACTTGCAGTGAAGCCCTTTTACCAACCTTTTATATTATTATTTCTAAGCATCGGACTAATTCATGCCCAGGAAAACAATATCAAGTCACTTGGTATTATTGAGACTTCGGAAACCATTACCATTGATGGTAAACTCAATGAAAATATATGGACTATTTGTGAAACTGCATCACAATTTCATCAACAATTTCCTTTTGATACTTGTCAGGCTCGTAACCAAACGATAGTAAAAGTAACCTACGATAAAAAAGCCATTTACATCAGTGCCATCTGTTACGAAAACCCAGGTAAAAAATATATTGTAGAATCACTCAAACGTGATTTTGGCTCAAAACGAAGTGACTGCTTTAATGTATTTATCGATCCTTATAATGATAAGGTTAATGGTTTTTTATTTGGAGTAAGTCCTTATGGTAATCAACGTGAAGGACTAATTGAATACGGAGGGAATTTTGAGGCCAACTATCTCTGGGATAATAAATGGACCAGTGCAGTTATAAAAGAACCTGAAAAGTGGACTGTTGAAATGAGAATCCCATTTAAAACAATTCGTTATAAATATGGTACCAATTTATGGCGAATAAATTTCATGCGTAGTACTCCCGGCGATAATGAAATATCCGTATGGAATAAAGTTCCTTTTAACTTTAATAATCAATCATTGGCTTATACGGGTGAGCTCAGATGGGATACCATTCCTCCTAAGCCAAAAGTTAATACCTCCATCATTCCTTATGCCATTGGAGGCTTTAACCAAACTACAGATAATGGTATTACCTGGAATTATAACTTTGGTGGAGATATTAAAATTGGGATAACTCCTTCACTCAATCTTGATCTTACCTTTAATCCTGATTTTTCGCAAGTAGATGTTGATCAACAGGTCACCAATTTAACACGCTTCAGTATATTTTTTCCTGAAAGACGACAATTTTTTATTGAGAACTCTGATATATTTTCACGTTTTGGTTTTAGTAAAATACGACCGTTTTTTTCAAGAAGAATTGGAATTGCTAATGGTGAACAAGTACCCATCATAGCCGGTGCACGGCTAAGTGGTAAATTGAGTAAAAATATCCGGATAGGTGCCATGAATATTCAAACTGCCGGAAGAGCATCACTGGGAGTAGAAGCACAAAACTATTCAGTGGCAGCGGTGCAATGGCAGGCATTTGGTAGAAGCAATATTTCATTTCTATTTGTTAACCGACAAGGGTTCCAGGATAGTCAGATATCCGAAACTGACTATAATCGGATAGTAGGTATTGATTATGATCTTCAATCAAAAGACAATAAATGGATTGGCAAATTCTTTTTTCATCATAGTATTAGCCCAAAAAACAATGACAATGCCTTTGCACATGCATCATTTGTAGCATATAATACAAAAAAATTGAGCATTGCCTGGAACCATGAATATGTAGGAAAAAACTATAACGCTGAAACTGGCTTTGTGCCACGCCAGTTTTTTTACAATCAGCAAAAAGATACAACGATAAAACTTAGTTACTGGCGTTTGGAACCATCGATTGAATACAATTTTTTTCCAAAATCAAAATATTTATATCGAATTACTCCGGGAATTTATCATAGTATGTATACTGATTCTGTGTTCAAACCTAATGATATGATGGTTCGTTTTTTTACAGAATTTGAGTTTTATAATACCTCTACTCTCAATTTTAACTATACCGAATACTTTACGGCCCTCCTCTTCCCTATTGATGTTACCGGAAGTACTCTAATTCCTTTACCCGAAGGACCCTATCATTATCGAGACGCTACTGTTAACTATACAAGTAATGCCCGAAAGCGTTTTACCTTTTTTGCAGAACTAACCTACGGTAGTTTTTTTAATGGTCAAAAATTATCCTATACTGCAAGTATGAACTATCGTATTCAACCATTTGGAAATATAGGAATCAATTTTACACGTAATGAAATTTGGTTACCCGAACCCTATGGAGAAGCTCACTTGATGTTAATTAGTCCTAAACTTGAATTTACATTTCCAAAGAATATCTTCTGGACTACATTTATCCAATTTAATACACAAATCAATAATATGAATATTTACAGTCGTTTTCAATGGAGGTTCGCCCCCATGAGTGATATATTTTTGGTATATTCTGAAAACATAAGTATTGATCCTGTGATGGAAAAGACCCGTGGAATCCAACTAAAGTTTGTATATTGGTTTACTCCATAAATGATAAAAAATTAAAGTTTAATTTCTAGATGAAAACGAAATATAAAATACTATCCCTCTTATTTTTATTTGTTAGCTCAGTAGTGGGTCTATTTTCTCAGAGTAATTCTCCTGCTCTTGGTAAAGGACTCCTATGGGAAATAAGTGGAAATGGTTTAAAAAAGAAATCCTATTTACTGGGAACCATTCACCTAATACCGGCCAAAGATTATTTTTTTCCTAAATACTATACCAAAGCTTTAAAAAGTTGTGAGAACTTAATAATGGAAGTAAACATGACTGATATTCTTGGTCAACTGGAAGTGATGAAAATGGCTAAGATGAAAGACAAAGAATTAAAAGACCTGTACGATGAAACCACTTATAACGAGATTAAACAAATCTGCAGGGATTCATTTAATGTGGACATCGAAATGTTTAAAGACATGAAACCAATTTTTGTGCAGCAACAACTTTCAACAGGTGATGTGATGGGTGGAGAAACCAAGAGTTACGAAATGGAACTGTTAAAAATGGGAATGGCCATGGACAAAACT
>CAZUXM010000132.1:0-2767 GCA_964624635.1 uncultured Candidatus Competibacteraceae bacterium
AAAAATATTGAGAATGATCCTGAGTTAGCAGCTGTGGCTGTTCAAAATATCATTGTAGAATTGAACAAAATAAATCTAGATGATACTATTGAACTGCACATGAGTTATGATACTCAAAACAATGTTGTTGATACTGTTGTTTCAAATGTAAAAAGAGAGGTAGTATATAACCTTGAACACACCATACACCACATGGCCCTTATCAAGATAGGCGTTAACAATGCTGCTCCTCATATTGTACTTGAAAGTGAATTTGGGGTAGCTCCATCTACCATTAAATTCCATCAAAATCAATGTGCACAGTAAGCTATGTACCTTTAGGCTCGGGCAATTTTATTCTTACTTCAAACCGTGATGAAAATCCTGAAAGAGTTACTCTTGAACCGGGAAATCAAATTACTATTCACGAAAAAGAAACGATTATTTGTCCTAAAGATTCAAAAGCTGGCGGTAGTTGGATAGCTATGTCAGGGGATGGTCGTGTAGCATGTTTACTTAATGGCGCATTTAAAAAACACAAACATGAACCTCCGTATAGCAGAAGCAGGGGGCTCATAGTAATGGAGTATTTTTCGTACAACTCTGCTATTACATTTCATAATAAAGTAGACTTAAAGGGTGTTGAAAATTTCACCTTACTCATGGTAGAAAATAACATGCTGTATGAAATGCGCTGGGATGGAGAAGAAAGATCTTTCAAAATATATGATGATGAACCGGTACTCTGGTCATCGTGTACTTTGTATGATGAAGATACTGCAGCAGAAAAAGAATGGAAGTTTCAGGATTGGATAGAAGAACAAAAAAACATTACTGTAGATGCCATTGAACATTTTCATGGTTACAAAAATCCAGATGGATTTTTATTAGAACTACCTATGGTAAAAACAGTAAGTATTACCAGTATAAAAAAAACCAACAATCAACTTGAAATGAAATATCATGATCTATTAAGTGGACATGATGTAGAAAGAAAAATACAGCTTAGTTGATTAATACCACAATGAAAGGACTTCATACTCGCAGATTTTTTATTCGGTTATTTCATTGGGAATACTGGCCATCATGGGCTGTATACTTTCCATTATATATCTATTATATATGGCTTACCATTAAAGCAAGAAGCCCTTGGTTTTGGAGTGCATCTAACCCCGGAATTGAAACCGGAGGAATGTTGGGGGAATCAAAAATTGAAATTTTTAATATTATCCCAAATCATCTAAAACCACTCACCCTATACATTAAAACAGGCTCATCACTGCATTCAGTATTAAATATACTAAAAGAAAATGACCTTACATTCCCAATTATTTGTAAACCCGACAGAGGAGAGAAAGGATTTCAGGTAGCTAAAATTCAAACGGAACTGGAATTAGAAAGTTATATTATAAAAAACAAAGTAGATTATTTGATTCAACCTTATTGCACTTTCCCTGCTGAAATGGGAATATATTATTACAGATACCCGTGGGAAAAAACAGGTAAAGTTTTCTCTGTAGTACAAAAAGAATTTTTATTTATTGAAGGAGATGGCAAAAAAACATTAAGAGAGTTGATTGAAAAAAATGACCGGGCCATTTTACAATGGGAAAAACTGGATGCAAAATTCAGTCATAGAATGGGAGAGATTATTAAAGAAGGAGAAAAAATTGAATTGGAACCCATAGGGAATCATGCCAGAGGTACTAAATTTATTAATGGCAATCACCTCATTGATGATCAATTAAACAAAGTGTTTGATGAAATCACGAATCAGATTCCCGGGGTGTTTTTATGCAGGTATGATTTACGCACCACCAGCATGGATGACCTTAAACAAGGTAAAAACATTTTTATTGTAGAATTGAATGGTGTAGGTGCCGAACCTGCTCATATGTATGATCCCAATTATAAATTATGGTGGGCTTGGCGCGACCTGATTAACCAATATAAAAAGGTGTACAAAATATCAGTATATAACCATAAACAAGGGGTAAAATACATGACCACTACTGAGATAAAAGCTCATTTGAAAATGAGAAAAGCTTATCGTATATTGGCAGAGTCATGATAGAGAATTTTTACCTTTTATCATTTTTATGGGGGCTCTGGTGGAGCTATGTTTTTTCGTTGCCGCCGGGTATTATTAATCTGAGTGTACTTGATACCACGGCACACAAGGGTTTAAAGTATGGAATTATTTTAGCACTAGCTGCCTGTATTGTTGAGTTTGCACAATCATTTATTGGTACTAAGTTTTCGGCCTGGTTCCTGGCTAATGAAAATATTAAGGTATACATCAAAATAGCCATCATCCCTATTTTCATTATCATGTCAATCAATTATTATCGTAAAGCATACAAGGTTTATCGTGATAAAAAACTCAATATTGACAGAGACAATAAAGGAAAACGTATTGGTAGCTTTGGAAAAGGGTTATTGGTAGGAATATTAAATCCTATAGCTATCCCATTTTTTATTTTTCTGGCAGCTAAAACAGAAAGTGAAGGATTATTAAAAGATACCTGGTCCTCCATTTTTGTATATGTAGCAGGAACCACCATCGGTACTTTTCTGGCATTCCTTACTTATGGGGTATTAAGTAAAGTGATTGCTTCCAAATTACGCCAGTTTCGTTTCTGGACAGATATTATCATAGCCAGTATTTTTGTGATCTTATCTCTTCAGCAATTGATTATGATGATTATTAAGAAAGAATTTCATCTGTAGGTTTTATTTATACCAACCTGCATACTTTACATAACTATTCGAGATCCTATCAATCAAT
>CAZUXM010000133.1:0-2519 GCA_964624635.1 uncultured Candidatus Competibacteraceae bacterium
ATCCACATTCACAATCAATGGAGAGCATGAAATGAAAAAGAATAAAACAGCTATGTAGGGTATGAAATTTTTCATCTATTGTGTAACTGAACCTACTTCAATAATTTTTATTTCCACCCTTCTATTCAACGTATGCTCTTCCTCGGTACAGGTAATCCCATCATCACATTTATTTTTGAGTTTGGTTTCACCATATCCAATCCCAATAGCTTTATCTACGGGAACCCCTTTCGTAATTAAATAATTAACGGCACTTAATGCACGCTTTTGAGAAAGAGTTAAGTTGTACTTATCCGAACCACGGGCATCCGTATGAGCACTTAATTCCACTTTTGCCCCGGAATGTAATAGCACTTCAGCTAACCTATCCAAAATAAGTTTTGATTCATTCAACAAATCGGCTTTATTATACTCAAACAAAATGTCATTAAAAGTAAACACCATGTTTTTTTCCAAATGAGGTTCCAGTTTTTTATCAAGGTGTAATGTAATCGAAGTGTCTGCCTCAAAATCCATCGCCTCAGGCTCATATTTATCTGCTTTAAACTCTATATGATACGTTTGATGGTGTACAAAATAATCCCATTCGAATTTTCCATTCTCATCTGCTAAAACCTCTATAATTGAATCTGGTGTGTGAATTTTTACATGGGCTCCGGGAATTGGTTTTAAAGTCAGTTTATCTAACACAACTCCCCGACCAATAATAAGATCAGGCTTAATGGTAAATGAAAAAATATCATCTTTACCCGGATCTGTATATCTATCAGATCCAAAAAATCCTTTTTTATCATCACCCGCAAATATCAATGCAAAATCATCTTTACTTGAATTCAATGGTAAACCTACATTCACAGGTGTTTGCCACATATTATCACGCTTAACACTATAATAAATATCCGACCCGCCGTAACCTACATGTCCATCGGAAGAAAAATACAAAGTAGTATCATTTAACAAATGAGGGAACATTTCATCATCCAAAGAGTTAATATATTTACCACAATTAATAGGTTCACTCCAGGTTCCGCCAATATTTTGTACATAATATAAATCATACCCACCAAAGCCCCCTTTACGATTGGAAGAGAAGAATAATTTTTTTCCATCAGGGGTAATATAAGGATGCATACATGAGTGATCGATACTATTAAAACCCAAATGTTCAATATTAGTCCATTTATTATGACTTACAGATGCTTTATAAATACCTAACGTATTTACTCCATCAGTACTAATCTGATGTTTTTCGAAATGTTTTTTCTTAATAAACTTTTCATCTGATTCGTTACGGGTGAAGTATACTTCTTTACCATCAGAAGTAAAACAAAGTCCTCCTGTATAAAACTGATGAAACAAAGGCTCACCTTTCTCATTTACCACTTCACCTTCTACATCATTCACTTTGTAATAAGGATACACCGTTTTTTTATTTTTATCATGTACATGATCTGGCTCTGAATACACTAATTTACCATTGTGCCATGCTCCCCCCAAATACAAACCATCTACTCTGATTCGAGCTGTATCAAGCTCTAATCTTTCTACTAACTGTTGATTAGCTAATGCAAAATCACAAGATTTAATATAATTAAGAATATTGGGGCTTATCCCTCCTTTGTCAATATAAGATTGATAATTAATTTTTGCTTCAACATACATGCCTAAATAATGTTCACAAATGGCATCATACAAATAAGCGTCTATCAATACATCTTTTTTATCTTTTACCTGATCAAGGTATACCTGAGCTTTTCTATAATCTTTCAGGTAATAATGACACATTCCTAATTTGTAAAGAAAATCAGTATTCTTATTAAGCTTAATAAGTTTTTCATACTCTACAATAGCATGTACATAATCCCTGCTATTGTACAGATCATTCGCTACATCTTCCTGCCAAATCTGACCATAAGAAAAACCAAATCCCAACAAACAAATAACTATTGCTATAATTTTTTTCATCTTTCGCCTCAATTAAAATCTAGGAATATCCACCGGAATTCTGTTTTTAGTATTAGGTAATTTAAATCCTAACATTACTTCGTGTCCTGTATAGTTGGTTCTATTATTAAATCCTAATCCCATATTAAAGGCATAACCAATTTGGAAAACATCTTTATGTGTATAATTGATTTGAAATAACAATGTATTAAGAGAACGGTAACTAACCCCAAAACCAAAAGCCTCATGGTATAAAAACTGTACGTTTACATCAAATTGTGTTGGAGATCCTGCAATTTGTTTAATGAGTACTGAAGGCTGGAACTTCCAGGTATCGTGATGAAATTTTTTCTGCCAACCAGCATTAATGTAAAAATGCACATCCTGAAAGTTAGTAGTAATTTGTGGTTCAGGATTCATATAGTTAGGTAATTGTATTGTTAGAATATTTCCTACTGCAAAACCTGCATAAAAATTCTGACGGAAATAATAGGCTCCTAATTTAAAATTGGGAGACCAAAATGTATTTATTGTTTGATTTAAATTACGATTTTTTTTCATAAAATTATCTAATA
>CAZUXM010000134.1:0-2499 GCA_964624635.1 uncultured Candidatus Competibacteraceae bacterium
CAGTAACTACTGATTCTAAAATGTTTTTAGCCTCATGACGGTACTTGGTGGCTATGATGCAATTTTTAATAATAGATATCCTTTCTTCGGGATACCCAATTTTTTTTAGAAACTCTTCTGCCATGAACTGGCTTTCTTCTTCATGACCTATGTATTGTTCAACATAACCTATATCATGCAACCAGGCTGCAATGATTACAATTTCTAACTCACTTTCAGAAAGCCCTTCTCCGGTACCAATTTCTTCTGCAGCATCTGCAATTTCTTCTGTATGAGCAAAATCGTGGAAAGAGAGCTCTTGAGGTAACTTTTCAGCAAAAAGTTTTTCTACATACTCACGGGTTTGTTTAATGTATGTTGACTCCACAGGGTAAAGGTATAAAAAATACAGGTATTTTCTCAATACCTGTATCTATGTACCTTCCATAAATATCCCACTAACTTATTTCATCGCTGCATTAATCTTTTTATACTTTTTATTTGCTATATCTTTTTTAGTGGCAAAACTATAGCTAAGTCCAATTTTAAATAAGTATGACAAGCCTGAATGACTGAATTCTTCTGATAAAAAATCATATCGGGGACCAAACTCCATATTTAAACATAGGTTCTTTTTTAATTTAAAAGTAAGCCCCAGTCCTAATGAAAACCCGTGAGTAAACCTTCCATCAAAAGGACGATCAAGAACCATTGGATTGTATTGCCCCAGATGATAATTAAAGAATACAAATAACGCTACAGGTGATTTAAGTTCATTCTTTTTAGTGATTCTGTACAATGGAAAATAATACCTCACAAAAGGTCCTGTTGACCAACGAAACCCTTCAAATCCTTTATCAGAAACCGAAAATTGAGGAGAAAAATCCCATCCAACGAGTAATTTTTTTACAGGAAAGAATCCTACTTTAAAACTAGTTTCAAAGTTCATAACGATACTTCTGCCGTTATAAGGTCCGGGATGTGAAAATAAACCTCCTGCCTTACCGAAACTAAATTCAGTATGGATATGATTCTTTTGCATGGCCGAATCGAGCAAGTGACCTACAATAAATGTTTTATTGGTTTGTTGAGCTTGTAGGGCAATAGGAATAATCAACAAGATGACAATAGTTATCCGTTTCATAAATGATAGAAAATGGTTCTAAATTCCCAAAACGGTAGTTAAATCTCTTTATTATTAGCTTCTGGGGTGATATTGCAGCACTATATCACGTAAATAATTTCTATCCAGGTGAGTATAAATTTCCGTGGTAGTAATGGAAGCATGTCCTAACATTTCCTGAATAGCCCTCAGGTCAGCACCACCATCAATTAAATGAGTAGCAAAAGAATGTCGGAAAGTATGTGGACCAATATTTTTTTTAATACCCGCCTTAGCAGCCAGATCCTTGATAATCAAAAATACCATTTGACGGGATAGTTTTTTCCCGAACTTATTAAGAAAAACAAAGTCTTCAAACCCTTTGGGGATATTTTGATGTACTCTTACTTTCTCCAAATACATGTTGATGTGTTTAACAGCTACCGAACCTATAGGTACTAATCTTTCTTTATTCCCTTTTCCAATTACTTTGATAAATTGATCTTGCAGAAACAGGTTTGATATTTTTAGTTCAACCAATTCGCTTACCCTTAACCCGCAGGAGTAAAGGGTTTCCAACATAGCTTTGTTTCGTTCACCATCTGGTTTACTCAAGTCAATTTGATCAATCAATGCATTGATCTCTTCTATAGATAAAAACTCAGGAAGTTTACGAGCTAGTTTAGGAAGTTCAAGTAGGGCAGAGGGGTCATCTTTAATCTCATTTTCTAATTTCAGAAACCGATAAAAAGCCCTGATACCTGATATAACTCTGGCTTGTGAAGTTGCTGCCAATCCCATATCATACAAATGTTGAACAAAACCTGAGAGTTCTTTTAGTCCGGCATCAACAGGACCAATACCACGTTCATTTAAATACTCAAAAAGTTTAGCAATATCCCTTAAGTATCCTTCCACCGAATTGGAGGAGAGGGACTTCTCTAAACGAAGATATGCCTTAAAGCCATTATGGTAATAGGTAAAGTTCATGCACAATTATCGAAGTAAAAGTATAACTTTAACAAAAAAATTATTAATCATGGATATCTTAGTTATTAACGGACCTAATTTAAATCTATTGGGAAAACGTGAACAGGATATTTATGGAAGCTTTACCCTGAAAGATATTGAGACCGAATTGATAAACACATTTCCGCAAGTGAATTTTGAGTTTTATCAATCAAATGTAGAAGGGGAGTTAATCAACAAAATACAATCTTTTAAAGGGGATAGTATTGTAATCAATGCCGGAGGATATACCCATACCTCTGTATCCATCGCCGATGCTTTAAGGGCTGTGAATAAACCCTATATGGAAGTGCATATTTCCAATGTATATGCCCGTGAATCATACAGGCATGTATCCATGATGGCAGCTCATGCCAAAGGGGTAATTGCCGGTTTAGGTAAGGATAGCT
>CAZUXM010000135.1:0-1873 GCA_964624635.1 uncultured Candidatus Competibacteraceae bacterium
GCCGCTGCAGGTGGACATAATGTTTTACTCATCGGTCCGCCGGGTGCAGGAAAAACCATGTTGGCAAAACGTATTCCCACTATTTTACCTCCGTTGGGTTTACACGAAGCTTTAGAAACTACTAAAATACATTCGGTAGCCGGTAAATTAGGAAAACACAAAGGGCTGATATCCATGCGTCCTTTTAGAGCTCCACATCATACCATTAGTGATGTTGCTCTCGTAGGTGGAGGAGGAAACCCCCAACCCGGAGAAATTTCATTGGCACACAATGGTGTTTTATTTCTGGATGAATTACCCGAATTTAAACGATCCGTATTAGAAGTATTACGTCAACCATTAGAAGATAGAGTAGTAACCATTTCAAGAGCTAAAGCATCTATTGAATATCCAGCTAATTTTATGATGGTTGCCAGTATGAATCCATGCCCTTGTGGGAACTACAATCACCCTGATAAAGATTGCGTTTGTGGACCCGGCATCGTACAAAAATATCTTAATAAAATCAGCGGTCCATTATTAGATCGAATAGACCTTCATGTAGAAGTAACTCCTGTAAATTTTGATGAACTATCAGATAAACGCAAAGGAGAATCCAGTGAAATTATCAGAGAACGGGTTTTAACTGCACGACAAATTCAAGCTGAACGTTTTAAAGAATGTGAAGGGATATACAGTAATTCTATGATGACCAGTAAACAACTCCGTGAAATATGCAATATAGATCAAGTGAGTACTAATTTGCTAAAAGCTGCTATGGAAAAACTCAAGCTATCTGCCCGTGCTTATGATAGAATTTTGAAAGTGGCTCGTACGGTTGCCGATTTGAATGGGAGTATTACCATCAAACCCGAACATATTGCAGAAGCCATTACTTTTAGAAGTTTGGATAGAGAAAACTGGGCAGGATGACCTAGATAAATTTAAACCTATAAATCATTAAGAATGATAATTATTATATAATCTGGTTACATTTCAGGTGCTCCATTATCAATCCATGAAATAATATTATCAATTACACATGGATCTAAGCCGGTGGTTTGATATGGCATAATAGGATATCCCTGCGTTCCTAATAAAACATTTTTTAGTCTTCCATCCAATGCAATGGCTTGCACCTGAGAATAGGAATCTTGATAGGGTATAATAGAATTATTGGTATGACAACCTAAACATTTATCTTCTATTACAAACTTTACGTAATTCTCATAAGTAACTCCAATTACTTTACAATCTTTTGCAGGCAAATTGGGTTCATGTTTGCAAGAAAAAAAAACAACCCCAAATAAACTTAATAAGAAGAAATAATTCTTTATCATAAATGAATATGTGTTATTCATTTACGATGTACCACACCCTATGGATCTTGAGAACATAGATAATACTCCTATTCAACTGGTTTTCAAAGAAATGAGCAGACAAAAATCCAATCTTTTTAAAATAACGTATATACTTTAACTAATAACAAAAACACACATTTATGAAACTAAGAATTTTATCTATGGCTATTGTAGCATCAACAGCAATAGTATTGACCTCTTGCGAAAAAGAGCCTATGACAAAAAGTACGGATTATGCATTTAATACAGGTCAATTGGGTGCCGGAACAGCATACAGCGGTTCACATGGCAGCTTAACTGCTACAGTAAAACTAACTGAAAATGGAAATCAAACTACAGTAACTGTTACCTTAAACGGAACCATGAATGGTGAAGATTATAACATACACGTTCATGATGCAGCAGATCCTGGAACAACTCCTAACGGAACACCTTATAATGAAACTCCAAACGCATCTGTATTGGTAACTACCATTGCAGGAAATGGTGGTACCGTAAGTAAAGATTATACCTCAACCATGAGCTATAATGAT
>CAZUXM010000136.1:0-1522 GCA_964624635.1 uncultured Candidatus Competibacteraceae bacterium
TCTTGAGCCTAGTTTGGTATGATTATCATGTTTATTACCTAATAATAACGTTTCATGAGTATACCAGATATCATTTTACAAATCAAGAGGGGACAGAGGGTTAAAAAAATGCTTATTTTGTTAGTGTTTTTAGGCAGTCATACCTGTCTATTTCTCCTAGGAATAACCCTGGAAAGGTCTTTTATGCAGAAAAAATCTAGCGCCCATGTTATTTATCCACCACTGATGACAGTAAAAACACCTGTTATTGACCAAAAACAGTCAGAACCAGTACCAGAAAGGGAACCTGTCAAAATATTTGAAATAGTAGCCTCAAAAACAGGAAGTGTTTACTATTCGAAAGACTGTACTGCGTACACTAGAATAAAAGAAGAAAATCGTGTATACTTTACCAGTGAATCTGATGCCCTTGCTCAAGGTCTTCAAAAATCGTCCCGGTGTCCATAAATTCTATGAATTTTCCTCAAAAAAAGACTCTTATTGTTGCATTCTTATTAATTATACCTGTTGCAGGGTATTTAACTATTCATAAATATTTTAATACTTCATCTTCTGCACATAGTACATCAGACAATCTTTTAGGCTCGGTTCTTCAATCACCCTTAATGAATAATGAGGAGGAGGTAGTATCTTCATTAGAAGAAAAATCAAATAAAACATTAGTATTATCTCAAGAAAATATTCTTTGGTATGTTAACCAAAACCGCAGTAATCATGGATTAGTTCCACTAAAATTAAATACGGACCTGAACACCAGTGCGCATTTAAAAAATGCAGATATGGTTACCTATGATTATTTTGAACATACTAATCCAATCACCGGCGCAAACTTTGATACATTCTTTGATATGAGTAATTATTCATTCGTAAGAATTGCCGAAAATCTTGCTATGGGTAATTTCATTACCAGTAAAGAAGTCGTTGATGCTTGGATGGAAAGTCCTCGTCATAGAAAAAATATTCTGAATCCTGATTTTCGTGACATGGGAATTGATATTGCTCAAGGAACGATTGGTGCTACCTCTACTAAACTTATCACACAGCATTTTGGAACACCCAGAACCAGCTGTCCGCAAGTTGATTCAAATCTTAAAAAAACAATTGACGGGTTACGAATTACTACAGAGTCGCTTCATGACCAAATACAGATTAAAAAGCAAAAGATAGGGGAATATGACAATTCTCCAGATGGTCATATTTCTACCCAAGACTATAATCAACTTATTGATGATCATAATGAACTTGTTAAAAAATATAATACGTATGGAGATAAATTAAGAACATCGGTTAATCTCTATAACAGCATGGTTCAAGCTATTGATGACTGTATCAAAGGGAAGGGATAAACAAAAGCACCTCTCAGGTGCTTTTGTTATAGATGGATTATATGAATAGATAATTATCTATATGTCGCACAATATATCTTTTGGTCATATACTTATATTCTTTATATACAATAAAACCCTTATTGTAAGGGTTTTATTTGAACTCTATTATCTATTGTAAACCAGACTTAAACTTG